>NZ_JADYVY010000049.1:0-5987 GCF_020194215.1 Bradyrhizobium sp. BRP20 | reverse complement strand
GCTTGATATCTCGCAACGCCGAAGCCCACAGCGTCAGCGTATCTTCAACTGACGCGCCACCAATCATCAGATCCCGAATCATGGTCGCCCATGGATTCAGAACCTTCAGGAAGATGCAACTGTAATGCTAGTTCTGAATGGTCCAAAGTTCGGCCTGGCTGCAATACCCAACGGGACTCTAACGTAACCGGATGAGTTCCCACGTCCGCGGTGATCAGCGAGCGCGGGCGTAGCGGATCGGCATCCAGTATTGCCGCAAGGCCTCGACCGCCGCCGGAATATCGGCGTGGGCGTTACGCAGAAAGTTCTTGGTCTCGCGGCCGCTTCGTGGTGGTCCAAGCAGCGGACGGCCCTGATCGTCGCGACAGTGCAGCAGGATGGGCAGAAGTAGGCCGTGATTGACGTTGCTGGCGTCCAGCAACGGCGCCCACGCCGATAGCTTGAGCCGCATCGCGGCATAGAAGCCTTGGCACCATGGTCGCGGATCGACGTCTCCACTGGGTTTGCGCCGGTACATCGGCGCGAACCTGTCGGGTGCGGTCGAGAGGGTGTTGCTGATGTCGTTGTGGCACAGCGCGACGGCCGATAAGGCTGCAAACTCCGGGGTGCCGCCGTGGTTGAAGGCATCGGCATCAATGGCAAGCAGCGGGCAGATTCAGTCGAGTGGGCTCATCGACACCGGTCCGGCCACGATTGCGGCGACGTAGCCGTCGAGCATGGGGAGATTGGTGGCGGCAGGATGCTGATCGACTCGAGCCTGCAGCCATCGCTCGAGTTCCGCAAGTGGCATCGCGGCGGCGGCCATCGATGACGATGCTTTATGGCGACGTGGGCTCACGCAGCGGCCTGTGCGGTGCGCTGGCGCGCCGCCTTCCAGTGCCAGGCGAGCAGCTCGTGCAGTTGATGGCTCTTGGTTCGCCCGGAGACGATGCGCTCCAGCACGTCGGTCAGATAGGCCTGCGGATCGAGCTCATGGAGCTTTGCGGTGTTCACGATCGACGCCAGGATGGCCCAGCTCTCGGCGCCGCCTTCGCTGCCGCTGAACAAGGAGTTGCGTCTTCCCATGGCAATCGGGCGCATGGAACGCTCGACTGTGTTGGAGTCGACCTCGACGCGGCCGTCGCGGAGAAACAGCGTCAGTCCGTCCCAGTGATTGAGCGCATAGTTGATCGCCTCTGTCAGCTTCGATTGGGAGAACAGCTGGCCGACGATCTCGGTCAGTCGCGCATTGAGCGCCGCCATCAACGGCGCGCTCCTGGTGCGGCGGGCGGCCAGCCGCTGCTCCGCACTACTGCCGCGGATCACTGCCTCGGTCGCATAGACCGCCTGCAGCCGTTCAATCACCTCGCGCGCGAATGGCGACTGCGTGGTCTTGTACACCTCGACGAATTTGCATCGGGCATGGGCGAGACAAAAGGCGAGCTGGATCGCGCCGCCATGACCGCGGGCCAGCGCCTTGCAGACGGCATAACCGTCCACCTGCAGAATGCCGGAAAAGCCCGTCAACTGTCCGGCGATCTCCTCGGTGCCACGGCCGTCGGCGAATACGTAGGCAACCGCCGGCGGCGAGGGGCCACCCCATGGCTGGTCATCCATAGCATGCGCCCAGAACTGGCAGATGCGGGAGCGATGTCGTCCGGGATCGAGCACCGGCATCGGCGTCTCGTCGCAGAACACGCGCGGCGCGGCCTGAATCATCCGCAGCTGCAGCTCATAAAGGCTCCTGAGCCACCACGCGGCGCGTTTGACCCAACCGGCGAGTGTCGCGCGGTCAAGATGGATGCCCTGGCCGGCGAGGACCTGAACCTGCCGGTAAAGCGGCAAATACCAGGCGAACTTCGAGACCACCACGTGGATCACGAGGGCCGTCGACGCCATGCCGCCTTCAATCAGGCGCGGCAGCACTTTCGCCTGGACCACGCCATCAGTGCAGCCGCGGCAGCCGTATGTGGGACGGATCGTGCGCAGCACGCGCAGGATCGCCGGGATCACGTCCAACACCTCGCTGACGTCCTCGCCGATCTTGTGAAGCTGGCCCTGGCAGCACGGGCAGGCCGTCACCTCCGGCTCCAGGACCTGCTCACAGCGCGGCAGAGGCTTGGGCAACGCGCCGATGTTGCGGCGCGCCTTCTTGCGCGGCTTATCGGCCGGCTTCGCCGCAGGCACATCGTCGTTGGCAGCTGCAAGCGGCGTGACACTTGTCTCAAGATCGTCAAGCTCAAGCGCAAGTTGCTCGGCCACGAGCGTGGCAAGCCGTTCCGAGCGCTTCCCGAAGATCATCTCCTTGAGCGTCTGCATCGCAACACGCAGCTTCTCGTTCTCGGCGTCAAGCGCCAGCACCATCTCGGTTAGAGCGGCTGGATCAGTCGGGAGAACGTCCGGGCGAATCGCCATGAACGGACCATACATCCGCGCGCCACAGGCTCCAGCGAAATCCTCTCCTCTCAGCCGAAAACGGCCGGCTGCTTCACAGGCTTGGGTGAGACGCGCGTCCGCATCGCGAGCTGCGTCGCACTGAGATGCACCACGCCGTCGCGGATCGGCGGCCAGGTGAAGTGCCCCTGGTGCAACCACTTCGTCACCAGCACCATGCCGCTGCCGTCCCACGCCAGAAGCTTCACTCTGTCCATGCGTTTTCTGCGGAACACGAAGACGTCGCCACAATACGGGTTCGCACGCAGCGCTTCGCTCACCAGTGCGGACAGCGTATGCACCGACTTGCGAAATCGACCGGCTGTGTCGCCAGCACCACTTTGAGGTCAGAGCGTAGCGCAATCACCGGATGCCCCGAAGCGCCGCCAGCACGGTCGACAGCGTCGCCAGCTCCACGCCGGGCTCGACCCGGATGCGCGCCCCGTTCACCTCGATCTCGACAACCCCGCAAACCTTGGCCGGCAGCGCGGCGATCTCCAAAGGCTTCGTCTGTAGCCGCGAAATACGCTCGGGCTCGCCGGCTGTCCCGCTACCGCTCTCGGCACCAATTTGGATTGGCACGAAGTTCGACGCCTTGCCAACCACCGCCGCCGCAACTTGGCGTCGCCACACCGTAAGCAGCCCCCGCGAAACGCCATTGCGCCGCGCAACCTCGGAGATGTTCGCACCCTCCCCTCACGTACAAAAAGAGGTGCCGTTCGCCCCGCTTCCAAACGAACTAGGCGAGTCGAAGCTCACATCCATCGTCGACGCACGCAGTGCGTTCGATGGTGACGATGTGGAATTGTTCGGCCCCGAGAGGCACGTCCACCGTTTACAACTTTCGGAGCTTCGCGCTCGTCGGCGGTTGATCGAGGCCGCTTTGCAGTCCAGAGCCACAGCGGCGACTCGTGAGCATATCGCGCGCGAGTGTCTGAAGCGCTTGCAGCGAGCCTCGAAGCTTGAGCGGCCGATCCTGGCTGCTTGGGCAGATGCTAGCTTGAGATCATTAGGCTTCACCGATGCGCGCGATCAGATCGCTAAGGCCGCAGGTGTGAGCGTCGAGCAGGCCCGTGTGTTGATCGCCCGAGGTCGAGCAGAGCTGCAAGCCGCTCAGCGTGAGGTCGGTCAGTGGCTCAGCACAAAGCAGCGTCGCGGCCGAACCAAACCGGACCTCCGAGAAATTGAGGTGGGATCGCTGTTCGACGGCGCAACCTCCGCTCACGCTATCGCCGCACTGAAGTCAGATGCCCAGCATGCACTACTGCACGCAATTGAGAATCGATTCATTGACGCGGGTATCAACGATGCCAATGCCGAAGCGAAGTCCAGGCGTATTCGACCGCTTGCGCGCGGCGTTTTGAGGGCACTCGACGAGTTGGGCCGTAATGATGAGGCGAACCGCGATCTGCTCGGCAGACTCGACCCCAATCAGGCTCAGCGTCTTGTTGCTCTACTGGTTTCGGCCAGAGCTGATGAACTGGATGGGCGCGTCGGCCAGTCGAAGGCCGAGCTAACAAAGCTGATCAATTAGATCGTTTTACCGACCAAAACGAAAACCGCAAAGCGTGCGGCCACGGCGCACGCTACCCATAGCCACAAACGCGCTGCCACCAAGGCCGCAGCGTAAACCCCAAGAGGACTAGCAATCATGACGCACACGCGATCCGGCACAGCCACCGCCCACTTCAAGGGGGTTGACCATATCGGACGAACGCTGATCGCGCCCGCGATTCAGGGTAGCGACGGGAAGCTATTTATTGACCAGCACGGGAAGGTAGTGCTGGCGATTCTCGAATCAGGAAGGCCCCCTCTGAGGTCGAATTAATATTCGAGGAATCAGAAAAAAGTAAGAAGGCGAACGCACATATCGCGAGTCGCGAGGCGCTGAAGCGCTATATCGAGAGACTGTTTAACGTGGAGCAGATCTTTGCCGATCAGAAGGCAGAGTATCAGGACACGAAGAACGACCTGAAGGTTGAGATAGAGGCCGCCGGTTACGGCTTTTCGTATGAAGATGTCAAGGCGGCGGTGGACCAGAGAATGCGGGATGTCGAACAGCTCGACAATGAGGTTTCTGCCCAGCTAACGATTACCGGAAGGGCTTACAGCAATGACTAAACCGCTCGACGCGGAAGTGCGCGACTGGAAACGCGAGTGGGCGCGAGTAGACGGGCGCGTAGCGACAATAGGAGCATCGCGATTGAGCTTGTGAACGCAGGCATTGCGATCCTTTTTGTCGACGGGGAGAGCAAGGTCCCGTTGACGCTCGCGCACGGTCAGTTCGACACACAAATTCCCGCGGAAGAGCGGGAAGCGAAGCGTCGCGCGTTCTTTGACAAACACGGATTTGAGCCGTTCGCTATCGGTGCGACAACTAACCGGGCGCCGGTACGGCGCTTGATGAGCGAGAAGCCTGATGTCCTCCCGGCCATCGCTTGCGGGCCGAGCGGCCTTGTAGTGGTAGACAACGACCTGAAAGAGCGCAATGGCGAGCATCGCGATGGAGTGAGGCTGTTCGACTTATTCGTCGAACGAAACGGTGAGTTGCCCAAGAAAACCGTCGCCGTGCGGACCCAACGCGGCGGGCGGCATCTCTATTTCTCTAATCCCGACAGGCTAGGGTGCAGCGCCGGTAAGCTGAAGCGGGACTGCGAGACCGACGTTAAGGGAGTTGGCGGGTACGTTGTGGCGCCGGGCGTGACGCGTATTCACGACGGGAAGACATACGGCAAGCGTTCTGACACGGCTGCACTGACCAAGGCGTATAAGGCGCGCACGTTGCCCGCCATCCCTCAATTCGTGCGGGATGCGATAAGCGGTGAGTCGTTGGGCGCTGTCTCTGATGAGGACGCGGTCGATGACCACGAGGCGTATTTCGCAAACGGCGGCACGGAGAAGCAATGGGACGCTTGGCAAGAGAGGCTCGCAGCGGAGAAGGCGGAGCCCTTCGGCGGCCGACCAATTCTGGTAGGTGCCAGCCGGAACTTAGAGCGTAAAGTGGCCCGCCATTTTTCTCAGCCGGAGAGCAGCACAATGGACGCATTACCCCGCATCCAAGTCCTCCGGGATCTTATCGAAGAACAGATTGAAGTCGTCGCGGCGGCTATCTGCGACGGCAAATGCCCGTTGGAGGCCGAGCTGCGTTTAGAGTGGCTTACTCGCGAGCTGGTGATCGAAGAGAGCGGGGAACGCGTCTTCACGCACCAGAGCATAGCTCAACGGCTTTGGGACCAATATAGATGGGCCTCCCGCACGCGCCGTCGCCCCTACACTCTCAAACAACACTAAGAACCTTCTAGGCCGAACAAATCGGTTGGTCGGGCGGGCGAGTCTATTTGGTCGAAGAGACGTGGGAGCCGGGAGTGCCTGAAATCGTGACGCCAATCAGCCGTAAGCGTGCAATAGATTGGCTGAGCGCCAATCCGGCCCGTCGTCGTGATGCGGCTATAGCGCGACAATCTGGGTGGGAAGCGCACGACAATCAGGATGGCGAGTCGGTGTCGCGGCGAGGTGATGATTGCCGCGTTAATTGTCGCGCGCAAGAGTTTTTTGAACTCTGATTGTCGCGGAGC
>NZ_JADYVY010000048.1:0-6068 GCF_020194215.1 Bradyrhizobium sp. BRP20 | reverse complement strand
GTGCAAGGTCGCCGGTCCGGTACAGCCGATCGCCCTCGACAAAGGGACTGGCGATGAACCGCTCCGCGGTCAGCTCAGGGCGGTTCAGGTAGCCCCGTGCCACCCCCGCCCCGCCAATGTAAAGCTCACCCACCGCGCCGAACGGCACGGGCGCGCCATGGCCATCCAGCAAGTACACACGCGTGTTGGCGATTGGGCGCCCGATCGGGACCAATGACCCATTAAAATCAGCCGGGCAAGTCCAGATCGTCGCACAGACTGTTGCCTCGGTCGGGCCGTAAGCATTGACAATTGATGTTGGGGCCAGACTTCGGATGAGTTCTGGCTTCGGCAGCTCTCCAGCAAGAACGAGAGCTTGCACAGCCAAACATTTCGGATCCTTGTTTGTCTGAAGCAACGCTGGGGGTAATGTCGCGTGGGTGATGGCTTCGCTTTGCAGATAATCCGATAGCTTGTTACTCGCTTGACGGATGTCTTCCGCAGGCAAGTGCAAAGCGGCTCCGGAGCCAAACGCCATAACAAGCTCCCAAGCGCTTGCATCAAAAGCAATGGAGGCGAACTGCACGACGCGGCTGTTGGAAGAAGCGCCAAAGAGGCCGACCTGAGCCGACAGCAGATTGACCAACCCTTGATGCTGGACCATGACCCCCTTTGGGGTTCCGGTTGAGCCTGAGGTGTAGATCACATAAGCGAGATGGCCCGATGTGAGGCCAAGCGTGCGCCGGTCAGGGTTTGAAGCCGCCCGTTCGGCCCAGGCGGGCGTGGCCGTCTCCACATCGATGACCGTCACATCGGTCAGCACCTCGAGACCGAGTGCTGCGCGACCGACGACGTCGCAAAGCAGCAGCCGCGGCGCGGCATCGTCGACAACCTGATGCAGCCGCTCGCTGGGATATGCTGGGTCCAGCGGCAGATAGGCACCGCCAGCCTTGAGGATCGCCAAGACACCAACCACCATCGCCGGACTGCGTTCGAGGCAGATCGCAACCGGCTGGTCCGGCTTGACCCCGAGGGCGATCAGGTGATGCGCCAGCCGGTTGGCCCGCGCGTTGAGCTCGCCATAGCTCAGCCGCTCGTTTTCGCAGACCAGCGCCACCGCCTCCGGCGCCTTTTGCACCTGCGCCTCGAACAGCTCATGGACGCACAGGTCCGATGGATAGGCCTCCGCCGTCCGGTTCAGATCCTCCAGCAGATAGGTGCGCTCTTCAGCTGGCAAGATGTCCAACTCGCGTACCGGCGTATCCGGGGCATGCTCCAGCGCCTTTGCCAGCTCCTCGAGCACCCGCTGCATGTAGCCGCAGATCCGATCCGCAGAGATAGGCTCCGCCACCTGCACAGTGAGGCCCAGCGCCTCGCCAAAATCCTCCACCGACAGGGTCAGCGGATAATTGGTGCGTTCCTCCCCACCCAGCCATTCCATGCCCGACAAGACATCATCCATCCCGGAGCCGGGCACAGCCGGCGCCGTGTTGTGACGGTAGTTCAACAACGTGCTGAACAGCGGCGCCGACGCCGCAACAGCGCTGCAGCGCTGTACCAGCGCCAGCGAGGCCTGCTCGTGCGCCAAGAGCTCGGCCAGCCGGGCGTGCGTGGTTCGCACGCTCGCCTCGACCGCTGTCCCATCAAGATCAAGCCGCAGCGGCAGGGTGTTGATGAACAGCCCCATCGTGCGGTCGGCGCCAGCGCTGCCCTGCAGGCGGCCTAACAGCACCGTGCCGAACACCACCTGCTCGCGGCCGCTGCTGCGCGCCACCACCTGTCCCCACGCCAGATGGCACAGGCTCGCCAGACTCACGCCCAGCCGCCGTGCCTGTTCGCGCAGCCTCGCTTGGAGCGCTGACGGCAGCATCCGCTGCGCCTCTCGAACCCCGCTGCCGTCGCCGCGCACCTCGCGCAAGCCGAACGGCGTGCTCGGCTCGTCGATGTCGGCCAGCAGCTCCCGAAAGAACGCTTCATCGGCCTTGGCATCACGGCGTAGATGCGCCTGCGCCACCAGATTGCGGAATGGCTGCGGCGCCGTCAGCTCATGCTGGCGCCCCTCCAGCTCGGCCCGGACCTCAGCATGCATCACGTCCCGCGTCGTGTGATCCCCGATCAGATGATGCTGCAGCTCCAGCAGCAGCCAGCGCGCGCTGCCGGGCTCGCGCGCAATCATAAATCGCAGCAGTGGTGCTCGGCCAAGCTCGATGCGGTGCTGGCGCGGATCAAACCGCTCCTTAAGCTGCGCGGCGCCAGCACCATGAGCGCCATCCAGCTCGACCTCGATCACCTCCAGTCGCGCCTCCCGCCACACCACCTGGGCCGGGCGCGACAGGCCCTCCCAGACGAACGAGGTGCGCAGAATGTCGTGCCGATTCACCACCCGCTGGACCGCGGCAAGATAGCGATCGAGCAGCCCACGCTCGTCAAACGCCATCTGCGATACCAGCAGGTACGGATCGCCCTTTGCCGCCAACAGATGATGGAACAGGATGCCGTCCTGCAGCGGCGACAGGCCGTAAATGTCCTGGATGTTGCAAATCCCGCCGGGCACTGTGGCGATGATCCGGTCGATCTCGCCCTGGGCCAGCTCAATCAGCGGCAACATCTGCGGCGTGATCGCCGCACTTCGCTCGGTGATCAGGTTGGCCGGGACCGCCACCTCGTGATGGCGGCCCAGGCTTGCAGCCAGATCAGCCAGCACCGGCTTGACGAACAAGGTGCGCACCTCGATGCGCAGTGACCGCCGCCTTAGACGCTCGATCATCTGCACCGCCAAGAGCGAGTGCCCTCCCAGTTCGAAGAAGTTGTCGTGCCGTCCGACCCGCTCCAGCCCCAGCAGCTCGGCCCAGATCTGCGCCAGCACCGTCTCCGTCTCGCCCTGTGGCGGCGCGTAGGTCCGGCGCGCATACGCCTCGTCGCCCGGGGCCGGCAGCGCGTTTCGATTGAGCTTACCGTTCAGCGTCAGCGGAAGCGCCGCCAGCCGCACGAACGCACTCGGCACCATGTAGTCCGGCAGCCCCGCACTCACATGCGCCCGCAAACCGCCGGCAAGATCAGATTCCTCAGCTTCGGCGGCAACGACATACGCAACGAGGCGCTGCTCGCCGCGACCATCCTCGCGCGCCACCACCACCGCCTCGCGCACGCAGGGGTGGCCGCAAAGCCGCGCGACGATCTCGCCCGGTTCGATCCGGAAGCCGCGGATCTTCACCTGCTCGTCGTTGCGGCCTAAAAACTCCAGATTGCCATCCGGCAGGTAGCGTGCCAGGTCGCCGGTCCGGTACAGCCGGTCGCCCTCGACAAAGGGACTGGGGATGAACCGCTCCGCTGTCAGCTCAGGGCGGTTGAGGTAGCCCCGCGCCACCCCCGCCCCGCCAATGCAGAGCTCGCCCACCGCACCGAACGGCACCAGCCCGCCATGACCATCCAGCAAGTAGACCCGCGTGTTGGCAATAGGACGGCCAATCGGGACGATGGCCTCATCAAACTCAGCCGGGCAGCTCCAGGATGTAACGTCGATCGCGGCCTCAGTCGGACCGTAGAGATTGTGCAGGGCCGTCCAGGGCAATACGCGCCGAACCCTATACACACTGGCGGCAGGGAGCGCCTCGCCGCTGCATAAAACCCGCCGCAGCGATGTGCAGCGGTCAACACTCTTCGCATCCAAAAAGCTGACCAGCATGGATGGCACGAAGTGAACCGTCGTGATGTGCTGGCTGACGATCAAGTCGACCAATGCATCGGGATCTCTGTGCGCACCGGGTGGCGCCAGTACCAGCGTTGCCCCTTCAAGCAAAGTCCAAAAGAACTCCCAGGCCGAGACATCGAAGCTTAATGGCGTCTTCTGCAACACGACGTCTGTTGGCTTCAGACCATAGGCGTTCTGCATCCAGATCAGGCGATTAACGATAGCCCGATGCTCATTCTGTGCCCCTTTGGGCGTGCCCGTGGATCCCGAAGTGTAGATCACATAGGCGAGGTTGCGGGAGGTCAGGCCGAGCGCGCGCCGGTCAGGATCCGCTTCCGGCAGGCTGGCCCAGGCCGGCGCCGCAGCATCGAGCTCCACCACGCTCACAATGGCCGGCACATCCGCGCCGAAGGCGGCACGGCCAGCCACATCGGCCAGCAGCAGCGGCGGGGCCGCATCGTCGAGCACCTGATGCAGCCGCGCCGACGGATAGGCGGGGTCCAGCGGCATATACGCTCCGCCGGCCTTCAGGATCGCCAAAAGCCCCACCACCATCATCGGACTGCGCTCGACGCAGATCGCAACCGGCTGGTCCGGCCTGACCCCGAGGGCGATCAGGTGATGCGCCAGGCGGTTGGCCCGTGCATTGAGCTCGCCGTAGCTCAGCCGCTCATCTTTGCAGACCACCGCCACCGCATCCGGCGCCTTGTGCACCTGCGCCTCGAACAGCTCGTGGATGCACCGCTCCGCAGGATACGGCGCCGCCGTCCGGTTCAGCTCCTCCAGCAGATACGTGCGCTCGGCAGTCGAGAGCAGCTCAATCCGGTGGACCTCTTGCTGCGCATCGGCAACCATCGCCCGCAGCTGCGCCAGCAGATAACCACGCTGCCGCTCGATCGTCGCCTGATCGAACAGCGCCGTGGCATAACCCAGCGTCCCAGCGATCACCTCACCCTGCTCGCCAAGGCTCAGCTCCAGATCGAACTTGATCTGATCAATCTCCTCCCCGGCAGCTTCGACACTCAGCCCCGGCAGGTCCAATGACCCAACCGCATTGTTCTCCCAGGCCAGCATCACCTGGAACAATGGCGTGTGATCAAGAGCCCGGGGCGGCTGCACGATCTCCACCACCTGCTCGAACGGCAGGTCCTGATGCTCCTGCGCAGCCAGCACCGTGCGCCGCGTCCGCTCCAGAAGCTCCGACACGCGCGGCTTGCCCGACAGGTCCAGCCGAAGCGCCAGGGTGTTGACGAAGAACCCGATCAGCTCTTCGATCTCGCGGTGCCCCCGATTGGCGCTCGGCACGCCAATCACAAGATCGTTCTGCCCGGACAGACGCGACAGCACCGCCGCCCAGGCCGCCAGCACCATCATGAACAACGTCGTGCCATGCTGTAGGCTCAGCCGCTTCAACTCCCGCGTCAAATCCGCATCGACGGTGATCGGGACCGTGGCCGCGGCAAACGACTGCTGGGCAGGCCGCGCATGGTCCGTCGGCAAGACAAGACGGGCTGTGCCTGCCAGGGCGCTGCGCCAATACTGCGCCTGCTTCTGCAACCGTTCCCCCGACAGCCATTGACGTTGCCAGGCGGCGTAATCCGGATACTGGATCGCAAGCGGCGGCAGAGGGTCGTCCTGCCCAGCCTCGAATGCCCGGTAGAGCTGGCTAAGTTCACGCAGCAGCACGCCCATCGACCAACCGTCCGAGACGATGTGATGCTGGGTCAGTAGGAAGACGTGTTCCTCGTCGGCGATGCGGATCAGCCGCCCGCGGATCAGCGGACCGCGCGCAAGATCGAATGGCGTGCGCCCCTCTTCATGGCACAGATCCAAAAATGCCGCTTCCGCATCCGATCTCTCCCGCAGATCATGCTCAACTATCGGCAGACCCGCGTCCGGCGGCAGAACCTCAACCCGGGGCTTGCCTTGGGTCGCGACAAACACACTGCGCAGCGCCTCATGACGCGCAAACAGACGGTCAAGGCTGCGCTGCCAGGCGCTGCGGTCGAGCATCCCGCGCAATCGCAAGGCCAGCGGAATGTGATAGTTCGTGCTGCCTTCGTTCAGCTGAGCCAAAAACCATAGCCGCTGCTGCGCAAACGACAGCACAAGCGGCTCATGACGCGACACGGCTGCAATCGACGACAGCTCGTGCGGACCGGAGCGGCTCAACAGCTCGACGATGCTTGCCGCCAGGTCACTCAGCACTGGCCTTGCGAACAGCGTCGACAGTGGCAGTTCGACCCCGACAGCCTGTGACAGCCGGCTCGACATCTGCACGGCCAAGAGCGAGTGGCCGCCCAGTTCGAAGAAGTGGTCGTTGCGCCCGATGCGCTCGACACCAAGGAGCTCGGCCCAGATCTGCGCCAGCGCCGTCTCGACCGCACCTTGCGGCGAC
>NZ_JADYVY010000047.1:0-6312 GCF_020194215.1 Bradyrhizobium sp. BRP20 | reverse complement strand
GTGCAAGGTCGCCGGTCCGGTACAGCCGATCGCCCTCGACAAAGGGACTGGCGATGAACCGCTCCGCGGTCAGCTCAGGGCGGTTGAGGTAGCCCCGTGCCACCCCCGCCCCGCCAATGTAAAGCTCGCCCACCGCGCCGAACGGCACAGGCGCGCCATAGCCATCCAGCAAGTACACCCGCGTGTTGGCGATTGGACGCCCGACGTGAGGCATCTGGGGCCAACATGACGGATCAGCTGCAAGGTGGTGCTCGGAAATGACGCTGATTTCCGTGGACCCATATTGATTGATCAATCTCGCGTTCGGATGTGCTTCGAAGAACGCCCTAAGCAGTGGAGTGGCCTGTAATCGCTCGCCGGCTGTATAAAGCTCTCTTAAAGCGCGCAGCTGCACCCGCTGCGTGCTCCAGACTTCCGCAAAATGATTCAATGCCACGAACGGGAGGAAAAGCCGCTCGATGGCCTCCCGCTCTACAAATTCCAGCAGGTCGGAGAAGCGCCTCCGGGTCTGTTCCCGCACGAGCACAAGCACTCCGCCGTCCTTCCAACAGATGAACAATTCCTGACAGGACACATCGAAGTTCAGGGTCGCGAATTGAAGTGTGCGCTGTTTTGACGTGCCAATGCCCGCAAGCGAATTCACAAGCGCGCCATGGGACATTTCAACGCCCTTGGGGATTCCGGTTGAGCCGGAGGTATAGATGACATAGGCGAGATGGCGCGATGTGAGGCCAAGCGTGCCCGGGTCCGGGTTCGAAGGCGGCCGCTCGCCCCAAGCCGGGGTCGTCGTCTCCAGATCGACCACCGTCACAGCGGCCACGGCATCGGCGCCCAATGCGGTTCGACCGGCGACATCGCAAAGCAGCAGTTTCGGTTTTGCATCGTCGACAATCTGCCGCAGCCGCGCTGACGGATAAGTCGGATCTAGCGGCAGATAGGCACCGCCAGCCTTCATGATCGCCAACACACCGACCACCATCGCTAGGCTGCGTTCCAGGCAGATCGCCACCGGCTGGTCCGGCTTGACCCCGAGCTCGATCAGATAATGCGCCAGGCGGTTGGCCCGCGCATTGAGTTCGCCATAGCTCAGTCTCTCCCTCTCATGGACCACTGCAACCGCTTCCGGCGCCCTTTGCACCTGCGCCTCGAACAACTCATGGATACATCGCTCAAACGAAAAAGGCGCCGCCGTCCGATTCAAATCCTCAAGCAGATACGCGCGTTCGTCGGTTGGCAGAATGCCGATTCGGCCGACAGACTGCCCCGCATCGTCCATCACGCCGCGTAACAAAACTTGCAAATGCTGCGTCATGCCGTCGATCTGCTTGGGCGCCAATCGAGCGGCATCAAAATGCCAGCGGAAGCTCCCATCCAGAGCGCGAACCTCAAAGGTCAGCAAATCGCCGCATAAGGCTTGGCCAGTCTTGTGGCTCGCCGACAGATCGTCGGCGACGGAACAGCTTTCTGTCGCGATTGCAATACCAATCGGCCAAGGGTGGCGCGCCCGTAGCGCCTCCACTCCTCGCAGGGTCGGGCAGCGCGCGATAAGATCTCGGGCAAAGCTGGCGTGTGCCCTCAGCTGAGCGACTTCGGCCGCTACGGTTTTGCGCACTTCTTCAAAATCATAAGCAAGCTCAATGCAAACCTCCATCGGCACGACGGAGGCGATTACGAGTTTGGAGCCAGTTTGCAATCCGTCCCATGCAGGCTTCCATCCCAGTTGAAACTCTTTTTGCCCGGTGACTCGAGCGAGATAGATCAGCCAAGCGGTCACCAAATATTCCGAGCGATCTTGTGGGGAAAGTTTAGCCAAACCGCTTGGGCTAAACCACGAACTCGACTGCCATCGGGAAGGCGCCGCAGCCACGGACGATGACAGAAAAGGAAGATGCAATCTGCTAAACTGCTCGAGCCGCCGTCGCCAAAACTCCTCCCCACGCGCTAGCAGTTCATGCGCGGCAGATATGCTCTGCACCTGTTCATCGCTCAAGCTCGGAAGGCGACTTTCTTGATTCACGCAAATCGCTCACATCGGTTCGTATCTGTTGTCGGGCTTAGGCTGGTCTGCATTGATGTGACGAAACCCTTCGCCGAAGCAGATCACTCAATCTTCGTGCCAACCTTGCGCATCACCAAATATGGTGCCGGCAGCATCGCAGCTGCCACTCAACCGCGTCAGAGTTTCTGGTAAGCGTCCTCATCGAACGACTTCTCCTCTATGGCGCCCTTTAGACGATTACGCATCTATCGTGCCAACGGTGAAATCGAATTCAATCAATGCGAAAGCCACAGCAGCGCTATGTCAGCTGTCCAACAGCGTCGCCAGACATCGTACAATTGAGCGCGCTATCAATCGGCACAAACCTCCGCCCGCCTGGTCTTTCCGGACAAGGGAAAATGGACCTGGAATGCCAAAGTATTTTGTCAGCTCCGCCGAAGCGCATCGCGTGCGCCTTTCGTAAAACCGGAACAAAGACTTTTTCTGAGGTCCGCGTGCGATACGAGGCAGCGCTGGATTGCTCGAGTAAATGTATCTCGCAATTAGCGGCAGTTCATGTTGGATTGGCGTTTCTTCGCATCACTCAATATGTGGAGCCCGCCGGGTCGTCGAGCTTGTGGCGCTCGGTTCCGGTAAGGGGCGGGTTGAAGATGCTTACGAGGATCATGTCGTTGTTCCGTCCCCCGCGCAGGAAATGCTTGTCATGCTTGTCAAGCACATACATGTCACCCCTGCGAATGGGAAAGACATTGCCGTCCATGTCCTCGACCTCGCCCTCTCCGCCGATGCAGTAGCAGGCTTCGAGATGATTCCGGTATTGCAGAAGCGAAACGGTGTTAGCGCGCACCACGGTGTGGCAGATGCTAAAACCCATGCCGTCCTTATCGGTCAGAAGGCGGTGGCTAGTACCATTGCCCCAATCGACGAAGTGATCGGTTGCTTCGACGTCGCGCAGGCTACGCACAATCATAGTGTTCGATCGCCCGGTGCAGGTTGAAGTGATTGATCCAAAAGCTGGAGGCCGTTGTTCTGCCCCGGAACTGCGACTTCCCTGTCGCGCTGCCGACTGCGGTCCGTCGAAACAACCAACCGTCGGTCGCGAAGAGCCCGTGCAGCAGTCCTATGGGATCGGCTACACGCAAAAGGCCTGCCATTTGCCCGACGGCGACTAGGGAAAATATCGGCGCGAGGGTATTTCGCAGCCGAGCCCGATCGACGCGTACCAATTTGATGTTCCACCTTTGGCGTGGTGCCGCCGCTTACCTTTGGATTCCCCAGAATGCTGCTGGAGATATTGCCGGCGACATAAACTGTCTCCAATCGCAGATTTGGCAAGTCGTTTCCCTCCTTGCTGTGCCTCTCGCCGCCAGTAGAGCAAATCTCATGCCGTGGTGGCAGGCCGATGAAAGATGAAGTTGTGGCTGTCTCAGCTGGCAAGCGAGTGAGAACGATTTGGCTGGGCGTGTAGCCAATCTAACAAATTGTCGAGATATGGCCGAATACAAACGGGTCCGGAGCGAGAACCGGTCGAATAGTTCGGCTTTCTAAGGCAAAAGCCGATATAGATTGAGCAGCTGATACCCGAGCCGAATGAACTCATGTGCAGGTCAGCAGATTAGGTCTTGGGGCTGGGCCGACAGCGGGCGGATATCATCGATTATTTGCCGGGTCGCGAGCCCATGATGATGCCGTCGGCGAGAAATCGCGTGGTCCCGAATGCGAGCGTCGTTCGCGGCTCCGCGCCTATCTTGCCGACATGTCCGTCCGCTTCGGAAGGCTGAACGCGAGCGGGAAGGTCTCGGCCGAAAGAGACTCGAGGGCCGCCTGCTCCTCGGTGAGGCGTCCTTCAATGAACTGACGTTCGACATCCGACAGGTTCGACTTCAGCAGGCGAGAATAGCGGTGGATGGTGTTACGGTGAGCACGAATGCGGGCCAAATATTCATCGAGCATCCTGGACGCTCCTGAGGTCGTCGCAATCTCTACGAAGAGATATTCAGGCGAGCATGTCGTCGATCAACGCGCCGCCTGCCATCGCATCTCGGAAGCCGTTCGGCAGGCGGATAAGACTATGCTAGTTCGTGATATCATTCCCTCCCCTAGCCTAGCAACCCTCGCGACGATCCGCACCGTTTTTGGCTCGCCATAGCCGTCCTTCTGCTCGGCTAGTCGCTCAAACAGAGCTGGATGCTTGTAAGGCGCAAGGAATAGTCGGTCACGCCCCCGGCGCCGGACGCTTGTCGCTAACAAGCTCGCCCGTAAGTATTCTCTCCCGACGAGCTGAACATCGTTTGTCGATGTGCTATACGCATCTGCGTTGAGAACAGCTTTGGTTGAGAGTTTCGATGTCTCTTTCGATTGGATTGATCGTCGACGGCTATGTGAAACTAAGCAACCGCAGCGCGCTGGAGACCCTTCTGGCGCATCGGCGGGAGCTACTGCAGCAGTTGAAGTGCGTTACCGGAGTTGATCCGAAGCCAGCGATCGCTCAGGTCAGTCAAGACATCACAGTGATTGAAAGGGCACTTGCGGGGCTCGCACAGGAGTAGACAGCAATGGCGCACCCGCTCGCTTGAGTGATGGCGCTCCGGCGCCGAACACTGAGTTCGCCCTCGTTTGCGGACGAAGGTTATTAGCGTGACGCCTCACCGGCATCGTGGCGCGCAAGGGTGCGTGCGCCAAGGCTTGGATGCGCTGCCTGTTGTGCGAGCAGCTCGTTTCAACGATCGGCCTCGCAGCGAGCAACGCGCCAACCGATTCACATCGGATAACGCCGCGTCTTGGGTGACGTTAGGCCGCCATCGATTTGCGACCACGATACACCTCTGCGAGCTGGCCGGATCGCTATGCCGCAGGCGACGCGACGGCGCGCGCGAACCTGGATAGCAGGCCAGGACCTTCAGCACTGTGACTTGGAAATTCGCCTCAATGACAAGCCATGTCCTAGATCTAATCGCCACATCGTTGGTGCTCTGGAAGAGCTTCCTGACCGATCTGTTTAAGCAGATTGGGGCACGTCTCATCTCTGATGGCGGCCTTCAGGATTTTGGAGGCAACGTAGGCGCGGACGCCGGCGTCATACGGTGAGGCGCTTTCGCAGACCTCCCTATCGGCTCCAAACCCGACCGCTTGGCATCCTGCACTGTAGAGGGACTTCAATTCATGCGTTGAAGCATATCTTTGCGTCAAAAACCAGCGCCCGCCCCGCGTCTGGCGACGAAATCGGGCCAGGATCCGGCGCCCGCGCTAAGTGCCCCCTTGACTCGCCTTCCTGGCCGCTCTTGAGGGAACTTCGGCTTTATGCAGCTTAGGAGGCCGTCTGCGCGATCGTGAAGTAGTTTCATGGTCATGGGCGTGTGGTTAGTGATCCATAATTGCAGGTATTGGCAGCACACGATTTTGAGCAAACCTCCTTTGGCATGCCCGCTTGCAGGCGGATGATTTCGGTAGCGACTTGCGTTTTGGACATATAAGCCTGCTGAAGGACCCCAGCACGGAGACGCGAACGTCGCGTGAAAATTCATCGGAGGCGCTGCCGCAATGCAGGATTTGAGCGCGAGAGCGCGGCTCGTTGCATTAATCGATATTGCCATTTTGTTACCAGTCTGCGCCCAGAGCAATCACATGCAGCCGGAGGGCGGCATATTCCGCGGCCACATTGTTGGGGGTCATTACTGCAACTGAGCTTGAGCGACGAGCGAGATGGCGTCGCCGAAAGTGCCGTCGAATCTACGACCTGGGCGAAGGCCCTTTGCAGGGAGGGAGTGAGCTAGCAACCAGCCCACCGCGGGCTGCGTGTGAAACGCTCTGATCTGACGCCGAGGCGCCTCGTTCAGGGAAGAGAAGCAACTGGGCTGTTCAGATTATCTGCTGTGTTTGTCGAATCGGAAAGGGAGCTACATGAATCATCTCGGCAGCAGCTATCGTCGCACACCATCTGTGATGACAGACGAACAGCACGAGCTGAAGCGGTGCAAGCAGGAGATTGCGCGCCTCAAACAGCTGGTTGTACGACCTTCTGAAATTGTTTTGCGCGACGTCGTAAAAAGCGCGCAAAGCGGTCGGAACGTCCCGGAGTGTCCAAGCGAGCCGCCGAAATCATAAAACGGAAAGCGAACTCGCACTTGGCTGCTCTCGGCAGCGCGGGAGCGGCCCCGCCTCGCTCCACCCCGTCAGCCGGCAGAGCCGATCTCAGCCGACATCATGAGGTTGAGCGGGGGGGGGGGGGGCGGTTGTTCAGCACCCAAAGGGCGGTTCCTGTCTCTTATTCCCATCTCCGAGCCCCCGAGACGGGGAGTAATCCCGTTTTACCT
>NZ_JADYVY010000046.1:0-6500 GCF_020194215.1 Bradyrhizobium sp. BRP20 | reverse complement strand
CCCCTGTGGATCGCGCCGACGCCGGGCTCGTAACTCCGGTCGGGCTACGCCCTCCCTGCGTCACGAGCCCGGCGAAGCTCTCTCATCCTGATTGACGCTCCACTGTCACCCTGATTGCCGCGCGGCACCTGCCGAGCCGAACGACCTTGACTTCGATACGCGCAACGCTGTCAGACTTGATGTCTGTTACCTCGAAGGCTTCACCCGTGCGAATGAGCGTGATGCGATAGCCTTGCAGCAACGGCCATGGCAGCGCCTTGTGATCGAAAGTGAAGATGGGGACGCTTGTGGTTATGAGCGGGCTCAGCGAATGGCCGCGCGCATGCACCTTGTTATGCCCATCACCACAGTCTCAGGCTTCGCCATGAAGACAGCGGTCCCAGTCACAGCCCTGTCAGGCTGAGGCTCTCCGGGGAAGTTAGGCCTCCCCGGAGTCACAGGAATAACCACAACTGGCTCACCCATATTGTCGTCAATGGCTACGCTGACACGCTGCATGCCCGCGCGCCACGTTTGTGGGAATAGCATCTTCATTCTTGTGATCCTGTCGGCGGCCCTTGTGTGGACTTAACCGAATTGTCGCCAGGCCCCTGCATTCCCGTGCCGAGCTGGCCGTTGAGTTGAACGCGTGAAGCCGCTTCGGCCCGAGCCACGACGGCTTGCAGGTAAGCGGACGGCTCGACGGTGACCGTGATGTTCTGATGCATCTCAGCCTCGCCGGAGGCGCGGATGTCGAGCCGATCTATCCGACCACCAAAGACAAGTCCCGCTTGCTCTATCGGTACCTTGACCGTCTCATCCCACGGCAAGTCGCCGCCTATTAGCGTCTCCTGGCCGAACGGGACTTCGCTCCAGCTCCTTGTATCCGCCCGGGTCGGATCGTCGCAGGCAAGACCTTTGGTCGTGCGGCGAGCGGCTTCCTTCACGGTATGTTGCCAGAGGATAGCTGGTGGCACCGAGCGCTGTAGCGGCCAGGACGCCAGAACCTTGCTGGACGCTGCCTCAATGGCGGCCTCGATCTCGTCGGCGTTTGCGCGCGCGAAGCCCGGCCTTGGCTCAAGCCGTGTTATCGCGCCGGCAATGAGCTCGTGTACCAATTCGCCAAAAGCTATCGGATCAAGCTGGAGCGGCTCGCCCTCCAGGCGGATGGAGCGCCATCCCAGCGCATAGCGCCAGACGTAGCCGAGCGGGTCCCGCAGGAGCCTCTGAAGCGACGTCGTCGATTGGCTCCGGGCGAGAGCGGCTAGGATCGCGGGATGGTCGGATGCGACCAAGCCGTCGTGGCGTGCCAGCACTGCTGGCTCTGACGGACATGCTCGAGCGCTCCCGCATCGCGCGGCCGCGCCAGAAGCCGGTCTGCTTCGCTGAACGCGTGTTCGGGAATACGGTCACGCTTCTGGACCACCTCGTTCGCGGGATAGAGCGAGCTTGGCGATAGGATGCTGCCCTTTGCATTGCGCTGTGGCCGCGAGAGGATCAGGTGCTCGCGCGTTCCATCGCGGATAACCTCAAAGTGCCGGCGATCGCGATCTGCTGTCGTCAATACATGCAGCATCCGACGGTCGAGAAGATGGTGAGGGATCAAGGATCATCATTCTCGAGCCGAGGCCAGGATCGGCTCGTCAGACCAAGCAGTCGCGTGAACGGTCGCGGGCTCGCAGCGAGATGCGAAGCGGGGCTCCACACAACGCTGTTCGCCGGGTCTCGGCCGTCGCGCACCCGCATTGCCTGCAAGGAAAGCGAAACCGCGTGTGGTGGCGCGCTCCGCAGTTCCACATCGCGAGGCTCGCGCCGCTGAGTAGGAGTCGGCCGGCTTCCTGGCCGGCCTCGGGGCCGCGCGCCAGAAGCTCCAGAATCGGAAGCAGGGCACCTTCCGCAGCCATGTCGTCCGCGCGATGGGATCTCGCGGCGATGAGCGCCTCGCGCCACTGTTCGAGCGTCCTCAGGCCCGCGCCGCGCGGTATGCCGGCAAACCAGTCTTTCGGAAGGGTGCCCGCGAAGGGCCGTGGCGGCAGCGGTCTGATCAGGCGCCAAATCCTTTCCTGGCTGAGACCGGTCCTTAGAACGTCGGCCAATGCGGCACAGGCTTGCCCCTCCGGCGTGCTTGGCGCTGGTATGCCGTGCGAGAAGTGCAGGGGAAGGCCCGCGCTATTTGCATAGGCGAGAAAATGGTCGTCCCAGTCCGTCGTCGACGTCGCCGCAATGCCGATCTCCTTGGCTCTTGCCTCGCCAGAAGACAGCAGCCGATGCACCCACCGAAGCGCCTCCACCACCTCGGATTTGGGACCTGCGCTCGCCTCGGCCGAGAATGTCGCCGGCGGTGTCACTGGCTGCCGGTGGATTGTGCCCTTAAACCACGCCTGTTCCTCCGTCGGCGCCGGGATGTTCCAGGAGAGCCCCGTGAATTGCGCAATCCCGTTGAGCAGGGGGCGCCAGACGGCATTGATCTCAACGATTCCATCGAGCGTGACTGGCCGGAGCAAGGACGTGGAAAATGAAGCCCTCGCCAATGCAGCGTCGCGAAGATCGCGGGGCAGCATCCTGGAGGCGGGAAGGCGCTCTCTGATGCGCGTTTCGAGGAGACACAGATCCGCGAAGCGGCCGACATGTTGTGGCAAGGACGAAAGATCGATGTCGGCGCGCCAGACTGCGGTCAGCGACTGAAGGACAGCCCGGGGCATCCCCGGTAGGCTCGACTCGTGGCCGAGGTCTTGGAAGCCGCCCGCAGCCAGCGCCGCCTGAATGGCGGGATAAAGAACGTCGGTCGCGACGGGCGCCACAAAGCCGCCGGCAAGACGAGCAGCAAGGAATGGAAGCGTGAGGATTTCACGGCCGGTGCTTCCTTCCCGTGCCGCCACCAGCCGCTGCATCCGCATCGCGAGCGGTCCATCGACCACGAGAGTTGATCGCCGGACCATCTCCTTAGAACACTCGCACTGGCACCGGCGCATTGTATGAGCGCAGCCAATGGCCCAGTGTCAACGCCTCGTGGCGATTGAAGAACGTCTCGAAATCGAAAACATGCCGATCGCCATTGAGGTCCGCCAACAGCACCTCGCTGCGACCGAGACTGCCCCCGCTCTGCGAACCACAATAGCCGACGATAGTCGCGAACAGATCGGTCTCGCGCATCGTGCCGAACCGCTCACGGAACGGAGGCGATTCCACGCAATACCGGCACGGATTGGCAGGATCGAAATCAGCCTTGCGCCGTGTCCGATGCGGATGGCCAGTGACGAGGGCTACGATCGGCCGGCCGCCATGGCATTGTTCGACGAAGCGCCACAGGGTTGAGGTCATGGTGTTGCCAAATCCCTTGCTCAGGCTCTTGACGAGAGCCAGGCTCGGAGCAGAGCTTGCAGCTTGGGCGGCAAAGCGGCTTGCGAGAAACAGCAACTGGCCGGCGGCATAGTTTGCCTCGGCCTCGATCTTCTGGTGGCAGGCGGGCATGAGCGTCTGCTCGGTGTCGCTCAACATCATCTCATTATGCCACGGGATGATGTCGTGCCCGATCTCATGAGCCTCGTTCCAATGGTGCTTGAGGACGGGGAGATCCTGGTCGAGCAGGATCCGCTTCTGATCGGGCAAGTACAGGGCTTTGAGGCTCAGGGTCTGGACCGCTTCGCGTAGGATCGTTGGGCGGAGAAGAACCTGAAGACCTGCGACCTTCATGCGCGAGAAGGTCTCTCGCAAAAGGCTGTCGTCCGTGGTCGAGTAGTAGCCGCGGTCAAGCTTCAGCAGGTCGCGGACAATACGTAGATCGATCGGCGGCTCCGGGTCTCCAAGACCGCGCAGGACCTTGTCGACCGGTCCGTCGATGTCGGCGATCGTTCGATGTCCGAGACTGACGTTCTTCACTTGGCTCGCTTAGGATCCTGTTCGCTCAAGACGGCGACGAATGCCTCAAGAGCCGAATTCTCTTCCGGCGTCAGCTTCTGCACAGCCTCGGAGCGGGCGGCAAATCAAACGGCTTCCTGCCGCAACCCAGCATCGTTTGCCGCCGCCAGTCCGGCAAGCTGCATCAAGCGTCCGCAAAGGTCTGCGCCAGTTTGAAGACCGTTCGGGGCTCTGGGACATAATGGACGTCGTCCTCGATAACGAGTAGTTCGCTGGCGTCGAGCTCGGCGACCTCTGCCAGCCTCTCCATCGAGAAGCCGCGGCGACGGCGCATCAAGTTCACGAATTTGCCAAAGGCGATTCGCGTTTCTTCAACCGCCGCGGTCTGCTGGGCAGCAGCCGGGCGCGTATCGGACTGGATCGAACGCGAGCAAGCCGGCGCCGATGACGGCGTCGCCTTCACGACGTGCCCGAGCCATCCACCACTCTTTGCTTCGTTCAAGTTTCATCGTTCTCCTCCTTTTCGAAGAAAGCGCGAGCCTGCTCGCTGGTCATCTCAAAGTACCTTAAATTCTGGTACGACGCGTCCTGCCCCAGATCGGTCATCCCGATCTTGCGGTAGAAGTTATCGGCCTGCGGCAGCGAATGCAGCCCCAGACGTCCCTTGAAGCCCTCGTCCTCGCTGTCTGCGCGTGCGGCCGGAGCCGCACCGGGCTCTCGTGAACCGAGCCGCGTAGCGTCTCGGCCTGCGGCTTCGATCCCTCGCGCTAGAGCTTTAGTGCTCCTCGCCGGGGGCACTCGGGAAAGGGGCCCGCCCTCATGAAGATGCCGACGTCGCTATCACTGCCCCGTTCCCGGGTGCCCTTTTGACCGGTCTCGTCGCGGCACTCGGTCCCGCGTGCCGCCTTCGGCGCCGCTATGCTCACGCTCCTGCGGGTGCCATTTCTCTTTAAGGCGATGTGCCCTGGCGCACGCCTGATTAAGGCCTGCGGCCCTAAGGCAGATTGCGCAAAAGGCTGAGAGTAAGAGTGCGGCTGGTTTTTTTCCGTGACGGGTTACAAGCTGCGAGAGAGGCTCGTGGCGCCCGTCGCGGAGAACCGGGATGTCAAGCCCTGCTGTTCACGCGTGCGCCGGCCAGGACCGCGCGAACCTCTATAACGAGATCACCGACAAAATCATTGCTGAGCTTGAGGCAGGCCGCGTGCCCCGGGTCCAGCCTTGGGGCACTGCCGCGGCAAGGGCACCCTTAGCGATGCCGAAAAATGCTTCGACCGATCGATCCTACAGCGGGATCAACGTCCTTCTGCTCTGGGGAAGCACGATCGAGCATGGTTACAGCGGTCAAAGCTGGCTCACGTTCCGGCAAGCGCTGTCGCTTGGAGGCCATGTGCGTAAGGGGGAGCGTGGCACCGCGATGGTCTACTCCGACCGTTTCGTGCCGCGTGAAGAGAAGCGGCGCGCCGACGAGACCGGCGACGAAGCGCAGGCCATTCCATTTCTCAAGCGCTTTAGGGTCGTCAACACCGATATGGCGAACTAGTCGAAGTCCAACACGCCCACGACAGGCAAAAAGCGACGGCGGCGCGATGAGGTCTTGCGGCGACAGCTCGGCAAGGGCAAAAAAGATCCACAGCTTCTATCACCGTGAGGTCCGTTGGGCCGAACGCGCGTGCCTTTAATGCAGCATTTGTCTGATCGCCTGCCTTGATAGCCTGCGCGACGGTGCAGCCCGCTGTCTCGCTGCGGTATCGGCGGCCTAGCTTGCCCTCGTCTCCACCCTCGGCAGCGAAGCATGATATTCATCCACGCTGTCGAGGTCGATCATGGTCTTACCTCCCATCTTGTAGGCCCTAATCATCTCATAGGCGATCAGTTCATAAGCCTTAGTTTTTCCGAACTTGCCATAGCGGCAACCGTCCTTGAACTCCACAAGCCGGCGCCGCTTGTTGTTATCGTTGTCAACCATGGTCCCTGCCTATGCTTCGATGATCTCAGCGACAATCGGAAAAACCACTGACTAGATGGGCATTTTCACAGTGCGACCTTGGGGCTCGACGCGGGCTTACCAACAAAGGCGCTGCTTTCGTGGTAGCCGATGGGGTTGCTGCTGACTTGTTTCGACGCCATCTGAGTCTAGCCCAATTGCCCGGATGTGTTGGTTTATATCGCCTTCGGTGCCAAACAAAAGGCTCTCTGATGCCGCCCCCAATTCCCGCGCGCTGTAGCGTAAAAATAGGACGGGCCGGAAGCATTATTTGCAAGCTCGAAGCCACCGTTCCCCTGCTCAGTTGGCTCCGTTCGGTCTACAAGCGCCCTTCAAACTCATACCCTCTGCCTCGAAGTGTCGCTCGTAGACGCGGCGGTACCGCAGAGTCGACATTTTGGCGCGCGATCTAGTGACTCGGTCGTGATGCTGGTCGGTGCGGACGCTTGTTCTTCGCTCTGCCAGTCGTAATACGAAACTAGACTAGCACTACTTTGGCAGATTTGGTTTGTGCTGTGGTTTTTCACGGATTCGTCTTCTGCAGTGCGGGCATCGCTGCGATGGCGGCCGAAGAATGAGATCGACGATGGCGTGGCGTACGGCGGGCATGGTTGGTTGAGGCGGAGGCCCATTGATTCTTTTTTTTCCGTCCCGCATGTGCGAGGCGACGGTGCTGCAA
>NZ_JADYVY010000045.1:0-7147 GCF_020194215.1 Bradyrhizobium sp. BRP20 | reverse complement strand
ACGCCACCGCCGTCCATCGGAATTCGGTTCCATCAATCCACATTCGGTGAAGGACGACAGCCATCTTTCTGGCCAGCGCGACCTTCGCACGCTTGCTTCCTTGCCGGTGGGCAACACGCACCGCCCAAGCCTTCATCGGAGACCATCGGGTTGATGGCCTGAGAACAACGTTGGCAGCTTCGAACAGGGCTGTGCGCGTCTCTCCATCTCCGACTTTTGTGATCCGTCCCACCCGATCAACCTCGCCAGATTGGTATCGCCGGGGCGTTAACCCGAGATAGGCACCGACGGATTGAGAATGCAGGAATCGCCTCGGATCGTCCACAGTGGAGCGGAAGGTCAACGCAGAGACCGCGCCGATCCCCGGCATTGTCATCAAGAGCCGACAAGCCGGGTCACTGCGCACGGCCTTCAGAACCAGACGATGCAGTCGGCCGTACTCCCGCATCAGCGCTTCGCGTCCGGCAAGCAGCGGATTCATGATCGCCTCCAGCAAGTCGTCATCGCCGACCAACTCACGAACTCGCGTCGCGAACAGACTCCGCGAGACGACTCCTACTTTGAGACCGAGCGGACGCAGAAGTCCGCGGATGACTTGCTCTGCGGCAGCGATGGAGCGGATGATATGCTTGCGAGCCGCGGCCAGCGTCCGGGCCCTTTGACTGCCGATGCTCTTGACGTGAACAGGCTTGAACCATCCCGTTCTCACCACCTGCGCGATCCCACGGGCGTCATTCCGATCGGTCTTCACCGGCATGGCCGAAAGTGCCGCCTTAACCTGGCGGGCTTCCAAACTGACGGCCGGCAGCCCCAGTTCGATTAGATTTGCGGTCAGCCATTCTGACGTCGGTCCTGCCTCAAGGCCCACCCGTTGAACTTGACCAGCCCATGGTTCGAGGTACTGCACAATCGATGGCGCATCCGCCAAGATGGTTCCCTCCCGGATAAGCTTTCCGGTCTCGTCCACCGCACATACCGCAACGGAATTCAGCGAAACATCGAGGCCGACGTAGATCATGACTTTTCTCCTTCGGATGGAGTTGGTCCATGATCGTCAGCCAAAACGTGCCGCGCAGCAAATAGGTCAGACGATCGGGACCGAATACCCCATCTCTTCCGTAAAGCGGCTGCCTCGGGCGTATTCCCGTTCGTGAAGTACCAGTCGGACACGCGAGCGGCCATGTCGCGGGCGGCGCGCGAAGAGCCGCCCTGGAAGATCTCGGGCAGCGGATCGAGCGGTTTCGGCTTCAGCGAGTACTCGTTGAACCGATAGAAGTCCCCCTTGAGTGTGAAGCTCTCTTCCCTCCAAATCCCGCGCAGAGCATTGATGAACTCCTCCGAACGCCGGTAGCGCTCATCGTGATCGAGCCAGGCTCTCCGATTGCGTGGAATTCACCGCGGAACCAACCGGACACAATATTCACCGCAACGCGCGCGTTGGTAAGCTGGCCGATTGTCGCGATCTGCTTCGCCGCTACGGCGGGATTCCATGGCCCGGGAAGGAGAGCGGCGATCATCTTGAGCTTTTCAGTCGCAGCCAGCAGCGCATGCGAGAAGCTGACCGGCTCGTGCTGCTTGTCGGCTCCTAACCCGCCGTGAATCGGATCTGACTGAGTGCGTAGTCGAAGCCCGCCTTTTCGGCGATCTGAGCAAGCTTCCGGTTGTAGTCGATGTCCCAGCTGGTACGCTGCTCGATCGAAGAAATCACGAGCCCGCCGGATACGTTCGGCACCCAGTAGGCGAATTTGATCGGTTCGTTGTTTACAGACTAGTGGTTTGTCCCTTGAGAATGACACTTACTGCGAGGTAGGCGCGGCCTGAGCGCGCAGCACCATGCGACCACGCCGATCACGACGAACGGGCGCGACACTGCTGTTCAGCCAGCGTTTGCGTTATTGATTTCGAGGAGCTGGAGCGATCTCAGGCCAGATCGTCTCTATGAATTAAGACGCCGCTCAGGAACAACACGAACACAACTGGTCGACGAGCTTGCTCGGAATCGAATGCGTAACGTTGTCGAAGACGTAGTTGCGCATTGTCCGCGCTCCTGAGTGGGACCATCGCCTGATGATCAATCCTCTCAGAGATTGTTCGACCATGCGAGTCCAAGACGAACTATTTTTCGCCACGCGGGGAAAATCAGCTTCCTTTTGTTTAGCGGCGAACGCATCGTTTGTTGCTGTGTGGGTGCAAGCTGATCATTTCCTCGCCGCGCAGAAGGTCATTCAAATCGCCACGGCCGTACGGCGGCATCGGACCATCTGCACCAAATACTGCGGCTTCGGCCGCTGACTGGAATATTCCAATCGCATTCGCCGGCATCTGAGATCACTTGCTCTGCCGAAGAGATCGGAGACATCGAATTCGCATGGTCGGACCGGCTATTGCCGTCCAACATGCAAGCACGCTCGGCACTGGACGCAATCAAACGAACGCCCCAACGGATTCAGCGCAGAATAGGCGGGGTCGAGCGAACGGCAACAAGAGCCTGGACGGCCCGCCCGTTCATCCAACGCCGTCCTTGGCTGACCTAACGACGTTCGCTCCAGCCGAATTGCCTTCCCTGTCGCTCGAAGGCGTAGATCGGATTGATACCGCAATAGGCATATGTGCCAGAGGCGGTAGCCATGCACTGGCTATAGGTTGAGAACTGGCAGTTGCCCGGATATCCCCAGGCTCGGCCCTGCAAGCAATAAACGTCTTGCCGGGCCGGTGGGGTGTACGAATGAACCCGTGAAGCGGCGGTCGAGCCTGATCCAAAGCCGACGAGGATAGGAAGTGTTAGCACTCCGATAGCGAGAACGTAGCGCATGAGATCTCTTGCCTCCGTTAATTCGCTGAAGGATAGAGGATCCGAATAAAGCGGTTTGATCTTAATCAATGGCGGATGGTGGGTCCAGTCGGACTATCGTCAGCAAGACCATCACCCGTGGACAGAGACCCGAGCGGGATACTTGAGCAGGACGTTGGATATAAGGGTGGGGAGCAATGAGAGGGTTGGAGCGGATTATTCGACCCGTCCTCGGTCCTGGGCTAACCCGCCGGCATTTCGAAGCAGCCTTCCAGCGACACCGCCCGGCGAAACGCATCTTTTAACCGCGACTTGGCGCCTTCGCGCAGCAGAACACTCGTACAGCAGTCAAATCTAGGATCGTTTCATTCGCTCTGAGGCGTGTTGCCGGGCACCTATCCTCGACGATCGAAGGCCACAATTGCCTCGCCTCGACTGTTGCGCGGGCACTGCGTCACAAGGACACGACTTCTTTTTCATAGATGATTGTTAAATACTGTGCAGGCATCCATAGATTGCACCAAATTTATTCGCGAGGCTCCAATTCCCTTCGCATATTCTGGTTTAGGAGTGTCGGACCATGTTTGTGAGCATCACCACAGACCAAAGATCCCGCATCAATTCGCTCAGTGAGCTCGGCATATCGAGCGGGTCAAATCCGATCGTCAGCTTGAGCGAATTCACTTACAAGAAAGGTAAGACGATCTACATCGAGAGTGACCCAGCCGAGTACGTCTATCAGGTCAGAAAAGGCGCGGTACGGACTTGCAAGTTACTCCCCGATGGACGCCGTCAGATCGGCGCATTTCATTTGCCAGGTGATATTTTTGGACTCGAGAACGGCGTAGCCCACCGATTCACGGCGGAAGCAATCATCCAAACCACTGTTCGCCTGATCAGGCGGCAACATCTTGAGACGGTGGCCGAGACTGACGCGGTTGTCTGGCGCACTTTGCTCAGCCTGACTACGAATAACTTGCAGCACGCCGAAAACCATATGCTGCTGCTTGGACGCAAAACCGCTCTGGAGCGCGTTGCCGCGTTCTTGCACGAAATGGATGAACGGCTCACGGCTGCTGACGTTATCTCGCTGCCAATGTCTCGGCGTGATATCGCGGATTACCTTGGCCTGACCATCGAGACCGTTTCGCGTGCAGTATCGCAATTGCACAGTGATGGCGTCCTCGATTTCATCGGCAATACTCAACGCGAGATCGTGATTCTGGACCGGCAGCGGCTCGCGAGCGTTGACCTGCAAAGCTAAATCGCGGACGGCGTAAGACCCTTCGGTCGAGGCCAGGATCGCTCGCGCAGCAACTACCGGCTTTCAGACATAAATTGGTCCGCATCTCTGAGGCGCACCAGTCAGCTTTCGAGCACTATTTCCTGAACGCTACGATGTGCCTTCGCACGGTGCCGGTAAGCACCGCCGGATCATACAGACAGTTGAGCCAACCGGTCAGCATTTTGGCAACCCGTCCTTTGGAATAGACGCTCAGCCGTTCTCCAGTTCTACATCGCTGATATGGGGCCCACGTGGTGAATGGTCATTGTTCTGCTTCTCTCCCCGCAACTCAGTAGACCGAAAATCCACGCTCACGAAGAATATTCCCGTGTCGTTGGAGAGCCAGACTGTATTTCTGCGGGATCCAAGACATTCGTTCGAGGCGGCGCGCCATTCAAGGAAAAAAATCAGCTGCGCGAAATGGGTCATCGCAGAGTCGGGGCGGCGAACGCATGACGTGGATACGATCAATGCGTAAAACTGAATGCATTCCATTCGAGAAGCGATTCGCTCCGGCCTGTGCTTGAGGGGATCGCCGCGGGGGCGGTGGAGCGCGAGCGAAACCGCGTTGTCCCGTTCGAAGCGATAAAGCTGCTCAAAGCGGCGGGGTTTGGAGCCTTGCGGGTTCCGGTCAAGTTCGGTGGTCTCGGCGCATCGCTTCGTCAGACCTTCGATCTGCTCGTTGCACTTGCGCCTACGGACTCCAAGGCGCAGAGGACACACTTCGACCTGCTCGAGGACTTACGCCTGAACAAGGATGAGGCCACCAAGCGCGGTGGCTCAGAGCCATCGCGAATAGTGCGATAATCGGAGTCGCGATAACAGAGTTGGGCGTCGGCGCCGGCGATCGCTACCAGCCGGCGGTGACGTCGGACCAAGCCGGATTACAGCTCAATGGTAACAAAACATTGCACGACTGGCACCCTGTACGCCGATCACGTGATCGTAGCGGCTGACCAGAGCGGCAAGCGGATCGACGTACCTCTCGATACCGGCCAGCCCCGCGTTAAGCATTCACGATGACTGGGATGGCTTCGGGCATTTTTACCCCCCCCCACCCGTTCAACGGTTCGATCCGCTTCTTAAAGTTGCGGATATTGGCGATCGTATCTTTGCTCTCGCTATCGACATTGAAACGGCCGCGAAGATTGTCTAACTGCGCGTCCAAATAAATCGAGAGGACATCCGCGATAGCGATATCGTCTATGTGGAGGATTCTTCGCTTTGGCGTGTGTTTAGAGCTGATGTAATCTCCTAGCTTTTCCTCCGCGGCCGCAATCTCATCTGCAGCGCAGCCTGTGCTGACATCCCGGCCGTTGTCTCTGATGATCCAGATTGCCCGGTGAGTGATTTATGCGCTCTTGTTTCGGCGGGCAGCCTTGAGCTGAGGTCGGGCGCCCTTGCTTCTTCGCGGCATAGCTCTCTCATCCGTCCGATATGAGCCAGCGTTGTAAATTCCTTGCCCGCAATCTTCTCGATAACCAGTCGATTACGGTCGCGCTCACGACGCAAACCCGCGACGGTCATTCCTCCCAAAGGAAATGCGACCTTCACAGCATCGGCAAGGCGAAGTGGAGTATCAGGTGTAATTTCAGGTTGCGTTCGACGCGGCATCGACGCCACAGCGGGGCTGTTAAAAACCGAACTAAGATGTCAGCGCCTTATTGAAAGTAAACCTTTCCTTCCTTCGATCGTAGGATTGGCAGTTTCATCGCAAAATTGACGAGACACAGCATAACTTGAAGGAGGGACTGACCGTCACTCGGCTTCCTGACTCTGCTTGCTGCTGGCAGTTCCGCCGCACTCGATATCGATCGTGCCATTCTGGATGAGTGGAATACGTGGAAGAGTAAGCGGGCGCCTTTATCTGAAGGCCTGGAGTTCTGAGATCAGCTTTCAGCCGATCGACGACGTGTGCGCACAGGTCCAGGGAAAAACCAACGAGCAGCGGCGGATCTCGAGACGAAGCTTCGAACCCTCAGCTTTCGGAGAAAGTTTTCTCGGTCTATTCAACAGTCCCGATCAAGGCTGTTGAAATGGCTCGAGCCAGAACTCGGCGGTTTTCTGGATTGCTCACCATTGTCGCGTGGTTGCCTGGAACCGGTACGGCACGAATAGCCCCAGCATCCACGACCCGGTCCCAGCCCTGGTTTGGCAAGTCGCTACTGGGTCGTTTGTCAAATGGTACCCAACGACTGACGAGAGGCTCACTCGCATAGAACTGATGTATTTCAATCGCGAGCGACGGAACGCGATACGATTGTAGCGCGCGGTGAAATGTCGCGGCCCTTTGATACATTGAAACGTCACTGCGAAGATCGTGATCTGGAGCTAACGCTCCTATTTGCTGCGCCTTTTCAAGCAACTCAGAGATGGAACATGGTTCGGTGTCGCGTTCCAGAACCTCGTGATACTCATCGCGCAAGATTCCACAACGATCCAAAACAAATTCTCGCGCCAAATTCTTCAGTGATCCGTTTGAAGAAGCCGCGGGTAGACTGACATCGATGAACGCCATGAATGACACAACTTCATCAACACTCAGTAACTGCTCGGCAATTGCATAAGCCAGGATTGCACCTGATGAGTATCCAGCAAAACGGTATGGGCCACGGGGCTGGATCTGTTTAATCGCAAGAATCACCTCCACGGCCATCGTCTCAAGAGTCGGTGGACGAACGTCATCCAAAGGGGGCCATGGCAGAGCGTAGACCGAGCAGTCTGCATCCATTTCCGCTGCCAAACCGAGGACATACGAACAATCCCCAAAACCTGTGGGGACAAAGAAGAGAGGTGGCTGCAATCCGGTCGCTCGAACGGGAATCACCGCCGTGTTACTGGGCTGCACCTGCAAACGAATCTTCGATGCAAGCTCCTTTAGAACAGGGGCTCGGAAGAGGTCGGTGGCGCTAAAACTCAGCCCAAGATTTAATGCTTGACTGAGCATCTGCACGGCCAAAAGCGAGTGGCCGCCCAGTTCGAAGAAGTGGTCGTTGCGCCCGATGCGCTCGACACCAAGGAGCTCGGCCCAGATCTGCGCCAGCGCCGTCTCGACCGCACCTTGCGGCGAC
>NZ_JADYVY010000044.1:0-8921 GCF_020194215.1 Bradyrhizobium sp. BRP20 | reverse complement strand
GCGTGACTTTCGGTATTCGTTTCAATAAACAGCGCTCGAAGTACAGAGCCGTCGAGGTCAGGCTGATCGATTGAAATATCGCGCATCCTGCTGCAGGCGTGCGCGTTACATAACATCCATAGCGCAATAGCAACAATGGATCGTGCATGAGTTCATTTGCGGGAACCAGACACCTAGTCATGGACGTTTGCGACGCTCGCGCTCGGAAGCGCGACGCTAAGCTAATCGATAGGAATTGTCTTCATTGTCAATGCCGAGCAGACAGCCAAGCTCGCCCGTGCATATCCGCTTAAGCGATCCCGATTGAGCAAGCGCTACCAAATGAGATAGGTTCGCCATGTTGCCGGTTGTGGTACTTTCCGAAGCCTCTTGGTCGCATCTAGACCACGCAGCGCGCTGCGATCCTGTTCAGACGGGGAGACGTTGAATGCCCGCGAGAAGTCCCGAGTACGAGAAACGCGAACGGAAGTCAGATCCAGAGCGCGAACGGGCCGCCCGGGCATCAGCCGGAGACAACAGACCTGTTCGGTGCGGCATTGAAACACGGTCAAAGCTGGCTGCTTCCTCTCTGCACGCTCAGGCCAATCTTCTGAAGAATCTTGCCAATTCCAAAACTCTCTCGGACGTAATGAAGTGCCATCTGGATTTCGCGGAGCGGCTCTGGTCGAAATCGTTTAACGAAAGTGACAGATAATATGTAAAGCGGGCCCGTCATCTGCGGCAAAGGTGAGCAATTCGCCGACGTGAAATCGCGCGCTATTCCCTCCGAGGTGAAAGAGCTTTTGGCAGGCCGATTATTCTTATACGGACTATCGGCGCGCTGCACGTCGCGGACTGCCCAGGAAGTCAGCAACGTCGTCACCTATTGGACGAAATCAACTGGCGGCCGGTCGGCCACGACTAATTCTCTTGCGACCGAAAGCGTCAAACTTCCATGGAGAATTGATCACGGCAACTGAAACCAAAGACCTGTCGCGAAGTTCGACCAACGATCCCGCCGTCGCGGGCGAGATATGGCAACCATTTTCGGCATTCAGAAGCGAGATCGATCGGATTTTCGACGATCTCGGTGGCCGCTTTTGGAACCAGCCAGTCCGCTCGCTCGCGCGCCTCAAACGCGATCTTTGCAAGAAGCTTTCGGCCCCGGCGGTCGACGTGACCAAAAGCGACAATGCGTACGAGATAACGGTCGAACTACCTAACCTCGACCAGAAGAATATCGCAGTCAAGCTTACTCATGGTGGTCTTAGTATCAGGGGCGACAAGCGAGATGAAACCTCTTCGCCCTACCGGACGGCGTCAACTCCGACAAGATCGAGCCCACTTTTAAGTACGGTGTACTGAATGTCGTTCTACCGAAGACCGAAGAGGCGCAAGAAGGCAGCCAAGACCATCAACGTCAAGGCGGCCTAAGGCTTCGCTGGGGCGAGGCTGTGCCCCCAGCCTCGCTCATCCTGCAAGTCCCCAGCATCGGTGAGGCGGCCTTTCATGCGTACACATCTTATCGCGAGCAAAGACCTCCTCTCGTGACGCCACACACCACAATCCAAAGAGCAGCCAATATCCTGCTCTGGATTCATGTCAGCGCGCCGGCCTCTCGTCAACGACGTTGAAACTGCTTCAAAAAGTGACTTTTGAAACTGTTTCGAACAGTGACTTTTGAGATTGGCGCACCGGTTCAAGTAAGCCGCATGGCATCGTCAACTTGATCAACCGCTGAGTCTCAGAGATTCGAGAGCAATGGCGCTTATCGTCGTGTATCGCACCAAGTCGCAAAGCAGGCGTGCAGAAGACGGAAGTCGGCAGTGACGGCTCCGGGATATTAAGAGGCAGGCCTCGAGCGGAGCTCAGCCATTAGGCCATCTGCTTAAAGTATTGTTCGTTCCAGGCTCCGGAGGTGGAGTGCATCGGCAAGGGCAACGCAGGAGCAGAGCCAGATGTCTTCCTTGGCCTTATCCGCTACTGCGGGTCGACCGGCGACGGTCCGGTTCATCGTGAAGCGCATGACGGAATGGAAACTCCTGATGCGCAAGCCGAGACGTTGCGCAAAAACTGGCGGCTCACGCACGCGCCATTTGATGAAGCGTCATATACGCGCGATTTGAATACACTCAGACGTCCATTAGATTACACCCGTTGTCGGATGTTCGACGAGTCGGACATGGAACGCAGCGATTCGGAGGTGCGCGTTGTTTAGAAAGATATACTGCTCTGGCACGTCGTTTGCTCCACGATGTACAACAACGCGCCCGGCTATTTAGGCCCCTCTAATGACAGGGCTTTCCGAATGCTCGCCGGTCCTGATGCTTCCGTCGTTCCAACAACTCAATAACAGATGACTGAGAACACCTGCCGAGCTGCAAAGCGTGGGGTCCGGCGACAGCGAACATTAGCCTAGAGGGGCGCGACGACCATGGACAGATTGTACGGGCATGATGAAGGCTCTTCGTACCGGGCCAGACGTTCGCTCCCGAAACAGAATCGTTTTTCAACGTTCGGGATTTCAGCGCAGCCGCTCATTGGGCCATCGAACGGCTCACTGATATGCTGTCGGGTAACGACGTTGAAGGTGTGCGTCTGCAAAGACCGGTCGATCTGATGGCCCGCGCCCGCAACCTCATGACGGCGGCGGCAGGCGTGCGCTACCGGCGTTCGGATCGCGAAGAAGGCACGGATATTGGACGAGTTCGTCGACATCACCGGATCCCATCGCAAGCATGCGATGCGTCTACTTCGAAACAAGGAAGACGCACGCCAAGGCCGACGGGGGCGACGTCGGATCTACAATGAAGCAGAACACACCGCGCTTTGTGCTGCTTTGGGAGCATAAGACCGGATCTGCGGGAAGCGACTGAGGGCGTTAATGCCTGCGCTGATCGAGGCGATGGAACGCCACGGGCACCTCGACCTTGCCCCTGAGATGCGTGCCAAACTTTTGGCGATGAGCGCTGCGACGATCGATCGCGCATTGGTGCAGGTCCGAGAAAAATTAGGTCGCAAGCGCCGGCGGCACACAGCACATTCCCTGCGTCGCAGTGTTCCATGATACCGTGTTCGTGAACGAGACGCTGAAGGCCTACTGCGAAGCGGCCGACATTGTCTCCCCGCGTTGTCGTCCCTACCGGAAGAATGACCAGGCGTTCGTCGAGCAAAAGAACGGCGCCGTCGTGCGCAGGATGGTCGGCTATCGTAGGTTCGAAGGCCTGGAAGCGGCCGAGCTGCTGGCCGAAGTGTATCGATCAGCGCGGCTGTTCGTGAACGTCTTGCGACGGTGCTCGTGTACGCAAGACATACCGCGCGTCAGCAACGCCTCACCAACACCTGGCAGCAGACGCCCGCACGCCTGATGCTGTCCGCCATCATCTCAAGAAATCTATGCCGTTCTCGATCCGGTCGCGTTGTTGCGCGACATTCGCGACGGGCAGGAACGCCTCGCGGCCCTCGCGGATACCCAACCAATCGGCAGCCCTGCTGCGGCATCGCACTCGATCGATCGTTTCCTGGCAAGTCTACGCACAGCTTGGAAGGACGGAGCCATGCGACCAACGGATCGGCTACTCGTGAAGGCGAGAAGAGGCCGGCGTCGTCCCGACCCGCTCATCCGGGCAACGCCAGATTTGCGAAAATGGTTTGAAGCCGAGCCTTGGCGGAGTGGCAGCGAACTGCTCTCGCGCCTGCAGGTGGAGTATCCTGGAGCCTATCCGGATCAAGCTTCGAACCCTTCAACATCGGCGGAAATCCTGGCGCGGCGAGCAAGCGAATGCGCTCTGTTCGCTTCAAGTGAGAAAATGCCGCCAGGGTATGAGGTGACAACGCCCCAATGACGTGCGAGGTGCCTGCGGAGGGAGGCCGGACGCTCCGAAACCCCGCCATCTCCGCACCCGGCCTCCTCCTCAACTCAGGCCAGGAGCAAAATAAATGAGGCAACCAATCGCGCCCGGGAGCATCGATATGTGAGGCAATACGCGCGTTCTCATCCCGATTGTCGCGCTATAACCGGCAACCGATGGCTAGATGAGCTTCCCTCTCTCGAGTATTTTTGTGAACAAGCAGGCTCCCTAGCCATCGTTCCAGATCGCCTTCACAAGGTCGCTGCGGCGACCGCGGAAGACGAACAGATGACCGCTGAGCGGGTCTTTGTGCAGCACCTCCTGCGCTTGGAGTGCCCGCGACGGAAAGCTTCTGCGCATATCCGTGTAGCCTGTCGCGAGCCACATTCGCACATTCCCCGTATAGCAATCATCGGCATCCAAGCAATCGAGGACCTGCGCCAGCGCCTTCGGATCGACGTGCGCATCCCCCCAGATGCACCATCGGTTGCCGAGATCGATCTCTATCAATCCAGTACGCGCGGCTGCCACGGAGCGAACTCCGCCCTCAACCGCAGGCAAAAGCTTCGGAGTTTCCTCAGCCGATCCGCCACGGCGGCGATCTGCACCGTACGCCTCCGTTGACGGCCGCCTTGTTTGACGGAGGCGAGCGCTGCAGGTCCTAGGGGTAATCCTAGGAGAAGCGCTATGACGATTTCGCGGGCAGAGGTGATCACATCGGTCGAGCGGCGGCGGCGGTGGTCGCGAGATGAGAAGGAACGGCTGGTCGCAGCATCGCTCGAGCCCGGAGCCACTGTTTCCGAGGTGGCTCGCATGGCCGGCCTTCATGTGAGCCAGCTGTTCAGGTGGCGCAAAGAGCTTTGCAAGCACCGTGAGACGAGTATAGCTCCGTTCGTGCCGGTCTAGATTGGACCGTCTGTGCCGCCGCGGGACCTGACCGAAGTGCCATCGACGACGGCGCCGGCGCGTCGACGGAGGAGCCAGGGCATCATTGAGATTGATCTCGGCAGCGGACACCGCATCCGGGTCGATGGCGACGTTGATGGAGACGCGCTGCGTCGCGTTCTCGATGCCATGGTGCGCCGATGATCCCGGTTCCGACCGGCGCGCGAGTGTGGCTCGCGACAGGCTACACCGATATGCGCAGAGGCTTTCCGTCGTTGGCACTCCAAGTGCAGGAGGTGCTGCACAAAGACCCGCTCAACGGTCATCTGTTCGTCTTCCGTGGTCGCCGCAGCGATCTTGTGAAGATGATCTGGCACGATGGCCAGGGAGCATGCCTGTTTACCAAAAGACTCGAGAGAGGAAGGTTCATCTGGCCATCGGTTGCCGGTGAATCGGTAACGATCTCGCCGGCGCAGTTGAGCTATCTGTTGTCCGGGATCGATTGGCGCAACCCACAAGAAACCCAGCGTCCAACGCGGGTCGGATAGCGTTTTATGGTTTGAATCTGCGGCTTGATCTGATTCACTGGCTTCATGATATCGAAGCCGGACGATCTTCCATCGGATCTTGCGAGTGCCCTGGCGGCGCTGCAGGCCGAGCGTGAGGCGCGGCTACACGCTGAGGCGGTGGCTGCCAGTGTGCGGGCGGAGCTGTCGGACAACGAGGCGCTGATCGCGCATCTTGAGCTGCGGATCGAGAAGCTCAAACGCGAACTGTACGGGCCGCGCTCCGAGCGCACGGCACGGCTGCTGGAGCAGTTGGAGCTGGAGCTCGAGGAACTCGTTACCACGGCGAGCGAGGATGAGCTTGCCGCGCAGGCTGCAGCAGCAAAGACGCAGAACGTCCGTTTCTTCACGCGCAAGCGGCCGGTGCGCAAGCCATGGCCGGATGACATCGAACGCGAGCGCATCGTCATGGAGGCTCCAACGAGCTGCGCCTGCTGCGGTGGATCGCGGCTAGCGAAGATCGGCGAGGATGTGACCAAGACGCTGGAGGAGATCCCACGCCGCTTCAAGTTGATCGAGACGGTACGGGAGAAGTTCACCTGCCGCGATTGCGAGAAGATCAGCCAGCCGCCCGCGCCGTTCCATGCCACGCCGCGCGGCTTCATTGGCCCACAATTGCTGGCGACGATCCTGTTCGACAAGTTCGGCATGCATATCCCGCTCAACCGCCAGAGTGCGCGCTTCAAGGCCGAGGGGATCGACGTGTCGTTGTCGACCCTGGCCGACCAGGTCGGCCACGGCACCTTCGCCGTCATGCCGCTCTTCCATTTGATCGAACGCCATGCGCTCGCGGCCGAGCGCCTTCATGGCGATGATACCACCATCCGTATCCTGGCAAAGGGCAAGTGTACCACCGGACGGATCTGGACTTATGTGCGGGATGACCGGCCCTTCGCCGGGCCCGCGCCGCCGGCTGCGGTCTATTACGCCTCGAGCGACCGACGAGGCGAGCATCCCCAGAAGCATCTGGTCGCCTTCGGTGGTATCCTGCAAGCCGATTGCTACAGCGGGTTCGAACCGCTGTTCGATCCGCAGAAGAAGGCACGGCCGATTACGCCAGCATTTTGCTTTGCCCATGCACGACGGGGCTTCTTCGAGCTGGCCGACATCGAGAAAAATGCTCGGGAAGGTCAGAAGGGCAAACCGGTCTCTCCGATCGCGCTGGAGGCGGTCAGACGCCTGGATGCATTGTTCGAGATCGAGCGCGCCATCAACGGCCGCGGCGCCAAGGAGCGGCGTGCCGTGCGCCAGGAACAGAGCAAGCCGCTTCTCGCGGACATGCACGCCTGGTTGCTGCGCGAGCGCGAAACCCTCTCGCGCTCCTCCGAGGTCCTAAAGCCTATGAATTACATGCTCAGGCGCTGGGACGACTTCGCCCGCTTCCTCGACGATGGCAGGATCTGCTTGACCAACAATTGCGCCGAGCGCGCATTGAGAGGCATCGCCTTGGGACGGCGGAACTGGACCTTTGCCGGCAGCCAGCGCGGCGCCGACCGCGCCGCCATCATACTGACGATGATCACGACCTGTCGCCTCAACGACGTCGATCCCAAGGCCTGGCTCGCTGACGTCCTCGCCCGTATCGCCGATCTTCCCACATCGCGTCTGCACGAACTGCTGCCCTGGGAATGGAAGCTCCTGGGCCAAGCCGGCAAGCCCGCCGGTCAGCAGGCCGCCTGACCTTCACGCCACGCCATCATAGAGCTCGCCGGGCCCGCGCGTACGCACCAATCGGGCGGTCTTCATCGTATGCCTACTCTGCACCGGCGTAAAAGATGGTACAACTTGTTCCGACGTCCGTGCTTGTCGATGCCAAGTAAACACCAGGCTGGCCGCTACTCCGTTGCGACGCGCAACCTCAGTCACCTTCGCGCCCGGCGCTAACGTCTCGACAATCCGCGCCTTGTTGTCCTGCGACCAGCGCCGCCGCCGCTTCCGCCCGCCCAAAACCTCGACCCGCATCGCCTGACGACCTTAAAGCTAGACTTAAGGTCACACGCTTCGCGAATTACCATCCGTCACGCAAGACGGCCCCCTTCGGATGCGTACCCGTATTCCTCCATTGAGGACCGTCTTGTTTGACGAAGGCGAGGGCTGCAGGCCCTAGGGGTAATCCTAGGCTAGGCTAAGATGCACTGCGGGGCTTGCGGCGACCTTCTTGGCAACCGACCTTCCAAGACTAGCGTGCGGGGGGAACGAGCGGCGCCAGAAATCGCCGCCAAAGAAGTCTTCGAACAAGCGATCCACCTCGTTGCGCAATGCCTCGAGTGGGCGCCATGCTTCAGGAAAAAACGCGGGCTCACTAGCCTTCCTGGTGACGGGTAGTCTCGTCTCATTCGCCATGATCTAACTCCATGTTTGAGATCATTCTGGAAGGCGCAATCTCTGACTGCGCTGAGCGGACCAGGTCGTCATAGACCGTAATAGCAACCAATGTGCCAACTCGCCTCCTGATTGAGCGCTCATGTGTGAGACGAACATATTTGAGGCGATGGCTACGGGCGACCGGTCGAAAGTTTGGAAGATTGAGCAGGACCCATCTGAAATAATAGGTGGTCCCGGGGAATGCTCCCTAGGCATGCGAGGTGGCTGTCTAACAAAGACGACCCACAGCGTCCGATCTCTGACAAGCTTGGTTCTCAATCGGACAAACGCTGTGCAGCAGAACAGGAGGACGAAAGTTGCGCGGCCATCCTTCGTCTCGGCAGCAACAAGATGCCTGGCATCGGCTTTGCACCGAGAGATCTGGGAACGTCGTGGAAAGTCACCCTGCTCGCAAAACGTCCTGTTGAGGTTACGTGCTTTCTTGGTCACACTTTGACCTAGCTTGCGAGCAGTTTGTCGGATGAAAGACGCCATAGATAGGCAATCCGGCACCACAGCGCAATTCAGTATCACGGGGCGGCATCGACTCTAGAACAGAGGAGGTCAGGCCATGTCTGACTCGTTCCAGCGCTCCAACCTGGCCAGTCAATGGAAGCGCAACGTGCAGAATTCGAGCACGCGCTCACCGGCAGCCCATTCAGAATCTACGCTGATCGCATGGTCCAACAGGGCGCGAAGACCATCAACATTCTACAAGTTGCCTGGATACTGCGGGTCAAGCGCGGCTGCGAAATGGTCTTTACACGCCTACCCGAGCTCTTGGCAAGCGGCGAACGTCTAGCCAAAGATCTGAGGAACCTGCGTGACGATGGACGGCTTGGCGTTTCTTGGCGTGAATACATCCGCGACGCGGGCGAGCGCGCTATATTGCTAATCGATCTTCTCCGAGAGAGCGGCGACCTCTTCCTTGAACATGAGGCGGCAGGCTGTCCGCCGGTTCTTTTCTACGAGTACGAGAAGATCATGGACGGAAGGGATCTTCCCGTAAAGTCCAACTTCGTATTGCTGCGCATCATCCCGTCGCAAGATGTTACGGTCGATTACTCCCGTCGTCGGCCGTTTGTTATCATCCCTCCTCGTGCGGGACACACTGCGGGTGTGGGAGCCCACGAGCACGATAGTCAGCTCTGCCGCGCGGCAATCAGGGTGACAGTGGAGCGTCAATCAGGATGAGAGAGCTTCGCCGGGCTCGTGACGCAGGGAGGGCGTAGCCCGACCGGAGTTACGAGCCCGGCGTCGGCGCGATCCACAGGGG
>NZ_JADYVY010000043.1:0-9447 GCF_020194215.1 Bradyrhizobium sp. BRP20 | reverse complement strand
GCTTGATATCTCGCAACGCCGAAGCCCACAGCGTCAGCGTATCTTCAACTGACGCGCCACCAATCATCAGATCCCGAATCATGGTCGCCCATGGATTCAGAACCTTCAGGAAGATGCAACTGTAATGCTAGCGCAAAGGGTACAGTGAGCGACGAAAAGCCGTAGCCAATGGCTCCATTTACAAAGGCAGCAAAACACGTCGTTGCGGCCAGAAACCAGATAGCAGCATCAAACTCAGGCATTTCCTTAATTTTCCCACTCCAGAAGGTCGGGTCACACGTCGGGGGAGCCAGCGCGGCCATTGGTCATCGGGTTGCGGCAGATGCTGAACATTCCCTTAGCAGCTCCGCCCTTCTTCACAATGGCAGCGGCCGTTTTTGCGTTCAGCAGTTGCTCTTGTTCTCGACTTCGATCGTGCAACGTCAAGCTGTGCTGCACTTCCCGATACCCGGCAACGATCATTCAGCCAAAACGCGTCGGCTTGTTTCTCGGCTTGTCGATCAATGGTCCTGGTATCGAAAGCCGTAAGTGCGTCGGCCATGGATACGGGCCGTTCCCACGGAATTGAACGCGTGTCGACCCCTAAGCGGTTCAGCGCCATCATTTTTCGGCTAGCAACGCAACGCGGTTAGACGGAACCAAACAATTCTCCTTCAAGAGCCCTTGGATAAATAGCAACGCACCTTTTGTCAGCGAGGATCAATTCCCTTCTCCCCCGGCGATGTCGAGCTTGGGCATTCCGCTGCCTTGAAATGTACGGTGAAATTCACCTTAGCGGAGCAGCCGGGGATCACCGATGTGTTCTTCCGAGCCCGCGATAGCCGCCAAGCTCGGCACCACGGGCGTGAAGATCTCAATGCGTAACGGAGCGTGAAGCGATCGCAGGCTCCCTCGCTTGACACTGAGCGAACCTGGATTGAATTTATCGTCATTGCTTGGCCAGCTGGGGATCAGCAGCGCCGGTGAGGCCGAACTCGGCGGTGTTCTTCGCGCGGCCGGAGCTCGCGTCGGCGCGGTGGTCCGACGCGAACACGACATAGACCGCCGGCAGCACGAAAAGCGTGAACAGCGTGCCGACAGTCATGCCAGCGACGAGCACGAGCCCAATCGAGAAGCGGCTCGCGGCGCCAGCTCCCGTTGCAGTCAACAAGGGTATGAAGCCCGTGACCATTGCCGCCGTAGTCATCAAGATTGGACGCAGTCGGACGCGCGCCGCCATCTCTATAGCCGAGCGACGGTCAAGTCTCTCCTTGAGCTGCAGCTCATTGGCGAACCCAACCATCAGGATGCCGTGCTTGGAAATCAACCCCACCAGTGTCAACAGTCCGACCTGGGTGTAGATGTTCATAGTTGCCCAGCCAAAAAATGGCGGGATCAAGGCGCCCACGATTGCCATCGGTACGCTGATCATGATGATGAAGGGATCGCGCAGGCTTTCGAACTGCGCCGCAAGCACCAAAAAGATGATGATGATTGCAAAAGCAAAGGTAATCGCCAGTTGGTTACCCTCGTGCACATATTGGCGGGCGTCGGCGAGAAAGTCGTGGCTGAAGCCAGCCGGAAGTTTGTTTGCCTCGGCTTCTAGGAAGTCCACAGCCTGACCGATCGTGACGCCGGGCATCGGCACGGCCTGAAAGGTCGCGCAGTTGAGCTGATTGTAGTGGGTGAGCGCGTTCGGATCGGTCGCAGTCTCGATGGAGACCACAGTAGACAGCGGGAGCATCGCTCCCGTCGCAGTCTTCACATAATAGCTCCCGATTGCTTGCGGCGCCAGGCGTTCCCCACGTGGCACCTGCGGGATCACCTGGTAGGAGCGACCCTGCAAATTGAAGCGATTGACGTAGTTACCGCCAAGTAAGGTGGCGAGCGCGCTCCCGATGGTCTGCATGGTGATGCCAAGCTCGTTGGCCTTGGATCGATCAACCTTGATTCGTACCACCGGCTGGTTGAACTCGAGGTCGGAGTCGCTCACCATGAACAGACCGCTCTTGCGCGCGGCATCCTTCAGCTTCGACATCTGCTCGTAGACGGATTGGAAGCCAAGCGTCGAATTGATCACCATCTGCACTGGTAGGCCATCAGTGCCGCCGGGAAGTGGCGGCAAGCTAAAGGCAAACGCGTTAATCCCTTCGATTTTCGACAGCTCCGCTTGGAGAAGGGACTTTAGGACGGTCGATGATCGCTTGCGCTCGTCCCATGGCTTGAGCAACATGCCGGCCATGCCACTCTGCTGGCCGCTAACGCCATTGAGCACGAAACTCAAATCAGTTTCGGAAAATTTCCGTAACGCCTTCTCAAGCTTGGTACCATAGTAGTCGAGGTAGTCGATATTGGCGTATTTTGGCGCCTTGATTAGAGCGAATACTATACCTTGATCCTCCTCGGGTGCCAGTTCCTTGGAAATATTCATATAGAGAAAGCCGACGAGGCCCAACATGGTCAGCGCAAACAGCCCGGTAATCGGACGATAGTCGAGCGAGCGGTCGAGCTTGCGGCCGTACCATCGTGTCATGGCGCCGAACCCGCGGCTCACAAATCTTGCGACCCGCCCCTCCTCAGCGCGCTGCAGGAAGAGCGAGCACATCATCGGCGACAGCGTCAATGCGATCACGCCCGACACGATCACCGCTCCGGCTAGCGTAAACGCGAACTCGCGGAACAGGGCACCGGTGAGGCCGCCGAGAAATCCGATTGGGGCATATACCGCAGCCAAGGTAATCGTCATGGACACAACGGGGCCGACGATCTCTCGCGCGCCCCTCGTAGCCGCTTGGACAGGCGGCGCACCTTCTTCTAAATGGCGATGAATATTCTCCACCACCACGATCGCGTCGTCGACCACGAGACCGATCGCGAGAACCATGGCAAGAAGGGTCAGGAGATTCAATGAAAACCCGAGCGCCAGCATCATGCTGCAGACACCAACGAGCGACAAAGGAATGGTGACTACAGGAATGATGACCGACCGCAGAGAGGCCAGGAATAGGAAGATCACCGCCACCACGACAACGACGGCCTCAATGAGCGTCTTCTCTACTTCATCGATCGACGATTGAATGAATTTGGTGGAGTCGTAGGCCACTTTCATCTTCAGTGACGGCGGCAAGTTACGCTCCATGTCTGGAAACAGAGCCCGAACGCCTCGCACTATGTTTAGCGGATTGCCTTGCGGGCTGGCCCGAACGCCGATAAAGACCGCGTGCTCGCCGTTCATGGTGACGCTAATGTCTCTGGTCTGGGCGGCAAGCTCGACTACGGCAATGTCCTCCATGCGCACAAAGCCGCCGTCATTGGCTTTGACGATCATGCGCTTGAAGTCATCGACACTCCGCAGATCCGTGTTTGCAGTAACATCGGAGATAGTGAAATTGCCCTTGGTCTGGCCGGCCGCAGCCTGGAAGTTGTTAGCGGCGATTGCAGCCGAAACTTCAGCCGGCGAGACGCCGTGCCCTGCCATTTTCGCAGGATCGAGCCATAGCCGCATCGCAAAACTCTGACCGCCCAGGATGTCCGCCGCTGCGACGCCATCCACGGTTGCCATAACGGGTTGCACGACGCGCGAGAGGTAGTCGGAGATCGCGCTTGCCGTCAATTCCTCGCTGGAGAACGCGATATACATGACAGCGGTGGTTTGACCGGTCGATTTGGTGATGACCGGATCGTTTGATTCCTTTGGGATCAAATATTTGACTGAGTTGACCTTGGAGAGCACCTCGGTGAGCGCCTCGTTGGGATCAAAATTCAGCTTGATGTAGACTTGGATCGTCGAGGTACCGAGCACCGATGAGGAGCTGATGTAGTCGACGCCCTCGGCGGAAGCGACGGCCTGCTCGAGGGGAGTCGTGATGAACCCCTGGATCATGTCGGCGGAGGCGCCAGGATAGGAAGTAGTAATATTGACGACCGTATTAGATAGCTTGGGATATTGCCGGATCGGCAGTACGGTCGCCGCCCGAAAGCCGATCAGCAAGATCAGGAGGCTAACGACAATAGACAATACCGGACGTTTGATGAAGAGCTCGGTAAATGCCATCTCGACTCGCATTTCCAGAGGGGGATGCAAATACGCCAGCAAATTGCGGTACAGCAATGATCATTAATGCGGCGACTGCGCTAAAGCCCGTAATATGAGGGAAGCGTTATCGGCTACTCTAAGGAATCACACGTTGCTGAGCATAGCGTGCCCGATCCTCCGCTTCTTCATCTTCGTCGCTTGAATGAAGGTTGGTTGCGCTGTTCTGATCGCTCATCGCGATCTCGAATAGTGGGCACCTTCTTAAGGCACAGCCCCCCAAGTCTTTTTGCGTGCAACCGGCTAACGGTCAGACTCAAGATGTTCGTCCTCACACCTGATTGGAACGCAACGACTTCTAGCAAGGCGTCACTTCGGGCTTCGCGCCGCCCCGTCGATCGAATGATCCGGGTTCGAGATCTAAAGTACAAACGACCCGACGGGTGCTCAACTCTACAAAGGTAAGTGGGAAATATAGAATGGGCTGCAAAACACTATACCAAGGTTTGTCGAAACGCTCGCTGGTCGCAGCCCCGCGAAGTGTGACCTTGCCAGAGGCAAAATTCTCGGGCCTACAATATTCCGCAAGCCCCCCTCTCGCATCGCTAACTCGCTGAACAACTTTGCTCGGAGTTCGCCCTTGGCACCAATCGACACGTCTGTCGGAACAGTTGGCTTGAGCACTTCTTCCAGCTCAACATGCTGCGTAATGTTGGCTACGCAGTGCGCTATGGAGTTGGCAACGCCAGTATTACCTTGTCGGTCAGCCGAGTCGATCCAACGTAGGCTGCTGCACAAAGCGCCGCGGGGCGTCGCAGTGGACTGTCGGCGGCACCGTCCACAAGTTCCAGATACTGGAGTCGGTCAACTGTCTCTAAATGCCCCTTGGCGATCGCAATTGGCCTTTCTCCCGAGCGGAATTCATCGAGCGCGGCGGAGAGTCCACGATTGAACGCAAGGGCCCGCTGACGTTCTTCCTTGCCGAGATACTGGTTGCGACTGCTCATCGCGAGCCCATCCTGCTCGGCAGCGGTTGGTACGGTGACGATCTCGATTGGGAGATTGAGATCAACCGCGCCATGCGACGCACGACTGCGCATTGGCTGAAAATCCTTCTGGCCAAAAAAAACAGCACGTCGGGCTGCACCATGTTCAACAACTGACATACGACAGTAGCGACACCGCGAAAATGTCCACGCCTGAAGCCTCCGCACAGCTTTGGCGAGGTCGCCCGGTTCAATGTAAGGTCTCGAAATGACTCGGATAAACTTCCTGTGCATCCGGCGCAAAGTGGAAGGCAACACCGGCGTCGCGGCACAGTCCCTCATCCTGCAAGAAGTCGGGCGTGTAGGTGCTGAGATCCTCGTTCAGTCCGAACTGAGTGGGGTCGACGAAGATGCTGACGTTCGATCGCCGGGCTCAATCAAGCCAGCCCGGCGCCGGCCCGACTGAGCGCATAGCCGCGCGACAAAATGCGCGCGCTCATCATCCTCGTATGCCGGCGGGCCCGGAAGTCGAGGTCGCCCTCTTCTACTGAATGAAAGGGGTGGCCTCAGTTAGTGGCCTTACTTTGCCAAAACCAGGATCGCAGTCGAGCGCGGCCTCAACGTCAGAGGGCGACTCTTCGCTTAAACCATTTCCTTGGTAGGCCAATGTAGTAGCCACGCCTCCGAAGTTCCGGCTCGGACCTGTGGAGCGTTTCGCAAATGGATTCCACAGGCGCGCCTGCATCAACAAGCTCGCGCAACAGTTCATCTTCCCGTCTGGTCCAGCGAGGAGAGCGGAGAGCCGCCTTCAATTTAGCCTCTTAGCCCGAATTCATGCGGTTCTAGAGAAGAACTGTCCGCCAGCCCCGGCGAGCCTGTTCCGTGCCGAGCGCATTGCCAAGCTTGGCCTGCGATCTCCGCGTTCGTGTTCTGGAGTGCGCAGTACAGTCCCAATCAGGATGACAAAACTCATCTGAACAGATTTAAGTGTGATCAACTGTATGGCCTCCGATAGCGTCGCCTCGGCTCTCCCAATGATCGTGTCCTCCTCAACAATGCCGGTGGAGGAATTCCTTCGAAAGCTATACGTTGGCATAGCCGAGCTGGTCCTATGCCAACGAAATTTTGGAGCCACTAGGACTCACCCAGACCGTGACGGACAACCTGTGAGATGGGCGTGCGGCCCTGGAGTGAACCTGCGTGCGATAGCCTATTGCGGATTCCGATCGATGTCGCCCAGGATTGAACGAACCCGCTACGCGGGAGTGGGGGCAAGCCTGCTGAACTGAGGTGTCCTGTCTGAGAGGATGTTGGTCTTCGCACCACCCCTCTCAAGACAGGAGACCCAGATGGCTATGATGAGCCCTCTTCGGCAGCGCATGATCGAGGACATGACGGTCCGCAATCTGTCGCCGTCGACTCAACAATCCTATATCTATGCGATCGCAAAGTTTAGCCGGCATTTCGGCTACGCCCCGGACCGGTTGAGTTTCGAGCAGGTCCGCGCCTACCAACTGCATCTCATCGGTCAAAAGCGTTCGTGGTCCCACATCAATCAGGTGGCCTGCGCGCTGCGGTTCTTCTACGGCGTCACACTCGGGCAGACGGAGGCATTCGAGCGGATCATCGGTGGCCAGAAGCCCGACAAGCTCCCGCTCGTGCTTAGTGCCGAAGAGATCGAGCGCTTCCTGGACGCGGTTACAGGGGTGCGCAATCGCGTCGTGCTGGCGACGGCTTATGCGGCTGGCTTACGGGTTAGTGAAGTCGTCCGCCTGAAGGTGAGCTCGATCGACAGCAAGCGAATGTTGATCCACATCGAGAACGGCAAGGGCGGCAGGGATCGTTACGCGATGCTTTCTCCGCGACTGCTGGAGATTCTGCGTACGTACTGGATGCGAGCCCGACCGGGGCTGTGGCTATTTCCAGGCCAAGACCCAAGTGAACATGTCAGCGTCCGCTGCGTCCAGGCGGCCTGCCGCGCCGCCCGCCGCCGCGCTCGGCTTGCCAAGCCGATTACTGTCCATACGCTCCGGCACTCGTTTGCGACCCATCTCCTCGAAAGCGGGATCGACATTCGCATCATTCAAGTTCTGCTCGGACATGCCGAGCTGGGATCGACCGCGCGCTACGCTCAGGTTGCGACCAATCTGCTCGCCCGCACGACCAGCCCATTCGATGGACTCTCCGTCAGGGTGATCCCACCCGACTGAGCTGCGCATATGCGCCCCGTGCTCGAGGTGGCGGACATCCTCCGCCGCCACGGCGGCGCGTTCCGTGCCGCGCAGGGTCCTCGGCTGTCCTCCGATCAGCGCCGTGTGATGGCGGCCATCGAGGCGTGTCGCACAGCGACGCTCGGCGGCCACGTCGAGCGGTGCGACGACTGCGGCCTGGTCCGCGTCGCCTATAACAGCTGTCGCGATCGGCACTGTCCAAAGTGCCAAGCGCTCGCGCGCGCCCAATGGCTCGCCGAGCGCCAGGCCGACCTGCTGCCGGTCCCCTATTTCCATGTCGTCTTCACCGTGCCGGCGCCGGTGGCCGCCATCGCGCTGCAGAACAAGACGGTGCTCTACGACATCCTGCTCAAGGCAGCAGCCGAGACGATCCGTCTCATCAGCGCCGACCCAAAGCATCTCGGTGCCGAGACCGGGATGATCGCCATTCTCCATACCTGGGGCCAGACCCTGACGCATCATCCGCATGCCCATTGCCTCGTGCCAGGCGGCGGGATCGCCCCGGATGGAAGCTGGGTTCATTGTCGCCCCGGCTTCTTCCTTCCCGTTCGCGTCCTGTCACGATTGTATCGTCGGCTGTTCCTGGAGCGCCTGCAGGCGGCGTTCGATGGCACCAAGCTCCAGTTCTTCGGCCATCTCGCGCACCTCGTCGAGCCAGCGGCATTTGCCCGCCATCTAAACGCCCTCCGCAAGGTCGAGTGGGTCGTCTACGCCAAGCGTCCCTTCGGCGGACCAGAACAGGTCCTGGCCTATCTCGGGCGCTACACCCATCGCGTTGCGATCGCCAACGGCCGGCTCCTTACCTGTGACCAGGGCCACGTCCGCTTCCGGTGGAAGGATTATCGCGCTGGCAACAAATCCAAAGTGATGACGCTCGATACTGAGGAGTTCCTTCGTCGCTTTCTGCTCCACATATTGCCGAAGGGATTCCGCCGCATCCGTCATTTTGGTTTCCTGGCGAACGCCTGCCGCGCCGCCAAACTCGCGCGCATCCGAGGCGCGCTTGAGGCGCCACAGCCACCTCCGCCTGCCGAAGCTGTCGACTATCGTGAGCGCTGCGCCATCCTCCTTGGTCACCGCCTCGACTTATGCCCCATCTGCGGAGGCCGCATGGTCGAGATTGGGCCTGTGCCGCGTGCGCCAGCGCAGCGACGCGCAGCACCTCGCTGCGACACATCATGACCGACGACCTCGACTTGTTCGCTCCCACTGCACGCGCTGCCCTGCCGACGTTCTCCGTCGGAACGATCAAGCACGCTCACAACGCCCGGCGAACGGGCGATAGTCAGCCGTCTGGGCTTGACGCGCCGTTCGACGCTATCGACGGCGGCATCCTTTGCTGCCAACATCAGCGACAATCTGCGGCCACACTCGCTCGCGGGCCCGACATCGGGTCAATCGCGCCTACCGGCGCCTAGATCGAGCCCCCATAGGTCCGCGCTCACAAGACGCGGCTTCGTTCAATCCAGCTTCAAATAGGTCCCGCGCTGGACTTGCGGCGAGATCTGCGACGCGGGACCTATTTGAACCCTCCAGTATTCCGAGATGATCTCGCCCACCATTCCGATTTGAAGTCGCCCACCCGTTCCGAGATGATGTCGCCCACCATTCCGGGATGATGTCGCCCGGGTGACGAGACCTCTTCTGGCTCCCATAGGGTCAACCTTTCGGTTTTGCGAAGGGGGACCCTGGATGCCGACGGAGAGGCTTGCGATGCGCCGTGTGCGCGATGTGATCAGGATGAAGGCGGCTGGGCTGCCGAGCCGCGAGATTGCTCGGCGGATGGGCGCGGCGCCCTCGACAGTGCGGCTGACCATCCGGCGATTCGAGGCCGCAGGCCTGAGCTGGCCGTTGCCCGACGAACTCACGGACGCGGCCCTGGAGGCCCGCCTGTTCGCCAAGACCGGCAACGGTAACCGGCAGGGTCATCGCCGCATCGCCGAGCCCGACTGGGCGGCGGTGCACCGCGAGCTCAAGCGCAAGCATGTGACGCTGTCGATCCTGTGGGAGGAGTACATCGGCGCCGAGCCCGGCGGATACCGGTACTCGCGCTTCTGCGAGCTTTACCGCGCCTGGGAGGGACGCCTGTCCGTGACGATGCGCCAGGCGCACGCGGCCGGCGACAAGCTGTTCGTCGACTACGCGGGCGACGGCGTGCCGGTGGTGGTCGACCGCCTCACCGGCGAGCGGAGGACGGCGCAGATCTTCGTCGCCGTGC
>NZ_JADYVY010000042.1:0-11876 GCF_020194215.1 Bradyrhizobium sp. BRP20 | reverse complement strand
GAGGATCGACGAGACGCAGCGGTTCCGGCAACCAGCCCGAACCATCGAGAAGACGTTCGGCCTCTTTGGCCATGTCGGCCTTCTTCAAGTGGGCGATCAGCTGCGCGGAAGATTCTCCCCTTGCTTCTCGCACGGCTTCCAGAATGCGAGGCTTGATGACCCCGCCAAGATAGTTGTCGACGGTGGGTCGCCAGCCGGCCTGCACCATGTCCAGCCCGACCGCGCGCGCCAGCACATTGGCCTGGTCGAGACGCGCGCGAACACTATGGGCGGAGACACGGCCCTGATCGTAGTGGTTGGCTGGCTCGTAGAGAGCGTTGACCGCAAATGACGCACAGTGAGCGAACAGGGACGCCTGAGCGGCACCGTCGAGAGCTGTGAGCGCATCCCACAGGTCCTTCTCGCCTTTCGGCAACCGTGCTTTCCAGGACTCAGGCGGCGCCTCGACGGTCTTCGCGGACGCGCTCTCCCTCAGGCCGGGGGCTTGAGCGGGGAAGGTCGGCGTGCGAAGTCCGATCTCAAGGGGACTCCCCGTCGACGAGAACCCGTAGAAGGCAGTCAGCACGAAATTGTGCAGCACCGCCTGGAACGCGATCGCCGGATTTTCCGCCAGCGCATCGCGCAATGCCAGTGTACGATGTGCGGTCAACTCGGTGATCAGCCGATCCGGCAAAGGTTTGGCCGCGTCCTCATCATCTTCTTCAGTGTCAGCAGCGCTACTTGCGACCGCGATGACGTGCGCTGAATGGAGCTACCCTCCTTCCCCTCGACCGGCTGCGCATCGGTGCCCTGCCTGACGTCAGAATCGATCGCGGACATGTCGTCCTCCGACCGAACATAGCCCCGATCCACCGACAGGCGCCCTTCGGAATCGATGCTGACGAAGACGCCAGCGCGGACGATCTCGGCCGGCTCGTAGATCATCGATCGGTGTTCGAATGCGAGCAGTGCCGCTTCGATCTTGCCGAGCCGCTGGTCGACCTCATCGGGCTGTTCGTCGGCATCCTGATAATCCGATTCAAGCTTGGTATGCTCGCCGTTGGGTGCGTCGATGGTGGCCTGCTCCTCCGGGGTGAGATCCATAGGTTTGCCCTCGAGTTCGCGGAGGCCGTTGGTATGGCCGTAGGGGAAATCGACCGCCACTGAGATCCAGTTCCAACCCTCGGTTGCGATGCTTTCCGCCTCGAGCTTCAGCTTGTCGGTAACAAGACGGTCCAACAAGGCAAGGTCCTGCAAATATCCGCCATCGTCATGCTCGAACAGATCACGCAAAACGCCGCCGCCTGCCTGTTCGTAAGCCTCGAGGCCCACGAACCGAGGGCGGCGATCGGACGCACGGACCGTTAGTTCGGTCAGCAAGCGCCGGATCTGGTATGGCTCGTCGTAACCCGAACGACTGACCTGCTCCCAGACTTGCTCCTGGCGAACATGATCGGCTGTCACCGAGAACGCCATCAGTTGCTCGAGCGTCATACCGTCATGGGCATAGATCTCGTGCAGCTTGCTCGAAACCGAGGCCAGTCGAAGCCGCGGCTTCACGACGGCCGGCGTCACAAAATGCCACGCAGCGGTCTTCCTCGCTCATGCCACCTTGCTGGAGGCGCTGGAACGCGCGGAACTGATCGAGGGGGTGGAGGCCGACTCGCTCGTCATTCTCCGCAAGCGAGTCATCTTCCGCGATACCCTGGTCCCGAACAACGCACGGAACCGCTTGCGTCTCCGCCATGCGCTTTTGTTTCACAAGCAGTTCGAGGGCGCGATAGCGCCTGCCGCCTGCAGGCACTTCGAACATGCCCGTCTCGTTCCTTTCGGCATCAACGACGGCAAGGACGTTGAGGCTCTGCAGGAGCGTGCGCGCCGCGATGCTTTCGGCGAGTTGCTCGATCGAAATGCCCACCTTCACATGGCGAACATTGGATTGGCTCAGCACCAGCTTGTTGAACGGAATGTCGCGTGAGGGCGACAGGGTGATCTTCTGGACGGCCTTCGTGCTGTCGAGTCTCCACGACGGGCAGCCGCGAGCCTCTCTCTCGGCCTTCAACCCGTCGCGAAAACGACCCTGCCCTCTCACTCGCTTACCCGCGGTGGCCGAGGAGACCCTCACGCTGCCTCCTGTTCCGCTCTCTCCGTCGTCATGTCGCCAACCTCCTCCGGCAAGAACCCAAGGAGATAATCCGCAACCTTGCTGGCTTGCGAGGCAGCTCGCACAATAGCACGATTGTCCTCTCGCAGCACCTCAAGCCAGGAGCCGATATAATCGGCATGTCGCACCGTCGGCACGATGCCGAGCGAGGCGCATCCGAATGCGGATGATATCTCCGCGATCAATTCCTCAAAGGCATACTTCTTGCTTCCGTAGCTTCCCGACAAATCGCGATTCAGACGCGATGTATGGCCGCTAGCATGCGCCAGCTCGTGAAAGGCCGTCCGATGCCAGTTGATCGGCTCGAAATAGGCTTGTGGTGGCGGTACCTGCACATAATCTTCTGCCGGCATGTAGAAGGCGCGGTTGCCGCCAATGCGGAAGTCGATCCCGGTCGCCTTGATCAGGTATTCAATCTTTGGCTCGATCAGGCCAGGCGGCGGAGGTGGCGTCGTTGCGATCTCCGAAGGCAAGCCCTCGCACTGATCGATATTGAAGACCGTGAACCGCTTGAGGAACGGGATGGCCTGCGCTTCGTCACCTGTTTCGCTGGCGCGCCGCTTTTCGTCGGCCGGCACAAAGCGGTCGGCATAGACGACGCTCGTGCCGCGCTCGCCCTTGCGGACGTGACCGCCGAGCGAGAGCGCCTGACGGAAGGTGAGCCAGCTCTGACTGGTGAATGCGTGTTCGGTGGCAGCCCCCCAAAGGATTAGGACGTTGATGCCGCTGTATTGACGGCCAGTGGCGGCGCTTTTCGGCATGGCCAATGACGCCGCCGCCGCCGCCGAACCCCAAGGCTGCACCCACGGGACGCGGCCGGCTTCAAGCTCGCCGATAATTTTGTTGGTGATTTTGTCATAAAGGCTGGTTCGGTCCTCGCCGGCGCGTGCCCGAAGATAGTGTCTGGACATAACGGATCTCCGCGACGGGCGCCGCGAGCCTCTCTCGCAGGTTGTAACCCGTCACGGCAAAACCCGGCCGGCACTCTCACTTTAACCTTCTTCAGGCGAAATCGAGGCCGCGCGATTCGCGAGAGCTCCTCACCCACACAAATGACAGAATGCGAAATCTGAGACGCGCTCCGTCTTTCGTTCCATTCTTCGGGATGGCCTCGAGGTGCTTTAGGGCCGCAGGCCCCACAGGCGTGCGCCAAGGGCGCATCGCCTTGACACAAAAGGCACCCGGAGAGCGTGAGCATAGCGACCCGAAGGGCACGCGGGTCCGAGTGCAGCGACGAGACCGGTTCAATAGCGGCACCCGGGAACGGGGCAGTGATAGCGATCGCCGTAGGCGAGCCGCTTTCCCGAGTGCCCCCGGCGAGGAACTCCCCAGGCCTTGCGCGAGGGATCGAAGCCGGATGGCCGAGACGCAAAGCGGCTCGGTTCACGAGAGCCCGGTGCGGCGGAAGCCGCACGCGCAAAGCGGAAAAATCCGCTAGCCTGAAGATCTAGATTTCCTCGCGCGCAGGCGTCTGCGCGTCATAGATCCTGATTTGAAGCATGGGAAAACGTTTCTTTAGTTCTTCTCCACCTGCCCTGGCGCCGTCTCTGGTTGCAAATTCGGCTTTGAGTCGGCCATCCACTTCGAGTGCGTAACCAGAGGCCGGCGGTTCACGGGTAGCTGCAACCATTTCATTCCCATTGCGTAGTGAGGGGCTTAAAATGATGGGTAACGTGAGTCGCCAAACCGCGCTAGTTCCACTCCCCGAGCGCGGTGATCGGCGCACCATGTGGATTGACGCTTCGCCGTGCCCAATGGGCACTGGAGATCAAGGCGCGCTGAGCCCCGGCCGTCCTTGAATACGGCGACGGTGCGGGTATCGGTGGACGTACCCTCCCTACCGAAAGGGCGAGGGCATCCTTGTTGCGCCACATGCGTGGGTTGGAAAAGTAGCGGACAGGCGCGCACCGTGCACTCTCGCACTAGTCAGCTTCTCGAAAGCCAACCGTCCTAGAATTCGAAGCCGATCTTTAAGGGCCAACCGAAGAGGGTTTGTTCTCATAGGAGCAAGGGAGAGCATAATGGATTCCAATCGGATAAACGGTGCCGGCTTGCCAGAGTTCCCAACGGGGTACGCCCGCTCACAGGAGGATCATGAGCTTTTCAGACAAGCTGTAAACGACGTCGGGCGGCCGCTCGCCGCTGTACCGGCAAAGCCCCCGATTTGGAGTTCGAGCGCTCCATACGGGAACTTTGCACGCGATGGCTACTCCTGGAACAACGATGTGTGGGGCAGTGGTGCCGGGCCTCAGACCATTTCAGTGTATGGACCGAACCGGTGGAGCGTGTGGTCGAACCAGCCTCGAACTGGTGGCATCAAGAGCTATCCGCATGAGGCCGTCCATATCGGGAAGCCGCTCAGTGCAATCAACACCTTGAGCTCGACCTTCAATCAGGACGTTCCTAACAGCGGCGCTTGGGACACCGCCTATGATATTTGGGACAGTTCAAACCAGCATGAGATCATGATCTGGACAAACTACACCGGAAACTCGGACGGTAGCGGCAACGTTAAGCCGATTTCTTATCATTATCGGCAGGATCCCTCCGGGGCGGCGATCCCGGTCTACACTAACGTCGAGGTGGGAGGGACGACCTGGAACGTGTTTCAAGGGAACAATGGTCACAACGTCATCTCGCTGGTGCCCACTTCGAAGAGCAATAGCGGGACAGTGGACATCAAGGGCATCCTAGAGTGGATCAAGTCGAAAGGCTACTTCGGCGACATAAACGTCGGTAGCGTCCAATACGGCGTCGAGATCACCTCGTCCCCAGGCGGAATGGACTTCAAGTTCAATAACTGGACCGTGACCTCAAAGTGAAGATCCAGTTCTGTTCGCCTCGGTCCCGACGCCGCCGGGCCGACGATCGGGATTTAAATTCCATGCGCATGGGCTGCGGAGACTGAAGCAATGCCTAGCAATGCGCTTGACAAGCTGCCCCAGCTCCTAACTGCCGCGTTAAAAGACTTCTTCGTCGAACATCGAAGCCCGTAAATCGGGGCGCCCGGTAGCGGCACTCGGGAAAGGGGCTCGCCTCTCGGCGATCGCCATCACTGCCCCGTTCCGCCTTCGGCGCGCGCCACCCGTGGGGGGCCGGCGTTCCCCTCATCGCATAGAACGAGAGGATCCATCCTCCCTTCAGCGTGTCGCCGACGGTCACCTTTGCAGCAGGTGACGCCATGCGATCAATCCGCGGCGACGCCTGAGGCTTCGGCCTCCGGCTCCCATTGCGCAATGTCGGAGGCGATGACTTGACCTATTATCGTTTCGCAGAAATCGGGGCCGACTTATTACATTTGAGACGAACGCGTCAGAGCCGCCGATCCGAGTATGAGGCATGGAGCATTGCTAAACTGCGGTGAAGTTTTACCAGGAAGACCTGAACGCGCCGGCGCCGGGCGAACGGGATCGTATCTGTGAGGGACAAACGCCATGGCAAAGGGTAAGGGCGAGAATTGCACAAACTAAGCGCCTCAGTTCGCGCGCGACGGATAGCTCGCAATCTTGCAAGTGAGCTGCCAAGTTCGACCGTGTTGGTCTCGGCTAATTGCTGCGCTCGCTGCTTAGCCGCCTCCTCACCAGCGCAGCCTTACGCAGTGCACTATATTCCCGTCGGGCTGCGCTGCGTGCATGTCTTTGGTGGAGGTCGTCATCGGTCATGCTTATCTGATCGCGACCAGCGGCCGGCGTATTGCCTAGTTGCAACGTTCCTGCATGGACATCGCTCGGATCTTATTCCCCGCCAGTTGCGCTCGACGATAGCTATAATCAATTTTTCAGTGGCGATCAGAGCCAGCTCCATTTTTTCCTTAACAATAGTCGACGTATCTCGACCGATACTGTCGAGGTGGTTCAGGGCCATCGCTTTGAAACTATGGGCTAGGCGCTCCTCGGCATCGTCACGTGCATAGTCTACAATAGTATCCAGGTGGGCGACGATTTCAGGCCGTTGCTCGGTCGGTTTTGGTCCGTCAAGCAACGTTATCGCTCGAATAAAGGACTGCTCAATAGGGATCATATCAGGTTTCCTTTGGACTGTGGTTGGAAGCAGTGATTCCAGCTCGCACCGTTGGTGAAGATTCAGCGGAAAGGCGGGGACTTCAAGCGGCTTACCGCTCCGAAAAACGGCCAGCGCAGGGGTGATTCGGCGCTCGCGCCCCCGAAAGCACTGTCCCTACCACCAGCCGTCGCCCTCGGAGTTAGCAAGGCTGGCCACCTCGGCCCCCGAGAGGCTGAACTCCCAAAGGGTGCTGCCAATTATCGCGGAGAAGGACTGCAAGGCACCTACCAGGATTGGTCGGCCGATCTCGTGTGGTCCGCGATTAGCCGGCTGGTGGGGTATGGGTCGTGGCCATGTGTCCACTCGATTCTAAATTGGTGGTTCTCCCTTTGAACGAGAACCTAAGCGTCGTGCCCTGCCTTTCCGTTCGCTTGGACGGCATCGACCGCGGCGCGGATTGCCTCCTTCTGAGTAGCGTATGGGTCGGCTATCGTCGCTCGCATTCATTTTGGCCGCGCCGTGGAATCATACGTGGTGGCTGGCTCACGCAATCTTTGCTGGCGCTCTGCAGGCCGGTCGCCGACAGACGGCAGCCTCGCGAGCTGAGGAAGAAGGCCTGGCCTTTTTGGGAAAACACAGTATCGCCTTCAACCGCCAGACCGGGACACCGCATCAAGTACGTGAAGGTCGACGCCGACACCGACAACGAGGTACCGAACGAAGACATCGTCGGGGCTACGAGCTCGAGAAGGGTCAGTACATCTAGGTCTCGAAAGAGGAGCTCGAGGAGATCGCGCTCGAATCGACACGTACCATCGAGATCGACGAGTTCGTCGACCGGCCCGACATCGATCCCCGCTACCTGATCCGCCCCTACTGCCAGCGCCCGGACGGCAAGGTCGGCCACGACGCCTTGGCCGTGATCCGCGAGACCATTCGAGAGATGGACAAGGTCGCCATCGGCCGGGTGGTGCTGACCGACCGCGAGCATATCATTGCGCTCGAGCCGATGGACAAAGGCCTTGTCGGCACTCTGCTGCGCTACCCTATGGCGTGCGCAGCGAGCTGGAATGCTTCGACGAGATCCGTCAAGGACTTGCCCCTCTGCAGGGCGGCGGCCACGAATTCGGGCTCCCAGAGCGCTAGCACAACCGCTCATTAGGTTGGCGGCATGACCCAGCTTGAGCCGGATCCCATCGCTGCCATTTTCGCGCGGATCGAGGGCGACGCCTATGCCGAGTTCTTGTCCGACGTCAGCGAAAACGGCGTGCGCGAAGCAGTCGGCGTGTTCAAGAGAAATATCCTCGACGGCCGCAATCGCTATCGCGCCGCCGTCGAGACCGGCGCCGATTGCCCGACGCGCAACTATTACGGTGACGATCCGCTGGGATACGTCATCAGCCTGAATTTGAAGCGTCGACACCGACAACGATCCGAGATCGAGATGTTGCTCTCTCTCGGAGAGATTTAATCGCGTTAGGGCTTCTTCTCGAATTCGAGCGGGCCCACGTCCCGTTCGGCAGCCCAATTTTCAACCCTCTGGTCTACGTCATCCTCCGCATGAGCTGAATCTGCCACGTCATAGACTGTGAGCACTCCGTCCCACTGCGTCCGCCGAGAGCCAGCGCGCGATGTGTGCGGCGCGGGCAGCCGAACAGTTCAGGCAGCGACAGGGGACGGCCGCGCAGAGCAAGGCGGCGGTGGGACGGTGGGACGGCGAGGTGGAAATCAGACGCCTCCACGCGGATACGTCCCTGTCATATGATGGTCGTGCTGAAATGGTCGAGCAGCTTCGGGCAGGCGCAACGATCACCGCGTTTCCAACTCCTATGGTCGCCACCTGGCGATAGCTTCTTCGTCAGCTTACCGACAGGTAAGTGCTTCAGAGGTTACAACGTATCGGGTGGACTAAGTCTACACAGTCCTGGCAAGGGAGTATGGAATGGATCCTTTTGAGGCAGGACAGATTCTGCGCGCCGATGGGATCTCTTCAGACGAACAAAAGGGGGCAGGAGCGGAGATCCACCCTGATTCGCTCCAATATCTCGAGCTCAGCGACAATCAATTGACGAGTCTGCCGGAGGGCTTCCCCGCTATGCTCCATACTTTCGCCGTTAGGGGCAACCAGCTAACCAGCTTACCTGAGGCGCTCCCGCCCGGGCTCGTGCTCCTCCTCGCTAACCATAGCCAGCTAACCAGCCTACCCGAGAACCTACTGACGCATTTGAGCATGTCTGGAGATCCGCTGCCGGAGCAGGTGCTGACGAACCTGCATACAGGCTCGATTTCGTGACCACCGCGGGGTACCACCGATTCGGCCCGCAACGCGCGGCGAGCATCAGAACAGCGAGGCAGCCATGGTAAAACCGTTCCCGTCGAAGATCCATATCGGCAACCATATGCTGCATCCGGAAACCCTGATGCTGACCTATGGCTATGATCCGCAATTGTCGGAAGGCGCCATCAAGCCGCCGGTGTTCCTGACCTCGACCTTCGTATTCAAGACCGCCGAAGACGGCCAGGACTTCTTCGATTACGTCGCCGGCCGGCGTGAGCCGCCAGAAGGCATGGGCGCGGGCCTGGTCTATTCGCGCTTCAACCACCCCAACAGCGAGATCGTCGAGGACAGGCTCGCGGTCTACGAGCGCACCGAGAGCTGTGCGCTGTTCTCCTCGGGCATGGCGGCGATCGCGACCACGATCCTCGCCTTCGTCCGGCCCGGCGACGTCATCCTGCACTCCCAGCCGCTCTATGGCGGCACGGAAACGCTGCTGACGAACACGCTGGCGCGCCTGTCGATCGGCGCGGTCGGCTTTGCCGACGGCATCGATGAGGCCTCCGTCAGGCAGGCCGCGGAGGAGGCGACGGGGAGGGGGCGGGTTTCGATGATCCTGATCGAGACCCCGGCCAATCCGACCAACGGCCTCGTCGACATCGCGATGATCCGCCGCATCGCCGATTCCGTCGGCAAGGCCCAGGGACACACGCCGATCATCGCCTGCGACAACACGCTGCTCGGCCCGGTGTTTCAGCGGCCGATCGAGCACGGCGCGGACCTGTCGCTGTATTCGCTGACGAAGTATGTCGGCGGCCACTCCGACCTGATCGCGGGCGCCGCACTCGGATCGAAGGCGATCATGAAGGGCATCAAGGCGCTGCGCGGCGCCATCGGCACCCAGCTCGATCCGCATTCGTGCTGGATGATCAACCGCTCATTGGAGACGCTGAGCCTGCGCATGGAAAAGGCCGATGCGAATGCGCGCCTGGTCGCGAGCTATCTGCGCGACCACCCCAAGGTCGCCAGGGTTCATTATCTCGGCCATCACGAGCAGGCCTCGCCCTCGGGGCGGGTGTTCGCGAGACAATGCCTGGGCGCGGGATCGACCTTCTCGTTCGACATCGTCGGCGGGAAGGAGGCGGCGGTGAAATTCCTCAATGCGCTGCAAATCCTCAAGCTGGCGGTGAGCCTCGGCGGCACCGAGTCGCTCGCGAGCCTGCCCGCGACCATGACCCATTCCGGCGTTCCCGCCGACATCCGCCAAAAGATCGGCGTGCTCGATTCCACCATCCGGCTGTCGATCGGGATCGAGAACCCGTCGGATCTGATCGCGGACCTCGCCCAGGCGCTGAATGCGGCTTGAGCGGGGGGATCAAAGCGGATTGGACGCGCGCGGCATGCCGACATGATCGCCGCGGCAGCCTCGCTACTCTGCGCAATAGCCCTTGCTGGATGCGTTCAGCAGGGAATCGCCGGCAGGCCCGTCATCTCACTCGGCTTCGAGCCATTTGGAGACGGCGCGACCCGTGGGCCAACGACGAAACCAACTCCCAATTGCCGCCTGATCCCGTGCCCGACCGCGATCACCGTGCTCCTGCTTTGCATCTGGTTGGAGCAGTTCAGCCTCGACTCAGTTATGGTCCTCTGCTTCCTTGCAATCACGATGGTTTCGGCCGGCGTCGCCGCCCCCCTCAGCCTTCGCCGGCTCGAGCGCCATTGGAGCGTCTTCAGCCGCTTCGCGCACCGTGCGCCAGACGTTCTCCGCCGCCAGATCGTGCTTGTCGGCCTCTACAGGGGTTGATCGGGTTGGCACTAACTGATGATCTGACCGGCACCCGCGTCCGTCCTACGGAAGGCGGTTGCTGGAACCTATCGGAGATCGCCTTCGCGGTAGCGTGCAGTTGCAGGTCGAGATCAGGCGCGGCTACTACATTGGCTTACCGAGGAAATGGTTTAAGCGAACGGAAGCCGTATGACGCTGAAGCGGGCCTCGGCAACCGGCAGTTATGCACGAACATCGTGCAATCAGCGCAACAGCAATGATACGCTCAAACGGCACCCGCAGGATCACCATTCCTGCACGAAGCCGACGACTACGAATAGCGCAATAGGAGCGCTGCTCTGCTCGCTGCACACTCTTTCGACGCTTGGCAACCGTTATGACAGGCGAATAGGACAGGCGAACCGTCAAATTTTAGCCGGCTTCTTCATCGATCTCGCGGCCGCATTGGTCTGCGGTTGCACGCGTTTCCCAGTAGCCGTCCGGATTGTCAAGTGTCGGAACAGGGTGTTTTCCTGTAAGAACACCGGCTGAGGGATTTCATACTTAAACTGTCTTTTCACTAAATTCCGGTGGCGAGGCCGCGGGACTGCATCGTCTCGCGGCCCCATTGATTTCCGCTGTTGACGTCCGGGCGAGTTCCTCCACCGAATTCCGACTCTTTACTCCAGAAGGGATGAGCGCTTCGATCGCCCGTTGGCATTATCGGGCCGTCGGCAATTCCTCGCTGGACAGCATTCCGGAATATGTTGTCGTGGAGTGCACACGACTGGTGCCAACCTGATCGACAGCAGCGACAGCGATCGTACGAAAACGCGCTCCGCATCGAAACGAGCCGCAAGACCCGCGACTTGTTGCAGGCGCCCTGTTGCTGCACGGACGGGATACCTGCGTGACGCAGCGCGCGGATGTTCTCCGCGAGCTTGGCGAAGCCTTCCCCGAACATGAGGCGGCAGGCTGTCCGCCCATTCTATTCCACGACTAGGAGACAGACGCGGAAGGACCGCAAGTACGTATTAATGCACGTCATTCCGGCTGAAAATGCCCCGTCGGCTACGGCCGCCGCCTGTGCACGAGCGGAACCCAGTCCGGGCTTCGGCGGCCACAAAGCCGGCGAGAGGTGGACTTGCATTGCGCGAAAGGTCATCCCGTGTACTTGGTGCGCTTCCAGCGTGAGACAGAGCAGGACCAGCATCCCTCGTGTGTTACCCACGCGGAAGCGGCCATCGTTCGGAAAGTCATGCGCCGCCATCCGCACGCCCTCTCGCGGCCGTCATCGGCAGTCGCCAAAGTGGCTGGGCGGCCCCCCTACTCGCCCCGACAAATCTCGGCTGGCCTGAGAATCCGCTAGCGATGTGAAGGTTGAGTTCACATGATAGAGTAGAACAAGCAGGAGGATTGCAGCAATACACGAAGTCAAAGGCATTCCGTTGATGCGCCGCTTTACCACCGGGGCGACGAGCAGGGCAGCGCGTTTCTTAACTGCCAAGCCATAAATATCATGTTCAGCATCACAAGGGACGCGACTCGTCCACTGCCAGAGGAGCTAGGGCTCGGACTCAATTGATCCAATAGGCAACGATGGCGGCGAGATGGACGGCAGCCAAGAAGTTCCTGGCTAGTTTGTCGTAGCGAGTTGCGACACGCCTGAAATCCTTGAGGCGGCAGAAACA
>NZ_JADYVY010000041.1:0-14050 GCF_020194215.1 Bradyrhizobium sp. BRP20 | reverse complement strand
TGGTCTGATGCATCGAATCGGGATCCTCGATTCATTGCTCTACTGGCTCAGCACTTTTCCCTTCAGGCTTGCCAGCCTGATTTGCCCACTGTTGTACTGGTGGTTCGGCATCACCATCGTGAACGCGTCGCTGTTGGAAATTATCAGTTACTATGTACCCTATTACCTAATGGTTCTGGTGTCCCTAAACTGGCTTTCAAAAGGCTTGTTTGTCCCGCTTCTTAACGATACTGCTCACCTGATCGCGGCCTGGCCCATCAGCCAAGCAGCTGCTCTCGGGCTTCTCACCAGCGGATCGCATAAATTCTCGGTGACGGCCAAAGGCGGCGACCGCACCAAGGTTGTTGTTCAATGGGCGTTGATGCGACCGTTTGTACTCCTGCTCGCTCTGACGATCGGCGGCCTGATCGTGCCGTTGAACTCCGATTTTGTCTTCGATACGTCCGCAACAGCGGGTGACAGCACGGCTATCGTGATGTTCTGGACAGTTTACAACATTCTGGTGCTGTCCGTGGCAGTCGTGGTGTGCATTGAGCGACCGCGATACGATCGACCTCAGCGCCAGATTCCAGAACCCATCACGTTGGTGATCCAAGGTGAGAAGCATCGCGGATGGCTTCTCAATCTGGGCCGAGGGGGCGCTCGAATCAGCGGTCCATCCGGACTTCCCGCCGGAGCAGCAGGGAAGCTCGACCTGCCCGGGATTAGCGGAGTAGACGCGCATGTTGCTGCGACTACTCGTGACGGCTATCGAGTCAAGTTCTCTCCAACTCCCGAGCAAAGCGCGAAAATTATCAAGAAGCTTCACACTGAATCCGCCATGCCAGGGGCCGATCGAGGGAACATCTTGCAAATGATCCGCGAGTTGGCGCGAGCTCTAACGAGTTGAGGAGCGCGAGATGCCGAAAAGACCGAGCCTACTCTCCTTGGTGTTCTGTGGAGGCGCCTTGCTCATATTGGTGCCGGCCGTGGTGACCGCGACGATCTACACGGCCTTGCTACAGCAAGGGGGAGAGCAGCTGCAGTTCGACGCGTTAAGAATTCGCGGCGAAATGAGTTCCGCGCTGTTGGCCCGTCGGCTCTATGGAGTTTGGATGGATGTAGCTAGGTCCGCTGAGCTCATTGACCTAACAGATCTTAAGCATGCGCGAGAACACATCGACTTCTTGAGCCGCCTTGATCGACGCTACACTTGGCTCGGCGTCGCGGATCTCGAAGGGACCATTCTCGCGGCTAAAGACGGCATGCTCGAAGGAGTAAGCGTTGCACAGCGACCTTGGTTTAGACGGGGCCTTGTCTCGCCGGCGGCTATCGATGTGCATGCCGCTCAACTACTGGCCACCCAGTTGCCTGCATCTCGTGAGCCCTATCGCTTTATCGACCTGGCAGCGCCGTTGCGCCGCGCCGGCTCCGTTGCCGGGGTCATCGGCGCTCACCTTGACTGGAAATGGGTCGCAGAAGGCATGGACTCGTTACAAGTACCCGGCATTGACGTGCTGCTGCTTTCGGGGGATCGAACCGTCCTGTTTGGTCCGCCGGATCTTATCAACCAGCCGCTCAACATCGGCTCCGCGCTTGCGGCTAGTCGCGTCACGACTGGGTCTCTGCGCGAACGTTGGCCTGACGGCAGGGACTACTTCACAGTGATCGTTCCGACGGTCGGCTTCGCGAACCTTCCAAGCTTCGGTTGGTCTCTTCTGGTTCGGCAGAGTGCCGACGAGGCGCTTGCGTCCACCCGTAATCTAATCCGATCATTCTGGAGTAGTTTCGGTGCTTGTGCCATCGCCACACTAGCACTACTCTTTTGTGCGGCGCAGTGGCTGAGGACGCCTCTTCGCCGGCTCTCGAATACAGCGGAGGCCCTCTTGCACGATCCATCCGCGCGCCCGCCATATTCGGAGACACGCTTCAATGAAGCGGCGAGGCTCAGTGACGCGCTAGCTCGCATCCAGTCGAAGCTGATGGGGCACTCTGTTCGCAATTCGATCCAAGGACCGGGTGGGGACAACTAGATGCGGTAATGGGCCCGGCTCCGGAGCAAGGGGTCATGATGGTGGCTGTCCCCCGATAGATGATGAAACGGGGTCACGACTTGAGTCGGCCCCAAGCATCTGGAGACGGAGGACAGCCGTGGAGAATTATGCCGGAATCGACGTGTCATTGGAACTGTCGAGCGTGTGTGTTGTGGACGCCCAGGGTAAGATCCTGAAGGAAGCGAAGGTCGCAAGCGAACCCGACGCCTTAGTTGACTTTTTTGAGACGCTCGGCTTTGCAGTGAAGCGGATCGGGCTGGAGGCTGGGCCGCTGTCGCAATGGCTGCATGCGGGCCTGAAAGGTGCAGGATTTGAAACAGTTCTGCTGGAAACGCGGCACGTGAAGGCCGCATTATCTGCAATGACGGTCAAGACGGATCGGAAGGATGCCCGCGGGATCGCCCAGTTGATCCGGATGGGATGGTTTCGGCAGGTACACGCAAAGTCGGTTGATGCGCAAGAGATCCGGGCACTCCTGATCGCACGCAAACAGCTTCTCGGGCGGCTGATCGATGTAGAATTAAGTATCCGAGGGATTTTGCGCGGCTTCGGTCTGAAGGTTGGCCCGGTGACGCGAAGGAATTTTGAAGCGCGGATTCGAGAGTTGGTTGCAGGCCAGGCGACATTGGAGCGCATTGCTGGTGCGATGCTTTCGGCACGATCGGCCCTGAAGGCAGAATACGGAAGACTACACAAGGCTGTGCTGGCAATTGTGCGTGATGATGCAGTCTGCCGCCGGCTTATGACAGTACCAGGCGTTGGCCCCCTGGTGGCCATCACCTACAAATCGGAGCTTGATGATCGTCATCGCATTGTAAAGTCAAAGGCAGCAGGCGCGCTGTTCGGGCTCACGCCAAAGAAATATCAATCGGGAGAAAAGGACGTCACGGGCGGAATCACGCTGGCCGGCGATGAGACGGTGCGGACGGCCTTGTATGAAGCCGCCAACGTTCTGTTATCGCGCATCACGCGGTTCTCAAAACTCAAACGCTGGGGGATGGACGTCGCCAAGCGGAGAGGCTCGAAGCGCGCAAAGGTCGCCTTGGCACGCAAGCTCGCAGTGATCCTGCATCGGATCTGGGTCGATGGCACGACTTACCGATGGGCCGAAGCGGGCTCAATCGCAGCATAGAAGACGTGGAGGAGATCGAGAACGCAACCGGGATGAACTGAAGCCCGGTGCCCGAAGTCCCGTCGCCGGGACGGTGGATGCGGTGAAGCCGTTACACGCCCAGTGGCCGTCGTCCGACGAACCACGCGTATCTAGATAGGCTCACCGCTCCCTCTGACAGCATGATGTGGCGGCCAGGCGTCGACCACGAACAGAAGCATGAGCTCGGCGGCGTGGCGTTCACTCGGGAGGCTTGACATCATCGGGCCCATTACAGAAGGTGTGTACTCAAATTCGTCTAGCGGATCAGGGCGGACCATGATTCAAGCTACCGAACATCGGGGCTAGGATCATGCGCTACGACCTGACGGATTTCGAGTGGAGTGATCGAACCCCTTAGTCCGTCGAGCAGGGCCTCGGCGCACGTCACGTCGTGGGCCTCGCCGGGGGTGATCATGAGGCGGACCGGGCGGCCTTTCGCGTCGACGCGCGCGTGGATTTTGGTGGTGAGGCCGCCTCGGCTTCGGCCCACACAACGATCTCCACTCTTTTTTTCACCCCGGAAGCATGCTGATGGACCCGCACGACCGAACTGTCGATCATCTGCACCTTGCCATCGTGTGCCTTGACGACCGCATCCATCAGCCGGTCCCAGATGCCGGCTTTGAGCCAGCGGTTGAAGCCGATTGTAAGCGGTCGTATAAGGCCCGTATCGCTCGGGCAGATCGCGCCACGGAGCTCCCGCGCGCAGGACCCAGAAGATGCCGTTGAGAACGCGGCGGTTGTTTCGATGCGCGCGCCGTCGTCATCGCCGACAAAGGCTACGATGCCGATCGTGTTCGTGCCCACATCCGTGATCAAGGTGTGATCCCCAACATTCCCAACAGATCCAACCGGAAGAAGAGGTTCCGGTGGAAGAAGACCATCTATCGCGAGCGCAACCACGTTGAGCGCTTCTTCAACAAACTGAAGCAGTTTCGACGCAACGCCACCCGCTACGACAAGCTCGGCGCCCAGGACTTGCCGCCCGCTTGCTTCAGGCTCTGTAGACGCGTCTGGCGTCCGGCTCGGTTGCTATGATGGAACGTATGGCGTAATAGCCCATGAGGACGCATTCGCGTTGAAGCATGTTGAGCCGGCTGCCGATCAGGAACGCGCGTGAAACGCGTTTCCAGTCGCTAGCAACTTAGACGGCAGAAGTCGATCAGGCGCGTCACCAACCTGGTCGGTGCCTTTTGCTTCTTCTGAACGACCCAACCCGGCCGCCCGCCTTTAATGGCCCCGATCCTCGGCGGGCGGCGATCGCCGCAGCCCGACTGAATTGTCGGCGCTCGAACCAGCTGTTCTTCTTGCGGAAGGCGTTGCGGATCGAGATGGTCGAGCTGATCAACACGCCTTTGGTTTTCTGCTCGCCGCGACGTGCCTTCTTGCCGTCACCGGCATCGCCGGCCTTCTTCAACGCCACGAAGGCGGCGACAATCCCAATTAGGATCTTACAAGGAAGAGTTCTTAGCGGTGGTGGTGGTTTCCGCGCGGCAATCCGGATGGAAGCGGCGATCCTCTGCCGATGACAGCAGGCAATGCTTCTCGATCGTATTATCGACGCGCCATCGGCCGATGGTGGCAGGTAGGGTCGAAATCTCCATCCCGACACACGATCTTGCACTACGCTCTTGTGAGCTTCGCTCCTTACGCAGCCGTTCTCGCTCGTAGACGGGCCGGTAGAAAGCTGCTCTCCTTGTCAGAAGTTGGACAATCCGCCTGTCAGACCTAGCGAGATCAAGGTCATCGTTTCGTGCCAGATGAGTGTCTGCTTTGGCACGACACCTGCACGGCCGTCCGCATCACGTGCGTCACCGCATAAACTCTTGAGGAACGGACCATGGTAAACGCAGAGACGCGCACGGGCGGCCACATTCATCTAGGATCGCTGCGTTATACACAAAGGTGGAGGATCGCATGTGCATAGTCGAGCACCCTGATTTCACTGCTAACCTGGATACGGTGATTCCGCCCATCCTATCGAATTTTGAGGCACACAGAAGCTCCTCATTTACCCACCCGTCCGGGCGGAGCTCTTTTCACTCCATACAATTTGGCCAAGCACGGCATGAGCGCGGCAATAACGAACCAGTGTTCATTTCACCTGCATAGCTATGGATCCAGGATAATGGCGCGCGGCCTCGATAGGTTTGGCTTGTGGTTAGCTCTGCCGACGGCTCTGCTGGTCGCTGCATGCAGTGGCGAACAGTCCAGCGACACGCCCGCCGCACCACCAGAAGTAAGTCTGCCCTTCGTCACGGTGCTGACGGTGAAGCCGGAGGCAGTGACGCTCGCTGACGAACTGCCGGGACGCGTGGCTGCTTACCGAACCGCCGAGATTAGGCCCCAGGTCGGCGGGATCATTGAGAAGCGCCTGTTCGACGAAGGTTCGGAGGTCCAGGCCGGGCAAGGGCTTTTTCAGATCAACCCTGATCCATTTAAAGCGGAGGTCGACAGCGCGGCCGCAGTGCTTCAGCGAGCTGAATCCAGTCTGGTGCGCTTTGAAAGTAAGTTCGAGCGTGCAAGACAGCTGGTGACGAGCAATGCGATCAGCCGTGATGCATATGATGATGCGATCGCCAATCTTGCTCAGGCGAAGGCGAATGTTGCCGAGGCACGGGCGATGCTCCAGCGCCGCAGGCTCGATTTGGCTTTCACAACAGTAAGGGCCCCGATCTCTGGGCAGATCGGCCCGGCGCTTGTTACTGAGGGCGCACTTGTCTCGGCTAACGGAGCCAAGGCTCTCGCGATCGTCCAGCAGATCGACCGGGTCTACGTTGATATTCGCCGACCTGCTGTGCAGATCGACGCGATCCGCGAGTCTGTTCAATCTAGGCAGCTTGATTATCTGTCTAAGGTGCCCGTTGAGATTAGCGCCACGAGCGGAAAGCCTTATCCGGTCACCGGGCGCGCGCTGTTCGCGGACGTCAACGTCGATCCCGGCACGGGCAATATCACCGTGCGCGTCGAGATGCAGAATTTGGGGCGCTTCTTGCTTCCAGGAATGTATGTCCGCGCCCGCTTACCCCGCGTGGTGCGGCATAGCGCATTGCTAGTGCCGCAGGAAGCCGTCATCCGGGATTTGGCGGGCCGAGCGCAACTCATCATCGTCGACCACAACAAGCAAGCGGCCCGACGCCCCATCGATGTGGGTGAGGTTGTGGATGGCCGCTACATTGTTACTTCGGGGTTAAAAGCCGGCGACGTTGTCGTGGTGCAGGGGCAGGAGCGCGTGCGGGATGGGGCCACGGTGCACTCGCAGCCATTCAAGCACGCCGCCGTGCAAGCCGAGCATTGAGAGAAGAGCTATGCCTCAGTTCTTTATCGAGCGGCCCGTCTTCGCATGGGTAATCGCTATATTTGTCGTTCTCTTGGGGGGCTTGGCAATCCCGCAACTGCCTGTCTCTCGCGCTCCAAACATCGCGCCGCCGACAGTCAGCATCTATGCAATGCATACAGGAGCCACACCTCAGGCGATCAACGACAGCGTTCTCAGTCTGATTGAAAGAGAGCTGTCGAGCGTCAAGAACCTGCTCTATTTCGAATCAACCGCCGATACGTCGGGCGAGGCGAGCATCACCGCTACGTTTAAGCCCGGCACCGATCTCGAAATGGCGAAGGTGGATGTCCAGAATCGCTTGAAGAGTGTCGAAGCGCGTCTTCCTGAGCCGGTGCGCAGAATCGGCGTTACTGTGGAATCGGCTTCCACCGGGTTTATCATGATTGTGACGCTCAGTTGCAACAATGGCCAATGTGACGAACTCGCCCTTGGCGACTACCTGTTGCGAATCCTTGCTCCTGAAATAAAGCGTGTTGAAGGCGTCGGTCGCGTGCAGGCTTTTGGCTCGGAACGCGCAATGCGCATTTGGGTTGATCCAACCAAGCTCTTGTCTTATTCGCTATCATTAACTGATATCATAGCAGCAATTCGGGCTCAGAACGCGCAGATCGCGCCGGGACGCGTCGGTTCGGAACCAACCGTGCCCGGGCAGAAGGTGAGCATCCCACTCACAGTTCAAGGACAATTGCAAACGCCAGAAGAATTTGCGGCCATATTGCTCCGTTCAGAGCCGGACGGCTCAAAGCTCGTGCTGGCCGATGTCGCGCGCGTGGAGCTGGGTGCACAAACTTACACTTTTGCAATCCGCGAGAACGGCAAACCGGCGACGGCTGCCGGGATTCAATTGACGCCGGGCGCAAATGCGATCCGGACGACCGCCGCCGTCCAGGCCCGTCTCGCCGAGCTCGCGCCGGCCATGCCGAACGAAATGAGTTACGCCGTAGCTTTCGAGACCGCACCTTTCGTGAAGATCTCGATCAAGAATGTTCTTCAGACCCTATTCGAGGCGATGATCCTCGTTTTCCTCGTCATGTTGCTGTTTCTTCAGGATGTCCGATACACACTGGTCCCGGCCATCACCGTCCCGATCTCACTATTAGGCACCTTCGCGGTGATGTGGATGGCCGGCTTTTCGATCAACGTGTTCACGATGTTCGGTATGGTATTGGCAATCGGTATCATTGTCGATGACGCTATCGTTGTAGTCGAGAATGTAGAACGCATCATGGCCACGGAGGGGCTGACGTCCAAAGCTGCTACGCAGAAAGCCATGAACCAGATCACAGGTGCGGTCATCGGTATCACGCTCGCTCTGTCAGCAGTGTTCGTTCCGATGGGGCTCACGAGCGGGTCGGTCGGCGAGATCTATCGGCAGTTTACATTATCGATGACGGTCTCGATCCTCTTTTCAGCTGTTCTTGCCCTCACATTGACACCAGTACTATGCGCAACGCTACTTAGTCCAATCGAGGGCGGCCATCATGAAAAACGAGGCTTCTTCTGCTCGTTCAATCGTACCCTTTACCGGTTGACCAACGCCTATGTCGGATGGGTTGCTAAAATGGTCACGAGGACCGGCCGGATGATGGTGCTCTATGCCGTCATCGGCGTTGTTCTCGCGGCTGCGTATATGCGTTTGCCGACATCGTTTGTGCCCGAAGAGGATCAAGGTAGTTTTTTGACGACCTTCGTCCTGCCCGCCGACGCGACGGCAGGGCGCACCATCGAAACTGTGAATCGGTATGACCAACATGTGGGGTCACGCCCAGACATTGCGGGCAACCTCTCGCTAATCGGTTACGGATTTTCCGGCTCTGGGCCGAACACCGCGACCTCGTTCACGACACTCAAGGATTGGAGCGTACGGAGCGGGACGATCGACGACGAGATTGACAGCGCGACGGCAGCCATGGTCAGCGCACCGGAAGGGCTGATCATGAGTTTGAAGCCGCCTGCCATCGAATCACTAGGGACCACTTCCGAGTTTTCCTTGCGTTTAGAGGATAGAGCCAATCGCGGCGTTGCTGCATTGATGGCAGCACAAGCCCAGTTGTTGCAGCTTGCGGCTCAAAGCAAACTCGTGGGAAACGTCCATGTTGAAGGCCTGCCAAGCGCGCCGAACGTGAAGCTGCAGATCGATCGACAGAAGGTTGAAGCGCTGGGTGTATCGTTCATCGCGGTCAGTGATACCCTCACGGCTGCCATCGGGTCAACTTATGTCAATGATTTTCCGAATGCTGGACGCATGCAACAGGTGATCGTGCAAGCCGATGCTGCGACCCGAATGCAGGTTGACGACGTGCTTAGGTTGTATGTCAGCAACAATGCAGGCGCCATGGTGTCCCTGTCAGAGCTCGTCACGCCAATCTGGGAAACTAGCCCCCTCCAGTTCGTCCGTTATAACGGCTATCCGGCTGCACGCATTGCAGGCAGGCCTGCACGCGGGATATCCAGTGGCGACGCGATGCTGGAAATGGAAGGACTAGCGTCACAATTGCCGGCAGGTTTCGCGGTTGAATGGACTGGGCAGTCGCTGCAGGAAAAGCAATCCGCCTCGCAGGCTCCCTTCCTGCTTGCTCTCTCCATGCTGGTCATCTTTCTGGTGCTAGCTGCGCTTTACGAGAGTTGGTCAATACCGTTCTCGGTGATGCTTGTCGTACCGCTTGGAATCATCGGTTCTGTTCTTGCAGTCCATCTTCGTGGGCTCGAGAATGACGTCTTTTTCAAAATCGGTCTAATAACCATTGCCGGACTTTCAGCCAAGAACGCGATCCTCATCGTTGAGTTCGCCCAGCATCTTCGCATTCAGGGGCATTGCCCAATGAAGGCCGCCGTCGAAGCAGCCGGACGTCGATTGCGGCCGATTCTGATGACCTCGCTGGCCTTTGCACTCGGTGTGGTCCCGCTGATGCTTGCCCGTGGCGCCAGCGCCGAAACCCAGCGCGCGATCGGGACCGGCGTATTCGGTGGGATGATCTCAGCAACGGTCCTTGCTGTGTTCTTTGTGCCGGTCTTCTACGTCGTAGTCATGAGATATTTCGGGCGTGGCAAAGAACGCGCAGCCATGCGAGCCCACTAGCTACGCCTTCCAGCAGGCCCCGAAACCGCTTTCTAGATTGAGACACTCGTCTTATATAGCACTTTCGAGCAGAGCTATGCAGTAAAGTAGGTGATGACGGCTTGAGATGGGCAGCGTATCGAGGCGGATGCCGGATACCACAGAACCTCTCAAAAAGAGCGATACGCCATGACCGAGCGTCGCGGCCAACTCGTCGCGCAAGCTTCTAACGTCGTAGGCTCGATCAGTCGACGACGCGGGCTACGTGGGTGTTGCCACGAGTAATCAAGAAAGAAGCGGGGCGCCCAATATTGTCGATCAACGCTTGGATTTTGGTGGTTGTTCGCCGCGCGAGCGGCCGATCGCATTGTTGAAGGTCCTCCTTTTTGGGCCGGCCGCGGGGGCCATGGGCTTTGATTTAGCTGGAATCCACCGAGATCGAGCCGGACACGCCGCTTGATTCAGTCAGAGCGTAAAAACGTTCGTCCAATCCCCGCTCGGCTCCAGCGACTGACGCCGTTGTAGATCGTTGTGTAAGGACCGTAGACTTCCGGGCAATCACGCCAGCGCGAACCTGCTTCTAGCAAGTGGACACTGCAGTTGATCACGCATCGATCATCGACCCGATGCGCTCCCTTGCGCCCTCGCCGGCAACAACGGCTCAATCCGCCGCCATTCCGCGTGGCTGAGCCAGTCCTCACCGCGCTTGATCCAGCGCAACCTTGAATGCGTCCGGCCATGCTATGTCGCTTCAGAATGTCGAATTGCAATCGAGGCAAGTTATGAAGGCGTATTTCATCGGAGCTGGCATCGGATCGCTCGCGGGCGCGGCATTCCTCGTTCGCGACGCGCAGGTGTCGGGGCGCGATATCGTGATCTACGAGCCACAGCCGCTGGTCGGCGGCAGCCTCGACGGCGCGCTGCTTGCGAACCGCGCTTATTCGCTGCGCGGCGGGCGCATGCTCACCACCGATCACTACGAATGCACCTGGGACCTGCTGTCGAGCATTCCGTCGCTCGAACATCCCGGCCTCAGCGTGCGCGAGGAGACGATCGCGTTCAATCTGGAGAATCCGGCGCTTTCGCAGGCGCGGCTGGTCGACCGCAACCGCTTCAAGATCGATGTGACTCATATGGGCTTCTCGGCGCGCGACCGACTCGAGCTGCTGCGGCTCACCGAGGCCTCAGAGGAGACGCTCGGCAACAGCCGCATCACCGACTGGCTGTCGCCGAACTTCTTCGAGTCGAATTTCTGGTACATGTGGCAGACCACCTTCGCCTTCCAGCCCTGGCATAGCGCCCTCGAGCTGAAGCGCTATCTGCACCGCTTCATGAACGAGTTCCCGCGGATCGAGACCCTCGCCGGCGTCAAACGCACGGTCTACAATCAGTACGACGCGATCGTGCGGCCGCTTGCCGACTGGCTGAAGCAGCAGGGCGTGCAGTTCGTGCTCGGCACGGCTGTCATCGACATGATGCTCGAGGACGAGGGCGGGCGCATGCGCGTCCGCCAGCTCATGCTCGACCGCGACGGCCGCACCGCCAATGTGCGCCTCGAGGACGACGACCTCGTGTTCTTCCAGAACGGCTCAATGACGGACGCCTCGAGCCTCGGCACCATGACGGATCCGGCGCCGCACCTGACCAAGAAGGATAGCCAGGGCTGGGCGCTGTGGGAGAGGATCGCGAAGGGACGTCCCGAATTCGGCAATCCGTCCGCGTTCAACACCTCAATCCCCGAATCCTACTGGCTGTCGTTCACCGTTACCTGCAGAGATCCCCGCTTCTTCGACAAGATGGAGGCGTTCTCCGGCAACAGGGCCGGCACCGGCGGGCTCGTCACGTTCAGGGATTCGAACTGGCTGATGTCGGTGGTGCTGTATCATCAGCCGCATTTCGCTGGGCAGCCGAAGGACGTGCAGGTGTTCTGGGGCTATGCGCTGCACCCCGATCGCGTCGGCAATTTCGTGGCCAAACCAATGTCCGAGAGCGGCGGCGCCGACATCCTGAACGAGCTATGCGGGCACCTCAACTTCGATCGCGAAATGTTGGAGACCGCGACCTGCATTCCCTGCCGCATGCCCTACATCACCAGCATGTTCATGCCGCGCAATCTGGCCGACCGGCCGATGCCGGTGCCGAAGAATTCGGTCAACCTCGCCTTCGTCAGCCAGTTCGTCGAGATCCCCCATGACGTCGTCTTCACTGTCGAATATTCGGTGCGCGCGGCGCAGATGGCGGTCTATCAGTTGATGAAGGTCGATCGCCCGGTGCCGCCGGTGACCCGTTACGACAAGTCGCTCGCGGTGATCTTCGCGACGCTGAAGAAGGCTTTCGGGTGACGCATTCCCGGGACGGCGTCGCGATCGCGCGACTGCAAGCGGCAGTCTGACGTGAAAGACGGCGCCCCTGACGGGACGTTTTCGGCCCCGATGCGGCCGCCATGCGCTTCGACGATGGTATGCGCGATGGAGAGGCCTATGCCCATGCATAGGACGCCGTGACCTGCGTCGGTGATAGAGATAAGGGCGAGGTCGCCCTCGGCGAGACTCGTTCGCCGAGCAGGACCATGTCGCCACGCGAGTGTCTGCGGGCGGGCTCCGTGACCAGGCAAGGGTCACGCGCTGATCTACAGCGAGAGCCTCATCTCGCCCGTCCTGGGACCGGACTGGAGGCGGGCGTGGTGCTGGTGCAGGGGCTGATGAGAGCCGTTCTGCTGCGCGAGCGCCGGTTGCTCTTCGTGGACGAGGTCGAGGCGCGCCAGCGCATGTCGGAGCTCGCCCACATGAACCGCCGCGCGACCGCGGGAGAGATGTCCGTTTCACCCGCACACGAGCTGAACCAGCCGCTCGCCGACATTCTGATCAATACCGAGCCGGCCCAGCAGATATACAGAATCTGGCACCCGACCTCGGCGAGATCGGGGGCGCCCTTGACCACATCCGCCGTGACGGTCAGCGAACCGCTGAAGTCATCGGCCGGCTGCGGGCCTTCCTAAAGCGAGACACGACCTAACGGCGCGAGCGCGCCCCAATGCCCACGGTCTGCGAGGTGTTTCGATTCCTGTCCGTGCAGGCCCTGCTCAACGATGTCGAACTGCGCTCTGCTTAGAGCTAATACCATTCAAGCGCCCCCCGCTGAGAAGCTTCAATCACAGTCTAATCCCAGATGGAATCCTTTATTGAGTACAGACCTAGCACTACTTTGGCAGATTTATTCACGCCGCTGCTTTTCGCCGATTTGTCTTCTGCAGTGGGGGCATCGCTGAGGTCGCGGTTGAACGATGCGATCGACGATGGCTTGGCGTACGGCCGGCAGGCTCGGCTGAGGCGGTGGACCGTTGATTCTTTTTTTTCCGCCCCGCTTCTGCGAGACGGCAATGCTGGAGGAATGCGTAAGCGATCATGGTCATGAGCGCATGACGATGAAGGCCCTGCCAGGATCGTCCCTCGAAGTGATCAAGCCCGAGTTCCTCTTTCAACTGCTGATGGGCCTGTTCGCAAATCCATCGCGCCTTGATCGTGGCAGCTAACATGCGCAGAGTCGTCTTGGGCGTGGTACCAATCAGCACCAGCATGCATTCGCTGTGATCTTCCATGCGGGCCTGCAGGTACACGCCATCGGCCCAGATGTAGACATAGCGACGCGCCGACAGATCGCGTCTCTGCCAGCGTTCGTACTCGACCTGCCAATCGGCCTTCAGGCCGGCGATCACCGAAGGCGACAGGTTCGGCGCATCCTTGCCGAGCAGCGCCGAGAGCGCGTCCTGGAAGTCGCCGGTCGAGATGCCGCGCAAATAGAGGACCGGGATCAAGGCATCCAGGCTCTTCGTCCGCCGCGCCCATAGCGGCAGGATTGCCGAACTGAAGCGGAGGCGGTCGCCTGGCCCGCTCGCTCCGCGGTCGCGGACCTTGGGACGAGCGACCTCCACCGGACCGATGCCGGTCGCAATCTCGCGTACCGGACCGTGCCCATGTCGGACCAGGCGCGCTCGACCATCGGGCAGCGTCAGATTGGCCGTGCTGGCCAGAAACGCGCCAACCTCGATCTCGATCGCCCTAGCAAGCAGGTCCCGCGCGCCGGCTCGAACGATATCGGTCAGTGGATCATCAACCGCGGACGGCTGACGGAAAGCAAGAACATTGGTAGTCTCGGTCATGGCGTATCGCTCTCCTCAAGAGGTTCTGGCAGGCTCGTCACCCGCCTCGATACGCCGCCTTTCCTCACACCGTCATCACCCAGATTCCGCCATAGCTCCTTGATCCCGTGCTTCCTGGCCAGGCGGTTGAGCCCCTTGATCGCCGCGTGCAGCAGCTTGGCATCGGTCGGGAAGGTGATCGCCTTCGGCTGCACGGTGGTATGTGCGCCATGACGGCGCGAAGAAGGAGGTTGAGTATGTAGACCATCTTCCGAGCAGCCTTGCTGCGCAAGAGATGAGGGCAGGCCCCTCGGACTCGGATTGCAGG
>NZ_JADYVY010000040.1:0-14236 GCF_020194215.1 Bradyrhizobium sp. BRP20 | reverse complement strand
GCTTGATATCTCGCAACGCCGAAGCCCACAGCGTCAGCGTATCTTCAACTGACGCGCCACCAATCATCAGATCCCGAATCATGGTCGCCCATGGATTCAGAACCTTCAGGAAGATGCAACTGTAATGCTAGCACTACTTTGGCAGATTGTTGGATTTGGGCTCTTTATTAGGATTCCCGAATCGATTTTTCAATGATTCATGGGTGGTCGGCTCTTGGAGGGCTGACCATGGCGGAATGGGAAGACGAACTCGAACGCTGGCTGAAGCCGTTCCTGGACCGGTTGGGTCATAAGACCGGCAGCGGATGTGTCCCCTGTACGTTGCGGGATTGATCGGCCCGGGCGATCGCAAGAGCGTTCAGCCGATGGCAGAACGCCTTGCAACCGGCAACTACGATCAGCTGCACCATTTCATCGCCGAAGGTGTCTGGGACGCATCACCGCTGGAATCTGAGCTGCTCAACCAGGCGGATCGGCTTGTCGGCGGCAAGGATGCGGTATTAGTCATTGATGACACCGCAATGCCGAAAAAGGGCGAACGCTCGGTTGGTGTCGCGGCTCAATATGCGTCCTCTCTTGGCAAAACGGCAAATTGCCAAACGCTGGTGTCGCTGACCCTTGCGCGCGGCGAAGTGCCCGTGATGGTCGCATTGCGTCTCTTTCTGCCCGAGAGTTGGACAGGCAATGTGTCTCGTTTGATGCGTGCTCGGGTGCCGATCGAACGTAAGCGTCGTGCTCAGGCCACGGCTTTGAGGGCTTGAGCGCGGTAGGACCAGGGCAATAGCTGGTCGATGTCGCGGTTGGGATGCCCTTTGACGATCCTGGTCAGGACGTTGGTGAGATAAGCGAGCGGATCGACGTCGTTGAGCTTGCAAGTCTCGACCAGGGACGCGACGACAGCCCAGTGTTCGGCACCGCCGTCGGATCCGGCAAACAGCGCGTTCTTGCGACTGAGCTTGATGCCACGGATTGATCGTTCGACGGTATTGTTGTCGAGTTCGATGCGGCCGTCATTGATGAAGCGCGTCAGTCCCTGCCAGCGCGAGAGGGCGTAGCGGATGGCGTCGGCGAGCTTGGTCTTCTGGCTGATGAGAGCCAGTTTGGCGCGCAGCCATACCTCGAAGGCATGGGCCAGTGGTCGGCTCTTCTGCTGCCGCACGAGGCGGCGCTCCTCCGCGCTGCGGCCGCGGATCTCCTTCTCGATCGCATAGAATGCGGCAATGTGCTTGAGCGCCTCGCTTGCGATCGGCGCCGGTCCGGCTGTCGCGAGTTCGTAGAAGTTGCGCCGCATGTGCACCCAGCAGAAGGCAAGCTCGACCTCGCCACGCTCGGCAAGCTTTGGATAGGCGTTGTAACCATCGACCTGCAGGACGCCCTTGAAGCCGGCAAGATGGCTGAACAGCCGCTCGGCCTTGCGGTCGGGTGCATAGACATAGGTGATGCCGGGCGGATCGAGGCCGCCCCAGGGCCTGTCGTCGGCGGCATAGGCCCAGAGCTGGCCGGTCTTGGTGCGCCCTCGACCAGGATCGAGCACCGGCACCGTCGTCTCGTCGGCGAACAGTTTGGATCTCGCGCGAAGCACCGTGAGAAGGCGCTCATGCAGCGGGCGCAGATGGAAGGCGGCATGCCCTACCCAGTCCGCCAGCGTCGATCGATCGAGAGCGATGCCCTGGCGGGCATAGATCTGGGCCTGCCGGTAAAGCGGCAGATGATCGGCATATTTGGACACCAGAACCTGGGCGACGGTTGCCTCCGTCGGCAGTCCGCCCTCGATCAGCCGGGCCGGAGCCTCGGCCTGCAGGACGCCGTCCTCGCAGGCGACAGGCGTATTTGGGGCGCCGGGTGACGACAACGCGGAACTGCGCCGGCACCATGTCCAGCCGTTCGCTCCTGTCCTCGCCGATCCGATGCAGTTCGCCCTGGCAGCAGGGGCAGATCTTGTCGTCGATGTCGACGACGACCTCGATCCGCGGCAGGTGCGCCGGCAGTGCTCCGCGATTGTTGCGGCGCTTGCGCGCCCGTTCGGCCCGGCCTTCCGGAGCTGTCTCGTCTTGGCTGGCTTCTGTACAGGCCGCAACCTGTTCGACGTCCTCGAGGCCTAGCAGCATCTGCTCCTCGGGAAGCGACTCTGCCTTGCGGCCAAAGCGATGACGCTGCAATTCCTTGATGATCTGGCGCAGCCGCTCGCTCTCATGCCGCTCGGCCAGCAGCATCGCCTTCAGCGTCTCGGGATCATCAGGAAGGTTATCGCTCACAGGCAAATCAGAGCATATTCGCGCCCGCCTGACGACGTGCTCGATGCCCCTGATTCACTTCGCCGCAGCGCGGCCCACAATTATCCGGCTTGCGTCGGGACGACCGTCTCCCGTGCCGCGTGAACACGCCGCCAATCGAGCCCTTCGAGCAACGCCGACAATTCCGCCGTCGACAAACGCATCACGCCGTCCTCGATCTTCGGCCAGCGGAAGACGCCTTCCTCGAGCCGCTTGGCGAACAGGCACAAACCCGTACCATCCCAAAAAATCAGCTTGATCCGGTCCGCCCGCTTGGCACGGAACACATAAACAGCACCCGAGAACGGATCGGCCTTCATGTGCTCGCGCACCAACATAGCCAGGCCCTCCATTCCCTTGCGGAAGTCGACCGGCTTGGTTGCCACCATCACCCGGACAGTTCCGGACGGGCCGATCACCGGCTTGCCTTCAGCGCATGGAGGATGGCCGCAATCATCGCCACGTCCGCGCCTCGGCCGACCCGGATCGTGACGCCTTCGGCTTCGATCTCGATGCACCCGGCATCGCAACGGCGAGCCCCGACATCCGGCTTGGCCTTACGTCGCGCTGTCTTGCGCTCATGGCCAGCAACCGCGACTGGTGCCATGGCGTCTACCACCGCCGGTACAAACTGCGGATCGTCCGCCATCGGCGCCGGCTGCCGGCGTGCTTGCCGGCGCCAGGTGAACACTTGTTGTGGGGTCAGCCCGTGTCGCCGGGCAATCTCGGAAACGACCGCGCCTGCGACCAGCGTCTCCTCGACAATCCGGGCCTTGTCGTCCTTGGAGAACCAACGACGGCGTCCCGTCTCCGTGATCACTTCCAGCCGGCGCGCCGTCACGTCCGACTTAAGCGTATGGTCAAGCATAGACACAAGCCGATCCCTTCAAAGAGATCGTGAAACTCGCCTATCCCATGTGCCGTGAGAAGGTGGGAGCGGAACGGCGCTTACGATCGAACACCGAACGGCAAGATCCAAGCCAGAAATCGCTTTGGCTGAGGTTGATCGAGCGATGGCAGCCAACGTGCGCTTTGGATGTGTGCTGGCGGATGCAGGATACGGGCTCAGCGCACCATTTCGACAAGGGCTAACAGAACGCGGATTGGCCTGGGCCGTCGGCATCCCTCGGCACCTCAAGGTGTATCCGGTTGATGTGAAGCTCATTTGGCCGATTACCAAAGTCCGCGGGAAACCACGAAAGCACCACGTGCCGGATATCTTATCGATTGCGGCAGAACACATGCTGGCGAGCGCCAAATGGAAAACCGTGAGTTGGCGCAGCGGGACGAAAGGTCGGCTGAAAGCCCGATTTGCTGCTCTCCGTGTCCGCACCGCCGACGGCCCTCCGCAGCGAATCTGGGATAAGGGTCAGCAGCATCTCCCGGGCGACGAAGCTTGGCTCATTGGCGAGCAGCGTGCCTCAGGGGAGAAGAAATACTATCTCGCCAACCTCCCTGCGGCGACGGATCTGCGCACACTGGCCGCCACCATCAAGGCACGATGGATTTGTGAGCAGGCGCATCAGCAGTTGAAGGAGGAGCTTGGGCTTGATCACTTCGAAGGGCGATCATGGCAGGGTCTTCATCGCCACGCCCTGATGACAATGATTGCCTACGCCTTCTTGCAGCACCGTCGCCTCGCACATGCGGGACGGAAAAAAAAGAATCAATGGGCCTCCGCCTCAACCAACCATGCCCGCCGTACGCCACGCCATCGTCGATCTCATTCTCCGGCCGCCATCGCAGCGATGCCCGCACTGCAGAAGACGAATTTGTGAAAAACCACAGCACAAACCAAATCTGCCAAAGTAGTGCTAATCCCTTCGGTAGTAGAGAGGACACCTCGCTCCCCACGCTGAATACAAGGTTTATGGCTTGGCAGCCGAGAAACGCGCTGCCACGGTCTCTGCTCCCACGGTAGAGAGGCGCATCAAGAGGAATACCTTTTACCTCGGGCATCGCATTCCTCCTCGCTCTTGGAGTGTTTGGACGCAACTGTAGATTCAGCTAACTCATCTCAGCAACAGTGCTCGGTTTTTGAAGCATCCTGAAGAGACTGTGATGATGCAACCTCGATGATGCAACCTCCAATGCAGCTCGGTGATCCCTCGGCTCATAGAGCGCTGATCATGATCGTCTCGCCGACGACGCGTACAGTTCTGCGCGCTGCACCTCAATTCTGTGGTGCAGAATGAGCTTGACGATCGTGCGTTCATTCCCGTGAAGTATGCTCACCGACGATGATGATAACTCGATAGGCCTCTCTATCTGTCGCATGCAACGTCGATGCCAAGCACCTCATTCGGTGTTAGAGGACTCGCTCGGATGAAGATGTACGAGAAGGCCGCCGACAACCGTCGCCTCTTCTGCTGTTGCCTTCCCCCTTGTTTGATTGGCCACGCGGAATGTCGAAAGTCCGACATGATCAATTGGGACATAAACGCATGACGAGTTCGCACGCCTCGCAGTTTTGGGAGGCTCGACTAAGCTTTAATGTCGAAACGCTATCGCTGTGCATGGCCCGAAACGCATGCTAGCGGATACCCAGGTCGCGTAAGAAGATCGGAACAGCTGTAGCAACTGTGCAAGAGTTGCGTGAGTTTGCATTCGTACGAGATTCTCGGCGCGTCGATTGCACAGGATGGATACTCCAATTCGCAAGACTCGGAGAACCTCATGCGTTCTGCGCCCCACTCCCGCGGCCAGCCACGAAGAGCTCAGTACGTGCATCTGTGCGGAACCGGCGTTGCGTCGCCTGCAGTCCACGCGCATCTTCCGGAGGAAACTCGGTCGTGATTCGTCGGGCTCAACAAGGTGGCCCAATGTCATGATGCCAATTCAACACTCCGACGGTAATGTATGAACGGCGGACGCGTGTCCACGACGTGGAATCGTTATCGAGTTGGTTTTCACGCCGAGTTACACGGCACTACGCACAGCCTTTGGGCATCGCAGCGGGACACAGCAGATCGACCAGGGGGCGATTGACATAGTGCATAGTGGATGTCGCAAAGACCTTGCACCCACACACTCTCGAGGAAGCGAAATTATGGGACGTGTCAGCGAAAAAGTCATTCTGGTGACCGGCGGGGCTCGAGGGATGGGGGCCGCTCATGCGCGCCTGCTGGTAGCGGAGGGAGCTAAAGTCGTGATCACCGATATTCTTCGTAAAGAAGGCGAGGCTTTCGCGGCCGGCCTTGGCACATCCGCGATCTATCTGCGTCAAGACGTCGCTCAGCCAGAGGAATGGTGCCAAGCGATCGCGGCTGCGGAGAGCAAGTTTGGCGCGCTGCATGGCCTCGTCAACAATGCCGGCATAGTCAGTATTGCTCCTATCGAGCAGTTTCCGCTTGAGCAGTGGACGAAGACCCTTGCTGTCAATCTCACCGGTGTATTTTTGGGAATGCAGACTGCCCTGCCGGCCATGCGCCGCGCGGGCGGAGGCTCGATCGTCAACATCTCGTCGGTCGAGGGGCTGAGGGGTAGTGCAGGGCTTCACGCCTACGTTGCTTCCAAGTTCGGCGTGCGGGGCATTACCAAGTCCGCTGCTTTGGAGGCCGCTGCGTCTGGGGTTCGAATAAACTCAGTCCATCCGGGGTTAATCAACACCTGGATGACAAAGGACTTCGATTCTTCCAGTTTTCCCATTCCGCTTGGGCGGGCAGCCGAGCCGCCGGAAGTGTCACAGGTAGTGTTGTTCCTGCTCAGTGACGAGTCCTCTTATCTTACGGGCTCCGAAATCGTCGTCGATGGCGGTCTGACGATCGGCGTCCCGTACAAGTGTCAGGCGCCCGAAAGCATCTTCTGACTAGCAGCTGATCAATTGTCACATAAAACAAGATCTGAGGTTGCGATGTAGTACAGCAGTGGGAACTACGAAGCCTATGCTCGCCCCCGCAAGCCCGCTGGTGTGGACAGCAAGACTTGGCGGCGCTCTCCGGCGCGGCCGCCGGTGCTGGTTCCGGCGACATAGTCGAAATAGTCCGCCAGACGACAGTCTGGCGCGGTTGCTTGCCTTGGTTAGCAACCGCTCGATTTCCTCTAGAATTTTCAACGAGAGGCCCCCTCGGATTCCGCCCCCGTCTATGGCAAGACGTTTGCGCGGCCCGCCACTCTCGAGCCGCGCTTTTAGATCAATCCGACGTTCTGGAAGACGTCCCACCATGTGCTTCTCCCGCTTTTGAAACTCCGAGGGAAGCGAAACCCGAAGATGCCTCGATCGCTTATCGCTGCGGGACATGCAAAGTGGTGACCAAATAGGGGCCAGCACATCCGTAGCACTACTCGATGCACCCTAACCTAAGCCTCAGGCCGAGGTTGTATCGTGAAGTTTCTCACAATCGCTGTTGTAGTTGGATGACGCAGCTCACCGCGGCGTGTCCGCGACGATCGACGGCGAGTTCGGCAGTCCCGCGCAGGGTCTCACCAAATTCGCGGTGTCGGCGCCTGATAGACAAGTCGCAGGTTCCGCTCACTAGAAATGTCATCGGTGAGAGGACAGCTAGGCTGGCCTGATCGCCCTATGTTCGACCCGCCGGAGGCGCGGAGTGTATTGATCATCCGCAACAGGGAAGGGCTCGCAGAGCTTCGAGGCCGTCAACGATACCGATAGAACCCGAAGCGGACGATGTCGAGTGAATGTCCCTCGAGCGAGGTCGAAGCACTGCGAAGGGCGATTTCTCCTGGCAGATTCCGCGGCACAGTTGGTCGTTCTCCCTTGGGACCTCAACTCTACAACATTTGGTAGTAGATGATTCCAGCCATATGATGCTTCCATCACAATTACTCGTCGGCGGCAATTCGATTGATGGCGCTGCCTGGGGCCTTACTCCTAAAACTGGGAGCCCACTTTGCGCTTGCCGAACTATTCAAGAACTCTGAGCTCTGACCGAAAACAGCTTCCCTTCACAGGGCGTGAACCATGTATAAAATCGACCGCGAGCGTTTTCTCGACCTTACCGAGAATCATGACATCCCAACAGTGCCGCAAGTCGAGGCAATACTGGAGGAAGCGGAGAGCGAGTCACTCAGCTACGCGAAGCTCAATTCACTCGTGAACGCGATCCACTCAACCGAGTTCCAGGCCATTCGCGACAAAGTTCTTGCAAAGTCCGAATTTGTCCGTCGCAAGATTTATGGCGGCTTGGTTGTTTCGATGGCACCGGTGGAGGTAACAAATCGCTGCGCGTCTGATTGTAATTTCTGTGGCTGGCGCTCCGACAACAATGAGATGCGCCGGATAAGCCTGGACGAGCGGCTCATTGTCGTGCAGGTTGAGTACCTACTCGCGAAGGGTTTCCAGCACATCGAACTTGTTGGTGGCGATGATGTAAAATTCGTAAGAGATCAGCTTCCCGTCCTTGTTCAACGAGTAAGGCAGATAATGGGCGGAAGTCTCGCAAACAGAGTACTGTTTTGCACGATGGCGCTGACGTCACGGCATTATAGAAGCCTGAAGAACGCCGGCGCTGACGGCATCATCATGTGGCAGGAGACTTATGACCATGAAGTCTATAACTCCCACATTACGAAGGGTCCCAAGGCTCGCGGCATCGATGACAACTACAAGGTCGTGAAGAATGGTGATGGATACCGCTTCCGGTTGGAGAGCCAGGATCGCGCGCTACGGGAAGGCTTATCGGCTTCAGTTGGAGCAATGCTAGGCCTAAATCCAAATATCGGGTTCGAGATAATTGCAACCGTAGATCACGCCCGATATCTGGAAAGTTCGTACCAGCCCGGTGATCCTATTATCGTAGGCATGCCAACTTGGAACAACATTACTACGCCGCGCACCGACAAAAGACCAGCGCGCACTCTTCCGATCGACGGCTATTTTGCATTCTTCGCATCGATCTACTTTCTCGCATTGCATCGCTACCGCGCATGGATATTCCCGAATTGCAGGGTGAGCCTACCGATCCAGATCGACGCTGTTCGTGCGGCCGGTGTTTATACCTCAACTGAGGTAAAACTCGGGCCGGGTGGATATCTAAACTCGGCAATTGCCAAGCTTCCGGTCGAGCAACGAGCTGCCATCATGCAGATGCTGAAATCGACATTCAAAGGAGAGTTATCAGCAGAAAATTGGCATGATGAGCTCGACAACCTTGAGCAGTTCAAGCACGACTTTCACCATCACGAGACCTACGTAAAAGCGTTGACTGACGCCGGCTTATTCATTGGCAGCCAAACGGCGCCTAGTTCGGCGAACCATTGATCGGGAGCGTGTTGCTCACTCCAGGTGGCCGATCATATTCGCTATGAGTCGATCAACTGCACGTGCCGCGGTCCAAATCGCTCACGAATAAGCAAGTAGCCTTCTGGACGATCCGCTGCCATTCCGCTTCGGGCTTGAGCGTTCAGACTGGGCCGGCCCTTCGCAAAGCGCTCGCAAACGCGCTCGTGTTGCTTGACCATCACGGCGGTCAGCATTTTTATGGCTGCTCGTTCCGCTTCGAAGCCGCGCAACTTCGCAAAGGTGGAACGCAGTTGCTGCAACATCGAGGAATGGTCGCGAGCCCAAAGTCCTGTGAAGGCCTCATCCACGCCGAGCATCGGAACGACCACGTGTTTCTCGTAGTCGTTCCTGGACATATTGCCGGCAACCTTGAACGCGACTGCACACGCCCTGGTTATTGATGAGAACCGCTGAAACTGACGAGCAGTGGCCACATGATTGTCGGCTGAAATAGCACGTTCCATTAGCTTGAGGCTGCGCTCGAGTTCACGGCAGAGTACGAACAAGCCTTGATGACCAGTAATCCAGTTGGTGAGGGCTTCACCGGCATGGGCCCTCCTAAGTTCCTCGTACTTCATAGGGCCAGTCATGTTCGTTCTCCGTAGTTTTCTACAATCGATTGAACGGCCTCGCCCAGGATCGCTTCCTCAACATCTGTTAGGACGCTCTTGGAGCTTACAAGTGCGGCGCATCCACTCATAGTCCGAAGAAGCGCCACCAATCCGGCAAGGTCTGAATCTTTTTGGATACGCTGGACCAAGAAGAACCAGTCGTAGCGATCCATTTTGGAGCCTGAACTCGGCACCTTGTCCTCAAGAGCGACTGCGTTCACATCGGCGCCGAGAATGAGCCTCAAAGATTTCATTTGGCTTATGAGAGATGGCGAGGAGTTTCTAATGATGTCAACTACCGCCTGCGCGCGATCTGGCGACAGATGCCTCATCAGGTCCGCCGATACCTCGATTGGAAGCATTAGATGTGGCGTGGCCATAACTTAGCCTTTCTAGATTACTCCACGAGTTTCATCCAGCCTGCACAACTACACCAGAGCCGGTTCAAACAAACCACGTCCGCAGACCAAGATCTTGGTTCGTATCGCAAGCTCTGATCAAGACCAGCGGAAGCAGCGGGTTTGCTTTCTGCCAGTGCTCGTCCAGCGGATTTGCCCCCCCCAACTGATAACGCGGTTGCTGTCTGCGCGAATTCGTCGCCCGCACGCTAGCCTCTCTGGCAGGCGAGACAGAAGCCGACGCCGCAACACAACCAGAGCACACGCCGTTCAGTCATATCTTTCCCACACAAGGGTCCCGGATTGTATCCCCGAAAAGACCAACAGGCGCCTACCAGGATTGGTCGGCCCATGCCCCCCGTCCCTGCCTCCTATGTATCCGTTGCTGAGTTTGAAGTTGTGAAAAACTTGTTTTCCTACAGTCCCAGAATTTCGCTGATGTGGAATCAGATCGGTCGCGCAGCGGGTATCATCAAAAGGAGATCACGCTGCCTGGATCGCGCCACTCGCGATCCGCAAAAGAAGCCGCGTGCCTTTGGGTACCGAACGACGTTGCGTGCTCCGATGACAAGCAAGTGCCTGAGATAGGAATCGCCCTGTTTCGTAATCCGGCCGAGTCGATCCTTCCCGCCGGTGGAATTCTGCTTAGGCGTCAGGCCAAGCCAGGCCGCGAACTCCCGCCCGGAGCGGAACATGGTCGCGTCCGGCACGGTCGCGGCGAGAGCCGTGGCCGTAATGGGACCGATCCCGGGAATCGAGGACAGCAACTTCGCCATCGGATTTACTCGCTGGATCTCAGCCAGTTCGCGCTTAATGGCCTCGACCTGCCGGTCCAATTCCTTCAGCTGGCTCACAAGGACGGCCAGCGCGATGCGGGCGTGGGCCGGTAGCGTCAGTTCCTCGTCATCCAACAAGTCCACCAGACCGTCCACCCGTTGCCGGCCTTGCCCGACAATGATTCCGAACTCAGCAAAGTGAGCCCGAATGGCGCAAGCTGTCATGGTGCGTTGGCGGACCAGCAAGCCTCTTGCACGATGAAGCATCAAGAAGCCCTGGTTCTCGGCGCTCTTGATTGGAACGAACCGCATATTGGGACGACTCCGCTTCGCAGATCGCGGCCGCGTCAGCGGCGTCATTCTTGGCTCCTCTTCGTAGGTAGGGTTTAACATAGGCTGGCGGAATCAATCTGACATCGTGCCCAAATTGCCGAATCTCCCGCGCCCAGTGGTGAGCAGTCGCGCAGGCCTCGATGCCGACCAGGCAAGGTGCGAGCGAGGAGAAGAACGACACGATCTCGCCTCGCCGGAGGCGTTGGCGACCGGCCACTTGGCCTTGGGCATCAACTGCATGGATGTGAAACACGTGCTTCGAAATGTCCAACCCAATTGTTGCGGCTTCCATTGGTCAATTGCTCCTGTAAGCGGGTTCGTCCATCGCCAGTATATCGCCGGCGCCGAGGGAGCGGGGCCGTCTTCCCCATCAACGGCCAGCTGCGGGATGAATTGCTGAACGAGACGCTGTTCACGTCAGTGGCCCAGGTTCGCATGGCTCTCGGATGCTGGCGGGCCGATTACAACGATGCCCGACCCCACTCGCAGCTCGGATGGAAAACGCCCTCCGAGTTCGCCTTCACCTGTCACCCGCGCCGGGATCTGGCGCTGCGCTATGCCGAAGGCTCCGCGCCAGCTGCCGTCGCTCCCACCGCCCAACCGGGCAAATCCAACGACCGGAGCGAACTCAGGAATGGATAAAACTTGATGTGGTGGAACGGCCCGCTCCAACAGCATCAAAGTGCTAGAACGTGGTCGTTGTTCGAACACCACAAAGGAGGGACCGTTCCGTGAAGCAGGTTATCACCATTGGGCTGGATCTGGCCAAGCACGTTTTCCAGGTTCATGGGGCGGATGCCGAGGGCTCACCCGTGTTCAACCGGAAGCTACGGCGCAGCGAAGTTCTGCGTCTCTTTGAGAAGCTGCCAGCGTGCCTGGTGGGGATGGAAGCATGTGGTAGCGCCCACTATTGGGCGCGCGAGATCGCAGCTCTCGGTCATGAGGTGCGGCTCATTCCCCCGGCTTATGTTAAACCCTTCGTCAAGCGAGGCAAAACGGATGCGGCGGACGCGGAGGCCATCAGCGAAGCGGTGACCCGAAAGACCATGCGCTTCGTGCCGATTAAGACAGCCGAGCAACAGGCTGCCGCGATGGTGCTGAAGACCCGCGCTCTTCTAGTGCGGCAGCGAACGCAGACGGTTAACGCGCTGCGCGCGCATTTGGCCGAATTGGGGATCATCGCCGCCGCCGGCATGGCAAAGGTTGAGGCGCTGATTGCGATCGTGCGGGACAAGACAGATGTCCGCCTGCCCGCAGCGGCGCGCTTCGCCCTGATGGCGATTGCCGATGAGATCGAAGCTGCAGCGGACCAGATCGACAGGCTCGAGCGCGCAATTATTGTGGAGGCAAGCGCGACGAGGACATGCGTCGGTTGACCACGATTTCTGGCGTCGGCCCCATTACAGCGGCGACCATTAAGGCGCTTGTGCCAGACCCCGGAGGGTTCACGTCAGCTCGCCACTTCGCGGCCTGGCTGGCAAAGAGCGGCTGGGGCGGATATCAAAGATGGGGAATCCGGAGCTCCGCTCTCTCCTCGTCGTCGGGGCAACGGCCGTCTTGCGGGTTGCCCGAAACGACGCGCTGAGCCGGCCGTGGCTGAAGGCGCTTCTTGCCAGACGGCCTTTCAAAGTTGTCGCGGTCGCGGAGGCCAATAAGACGGCGCGGATCATCTGGGCGCTTCTAAACAAGGGCGGGACTTATCGGCGTCCCGACCCACTGGCGATTACCGCGGTAGCCGACTGATGAACGCAATGACCGTCACAACGATCTGACCGGCGCAGGCCGGCAGAGGGCAAGGTGCAACGACAGGCGATGAACCCATGGGACGAAATCCCGAGACGAGTGAAGCCACTGCCCCCAATGCGCTCAAGCGCGCAAACTTGATTTGGCTCCTCGTTTCGCGGATCTCATCGAGGCCAGCGGCCATGTGCCGCGCGCAAAGGCCGGACATATAACCGCACCGTCCCAATGTGTGAAATCGACTGAAAAAGCTCTTGCCTCGCGGGCCGTTCCACATATGGGGGCAAGGTCAGCTGTCCCTGCCACGAGCCGCCAACTCCCACACCGGCCAGCCTCAAAGCAGCGGAAGAAGCAGGCCGGGAGATCATCGTCGTCGGAGGACGAGCCTAACTACTTGATCCCGGCCCACCAGTCGGAAGCAGCGCGGGCGCGGCTCGGAGTCGGTTAGCCAGGGAGGCATGAAGGCCCGTATCCTGCTACACCCACGCTGCCGTCGAGTTTAGCGGGCTGCCGCGCCTCGCCAAACCCATCGGCTTTGTATCGGCGCTAGCTGACTGAAAGCTGAGGAGACCGCGTAGCAATTCACCCAACGAAACGCAGCCCGCCTGGGCCACTTGCCTCGAGAACAATGAAGACGTTTAGACACCAGACAAAGGGCGTTCGGCGTGCTTACGATCAGAGGCAGCCGCACCACGACGACGGGCCGGGTTGGCGATCAGCCAAACCACTGCACGCTTCTGACTGATCGCCGTGACGACCTCACGCTCTCCCGGTTCGTGCTGCTCTTCGACCAAGTAGAGCCGGTCGTCTGAATTGCGCATCAGGTGCGTCCGTGCCGGCGGCCACGCACAGTGCACTTTCGCGGTCGAATTCGAACAGATCGTCAGATCGCTTTTGCTTGGCAGCACGAGTCAAATGTCGTCTTCTTGATGACCTACAGGCACGCTGCGTCGACGCCGCAACCTGGAGAGCTCGGCGCTGGTGGTTCTGTCGGTGCCAAAAAAAAGGGCACGCTGTCGCTATGTCACGCGAATTGTTTAGTTGTAATCCGGACACGATGCTCTGGGAAAACTCTCGGCTGTGCTGCCAAGCAGGTTGTGGGAGCTGAGGCGCACGGATCCAACTTGTCATTGATGGTTCGGGCATAACAGTCGCAAGCCAGCGCCGATTCAGTGTCTCAGCAGCAAACTCTGCGCGACGCTGGGAGGGATCGCGCATCCATGGTGCGACTTACACTGTCGCCCGTGAACAAGCCTCTAAGCGATTGAGCGGGAGTCTGTTTCTGGGATTTGATGGCGTTTGAGATTGCAGGGATTTGATGCTTGGACGCCGCAAACCTTGCAAATTCGTTTTGTGGATTCCTCTCCGTTGTGAACCGTGCTTCTGTGGTGCGCCGGAGGACGATGCGGCCGAAGAAGCATAAGACGACGGGATCGAACGATCTGTTCCGGGCACGGCTGGATCAGATCATCAACATGAAGCACGAGTTGGTTCTGCTTGCCGGCAGGATCGATTGGGACTGGATCGACGGGGAGATTGCCCCGCTCTACAGCGAGAACGGCAGACCGGGGATTGAAACCCGCTTCATGATCGGGCTGTTGTTGCTCAAGCACATTTACGGGCTGTCCGATGAGGGGGTGTGCGAGCGCTGGGTCCACGACCCATATTTCCAGTACTTTACCGGCGAAGAGTTCTTCCAGCACGCATTCCCGCACGAGCGCTCGGACCTGAGCCACCGGCGCAAGCGGCTCGGCGACAAGCTGGAGCTGTTGCTGGCCGAGAGCTTGCGGGTGGCACACGAGGCCGGCGCGTTGCGCAGCCAGGACCTCAAGCGGGTCACGGTCGGTCGAGTAGCCCCCGGGGA
>NZ_JADYVY010000004.1:0-461258 GCF_020194215.1 Bradyrhizobium sp. BRP20 | reverse complement strand
CGATGTGGCGGGGATCGACGATGAACTTTTCGACGAAGACGCGGTCGTCGCCGAACGAGGCCTTTGCCTCCGCCTTGGCGAGGTTGAAGCCCTCGGCAACCTCGGCTTTGGAATGGGCGATGCGCATACCCTTGCCGCCGCCGCCGGCGGAGGCCTTGATCATGACGGGGTAGCCGATCTCGTCGGCGATCCGCACCGCGTGCTTGTCGTCCTCGATGACGCCGAGATAGCCCGGCACGGTCGAGACTTTTGCTTTTGCGGCGGCCTTCTTGGACTCGATCTTGTCGCCCATTGCGGCGATCGCGCCGGGATTCGGGCCGATGAAAACGATTCCTGCGGCTTCCAGCGCGCGCGGAAACGCCTCGCGCTCGGACAGGAAGCCGTAGCCGGGATGCACAGCCTCGGCACCCGTCTTCCGGCAGGCCTCCACGATCTTCTCGATCACCAGGTAGCTCTCGGCCGCGGCCGGCGGGCCGATCAGCACCGCCTCGTCGGCCATCTCGACGTGGAGGGCATCGCGGTCGGCCTCGGAATAGACCGCGACCGTCTGAATTCCCATCTTGCGGGCAGTCTTGATGACCCGGCAGGCGATTTCGCCGCGATTGGCGATCAGAATGCGTTTGAACATGCTTTTCTTGAGTCTCGACCTTGGGCGGGACCCTTCCCTGGCCGTTGGGGCCTTTGGGAGGGGCCGTGTGGCTCCCGTGGTACATCAAAATGGGCCGGAGGCAACGGTCTAAATCGGGCCGCCTTTGGCGTACCAGCGCAAGACCGAAATGGGCCCGGCGCGCCTGCCGTGCGGCATCCCTAGGACTTTCCGGCCTTGGCCGCGTCCCGGACCAGGTCATGAATGAAGCCCAGCTTGCCGACCACCGCGGGCGACAGGATGAAGGGATAGAGGTCGCGCAGGCCCATGGCGCGGTTGACGCTGTTCATGGCGAAGGTGAAGGGCAGCCATGCGTTGACCAGCACCTCGACATCCCTGGCCTCGTACGGGTTGAAGCGGATGCGCGCCGTCAGCTCCCCGTCGCGGTCGACCTTGGGACGCACCTCCATGCCGAACTCGGCGGCCATTTCCAGGGCATCGACGATGTGGAGGTAGTGCGCCCAGGTTTCGGCGAAATCCTCCCAAGGGTGGGTCGTGGCATAGGCCGAGACGTAGTTCTGCTGCCAGTCCGGCGGCGCGCCCTCGGCATAATGGCGCTGCAGGGCCTGGCCGTAATCGGCGCTATCGTCGCCGAAGACGGCGCGGCACTGGTCGAGCTTGCCGCCATCGCGCACCAGCACATCCCAGAAGTAATGTCCGACCTCGTGGCGAAAGTGCCCAAGCAGCGTCCGGTACGGCTCGCCCATCTCGAGCCGGCGCCGCTCGCGCTCGATGTCGTCGGCCTCGGTCAGCGCGATCGTGATCAGGCCGTTGTCATGGCCGGTCATGACCTTCTCGCCGCTGTGCGGATCGTCGGCGAGGAAGTTGAAGATCAGGCCATGCTCGGGATTGTCCTGGCGGGTCTGGAGCGGCAGCTTCCAGCGGATCAGGGAATAGAACAGCCGGTGCTTGGCCACCTCCAGCTCGCGCCAGCCGGCGAGCTGCGCCGGATCCGAAAGGTTCGGCACGGTCCCGTTGTGGCGGCAGGCGCGGCAATAGCCGGTGCTATCGCCTGCGTCGGTCAGCCAGTTGCAGGCGTCGTACTCGGCATTCCGGCACAGCATCCGGCTCTCACTCTTGTCGGCGAGGATGCTCCAGGCGTCTCCGTCGGCCTCGATCGCCGACATCGTCTCCTTCTCTGGCAGGAAGGCGATCCGATGGCCGCAGCGTTCGCAGACGCGGTTCTCGAAATAGAGGACGTTGCCGCAGGCCTGGCAGATAAAGAGCTTCAAGATTTAGCCTCGTGGGAAAGGAAAGCCTATGAGCGCGCTGGCACCTCGCGACGACGCCTCAATCCGCCGATCGTTCCAGTATTCGGAACAAATTGCCAGACCGGACGTTACCACCGCGTACTTCTCTGCGTTCAGGCGCGCGCCCCCATTTCCCGGCACCACCTGCCCTCTAAACAATGGCCATCACGCTCCGTCTGTGTGAATATCGGTCCGGCACGTGCGCACCTGCATGACAACGGCCGATGCCTTGAACGAACCCTTGCCCGAGACCATCGCCGCCGAAAGGCTGCGCCAGCACCTCGAAGACGTCGCGCGCGAGCGCGACAATGCCTATCGCGCGCTGCAGGAGCGCGAGGCCGAGCTGGCGCGCATCCAGCGCATCGGCAAGGTCGGCGGCGTCGAGGTCGATTTCCGCGAAGGCTTCAAGAACCGGCGTTCGCCCGAATATCTGATGATCCACGGCCTTCCGCCGGAAGCCGCCGAGGAGTCGCACGAGGATTGGGTCAACCGTATCCATCCCGACGACCGCGACGCCACTGTCAAGCATTTCTTCGAAGCGCTCGCCGGAGCGAGCGAGGACTATAGCGCCGAATACCGCATCATCCGTCCCAGCGACAGCGAGACCCGCTGGATCCGGGTCGTCGCAAAGATCGAGCGCGACAAGGACGGCCGCGCCATCCGGCTCGTCGGCGCTCATATCGACATGACCGATCAGGCGCTGGCGCGCGAGACGCTGCGCGAAAGCGAGGAGCGCTTCCGGCTGATCGCCGACAGCGCGCCGGTGCCGATCTGGGTCACCAAGCTCGACCGCAAGCGGTCCTTCGCCAACCAGGCCTATGTCGATTTCGTCGGCCTGCCCTACGACCAGGCCATCGACTTCGACTGGCGCAAGGTGCTGCATCCCGACGACCTGCCGCACGTGCTGCAGCAATCCGTCCAGGGTGAAGCGTCCCTCAAACCCTTCGTGCTGGAAGCGCGCTACAAGAACGCCAGCGGCGAATGGCGCTGGCTCCGCTCGGAATCGCAGCCGCGCTGGGATGCGACCGGCAAGCATATCGGCTTCATCGGCGTCGCCCACGACGTCACCGTCGCCAAGCAGGCCGAGATCGATCTCCGGCGGCTGAACGAGACGCTGGAAGAGCGCATCGCCGAGCGCACCGCCGAGCTCGAAGCCAACGAGGCGCGGCTGCGCGCGATCCTGGAGACGAGCAATCAGTATCAGGGCCTGGTCAATCTCGAGGGCCAGCTGGTCTACGCCAACAAGACCGCGCTCGCCGGCATCAAGGCGAATTCCGCGGACGTGGTCGGAAAGCCGTTCTGGGACACACCCTGGTTCACCGGCACGGAGGGCATGAGTGCCGCCGTGCGCGAGGCCTTCGACACCGTGCTCAAGGGCGAACCCGTGCGGCTGGAGATGCGCCTGCGCCTTCCGATCGGCGAGCGCGATTTCGACTTCGGCATGCGTCCCGTGCTCGACCGCCAGGGCAACATCACCGGCGCCGTGCCCGAGGCGGTGGACATCACCGAGCGGCGCCGCGGCGAGGAAGCGCTGCGGCAATCGCAGAAGATGGAGGCGATCGGCCAGCTCACCGGTGGCGTCGCGCACGACTTCAACAATCTCCTCACCATCATCCGCTCTGCGACCGATTTCCTGCGCCGCCGCGAGCTGCCGGAGGAGCGCCGCCGCCGCTACGTCGATGCTATCTCCGACACGGTCGAGCGCGCCTCCAAGCTGACCGCGCAGCTTCTGGCCTTTGCGCGCCGGCAACCGCTGAAGCCGCAGATCTTCAACGTCGGCAGCCAGGTCGAGGGCGTGGCGCAGCTGGTGCGGCCGCTGGTCGGCGCCCGCATCGAGATCGCCGTCGAGGTTCGGGATGCCGATTGCTTCACGGTGGCCGACATCGCCCAGTTCGAGACAGCGCTGATCAATCTCGCCATCAACGCTCGCGATGCCATGGACGGCGAAGGCCGCCTCACCATCGCCGTGCGCAAGGTCTCGGGAATACCGAGCCTGCGCGCACAATCGGCGCGCCGCGGCGACTATGTCGCGATCTCCGTCACCGACACCGGCAGCGGCATCGCGCCGGAACATCTCGAACAGATCTTCGAGCCGTTCTTCACCACCAAGGAGGTCGGCAAGGGCACCGGCCTCGGCCTCAGCCAGGCCTTCGGCTTCGCCAAGCAGTCCGAGGGCGACATTGCGGTGACCAGCGTGCAAGGTGAAGGCGCCACCTTCACCATCTACCTGCCGCAGGCGCAAAGCCCCACCACGGAGAAGGAAGCCGCGGCCCTGAGCCACGAGGCGGCCACGACCGGGCGTGGCTATCGCGTGCTCGTGGTCGAGGACGACGACGAGGTCGGCCGCTTCTCCACCGAGCTCCTGGAGGATCTCGGCTATGTCGTCCGCCGCGTCGCCAATGCCAACGCGGCGCTGGCGATCCTGGGCGAGAATGAATTTGCCGTCGACCTCGTATTCTCCGACGTCATCATGCCCGGCATGAACGGGGTCGAGCTCGCCGGCATCGTCCGCGAGCGCTATCCGGGCCTGCCCGTGGTGCTCACGTCCGGCTACAGCAACGTGCTCGCCGAAAACGCCCATCGCGGCTTCGAGCTGATCCAGAAGCCCTATTCCGTCGAGTCGCTCTCGCGCATCCTGCGCAAGGCGATCATGGAGAAGCTGTCAGTCGCAAGGTGAGTGTCACATTCGCGAGAAGCAGCCACGAATTCCAGTCTGTTGCCGCGGCAAGACTCTAGGGGAAGACAGCCCTTCCCGCATCGGTTATCGATGCCGAATGACTGACCGAACCTCAAGGACTGAACGTGCCGTCTGACGCCATCTGGGCCTGGAGCATCATCTTCGTCGCGACCGCCTGCGTCATCATCCGGCCGTTTCGCCTGCCCGAGGCGATTTGGGCCGCGATCGGCGCGAGCGCCCTGGTGCTATCAGGCTTGCTGCCCTGGCAGGAGGCGCTGACGGGCATCGAGAAAGGCCTCGACGTCTATCTCTTCCTGATCGGCATGATGCTGATCGCCGAGCTGGCGCGGCTCGAAGGCCTGTTCGATTATCTCGCCGCGCTCGCGGTGGAATACGCACGCGGCTCGCCGCAGCGGCTGTTCCTGCTGATCTATCTCGTCGGCACGCTCGTGACCGTGCTGCTTTCCAACGATGCTACCGCGATCGTGCTGACGCCGGCCGTCTATGCCGCGACGCGCGCGGCCGGCGCGAAGCCGCTGCCTTATCTGTTCGTCTGCGCCTTCATCGCCAATGCCGCGAGTTTCGTCCTGCCGATCTCCAACCCCGCCAACCTCGTCGTGTTCGGCGCGCGCATGCCGCACCTGACGGAATGGCTACGCCTGTTCGCCTTGCCCTCGGCGGCGTCGATCCTGCTGACCTACATCGTGCTGCGCCTGACCCAGCACCACGCGCTGAAGGAAGAGACGATCGCGCGCAGCGTGCCGCATCCCAAGCTCGGCCGCGGCGGCAAGCTCACCGCAATAGGCATCGCCGCGATCGGCATGGTGCTGGTCACGGCGTCAGCGCTCGACAAGCAGCTCGGCCTGCCGACCTTTATCTGCGGCGGCGTGACGGCCGCGATCGTGCTGCTGCTCAGCCGGCAATCACCCTTGCCCGTGCTGCGCGGGGTGTCCTGGAGCGTGTTGCCGCTCGTCGGCGGGCTCTTCGTCATGGTGGAGGCGTTGATCAAGACCGGCGTGATCGCGCAGCTCAACGCGTTGCTGCACCAGGCGGTAGCTCAATCGGTCCCGCAGGCGGCCTGGAGCGTGGGCATTGCCACCGCGCTCGCCGACAACATCGCCAACAATCTTCCGGTCGGCCTCGTCGCCGGCTCGGTTGCCGCCGGCGATCATCTGCCGGTGCCCGTCGTCAGCGCGATCCTGATCGGCGTCGACCTCGGCCCCAATCTGTCGGTCACCGGCTCGCTCGCCACCATCCTCTGGCTGGTCGCGCTCCGCCGCGAGAAGATCGAGGTCGGCGCCTGGCCGTTCCTCAAGCTCGGCCTGCTGGTGACGCCGCCGGCCCTGATCGCGGCGTTAGCCGCCGCGATCAGATAGCGCTCATCGTCAGTCGTTCTCGTAGCCGTAGACTTCCGGCAGGATGAAGATCGCGGCAAGCAGGCCTACCAGCGGGAAGATCGCGACCATCAGCGTGGCGTTCGCCTGCCCGATCGCGGCAAACACCGTTGGGAACAGGAAGATCGCCAGGAACGACGGCAGCTTCACGAACATGTAGGCGAAGCCGCTTGCGGTGCCCCGATATCGCGGACGGGCGACCATGGTCGGGATCGTCATGCAGTTCGACGCATCCCAATAATGGCCCCAGAGCATGCCGGCGGCGGCGAACGGCAGCAGGATCTTGTTGTCGGTGTAGAGCGCGAAGGCCGCGACCAGCAGCGAAACCAGCACGATGCCGAAGCCGGCGATGGCGATGCCACGATGGCCGATCTTCGGCGTCAGCAAGGGTCCGACCCAGCCCGACAGGGCGGCGAAAGAGAACAGCGCCATCGTCACCACATTGATGCCAAGCACGCTCGATACGCCGACCATCACAAACAGCACCGGCAGATAGAATGCGAAGGTCGAGAACTCGCTCGCCTGGGCGAAACAGGCGATCCAGCCATAAAGGGTGGCACGCCAGCGAATCGGATCCTTCCTGAGGTCAGCGAGGAATGCGCGCGTGCTGGTCTTGGGAACCTCGACGTCCCGATCCGGCAGCATATCGAGATTGTCGTTGAACATCTCGCGCGCGACCTGCTTGGCCTCGCGGTAGCGCCCCTTTTGCACCAGCCACACCGCCGTCTCCGGCACGTCGTGACGCATGATCAGGATGATCAGTGCCGGCACCGCACCGAGACCGAGCGTCACGCGCCACAGCATCTCGTGGTTCATGTCGACCAGCAGGAAGATCACGATGACGCCGATGGTGAGAACTTCACCGACGGCGAACATGAACTGCCAGCGATTGCCCATGACCTCGCGCTCGCCCTTGGCCATGGATTCCATGATGTAGGTGTAGCCGGTCGAGATGTCGGAGCCGAGCGGAATGCCGAGCAGGAAGCGGATCACGACAAGCCAGCCGACGCTGGGTACGAAGGCCTGCGCCAGCGCCAGTACGATGAACAGCACCATCGTCACCAGGAACATCACGCGGCGGCCGATCTTGTCGGACAGCCAGCCGCCGAGCAGCGCGCCGATCAAGGCACCGCCCTGCGTGCCCGCGGCGGCGAGGCCGAGCATCAGCGGATCGGGATTGTACTGCTCCTTGATGAAGATCAGCACGAAGGCGATCGAATAGAGGTCCCAGGCCTCGACCAGGATCGAGGCCATCATCAGCCAACCGACCTTGTTGCCTTTGGGACTGTAGTTCGTGATGAGGTAGCGGACCGCGGCTTCGCTCGCGGTCGCCTGTGGCATCGCCATCGTTGACATTCTTCTTCCTTTCGTCACAACTCTCTGAAGCGCGATGAGATCAGGATCTCCTCGCGCTTTAGCTTGTTGTCTTGCGCATGATCTCTTCGGAGAACCGCCTCACATTTTTCCGGATCAAGCCCTACGCGCCGAGCAGCGGCTCGATGCTGCAATCGAGCAGGCGCGGATCGATCCCCGCCTCCATGCCCGTAAACATCTCGCCCATGTAGTCGATCAACGCGTCGCTCGCCTTCACCGCCTCCTCGACGCGGCGGTTGGCAACGGCTGCAAGAATGGCGAGATGATGATCGATCGTGCCTGACAGATCCGCCTGCCCCGGCATGAAGCGATGATGGATGTAGCCGATGCGCCGATACAGCGTGTGCAGCGGCCGCAGCGTATGCACCAGGAAAGGTTCGCCGGCGGCCTCCAGCACCAGCGCATCGATGCGGCGGTCGATATGATTGAATTCGTCGAGCGTCAGGCTGGCGCGGCGCTCGCGCAGCAGGCGCTCGATGTGCAGCGCCTGATTGCGATGCGACAGGCTGGCACGATCGGCCGCGAGGCGGATCACGAAGCGCTCCATGTCGCGGCGTAAGGCCAGCAGCATGCGCTCGCGCGCCAGATCGATCGGCGCAATGTGCAGGCCGTGACGCGGCCGGATGATGATGAGGGTGTCGGCGGAGAGACGATTGACGGCGTGATGCACCGGCGTGCGGCCGAAACCGGTGATTTGCTGCAACTCCAGCATCGTCATGAATTGTCCGGGCTTGAGCTCGCAATGAACGAGCAGCTCCTCGATCCTCTGATAAGCCAGCTCGAAGAAGTTGAGACGGTTGCGCCGGGAGGGCCTGCCCTCCCCGTCGCCGTGTCTCACCACCGCGAGTGCGCGCTTGCGCCGTGCCATGCCGTCCTCTCCCGTCAGCCCGCGCTCTCGTTGCTGGGTGGCGCCTTGTTCGTGATACCCTTAAAACATGTTGTGATATATTACAAGCAAGCGTAAGACGTCGGCACGACCTGCAGCATGCTGCAGCGCAAAATGAGACGTCAGGTGCGAAGCGCCGTTCGATGGGAGGATACTTGCCGTGAAGATCACGTCGATCGAGACATTGCGCGCCGAGGAATTTTCCAACGTCATCTGGGTCCGCATCCACACCGACACTGGTCTGATCGGTCTCGGCGAAACCTTCTATGGCGCCGGCGCGGTCGAAGCGCAGATCCACGACACCTTTGCCGGCCGCCTGCTCGGCCGCAATCCCCTGCACATCGAAGCGATCCATCGCGACATGCTGAACCTGCCGATGGCGCAGTCCTCGACCGGCGTCGAATACCGCGCGGCATCAGCGATCGACATCGCGCTGTGGGATCTATTCGGCAAGGTCTGCGGTCAGCCGGTGCACCAGATGCTCGGGGGCCTCTGCCGCGACAAGCAGCGCATCTACAACACCTGCGCCGGCACGCAATATGTGCGCTCGACCAATATCAGCCCGGTGGCCAATTGGAATCTCGGCGCCTCCAAGGGGCCCTATGAAGATCTCGACGGCTTCATGAACCATGCCGATGCGCTCGCCGAAAGCCTGCTCGAAAGCGGCATCTCGGCGATGAAGATCTGGCCGTTCGATCCCGCCGCGCAGGAGAACAAGGGCCTCTACATCACCGCCGCACAGATGAAGCAGGCGATTGAGCCGTTCGAGAAGATCCGCAAAGCCGTCGGCGACAAGATGGAGATCATGGTCGAGCTCCATTCGCTCTGGAATCTGCCGACCGCCAAGCAGATCGCCCGTGCGCTCGAGCCCTACAAGCCGACCTGGTACGAGGACCCGATCCGGATGAACTCGCCGCAGGCGTTGGCCGAATATGCCCGTTCGACCGACGTCTGGGTCTGCGCCAGCGAGACGCTGGGCTCGCGCTTCCCCTACAAGGACATGCTCGACCGCGACGCCATGCACGTGGTGATGGCCGATCTGTGCTGGACCGGCGGTCTCACCGAAGGCCGCAAGATCGCGGCAATGGCCGAGACCTATCACCGGCCTTTTGCTCCTCATGACTGTATTGGCCCGATCGGCTTCATCGCGGCTATCCACATGTCCTTCAGCCAGCCCAACACCCTGATCCAGGAATCCGTGCGCGCCTTCTACAAGGGCTGGTACAATGAGCTCGTCACCACGATGCCCACCATCAAGGACGGCTATGTCTTTCCGATGGAAGGCCCCGGCCTGGGCGCCGACCTCTTGCCTGCCGTCTTCGAGCGCACCGATCTCACCGTGCGCCGCTCCAACGTCTGAGGAATTCTTGAGATGAGCACTTCCCTTTTCGATCTCTCCGGCCGCACCGCGCTCGTGACCGGCTCGTCCCGCGGTCTCGGCCGCGCCATCGCCGAAGGCATGGCCAAGGCCGGCGCGAAGATCATCATCAACGGCGTCGATCCCAAGCGAGTCGAGCAGGCCGTCGCCGAGTTTCGCGCCGCCGGCCATCAGGCCGAAGGCGCTGCCTTCAACGTCACCGATGAGCCCGCAATCGTCGCCGCCTTCAACGAGTTCGACAGACAAGGCCTCGCCGTCGACATCCTCGTCAACAATGCCGGCATCCAGCACCGCAAGCCGCTGGTCGAGTTCACCACCGACGAATGGCGCAAGGTGATCGAGACCAACCTCACCAGCGCCTTCGTGATCGGCCGCGAGGCGGCCAAGCGCATGATCCCGCGCAAGCACGGCAAGATCATCAATATCGGCTCGCTCGGCAGCGAGCTCGCCCGCCCCACCATTGCGCCCTACACCGCGGCCAAGGGCGGCATCAAGAACCTGACCCGATCGATGGCGGTGGAATGGGCCCAGCACGGCATCCAGGCCAATGCGATCGGCCCCGGCTACATGCTCACCGACATGAACGAGGCACTGGTCAACAACGCCGATTTCAACAATTGGCTGATGGGCCGCATTCCCTCCAAGCGCTGGGGCAAGCCGGATGAGCTGGTGGGCGCCGCGATCTTCCTCGCCTCGGATGCGTCGACCTACGTCAACGGCCAGATCATCTATGTCGATGGCGGCATGATCGCCGCGATGTGATCGCCAAGACCACGAAGGAGCAAGCCATGCGCGCCGTCGTCATCCACGCCCCGAAGGACCTGCGGATCGACAACTATGCCGATCCCGCCGCCGGCCCTGGCGAGGTCCGCGTCAAGATCGCCAATGGCGGAATCTGCGGCTCCGATCTGCACTACTATCATCACGGCGGCTTCGGTGTCGTGCGGATTCAGCAACCGATGGCCCTGGGTCACGAGATCGCCGGCGTCGTCGCTGACGTCGGTGACGGCGTCGCCAATGTCAGGCCGGGCACGCGCGTCGCGGTCAACCCGAGCAAACCGTGCGGGGCTTGCCTGCATTGCCAGGAAGGCATGCGCAACCAGTGCCTCGACATGCGCTTTCTCGGCAGCGCGATGCGCTTTCCCCATGTGCAGGGCGGCTTTCGCGAGTTCATCACGGTCGACGCGACGCAGGCCGTGCCGATCTCAGACAAGCTGTCGCTGGCGGAAGCCGCGGTCGCCGAGCCGCTTGCGGTGTGCCTGCATGCCGGCAAGCAGGCCGGTCCCCTGCTCGGCAAGCGCGTGCTGATCACCGGCTGCGGTCCGATCGGCGCGCTGATGATTTTGGTCTCGCGCTTCGGCGGCGCGTCGGAGATCGTTGTCACCGATGTGGCCGACGCCCCGCTCGCGGTCGCGAAAAAGCTCGGCGCCACGCATGCCATCAACGTCGCGACCAATGCCACTGCGCTCGATCCCTGGCGCGCCGGCAAGGGCGTGTTCGACACGCTGTTCGAGGCCTCCGGCAACCAGGCCGCGCTTCGCACCGCGCTCGACGTGCTGAGGCCCGGCGCGACGCTGGTGCAACTCGGCCTGGGCGGCGAGATGACGCTGCCGATCAACACGATCGTCGCTAAGGAATTGCAGCTGCGCGGCACGTTCCGCTTCGATCCCGAATTCGAGCTCGCGGTGCGCCTGATGGGCGACGGCCTGATCGACGTCAAGCCGTTGATCACGGCCACCATGCCGTTCGAGAATGCGGCCGCGGCCTTCGAGCTCGCCAGCGACCGCGCGCAGTCGATGAAGGTCCAGCTTACCTTCTAGGCGCGTCGTTGGCCTGTTGCCCCTCGATCAGCCGGTCGGTGACCAGCCGCACGGCCCCGCGCTTCCAGGAATAGTCGGCGCCCATGCGTAGTCCGCTGTCGCCACGCGCCAGCACCGCGCCGGTCCTGGCATCGCGCACCTGGAAGCCCAGCGTGTATTCGGTGCGGCTGACGCGGCGCACCACGCCGATCAGTGATTGGTCCGCGCCGAGCTTGCGCGCAATGGAGACCTCGCAGCCGCCGCAATCCCGCAAAGCGCCGGCCTTCCCCGCCTCTGCGCCGACCTCGACGATGCGGTAACGGCCGGATTGGCCGAGCGCCTCGCGCACACCGCCAGTGACCTCCGCGAGATATGGCGCATCCGACGCACCGGACGTCCCCGCTGAGGCGGCCGTCATGTCCTCGAGCTCGAAATCGAACACGGCAAGCGCGACCGGCGCAGGCGTGCCGAGCGCGGCCATGACCTCGCGAGACACGAACATCTGCGCGCGCTCCCATGCTTCGTCATTGTCGCCGCGGAAGCTGTAGAGCTTGTCCAGCACGAGCGTCTTGGTGCCGACGTCGATCACGGCGACCTTGGCCCATTGCACCAGCGTGCTCGTCTTCTGAATGCCGCCGACCACCTTGAACACCGCTCCGTCTTGGACGGATCGCACCAAGCGGTAGCGCTGGTCTGCCTCGATGTCCCTTCGAAGCGCGGCCATGAACGCCGCCAGCCGCCGCTCGTGGGCCGCGGTCTGGTCGGTCGGCTCGCCCGAAGTGTCGGTGTAGCTGAAATCGTCCATGGCGACGCCGATGGCGGCCTGCGCAGCGAGGGGCGAGCAAGAGACGACGAAGAGGAGACAGGCGGAGAGAACCAGGCGGCAGCGGTGCATGAACGGACCTCGTGGATGGGACGAAAATCTGGACGGGCCGCCTGAGGCTCCGCAGCCGTCACTGTCCCGACCAATGCCGGGAAATTTTCACGACATTGCGGTGCGGCAAGTCGGGAACGCTTCCCGCCGCCGGCGTTCTGCCCTTTAATGAGGCGCGACAAGCCCGTTCGCACCAGGTGCAAGCCGATGTGGAATCGCCCGAGATTCGATCTCAAGGTCCGTCTGACGCTGCGCGTGGCCGCGATCTCGGCTGCCTGCTTCGCCGTGATCTCGACCTATTTCCTCGTCGCCGCCGATAACGCCGCGCATGCGCGGATCGACGGGATCGCCGCCATCGTGGCCAAGACGCTCGAGCTGCAGCAAGGCAAGGTGCAATGGGGGGCGAGCCCCCGCTCGGACTTTCCGGACCTCGACCCGGTGTCGGCCCATGTGATGACGCCCGGCCTCTGCCTCGGCTTCCGCAGCGCGAGCGGCGACATGCTGCAGCGCTTCTGTAGCGGCGCGCCTGCCCCGGCGAGCCCGCCGCCACAAGCCTTCTCGGCCTTCTATCGCAGCCTGTTCGACCCGGGCCGCGAGGCGGCGCGGCCCGTGATCGTGCGCGGAACCAAGCTCGGCGAGACCGTGGTCTCGATCGATCCGGCGGTGCAGACGGCGGAGGCCTGGCACGAGGCCGGCCGCCTGATGATCGCGCTTGCGATCGCGCTGCCGCTGCTCTGTGCGCTGGTCTATGCCGCACTGGCCCGTGCCCTGCGCCCCACCCGCATGATCGGCAGCGGCCTCGAACGCATCGCCGCCGGCGACCTCACCACGCGGCTGCCGCCGTTCGATCTCGCCGAGCTCTCCGCCATCCGCGACGTCTTCAACCACCTCGCCGAAAGCCTCGACACTGCGCTTGCCGAGCGCAACGAGCTGACGCGGAAGCTGATCGCGCTCCAGGACGAGGAGCGCCGCCATCTCGCCCGCGAACTGCACGACGAATTCGGCCAGTCCCTCGCCGCGATCCGCGCGCTGGCCGCATCCGCCCGCCAGACTGCGGCGCAGGACTGTCCCGACCTGCTCGGCGAATGCGACAGCATTGCCCGCACCGCGACCGGCATGATGGAGACGCTGCGCGGTGCGCTGTTCCGGCTGCGGCCGCCCGATGTCGAGGAGCTCGGCCTGGTCGCCAGCCTCGAAGGCCTGGTTTCGGGGTGGAACGGCCGCAGCCGCGGCCAGCCGCGCTTCGATATCCGGTTCGACGGCGCCTTCGACAGCGTGCCCGCCGCTGTCAGTGCCAACCTGTACCGCATCGTGCAGGAGGCACTCACCAACGCGGCCAAGCATGCCGGTGCAACGAAGGTTAGCCTGCATCTGACCATGGCCGACAGCGAGATCGCGCTCGCGATCGAGGACGATGGCCGGCCGAACGAAGCTGCCGCTAAGTCCGGAATGGGCCTGCTAGGCATGCGCGAGCGCGTCGCCGCGCTTCGCGGCCGGCTCAGCTTCGAGACCGGCCTTCAGGGCTCCTCGCTGCGCGTATTCATTCCGCTCCCGGCTGCCGCCTCTGAGGCCCTGGAGCACGCTGCATGAGCACGGCGGAAGCGACCATCCTGCTGGTCGACGACCATTCCGTCGTCCGTGAGGGCTATCGCTCGGTGCTGCAGAAGCAGCCGGGCCTGCGCGTCGTCGCTGAGGCGGCCGACGGAGCGGAAGCCTATCGCCTCTACAAATCCGAGACGCCCGACCTCGTCATCATGGACCTCAGCATGCCCGGCATCGGCGGCATCGAGGCCGTCAGGCGGATCAGGCAGTGGGACAAGGCGGCACGGATTCTCGTTTTCACCATGCACGAGAACGCCGGCTTCGCCGTGCAGGCGATCCGCGCCGGTGCACGGGGTTACGTCACCAAGACCAGCCCGCCCGAGACCCTGGTGCGCGCGGTCAAGGACGTGCTCGCCGGCAAGATCGCCATCAGCCCCGACATCGACCACGAGCTTGCGCTGAGCCGCATCAGCGGCGAGAGCTCCGCCGCCGACGTGCTGACGCCACGCGAGTTCGAGGTGCTGCGGTTGCTGCTCGCCGAGAACACGACGGAGGAGATCGCCGAGACGCTGCATGTCAGCCCGAAGACGGTGGCGAACCTGCACTCGCTGATCAAGGACAAGCTCGGCGTCGGCTCCGACATCGAGCTGGTCCGGCTGGCGCTGCGCCAGGGGATCTTGACGGAGGTTGATCTCGGCGAAGCCTGATCGCGGCGTCGCCGCAGATCACTCACGTGCGACCACCGAGTCCAGCCACGCGCAGTTGAGTGGCGGCACGCGCGGATCGGCGACGCGCACGCCGCGGGCAGCCGCATCCAGCCGCATCTCGCGCAATCGCGTGCGCTGCTCTTCGGGCATATGCAGCCGCTCGTGGCCCCACAGCGAGGGCCCATCAAAGGTCTCGTGCGGCTGCCAGGTCTCGGGATCGATGACGCGTCCGCCCCAGCCATATTCGATGAAGAAGCCGGATGGCGTATTCACGTAGAACGAGGTCATGTGATCATTGGTGTGCCGGCCCAGCGTGTAGGCGATGCGCCCCTCGTCCATCTGCGCGAGGTCGTAGCCCTGCCCGACATCATCGAGGCAGCCGAGCTCGACCATGAAGTGATGCATCGCCTTTCGCCCCGAGCCGACCATCGCAAAGGAGTGGTGGCGGCCGTTGACGTGGAAGAAATAAAGCCCGTAAGGCTTCAGCCCGAAATCGGAGACGTGAAAGCCGAGCACGTCGCGATAGAACGGCAACAGCGGCTCGACGTCCTCCACATTGAGCACGACATGCCCCATGCCGAGCGCGCCGGTGCGGAAGCCCGAGATCGGGCGACCCGGCCTGAACGGCTCGCTCGCAAGCTCCGGCTTGCAAAAGGCCTCCAGCCGGTTGCCGGCGGGGTCAGTGAACGCGATCAGCTCGGCGACATGCCGCTCGTCAGCGAGTGCGCGCGAACCTCGGACCACCCTGATGCCATGGCTTTCGAGCCGTCCTGCCAGCTTATCCAGTTCGACGGTCGAAGGAACTTCCCATCCCATCACCGCAAGGCCGGCATCGCTGCCGCCGTCGACGATCAGCCGCTGCTTGCGGTCGTCCATGCGGAAGGCCCGCATCTTGCCGCCGCGATCGACCTGCTGCATGCCGAGCAGCCCGGTCGCCATCCGGCTCCACTGATCGAGCTGGGATGAACTGATTCCGATATAGCCGAGCGCTGCGATTTCCATCGAATTCCTCCCGGAGGCATCGCGGTCGCCGTACTGCGGCGAGCTTGATACCGGCCGCGCGCGATCCTACGGTGGCGTTCCGCAATCGCCTCGCGTTCGCAACGACAATAAGCGCGCCGCGATGTGCCACAAGGGAGGAAATAGGAAGTGTCCAAGGAGCGGACGCGGAACGGCCAGCCTCGGCAGTCTGAGGGCGTCCGTGCCTTCAAGCGCGGGCTCGACGTGCTGCACGAGGTCAACCGCTCCGGCGGCATCCGCGCCGGCGACGTCGCCCGCGCGCTCGACCTGCCCCGACCCACCGTCTACCGCCTCCTCGAAACCCTGGAGGAGCTCGGCTATATCGCCCGCAGCGCCAGCGACGACCGATTTCGGGTCACCCGGCGTGCCCTAAGCCTCGGCGACGGCTACGATCCCGGCGTGGTGATCTGCCAGGCGGCGGCGCCTTATCTCGGCGATCTCAGCAAGAAGCTGGTCTGGCCGGTCGATCTCTCGACTTACGAGAACGCGGCGATGGTGGTGCAGGAGACCACCCACTCTCGCAGCCCGCTCTCGATCGACCGCGGCATGATCGGCAAGCGCCTGCCGATGCTGCGCACGTCTGCGGGCCGCGCCTATCTCGCCGCCTGCCCTGCGCGCGAACGCGATCTCATCATCAATCATCTCCGCCGCATCGATGAGGCCGACGACCGCCCCTTCCTCGACCAGGGCCGGCTCGACCGCATGATCGCCGAGACCGCGGCGCGAGGTTACGCGATCCGAACCGAGGGCGAATACAATCCCAAGACGGCTTCGATTGCCGTTGCCATCGTGCGGGACGGCGCCGTATTCGGCTGCATCTCGATCATCTGGATCCGCTCGGCGCTGGGGATCGAGGAAGCGGTCGCGCAGTTTGCGAGCCAGCTGCTGGAAACGGCGTCGGCCATTCCTGTTGCGGAATAGAGGCCGTCCGCTGGGCGGACACTTGCCGCGCCGGCGTTGATGCGCCGGCCCTGCTTGGGGAAGAGATACCCCATGCAAGATAAATCCACCCCGGAAGAGTTTGACGTCGTGATCGTCGGCCGCGGGCCGGTGGGCGCCACGCTCGCCAACCTGCTCGGCCTGTGCGGCGTGCGGACTCTGGTGCTGGAGCGCGAGGCGCGGACCTATCATCTGCCGCGCGCGGTGCATTTCGACGATGAATGCATGCGCGTGTTCCAGACCATCGGGCTTGCCGAGGCGATCCTGCCGCACGTCATTCTCAGTCCCGGCATGCTGTTTCTCGATGCAGCCGGCCGCATGCTGCTGGACTGGTCCCGTCCGCAAACGCTGACGCCGATGGGCTGGCATCTCAGCTACCGCTTCCACCAGCCGGATCTGGAGGACGCGTTGATCGGTGGCCTCGCCCGCTGGCCGCACGTCACCTTGCGCAACCGCTGCGAGGTGTTCGCGCTCGATCAGGACGAGCACGGCGTGCGCGTCCGCTGCGAAGACCTCTCTAACGGGAGGCTCAGCGAGGTCCGAACCGCCTACGTGATCGGCTGCGACGGCGCCCGCTCCCTAGTGCGCCGCTTCATCGGTTCGGGCATGGACGACCTCGGCTTCCACGAGCGCTGGCTCGTGATCGACGTCCTGCTCAAGCGCGTGCGCGACGACCTCGGTGATTACAGCCTTCAGCACTGCGATCCCAGCCGGCCCGCGACTTACGTGCGCGGCACCGGCACGCGGCGCCGCTGGGAGATCACGGTTCTCCCGGACGAGGATTCGCAGGACGTTGCGCAACCCGCGAAGGTCTGGGAGCTGCTGTCGCGCTGGATCACGCCCGCCGATGCCGAGATCGAGCGCGCCGCGGTCTACACGTTCCATTCGGTCATCGCGCAGCAATGGCGGAACGGGCGATTGCTGCTCGCGGGCGATTCTGCGCACCAGACCCCGCCGTTCCTCGGCCAAGGCATGTGCGCCGGCATTCGCGATGCCGCCAACCTCGCCTGGAAGCTGGCGAGCGTGATCCGCGAAGGCGCCGCGCCCGATCTGCTCGACACCTATCAGAGCGAACGGCTGCCGCCTGTGCGCGCGTTCATCGAGCTCGCCATTCGCCTCGGCGGTGTCATCAACACCAAGGCGATCGAGGCCGGCCTTGCCGCCGGCGAAGCGCGCGAGAACGCGCCGGTCAAGCTGGACGTGAAGAAGCCCCTGCTCGGCCCCGGACTAGAGTTCGGCGACCTGCCGCTCGCCGGACATCTCGCGCCGCAGTTCACGTTGACCGACGCCAGCCGCAGCGATGACCGGACCGGCTACAACCACGTGCTGCTCGTCGAGACGGCGGCGGCACTCTCATCGCGTCTCGCGCTGTCGCAGACGGGGATCAAGATCCTGACCAGCGACGATGCCAACGATCTTGGGCCCTGGCTGCGCGAGCACGGCATCATCGCCGCACTGGTTCGTCCCGACCGTTACATCCGCGGCTCCGCCCGCAACGAGGCCGAGCTCGACCGCCTCATCGCCGCCATCGCCCCTGCAACTCGAATTCCTTCAGCCCAAGCGCCCTCCGCGGCCTGACCGAACCCGTCAAGGACATTTCATGAAGCTGCTCTCACTCAGTGTGGACGGACGCCCCACCTTCGGCGCCGTCAAGGACAACGGCGTCGTCGATCTCGGCGCGCGGATGGCGGGGTGCACCACGCTGCGGGAGCTGCTCGAAGCCGGTCGGCTCGCCGAGGCGGCAAGGCTGGCCGCCTCCGCGGCCCCTGATCATCCGCTCGACAAGATCAACTTCGCGCCCGTGATTCCCGATCCCGGCAAGATCATCTGCGTCGGCCTCAACTATCGCGACCACGTCGCCGAGACCGGCCGCACCGTCACCGAAAAGCCGGCGCTGTTTGCGCGCTTTGCCTGTAGCCAGGTCGGCCATCTCCAGCCCATCGTCAAACCTGGGGTGAGCGACGACTTCGACTATGAAGGCGAGCTCGCGCTCGTCATCGGCACGGCGGGCCGTCACATTCCCCCCGGCCGCGCGCTCGACCACGTCGCCGGCTATTCCTGCTACAACGAGGGCAGCATCCGCGACTGGCAGCGCCACACCAGCCAATTCCTCGCCGGCAAGACCTTTGCCGAGAGCGGCAGTTTCGGTCCGTGGCTGGTGACGACCGACGAGATTCCGGATCCGTCAAAGCTCACCTTGCAGACAAGGCTGAACGGCAATGTCGTGCAGGACACCACGACGGATCTCCTGATCACCGCCATCCCCGAGCTGATCGCCTACATCTCCACCATCTGCCCGCTCGTGCCCGGCGACGTCATCGTCACGGGCACGCCGGGCGGTGTCGGCGCCAAGCGCACGCCGCCGCTGTGGATGCGCCCCGGCGATACCGTCGAGGTCGAGATTTCCGGCATCGGCACCTTGCGCAACTCGGTGATCGCCGAACAGGCCTGACCGTCAACACCGATCAATCAACAATAACATCAAGGAAACGCCATGGGCACGACCCGCACCAACTCCGTCGCCACCCTCCTGATCGCACTTGCGCTCGCGCCCCTCCCCGCGCGGGCCGTGATCAAGGGCGAGGCCATCCGCATCGGCGTCCTCACGGACATGAACGGCGTGTTCGCGACCGCCATGGGTCCGGGCTCGGTCGAAGCGGCGCGAATGGCCGCCGAGGAGTTCGGCGGCAAGATCAACGGCAAGCCGATCGAGATCTTGCAGGCCGATCACCAGAACAAGCCGGATCTCGCCGCATCGCTGGCGCGAAAATGGTTCAGCGACGGCGTCCAGGCCGTCGCCGATGGCGGCAGCTCCGGCGCAGCGCTGGCGGTGCAGGAGCTGGTGCGCGGCAACGGCAAGATATTCCTCATCTCCGGCGCAGGCGCGAACCAGCTGACCGATGAAGCGTGCGCGCCGACCAGCGTGCAATGGACCCAGGACGCCTATTCCACCGCGACCGCCGTGGTCTCCGGCATCATGCAGACCAGCAAGGAGCCCTGGTTCTTCATCACCGGCGACTACGCCTTCGGCCATTTGATCGAGGTGACCGCACGCGAGCGCATCGCCGCACTCGGCGGCAAGGTCGCCGGCAGCGTCAAGGCGCAGCTCGGCACGCCCGATTACAGCTCATTCCTGCTCCAGGCGCAGTCGTCGGGCGCCAAGATCCTGGCCATCAACGTTGCCGGCGACAACGCGACCGCGATCAAGCAGGCCGAGGAGTTCGGCCTCGCCAGCCAAGGCATGAAGATCGTGCCGATGTCGTTCCAGAACGTCGACATCGAGGCGGTTGGGCTCAAAGCGACCCGCGGTGATCTCATCGTCACCTCCTTCTTTGAGGATGTCTCGCCGGCCGCCCGGACATTCTCCGATGCATTCTATGCTCGCCGCAAGGCGATGCCCTCGCAGATCCAGGCCGGCGTCTATTCCGCCGTGCGCCACTATCTGCAGGCCGTGAAGGACACCGGTTCCGACGAGGGCGCCGTCGTGATGGCCAAAATGAAGGCGACGCCGGTGTCGGACGCCTACACCCCCAACGGCCGCATTCGCGAGGACCAACGCATGGTGCACGATCTCTATCTGGTGCAGGTCAAGACGCCGGAGGAATCCAAGCGCCCGTGGGACTTCGTCAAGCTCGTCGCGACGATCCCGCCCGACCAGGCCTTCCGCCCGCTCGATCGCAGCAAATGCAGCCTGGTCGGCAAGTAAGCGCTTTGAAGCGAAGTGGATACCGCTTCGCTTCAGAGAACGCGTCAAGTTGGAATCTGACCGTCAGGCGAGATAGCGCGTCAGATAGCCTTCCATCGCGTAGAGCGCGCAGAGCGCGAGGCTCGACCACACCGCCGCGCTGAAATACAGGAACATCCAGGTCAGCTCGCCCTTCCAGTGCGCGATGTCGTGGGTCACCACCCAGCGCGTCGAGACGTCATGCAGCCCTTCGAGGAAGCCGAGGAATGTGTTGCCCTCTTCATGCCCTGCTCGCCAGCGGCTGAGATACATCGGCACGTCGACTGTGATGAGGAAGGCAAGGAAGCAGGCGATGCCGACGATGCCTGACATCAGCGCCCAGCGCACTACGCCCTGGAATTCCGGCATCAGACGGCATAGCGCGATGCCGGCCAGGAAGAAGGTCACAGCCCACAGCGAATTCTCGATCGCGTTGTAGAGGAAGTTGGTCGTCACCACCGCGTACCAGGAGAAGCATTCCGCGATGAGGATGATCGGCACGATCACGAGCGCGATGTTCACCGCGGTCTCCGCGCCCGTCATCTTGCCGAGCTGATGCAGGATGATGGCCCATTGCGCGGCGAAGCAGAGCTCGGCCACCGTCGCCACCGTCCGGCCGACGGCGACGCTGGAGAGCCAGGTGTCGAACAGGCAGATGCGCTGCACGTCGGCGCGCGGCAGCACCGAACGGAAGGCGCAGCCGAACACATAGCCGGCGCACAGCAGGAACATCAGCCCGATGTCCGAGCCGCCACCGAGGCTGGCCGAAGGCGTCGGATAGAACTCACGATAGAGCATGAACCAGACGAGGATATTGGCGCTGCTCACAAGCGTGAGGGATCCCCACCACCACGCCAGGGGATTTGACCGCGCCTGCCACTGCAACATGAACCGCTCCGCAAAAATTATCGATCTGACACGTCGTCGTAATAATCCTGTCACAGAACGACAGGCAATCACGACAAAAATCTGTGTGCCCGGTCGTTCCAGCGGTGCTCGGAAGGCGCAAGAAGCGCTGCGAGCCGAGTGTCCACATATCGGACAATCTTCTCATGGATGGCGAATCTATTGGACATTCGAAATCCGTCCGTCTGATATTCCGGGATGGCTCCGACTGACTCACCGAAGCCGCAGCGCCCGCTCTCCTCTGCCGCAGCCGTGCTGGCCGAGAGCGCCGATGACGCCGCTTTCGCCACCACTCTGGCCAAGGGGCTCGTCGTGCTCGAGGCGTTCAAGGCCGGGAGCACGCTGCTGGGCAACATGGAGCTGTCGACGCTGACCGGCATCCCGCGCCCGACGGTGGCGAGGCTGACCCATACCTTGGCCGAGCTCGGCTATCTCCGCTACGACGCCGAGCGGTCGAAGTACCGCGTCGGTGCACGGGCGCTGCGGATGGCGCATCCCCTGCTCGCCGGAATGCAATTCCGCCAGGTGGCGCGGCCCATGATGCAGGAGCTGGCGCACAGCGTCCGCGGCACGGTGTCGATCGGTCTGCTCGATGCGACGTCGATGATCTATGTCGAGACCGCGCGCTCCGGCGATGTCGGCCCGCACGTGCCCGACATCGGCATGCCCATTCCCGTCGTGATGACCGCCATGGGCCGCGCCGCGGCGGCGACCTTGCCGCCGGCCGATGCAGACCGGCTGGAACGCAATCTCGCCGCCGAGGATGCCGGATTGTGGTCGGCGCTCCGCGACAAATACCGCGCCGGCATCGCGCAATGCAAAAGCCGCGGCTTCTGCACCTGCTGGGGCGAGTACATGGCCTCGATCCATGCCGTCGCCGCGCCGCTGTTTCATATCGGCGAAGCGAAACAATCATTCTCGATCAATTGCGGCATCCCCGCCTTCCGGCTGCAGCCCGGGCAGCTCGAGGGCGAAATCGGTCCGCGCATCGCGGCGCTCGCCGATAGCATCCGGGCCATGGTCGGTCAGGCCGAGCTCAAGCCGCCGCCGCGCAAAACCAAGAAAATCACAAGCGCCGGAACATGATATGGCTGGACCGCTCGAAGGATTGAAGGTTCTCGACATCGCGACGATCATCGCCGCGCCGTTCGCCGCCACGCTGCTGGCCGACTACGGCGCGGACGTGCTCAAGATCGAGATGCCCGGGCACGGCGACGGCGTGCGGTCGTTTCCGCCGTTCAAGAACGGCAAGCCGCTGTGGTGGAAGGCCGCCAACCGCAACAAGAAGTTTGCCACGCTCGATCTGCGCACGCCGGAAGGGCTTGCGCTGTTCAAGCAGCTGCTTCCACGCTTCGACGTGCTGATCGAGAATTTTCGTCCGGGAACGCTGGATCGCTGGGGGCTTCCCAAGGAGGTGCTGTGGTCGATCCAGCCGCGTCTCGTGATTCTGCGCGCCACCGCCTTCGGGCAGGATGGTCCCTATCGCGAGCGCCCCGGCTTCGCCCGCATCTTCGAGGCCATGGGCGGACTGACTTACATCACCGGCGAGAGCGGCGGCGAACCGACCCATCCCGGATACCCGATCGGGGATTCGATCGGCGGCCTGTTCGGCGCCGTCGGCGTGCTGGCAGCGCTGTGGAAGCCGGCGCGCGACACAGATGCGCCGGGCGAGGAGATCGATCTCGCGCTGACCGAAGCCACCTTCCGCCTGCTCGACGTCCTCGCCATCGAGCACGACCAGCTCGGCACCGTTCGCAGCCGCATCGGCAACGCCAATGGTTATTCAGCACCGGCCGCGGTGTTTCGCACCCGCGACGGTCACTGGGTCACGCTCGCAGGTTCGACCAACGCGCTCTTTGCAGCGAACTGCCGGGCGATCGGCCGCCCCGATCTGATCGCGGATCCGCGCTTTGCCGGCAATGAGCAGCGCGTCAAGCACGCCGTCGAACTCAACGACATCTTCGCGGCCTGGTGCGCCGCGCATCTCCTCGACGAGGTCCTCGCGAGATTCAATGCCGCGCAGGGAACGCTCGCCCCGATCTATTCGATCGACCAGATCGCCGACGACCCGCAGGTGAAGGCGCGCGAGGTGATCACGCGCGTTGCCGACCGGGATTTCGGCACGGTCGCCATGACCAATGTCGTGCCGCGTTTCACCGTCGATCCCGCGCGCCTGCGCCATGCCGCGGGCGACGTCGGCCAGGACAATGACGAGGTCTACCGGGATTGGCTCGGGCTCTCGGACGCCAGGATCGAGCAGCTCACCCAACGAAAGGTGATCTGAGGTCGTAAGAGCGGTAGATAAAAGAGAAACAAATACAGGGAGGAAGACAACAGTGGCATCGTTCAAGGTGACGCGGCGAGCTCTGCTGGGCACGATCGCGGGCGGGCTCGCGGCCGGCTCAGGCATGAGGGCACATGCCGAGGACGCCTGGCCCTCGCGCATGGTCCGTCTGATCTCGCCTTACGGGCCCGGCGGGTCCAACGACATCTCGCTGCGTCTGCTCGCCGAAGAGTTCGGCCGCAGCCTGCGTCAGCAGTTTATTGTCGAGAACAAGCCGGGCGCCGGCACGCGCATCGCCAACGACATGGTCGCCGATGCGCCGGGCGACGGCTACACCATCCTCTATGTCGCGGCGCCCTACGCCACCGCCGAGGCGCTGTTCGGCAAGCTGACCTATGAGCGCAAGGATCTGGCGCCGGTGGCGAGGGTGGTGATCGCGCCGCTGTTCCTCATCATCAGCGCCGACGCGCCGTTCAAGACGCTTCCCGACCTGATCGCCTACGGCAAATCCAGGCCCGACGGCCTCACCTTCGCCTCCCCAGGCGCCGGCTCGCAGCCGCATCTTGCCGGAGAGCTCCTGTTCCGCGACGCCGGCGTCAAGGGTTTGAACATCCCGTTCCGGGGCGATGCGGCCTCCTACACCGAGCTGCTCGCCGGACGCGTCGACGCCACACTGACCGCGCTGCCGACGGCCTTGCCCTACATCCAGAGCGGCAAGTTCACCGTGCTCGGCGTCGCCTCGGCCGAGCGCAGCGCGCTGTATCCGCAGGCACCGACGCTGCGCGAGCAGGGCTTTCCCAATGTGGCTGCGGCCGGCTGGTACGGCTTCATGGTGCCGTCCACGACGCCGCGCGCCATCGTGGACAAATTCCAGGCCGAGGTTCTGCGGGCGCTCGCCGAGCCTGCGATCAAGGACAAGCTGACCGCGCAGGGCCTCGAAGTGCGCCCAGGCACCGCCGCCGAGTTCAGCAAGTTCATCGACGCCGAAACGCAGAAATGGACCAAGCTGATCCGCGACGCCGGCCTCAAGGGCGAATGAGGATTGCTGGAGGAAACCGACATGAAAAACGTCGTCACCAAATTCATCGCAGCCTCCGCCCTTCTCCTCTCGGTCGCGGCAGCGCAGGCACAAAAGAAATACGATCCCGGCGCGTCCGACACCGCGATCAAGGTGGGCCAGACCGTGCCGCTCAGCGGCCCGGCCTCGGCCTACGCGGTGATCGGCAAGACCCAGGCCGCCTATCTGAGGATGATCAACGACCAGGGCGGCGTGAACGGCCGCAAGGTCGAGCTGATCCAGTATGACGATGCCTATTCGCCGCCGAAGACGGTGGAGCAGGTCCGCAAGCTCGTCGAAAGCGACGAAGTGCTTTTGACCTTCCAGATCATCGGCACCGCGCCGAACGTCGCCGTGCAGAAATATCTCAACGCCAAGAAGATCCCGCAGCTCTTCGCCGCCACCGGCGCCGCACGCTTCACCGATCCAAAGAACTTCCCCTGGACCATGGGCTTCAACCCCTCTTACCTCGTCGAGGGTATCTCGCCGGCCTCAAGGCGGGCCTCGGCAACAAGGCGAGCATGGTCGTCGCCGAGACCTCCTACGAGATCAACGAGCCGACGATCGACTCGCAGATCCTGCGGTTGAAGGATGCGGGCGCCGACGTGCTGTTCAGCGCGACCACGCCGAAGCAGGCCGCGCAGGCCATCAAGAAGGTCGCCGAGATCGGCTGGAAGGCGCTGCACATCATCGACATCAACGCCTCCTCGCTCAGCGCCGTGCTCAAGCCCGCCGGGCTCGACAATTCCAAGGGCATCATCAGCGTCGGATACGTCAAGGATGCCGCGGATCCCGAATGGAAGGACGACCCGGGCATGAAGCGCTACCTCGCCTTCATGGCCAAGTACTATCCTGAGGGCGACAAGGATTCGAACCTGAACGTCTACGGCTACATCACCGCGCAGCTCCTGGTGCAAGTGCTGAAGCAATGCGGCGACGATCTGACCCGCGAGAACGTGATGCGACAGGCGGCCAACCTCAAGAACGTCGAGCTCGACCTGACGCTCCCGGGGATCTCGGTCACGACCACGCCGACGGACTATCGCGTCAACAAGCAGTTCCAGATGGTGCAGTTCGACGGCCAGCGCTGGCAGAAGCTCGGCGACATCGTCACGGACGAAGCCAGGGAGTGAACCCGCTTCGCCGGCGCTCAACGCCTTTCGGCGTAACGGCCGCCGCCACGGATGAGATCGTCGCGTTCCGCGGCATGGCGCTGGTATTCGGAGATCGCGCGGTTGGCCATGCGGATCCGATTCGTGTGTCCCTCCTCGACCATCACGGTGATGCGCTGCGCCAGGAACACGCAGGCGTCGAATTCGTCGCTGATGGCGCCCGTTCGCGTAAGAAAGTCCCAGGCGATCTCGTAGGCCTGCTCCGCCGCGGGATTGCGGTAATCGCTGAAGATGATGTGCGTCATCACTGCCAAAGCCTGATCGCAGCGATCGTTCCTAGGCTCACGCGCAGATGGCAGGGAACCCGGCGGCGCGAAAAAACCACCGGCCGCGGGGCGCGCCGGTGGTTCGCTGTCAGCGAGGAACGCGAAGAACTACGCGGCCTGGCGCTGATGCGTGAGGTACTCCATGGTGACCTTCTCGACATTGGAATCGATCCAGGCCGCCATGCGCTGCTCCTCCTTCAATGACGTCTCGAGCGGCTCCTTCGCCTCCGGCATGCCGGCCGCGCCGCACAGCGCGAGCAGCGACTTGTAGGCGGCGATCTCGAAATTCTCGAAGGCGTTGTTCGCGAAAGTGTTCTTCAGAATCTCGTCGCCGGCAACCGAATGCGCCATGGCCATCATGTTGGCCATCACCGACTGCGCCGTATCCTTCAGGCTCGACGTGCTCTCGCCACAGGCTTCCAGGCACTTTTCGAGGCGACGCAGTTGCTCATTGGTCTCCTGAAGGTGCGCCGTGATCTTCGCCTTGACCTCGGGATATTCGTCCAGCCGCTCCGACTGGCGCTCCATCAACTCTCGCGCCTGCACTTCCATCGCATGCGCATTGCGTAGTCCCACCACGAACGTATCGCGGGCTGCATTGGCCATTTTCCTGTTCTCCATTTGACTGGCGTCGTTCGCGCAACCGGGAAGCACGGGCGATTGTTCCTAACACGGCCGCGCTGATTGCCGCAGGAGAGACCATGTCTTCGTTGCCTGTTCCGGCCGAAGGACCCAGCGCTAACCTGCGATAGCCAAACGCAAACGTGGTCTTCGACCGCGGGAACGCCGGCTGCGCCCCGCCGTTCACAGCAGCGCGTGGTCACAGCGCGACGTTGCGCCCTCACCCCAGCGACAATGATGATCTAATGACCGACAGTCCTTCACCCGCCAGCAATTTCCCGGTGCCGCGTCCGGGCCAGGGGCAGCCGGACAACGCCTCAGATCCCTATTTCATGCAGATCCGCGATGACCTCGCGGACAAGGGCTTCTTCACCGCCACCGCCGAGGATTTGATCACCTGGGCGCGGACGGGATCGCTGATGTGGATGACGTTTGGACTCGCCTGCTGCGCCGTCGAGATGATGCAGATGTCGATGCCGCGCTATGACGCCGAGCGGTTCGGCTTTGCGCCGCGGGCCTCACCGCGTCAATCCGACGTGATCATCGTGGCAGGCACCTTGACCAACAAGATGGCCCCGGCCTTCCGCAAGGTCTACGACCAGATGCCCGAGCCGCGTTACGTGATCTCGATGGGATCCTGCGCCAACGGCGGCGGCTATTACCATTACTCCTATTCCGTCGTGCGCGGCTGCGACCGCGTGGTGCCGGTCGACATCTACGTCCCCGGCTGCCCGCCGACCGCGGAAGCGCTGCTCTACGGCGTGATGCTGCTCCAGAAGAAAATCCGGCGGATGGGCACGATAGAACGATGACACATCAGACTGGGTCGACACGGACCGGCATGACGCAAATTCCTCTTTCCCCGGCGGCCGAGGCGGAAAACCCCGAATTCGACCTCGAGCGAAACGACAACACACGACAGATCGTGGCCGACGTTGCTTACCGGCAGCTTGCCATCGTCAACGTGATCTTTGTCGGCCGCGAAGGTGCTGGCGACGGCAACTGGGTACTGGTCGACGCCGGCATCCCCGGAGCGGCACCGGCGATTCGCTCCGCCGCCAAGGCTCGGTTCGGCGGCCACGGCCGCCCGGCCTGCATCATCATGACACACGCTCATTTCGATCACGTCGGTGTGCTCGAGACGCTGGCGAACGAGTGGGACGTCCCGGTTTATGCGCATCACGCCGAGCATCCCTATCTCGACGGCACGCAATCCTATCCGCCAGCCGATCCGAGTGTCGGTGGCGGCTTGCTCGCCCTGCTCTCTCCGCTGTTTCCGACAAGACCCGTCAACGTCGCATCCCGCCTTTATGATCTGCCCTCGGACCACAGCGTGCCCTTCATGCAAGACTGGCGGTGGATCCCGACGCCCGGCCACACGCCCGGTCATGTCTCGCTCTGGCGTGAGCGCGACCGCGTCCTGATCGCCGGCGACGCCTTCATCACCACCCGGCAGGAGTCAGTTTACGCGGCAATGACGCAAACGCCAGAGATGCACGGGCCGCCGATGTATTTCACGCCGGATTGGGCCAGCGCAAAAACCTCGGTGCGCGAACTTGCCGCGCTTGCTCCCGAGATCGTCGTGACCGGCCATGGCGCGGCGATGCAAGGACCGGCGATGCGCGTTGCGCTCGATGCTCTGGCCGAGTTGTTCGACGAGGTCGCCGTACCTTCCCATCGACGCGCATAGAAGTGGTGGTGGGGGACCGCGTCAATTTCGGCTTTGCGGTCCGCGAATTTCAAAGCGATCTGAACTGCGATTGCAGATGATTAGGAACGCAACCCCACTGGCTTCATTGCGCCAATACGACAGAACAAAAGGAGTTGCGCATGTACTATTTCGACAAGCGACTGCAATACCCGGTCAGGGTCGAGAAGCCCGATCCGATCTTCGCCCGCCAGCTGCAGCAGGCGATCGGCGGCGTGGAGGGCGAGATCCGCGTCTGCCTGCAATATTTCTTCCAGGCCTGGGGCGCGCGCGGTCCGGCCAAATATCGCGACGTGTTGCTCAACACCGCAACCGAGGAGATCAGCCACATCGAGATGCTTTCGACCGCGGTCGCCCTGAACCTGGAAAATGCACCGGCGACGATGCAGGAGAGCAGCATGCAGGGCAATCCGATCGTCGGCGCGGTGATGTCCGGCGGCGAGCGGCCGCGGCACGTGATCGAGGGCATGCTGCATCGGCATATCCTGTCGACGGGCATGGCGGCCTTCCCGGCCAACGCCGACGGCGTCCCGTTCGATTGTTCGCACATCTACGCCAGCGGCAATCTCGCCGCCGATATGTATTGCAACGTGGCCGCCGAAGCCACCGGCCGAACGCTGGCGGTGCGCCTCTTCAACTCCACGAGCGATCCGGGCATGCAGGACATGCTCAGCTACCTGATCGCGCGCGACACCATGCATCAACAGCAATGGCTCGCCGTGATCGAGGAGCTGGGCGGAGATGCCGCGCTGCCGATTCCGAACAGCTTCGACCGGAGCAAGGAAGCGACCGAGTTCAGCTACATGTTCATGGGTACCGAGCGCAGCGGAGCGCCGCTCGAGCCAGGCCGCTACAACCAAGGTCCGTCGCTCGACGGCCGCGGCGAATTCAGCTTCCGCCCCGCCTTCGAGCCGCTCGGCGACGAGCCCGTGCTTGGACCCGCACGTCCCGACAGCGCCGCGCAAGTGGAGCAGATGCAGGAGCCGCCGGTCACCAACGCGCTGACCTGACCTGTACAAGGCAAGCCGCCATTTCGACGGCGGCTTGATCAGAATGCGTTCGCGCACGCCGTCATTCCCGGCTCGCCATCTCAGGGCCCGGGAATGGCGGGACTGCCTTCACCGCTTCATGCCCGCCACATAGGCCGCGAGCTTGTCGAGCGTCTGGTAGCCGTATTCGACGGCGCCGAAGCCGATCATGCCATCGCGCTGCTCGGTGCTCGAGGCCAGCTGCCGCATCATCAGCACGGTCTTGCCGTTGCTCTGCTCGGCAAAGGTGACGGTGAAGCGGAACATGCGGGGATCGTCATCCTGGTCGGTACCGTGATCCATCTCCATCAGCGACGGCCGCTCGATGCGGCGGAAGCGCATCCGGTTCGGATAGACCGTGCCGTCGGGCCCGATCATGTTGAAGCGCCAGACGCCGCCGACGCGCACGTCGATCTCGAAGGTCTCGACCTTGAATCCCTTCGGGCCGAACCATTGCGGCAGATGCTTCGGGTCGGACCATGCCTCGAACACCAGATCGCGCGGCGCGTCGATCACGCGCGACATCACGATCTCGCGGTCGAGCGACCATTGCGACAGAGCGGGATTTGCAAAACCAGTCATTGTCAGGAACCTTTCCGTTCGGTTGTGCGGGACGGCCGCTTGGCGGCCGCCCTTTCCTTCTCTTTCTTGAGCTTCATCACATAGGCCTCGAACTGGTCGAGCCGCGCTTCCCAGACCGCGCGCTGCTGCTGGAACCAATCCTCGGCGCCGACCAGCGCATCCGCGCTGAGACGGCAGGTGCGCACGCGTCCCGATTTCTCGGACTGAACGAGCCCGCTCGTCTCCAGCACATGGATGTGCTTCATGAAGCTCGGCAGCGCCATGTCGAAGGGACCGGCGAGCTCGCCGACCGACGCCTCGCCCGCGCACAGCCGCATCACGATCGCCCGCCGCGTCGGATCGGCGAGCGCGGCGAAGATCTGGTCGAGGTTGGATAATTGGTTAGCCATGAAGCTAACTATACACGCAGGATCGCGGACGTCAACAATTGTTAGCCGAACGGCTCAGTTTTGTAATCTCGATTGGCGGGAACCCACAACGCGCAATCGTGAGTTGGGACCTCGCGCCCTCCTCACTAAAACATCCCGGGGGCGCATCAGCATGATCGATCAGAGCACGTGGCGCCCGTTGTCATCTCATCCCCGATCACCCGGCGAGTCTTCGCCCAGGCCGCGTCCATTGCGATGGCGATGGCGCTTTGCCAGCGCCGCGCCTCGGCCGATTCCGACATGATTGCGCAAATGCGCGACATCGTCGCCGGCGCGCTGGCGCCGACCGCGACGGCGGACCATGCGGGCGGCCTCGCCGCAGCGCTCTATGCCGGCCGCCATGTCGAGTTCTTCAGCTACGGGTTCGCCGACGATGCGACCGGACGGAAGGTGACGCCCGACACGCTGTTCAACCTCGCCTCGTTGCGAAAGCCGTTCGAGGCCACGCTCGTGGCGCTCGGCGTGCTGCGCGGCGAGCTGCGGCTCGACGATCGTCTGCCGAAATACCTGCCCGAGCTGAGCGGCAACTACATCCGCAACGTCACTGTGGGCCAGTTGGCGACGCACACGTCGGGCCTGCTGCTGCCGACCGACCATCCGCCCTGGCCGAACGAAGAGTTTACGCGCGAGCAGTTCATCGCCCTGCTGAACGCCTTCACGCCGGCACCCGGCATCGCACCTGGCCGGCAACGCGTCTACACCCATGCCGGCTATGTGCTGCTTCAGCTCGTGCTCGAGCGTTGCTACGGCAAGCCGATCCATGCGCTGATCCAGCACCGCATTCTCCGCCCCCTCGCCATGGGCTCCACCTTCCTCCCCGAGCGCGGTCCGGACCATCGCGCCGTCATGGACGCGGCGGCGATGCAGCGCGTGGTCCAGGGCTATTCCGACCAGGGCATGGCGATCGGGCCGATCGGCAACCAGCAGAGCTACTTCGATTTTCCCGGCACGGGCCAGATGTTCGCCTCCGCCCGCGACCTTGCCGCCTTCGCGGCCGCCTGCGTCGACGGCCGCGCGATCGACCCGCATTTGCGCGAGGCGTTGCGGCTGACGCAGCGCGAGGCCTTCCGCGTCGACGAAAGATTCGGACAGGGCCTGGCCTGGGAGACCGTGCGCCTTCCAGGCGTCACCATCGTCGACAAGCCGGGCGGACTCAACAACGCCTCCGGCTATATCGGCCTGGTGCCGGCGCGGCGGATCGGCATCGTCCTGCTGGCCAATCGCGGCGAGTATCCGCACGAGATCGCCCGCTACAAGATCCTGCCGGAGCTGGCGCGGCTCATCGCCTCACATTGAGGCCGCCGCTCAGACCGAGCGCATCAGCCCGCCGTCGACGCGGATGTTCTGGCCGGTGATGTAGGCGGCGCCGTCGGAGGCCAGGAACGAGATTGTCGCCGCGACCTCTTCGACCTTGCCGTAGCGCTTCATCGGCACGCTATCGCGCCGCGCGTCCTGTTGCGGCAGGCTGTCGATCCAGCCCGGCAGCACGTTGTTCATGCGGACATTGTCGGCCGCGTAAGTGTCGGTGAAGATCTTGGTGAAGGCGGCGAGCCCTGCGCGGAACACGGCCGAGGTCGGGAACATCGCGCTGGGCTCGAACGCCCAGGCGGTCGAGATGTTGATGATGGCGCCGCCCTTCTGCGCCCGCATCAGCGGCGTCACCAGCCGGGTCGGACGGATCACGTTCAAGAGATAAGTGTCGAGGCCGGTGTGCCACTGCTCGTCGGTGATCTCGGTGATAGGGGCACGCGGCCCGTGCCCGGCGCTGTTGACGAGCACGTCGATCCGTCCCCACTTCGCCATCGCAGCCTCGACGAGGCGCTTCAGGTCGTCGTTCGACTGGTTTGAGCCGGTAACGCCGAGCCCGCCGAGCTCGGCCGCCAGCGCCTCGCCCTTGCCCGAGGACGACAGGATCGCGACGCGAAACCCGTCTGCCGCCAGCCGCCGCGCAGCCCCCGCCCCCATGCCGCTGCCGCCGGCGGTGACGAGCGCAACCTTCTCTACTGCCATGATCCGATGATCCCTTCAGTTGAGGCGAGCCGCAGGCTCGGCCTATCATGAGGCCTTCTACAGCCAGACCCGTCGGCAGGTCCATGGCCGAAGGCATCCATCATGAGTGGCTTGAAATGAGTGATTTGCAGATCCGCAATTTGCGTCCCGACGAAATCGCCCTCGCCGTTGACTGGGCCGCGGCGGAGGGCTGGAATCCGGGGCTGGCGGATGCCGCCTGCTTCGCGATCCCCGATGCCCGAGGCTTCTTCGTCGGCGAGATCGACGGCGAGCCGGTCGCGACCGTCTCCTGCGTCAATTACGACGACCACTTCGCCTTCCTGGGGTTCTACATCGTGCGCGAGCGCTTTCGCGGCGCGGGCCATGGCCTGCGCATCTGGAATGCCGCGATTGCGCATGCAGGCGCGCGCGTGATCGGCCTCGACGGCGTCGTGGCGCAGCAGGAGAATTACAAGAAGTCGGGTTTCCAGCTCGCTTACGCCAATATCCGCTATGGCGGCACCGTTGCGGGATCGGTGAAGCCGCCCGCCGATGTCGTTGCGCTCGACAAGCTCCCGTTTGCGCTGGTGGACGCCGATGACGCCCGTGTATTCCCCGCCGCGCGCAGCGCCTTCCTGCGCGCCTGGATCAACACACGAGGCCACGTCGGCCGCGCGTTGCTGCGCGAGGGCAGGCTCGCTGCATGGGGTGTGATCCGGCCCTGCCGGACGGGCTACAAGATCGGCCCGCTCGTCGCCGACGATCGCGCCGCCGCGGATCAAGTCGTGCAGGCGCTGCTCGGAAGCGCGGGCGCCGGCGAGGTCTTCCTCGACGTCCCCGCCGTCAATCCCGTCGCCATCGCGCTCGCCGAGGAGCTCGGCCTCGAGCCGGTGTTCGAGACGGCGCGGATGTATACGGGGCAGATCCCGCCGCTGCGGCTCGACCGCGTCTTCGGCGTCACCAGCTTCGAGTTGGGTTAACTCAGTAGCAGCGCATGATGTTGACGGTGTGCTCGCTGCCGCCACGGCCGGGCACCGTCACCTGCTCCGTCGGGCAGCTCGGCACGTAGGGCCGATTGGACGGCACGACGTTCGGCGGATAGCGATGCGTCCAGTCCCAGGGCACATCATAGGTGTAGGTGTAGCGCACATCGGCGGAGAGCGACTGGTTCACATCGGCGAAGGGCTGGCTGTAGCCGGCGCCGTCGTAGAAGTAGCTGCCGCCGCCCGGCCAATAGACCCAGGGAGCGCTGCGGCGGTGGAACCTTGCGCCCGGCCCGATCGGCGGACGTGCCGCAGCCGGCGGCGCGGCGGCAGTTGCGACGCCTGACGCAGTGGCGCCGGCGGGTCCGGCAAGGCTGTCACTGGAGCTGAACAGCAGCGCAGCTGCGCTGAGCGAGGCGAACAACGCCCCATATGATCTGGCAATCATGATACGCACCACACTCGTTTGGCTTCGCGATAGCGGCTCCCCGAAAGGAGGCTAGGCCGGGCTGTCGCCCACCCGCAAACGTATAATTAATTATTGGTTAAGGCACGCGAATAACCGGGAACAAGGTGCGGCAGAACGCCCGGAATTCCTCTCTCATTTCAATGGCTTCGTGCGTCAGCGGCCCTGCAGCTTGCGCAACCAGTCGAGCATGTCCTGCGGGCTTGCGCTGCCCTGTGTCACGATCGCGGTGTTGCCGCCGCTGCGGCGAGTGACCGTCGTGCGCCCGGGCTCCTTCTGCCGATCGCCGCTCTGCGTGATCACCGACGTGCCGTTCTCGTCCTGGACCATTGTGGTGTGACCGTCGCCCGGGGCGCTCGGTGGGCGAATGCGCGACATCCGTCTGCAGTTTCTCTCCGAAGCGCTCGTCCTCTGCCTGCTCGGCGGCGCCATCGGCGTCGCCGGCGGCATCACGCTCTCGATGACGGTCGCCCGCATGGCCGGTTGGGTCACCTCGATCGACGGCCAGGCGATCGGCCTGTCTCTCGTCTTCTCGATCGCGACCGGCCTCGTCTTTGGTTTCTATCCAGCCCACAAGGCGTCCAAGCTGAGCCCGATCGAGGCGCTCAAGACGGAGTGAGAGCATGCCGGGATGTTCGCAAAGGCCAGGGAGGCATCAGCCATGAGCTCGGATCCGAAGGACTTGATCGCACCGACGCCGCGCGAACGGGAGCTGATGACGCTGATCGCGCGGGGAATGCAGAACAAGAACATCGCCTACGAGCTCAACATCTCGGAGAACACGGTGCGGGCGCATATCGGCAACATCATGCGCAAGTACCGGCTTCAGAACAGAACGCAGATCGCGATCGCCTTTGCCCTGCACGCGGCGCCATCGTCGCTCCGGCGCGATCTCGCCAAGACCGAGCTCTATCCGGCCGCGACGAAGCCGGCGCAGGCGCTTGCACCGAATCCACCGACGGCGCAGACCGCGCCGGATTGAATGGTTGCAGCCACCATCCCTTGCGTTGCCCGACGGGCAAAACATCCAATCTATGGGTCAACGCACGCGGCCCAAAATATTCCGCTTTACCGAAATTCGGAAATCGCCTATGTGTCGCGCAACCCGGCCCAAGGAAGAGGGGCGTATCGCGATCGTCACGAACGCGGGCCGGGGGGCGGTGGACGCTGATGGCGTTGGCGCGAAAGGGTTTGCAGGGCGGAGAGCCGTGAGCAAAGACCTCGCGCATACGACCGGTGTCATCGGCGTACGGCAAAATCGTGTGGTCCTGGCGCCCGGGGTCTGTGCGTCAAGTCTTGCGGTGATGTTGCGGCCCAACCGGGCAAGCGCATCAGCCATCCGCAAGGCGACGGGGGCAATAGTGCATCGCTCCCCGGGGAGAGCACGACATAAGCCGTAAAGCCACTGCGCAGGGAAGGCCGGATGTTTGGCTTCACCTGTATGCCGCTGTGCAAATTCTTCGTTGCCACCTTTCGCACAGTGGACCGTGGGTGCCCGGCCGGCACCCGGTCTTCCCTGCGCCCTCTTTCAATTGAGGGTCGGACGACAGGCAAAGCTCGGGCGAAATGCGCCGCGAGGATGCGGCAGCGTGCCTGCGAGTCATGCGAATTGGAGAGACGCGGTGTCGCAACTTGCTCCGTCATTGCGAGCGCAGCGAAGCAATCCAGAAATGTATCCGCGGAGGGATTCTGGATTGCTTCGCTGCGCTCGCAATGACGCTGTTGAGACAGCGGTGTCACAATGCGGTAGTCTCGCGCCCCGGACACGAGCGTGACACGATCTGCGAGCCGCGACCGCGGCCCATTTGCCTTACATCCCGATGTCGAACACGTTCGGCAATTGGCCCGCCAGAGGCAGTGCGGTGGCGCCGAGGAAGGTCGCCACCATCGCCATCAGGCGACGGTTGTTCTGGCGCTTGCCACGCATCTGGCCGGCGATCCACTCCAGCATCTCGCTGTTGACCTTGGAGGCATAGGACGGCGCCCAGCTCTCGATCTCGGTGTCGGCCGACAGCGCGACGCTGCGCGGCGGCACCTTCAGGCCCGAGGCGCTCGCGGCATAATGGGCGACCGCCTTGGCAAGCAGGTCGTCGAACCGGCCGCCATCGGTGCGCTCCGTCGCGGCCTCGTTGATCTCGAACAGAACTTCGGCCTCGGCGCGGCTGACCGGCTGGTCGTTGACGGCGGTGGCGGTGAGGATGCGCACGCACCAGGCGGTGTCATCGGCGTCGAGCGAGCGGGAGAAATGCACCCGTCCCTTGGTGGTCGGGCCTTCGCCCGTGATCACGCCGTCCCGCACGACGGAAAGGGCATGAGCTGCAGTATCGCGGCAGGACGGCACGAGGGACGACGGCTCGGTGGGCTTAGGCGCAGCGGCGGACATAGTTCACTTCCAGACTTCTTCTGATCGACCAGCATTTCCATGCCGGCGTAAAGGGGTGGTTAACGATTCGATACGGGGATCGCGACTTTTCTAGATGGTTGCCAATTGGTCGCTATCAGGACCAATCTGGTTCTAGAACGCGCCGGGCGAGCGTGATGAAAGTCATAAAAGGCATTATCGGGGCGAGCGAGACCGTGTGACCCCGGGTGGAGCTGTTTCGCCGCAGCTGCCGCTGTAACAATAAGTTGCTAGAAAATCGGCTCTTCAAAGAAGGAATTCACATTTTACTTGAGCCGGTTCAGTTGGCGTTCACTTAGGCCGGCGAAGCCCTTATAATGGATGTGACGGCCGGAGACGAATTCTCGATTAGATTCAATGAGATGAGGTAAGATCATGACACTTCCGATCGGCGCCACCGCCCCTGACTTCGAAGCCGAAACCACCGAAGGGAAGATCAAATTCCACGACTGGATCGGCAACAGCTGGGCCCTCTTGTTCTCACACCCGAAGGATTTCACGCCGGTTTGCACCACCGAACTCGGCGCCCTCGCCAAGCTGAAGCCGGAATTCGACAAGCGCGGGGTCAAGCTGATGGGCCTCTCGGTCGATCCGGTCGACCGTCATGCCAAATGGTCGGAAGACATCATGGAGACCCAAGGCGCCGCGCCGAACTACCCGATGATCGGCGACACCGATTTCAACGTCTCCAAGCTCTACGGCATGCTGCCAGCCTCGACCTCTGGCGATCCCCTCACCCGCACGCCGGCCGACAACCAAACCGTCCGCAACGTCTTCATCATCGGCCCGGACAAGAAGATCAAGCTGGTGCTGGTCTATCCGATGACGACGGGCCGGAACTTCCAGGAGATCCTGCGCGTCATCGACTCGCTCCAGCTCACCGCCAAGCATCGCGTCGCCACCCCGGCCGACTGGTCGCAGGGCGACGACGTCATCATCGCGGGCTCGGTCTCCAACGACGAGGCCAAGACGATCTATCCGCAGGGCTGGAAGGAGCCGAAGCCCTACATCCGCATCGTCCCGCAGCCCAGATGACTTTTGGCGGTCGCGGATAGCGGCCCCAAAAAGTCATCCCGGGGCGATGCGTCAGCATCGAACCCGAGATCTCGAGATCCCGGGGCTGGTCCTTCGGACCATCCCGGGATGATGACCCAGAATCACGCCGCGTGCACGCGGTCGAGGAAGCTCTCGACCTCGGCCTTCAGATGCAGGCTCTCGCCCGACAGCGCCTGGGCGGAAGCAAACATGCGGCTCGACGTTTCGCCCGTCTCGCTGGCGCCCTTGGCGGCGTGACGGACATTGACCGCGACATCGGCCGTGCCTGACACCGCGGCGCGCACGCTGGCCACGATGTTGTGCGTCGCGCTTTTCTGTTGCTCGACCGCCGCCGAGATCGAGCCTGCGATGCCGCTGATGCGCTCGATGGTCTGGCTGATCGCCTTGATGGCTGCGACCGATTCCTCGGTCGCAAGCTGCATGCTCTCGATCTGGTTCGAGATTTCGTCGGTCGCCTTCGCGGTCTGGCCGGCGAGCGTCTTGACCTCCTGAGCCACCACCGCGAAGCCGCGGCCGGCATCGCCCGCGCGTGCAGCCTCGATGGTCGCATTCAGCGCCAGCAGATTGGTCTGCTCGGCGATCGAGGTGATCAGCTTGACGACGTCGCCGATGCGCGAGCCGGCCTCCGAGAGCTGCGCGATGCGCTGGTCCGTCGCTTCGGCCTGCCGCACCGCCTCGGCGGAGATCTCGTTCGATTCCTGCACCCGGCGGGTGATCTCGGAGATGGATTGAGACAGCTCGTCGGAAGCGGACGCCGCCGAACGCACATGCTCGGAGGCGCTTTCGGAAGCTCCCGCCGACTGCGCCGACAGATCTGCCGTGGAGCGCGCGGCGTCGGTGAGTTGTCGCGCGGCGCGCTCGAACTCGCCGGACGATGCCAGCACTTTGTCGAGAATGCCGCCGACGCTGCCGCGGAACCCCTCGACGAAGTTGCGCAGCTCGGCCTTGCGCTGCTCGGCTGCGGCAGCGGTTGCCGCTGCCTGCTCAGTGCGCAGGCGCGCCCGCTCCTGCGAGTTGCTCTTGAACACCGCGACCGTGCGGGCGATTTCGCCGATCTCGTCGGCACGGTCCTCGCATTCGATCGCGACGTCGCTCTGACCGTTGGCAAGCGCGGTGAGCGAATGCGTCACCGAGGTCAGGGGCCGGGTGATGCGCCGGACGACCAGCAGGGTCAGGACCAGCACCAGAAGCGCGGCAAGCCCGGCAGCGGCCGCCATGCTCTCCATCGCCTGGGACAGCATGCCCTCGAACTGCACCATGGGGATGCCGACATAGAGAATGCCGGCGACCTTGCCGGTGCCATCGGCGATCGGGAAATAGGCGGTCATGAACGTCTTGCCGAACAGCGTGGCCGGCCCCTTATAGGCCTCGCCACGGCGCAGCGGGGCCTGCCCCGGATGATCGGCGGCCAGCTGGGTCCCGACGGCGCGGTCGCCGTTTTCCTTTTTCACGTTGGTCGAGCGGCGGATGAACTGTCCGCTCGCCGCGTCGAACACGAACAGGGTCGCGTTGCCGCCGACATAGGACACCGCCCGGTCGACGATGGCGTGATCCCTGAAGTCGGGCATTTTGGGGATCTCGGCGCGGACCACCGCGCCGTCTCGGATCGTGATCTTGGCTTCGGGAACGGTCTCCGCAAAGGCCAGCCCCAGCGTGCGCAGATTGACCTCGATGTCGCGCAGGGCGCGGTCATTGAAGGCGGATGTCAGTGACCAATAGCCGGCGCCGACCACGAGCGCCGTGTTCATTGCGATCAGCAGCACCGCGCACAGGACCGCTTTGGTGCCGAGCTTGAACCGCGGCAGGAACTTCGCCGTTAGAAGATTGGACATGGATGGAATGACCCCCGTAATTCCTGCATATTGGTGCAATTGACTTACAGCCGCATTAACGACGGGTTCCCACCGCCGCACGCCGTACGGTTTCCAATTGGTAAACGAGGCCTTCCCTGACCCCGCCCGTCATCGTCTGGTTTCGCGACGATCTCCGCCTGTCCGACCACCCCGCCCTCCACGCCGCCGCCAAGTCCGGAGCGCCGGTGCTTTGCCTCTACGTACTGGACGAGGCGGCGGGGCGAGCGCCGGGCGGCGCGGCACGCTGGTGGCTGGCGCAGTCGCTGCGGGCGCTCGGAGCCGAGATCGCCGCGCGCGGCGGCTCGCTCGTCCTGCGCAGAGGACCGGCGGCCAAGGTGATCCCTGAGGTGGTGCGACAGAGCGGTGCCCGCGCCGTCTACTGGAACGAGATCACGCAGGCGCCGCATCAGGCGGTTGAGCGACAGCTCCAAGCGGCCCTGACAAAGCTGGGCATGCACGCGCAGAGCTTTCCCGGCGACCTGCTGGTCCCGCCCGCGGCGATACGCACCAAGGACGGCCGGGGTCTGCGCGTGTTCACCCCGTTCTGGCGCCGCGTACTTTCGCTCGGCGACCCGCCAAAGCCCCTGCCCGCGCCGAAGGAGCTGCGCCCTGCACCGAGCATCGCAAGCGATCGACTGGAGAGCTGGACGCTCGAGCCTACCACGCCCGATTGGGCGGGCGGCCTGCGCGAGGCATGGACCCCCGGTGCCGCGTCCGCCCATCTGCGCCTGCGCGACTTCCTCGAGCACAATGTTCGAAAGTATCTCGGCGACCGCGACCGTCCGGACCGAGAGGGCACCTCACGGCTGTCGCCGCATCTGCGCTTCGGCGAGCTCAGCCCGCGTCAGTTCTGGCACGCCGCCCGGTTTGCCGCGGCGGAAGATCCAGCACTCGGGCAGGGTGTGGATAAATTCCTGAGCGAGCTCGGCTGGCGCGAATTCTGCCGCCACCTGCTCCACGATCATCCCCAGCTCGCCACCCAAAACCTGCAGACGAACTTCGATGGCTTCCCTTGGCAGCCCGACAAAGAAGCGCTCACCGCCTGGCAGCGCGGGCGCACCGGATATCCCATCGTCGATGCCGGCCTGCGCGAGCTCTGGCACACCGGCGTGATGCACAACCGGGTGCGGATGGTGGTGGCCTCCTTCCTGGTCAAGCACCTCCTGATCGACTGGCGCGAGGGGGAGGCCTGGTTCTGGGACACGCTGGTCGACGCGGACGCCGGCAGCAATCCTGCCAACTGGCAATGGGTCGCCGGCTGCGGCGCGGACGCTGCGCCCTATTTCCGCGTGTTCAATCCGCAGCTCCAGGGCGAGAAGTTCGATCCTGATGGAGCCTATGTTCGACGCTGGGTTCCGGAGCTGAAGGCCCTGCCCGCCAAGCTGATCCACCGGCCCTGGCAGGCAACGCCGATCGAGCTTGCGAGCGCGGGCATCACGATCGGCAAGACCTATCCGCGGCCGATCGTCGATCATGCCAGGGCACGCGAACGCGCGCTCGCCGCCTACGCAAAGATCCGCAAAGGTTGAGCGTCGCTTTGACACGATTTCGAAACCCGCTATCGTCATCGCTCCATGCAAACCGCGGGGGACGATATGGACGACGAGAAGCCGATCACCGAACAGGCGATGGAGACGATCACCACTGCCGTGGAAACGACCAAGGACGCGGCAGTCACCGCAGTCAAGCAGGTGAAGAAAGCCGCCAAGAAGGTCGCGAAGAAAGTAGCGCCGAAGAAGGCGGCCAAGAAGAAAGCCAAGAAGGCTGCGAAGAAGACGACGAAGAAGACCGCAAAGAAGTCGTCCAAGAAGGCCGCGAAAAAATCTGCGAAAAAGGCGACCAAGAAAGCCGGCAAGTCGAAGAAGAAGGCCAAGCGCTGATCGCACCGGAAGACGTCTCCGGGTGCGGGCGCGCCCGGAGACAGCCCGCATCTATCCTCGCCGCTTGCTGCGTTGAAGCACTTCCGCGTTTCCGGCGAGCCGAACTGCGTGCCGTCAGGACCGCCAATTGACCACAAAGACCGCCGCGGCGCAGAGCGCCATGCCAGCAATGGCAATCGCATCCAGCTTTTCTCCGAACAGCAGATAGGCCATCAGGGCCGTGACGGCCGGAACCAAATAGAACAGGCTCGCGACCGAGGTCGCCGCGGCGTGGCGGATCAGCCAGTACAACAGCCCGATCGATCCGATCGAGAGCGCGACCGCGAGCCAGGCGAGCGCAAGCACAAACTCCCGCGTCCAGTGCACCACGCGATCCTCGAACAGGAAGGCGCCGACCGCGAAGAAGATGGTGACCGCCACGTACTGCACGAGATTGCCGGCGCGCCAGTCGATGTGATTGCAATAGCGGCGCTGATAGAGCGTGCCGAGCGTGATGCTGACCAGCGAGACCACCGAGGCGAGCCAGCCGAGCCCGGCTTCGCCGGTCATCGGACGGTTGTGCAGGATCAGCACCACCCCACCGAGGCCGAGCACGAGCCCGGCCCATTGTAGCGGCGTCACCTTCTCACCGAGCCAACGGTTGGCGATGGTCGAGGTCAGGATCGGCTGCAGGCCCGGAATCAGCGCGGAAAGGCCGGCCGGAATCGAATGCGCGATCGCGATCGCGGTGCCGCCGAGATAGAAGCCGTGGACGAGGATGCCGGCGACCGCGCTGTGCGCGATGCCGGCCCTATCAGGCCATTTCGGCCGGGCGATTCCTGCGATGATTGCCATCAGCCCGACCACGATCGCCATGCGGATGGCGAGATAGGTCAGGGGATCGGCATTGTTGACGACGTATTTGGTCCCAATGAATCCGGTGCTCCAGAGCAGCACGAACAGGATCGGCGCGGCGCGGGCGGCCAGGGTTTCTTGATTATGGTTCATTACCGCCCTCATTGCCCGACCCTCGGCCATGCGGCAATGCGAATTTCGTGGTGACGATATGCTGCGCTGCGACGGAGGATCGCGGTCCGTCTCAGCCGCTCACCATTCGTCCGGGCAGGGATTGACGATCTTCCAGAGCTCGACCCCGTTCTTGATCTTCTTCATGTCCGTGGTGAGCCCGCCATTGCGGCGAATCCAGTCCTTCACCGTGTCGGGGTAGTAGGACATGAGATCGGAGGTACCCTCAGCGCTGGTGACCTTGATGCCGAAGGTGAACGCCTTGTCGTAATAGGCCTGGTGGAAGCCGAGGCTCGCGCGCGGCGTCACGCAGATCTTGTTCATCGGCACGATGCCGAGCACGAGCGTGCAGGCCGAATTGCAGATGCCGTCGATGATGACCCGCTCGCCCTTTTCACGCACCCGCTTGTACTTGGCCTTGTACTCCTCGACATAGCCGCCGTGGTCGCGCGTGATGTGCAGCTCGGCGCGCGCGGGCGTGGCGGCGGCGAGGCAGAGCAACAGCAGACTCGGAAGCGTGATGCGCATGGCGAGATGACGGCGAAGGCCTTCAGGAATGTACCGGACTCGAGGGGCCGGCAAATGCCCCCCGGGCCGGCGGCAGAATTCTTAACCGAATAGTCTTTGGTCATACTTGTGTGGGGAATTCGTTAAGCATCCCGAAAAGGCCAAAAATGGGCAGCTTTGGCCGCATGTCCGGCAATTCTGTCACACCCACCCGGAAATCTGCGGGATTGGCCTTGATTTCTGGCCTCCGGAGCGATGCTTGGCCGCTCGAAATTGCTATAACAGGCTGACCCATTCGAGCGGGTTCCGGAGAATCGAGATGAGCAAGTTGACGCGTGTCGCCGCGGTTGCGGCCTTGACGGCTGCGGTCCTGGCCCCCGCCCTCGCGGAGGCGAACGGCCGCCACCGGTACCACCGCTCCTACGCGAGCCCGCTGCCCTACCCGATCAGCTACCTGCACAATTACGGCCCGGGTATCACCCCCGGCACCTTCGCCTACTATGACGGCCCGGCGACCAACCACTGCTACCGCAGCGCGGCCGCTTATATTGGTCAGGACGGCCGGCGGCACCCCTGCTACTGAGGCGCCGCGGCCGCTGCGGCTCCTCTATTTGGGGGCGCCCGACAGCAGCAACTGCTTCTCGATCTCGTAGACCGGCAGCTTGACGAGGTCCTTGCCGACCTCCCCCTGAAGCGCCTTGCGCAGCCCGTCCGAATAGTCGGCGCGGATCATGCCGAGCGCACGTGGCGAGGCCACCATGGTCAGGGCCGTCGTCTCACCGGAGCTGACGGCGGCATCGAGCCGGCCGGCCAGGCTCCGCAGAAAGGCGCGCTCGGCCTCGTCGTGCCAATCAGTCTGCTCGACCGAGCTGCGTGCGCTGCCGACCGCGCCATGTAACCGGCCCGGCGCGTCGGCCCCCTGAGCGGCGGTCGCGGGATTGGGCTGCTCGTGCACCTCCCTGGTGTGGAGGTTCGGAAACATCTCGTCGCCGAGGTTTTCCAGAATGAGCGCCTTGCGCCCGTCGCACACGACCAGCCAGTCACCCTTGTCCATTCTCATCTTGTCCATCGCAACTTCTCCTTGACACTTGCAGACGCCGCATCCGGCATCAGAGCTGTTCTTCGAATTCCTCGGAGGACTTGCCGAATTGCGTCATCGCCTCCTCCAGATAGTCGGCGAGCATTGGCGTACCGATCAGATAGGAGGCGGTACGCTGGTTGTGCGCCTGGGCGGCCTGGGCGCGCAGTTGACGCCAATCGGAGGGATCACTGTCGCCGCGGCCAAGCCAGGTCAGCGCCACGAGATCGATCTGCTCGTCAACATTGAGAGCGCGGATGAAGCCCGCGAGCTCGGCACGGTCGGTGCTTTCGCCGCGCCCACCGCGGCCGTAGCTCATGTCGTCGTCGCCGAAGTCCAGGATGACGCCACCCCCGCCCGCTTCGCTGTCGGACCGGCGCGATTTCGAGATGACGAAGAACACCTTCTCCGGCGAGATCGACAGATCTGGAATGACTCGCATTCAGCTCACCTTGCCCGGCAGCAGGCACCACGCCGCTGCCATGACGGCGACAGTAAGAGCCAAGGCAAACTTGCGAATTGCGCAGGATCAAGCTCAAGTCACGACACGGCCTGCCCGGCCTACGACCCGCTGCCGAGCCGTGAAGTAAGGGTCAGCTCGCCTGTTCATCTGTATTACATTTCGGTTCGGCCACAATTTGATCAGAACAACCTCGATATCCTGCATCGCGTAAGCGAAGGAAGACATCATGAACCTCACGACTGGCCGATTGGCCGCGTTCCTGTTCGGCGCCCTCGTTGCATCGTCGACGGCATCCGCCATGCCCATCGCGCCTGCACCTGCGACACCGCAGGTCTCCGGCGTCGAGCAGGTCCGCATGGTCTGCGACGCCTGGGGACGGTGCTGGTGGCGGCCGAACTATTATGGCTACTACTACAGGCCGCGGCCATATTATTACGGCCCGCGGTACTATGGGCCGCCGCGCTATTACGGGCCGCGCCATTATGGGTACTACGGCTATCGCCGCTGGTGACGTTTGAAGGGGCCTTCGGGCCCCTTCGCTTTTGCGAGATCATGTCTTGCGCAGTGGATCACTGGCCCCAAGCCGTTCATGTTTGATCTAGATCAAAGATGAGATCAGCCGAAAAGGTCACTTATGACGATTTAACCGATCGTGTTTCGGTGCTGTCAACATGAAGGTGCAGAGCGTTGAGAAACGGCGATGATCCAACGTACCTCATGGCATGATGTCCGCAATACTACGGCCCTGAAATTCGGTTTACTGAAACTCGATGCTTCGCCATTGATGATGCAGCGATGTTCCTTTGATTGTCTCATTTCAGCGGCCGGCCAGAATCATGTTGTTCGACGACCTCGCTCCCTCCTCTGCGCTTCAACTGATCGGCTTCTCCGATGTCGATGCGTTTCGGCCGATTGAGACGATGGAGGATGCGAGGAGCATTCCGCTCGACATCCCGAACTTCGCGGCGGCCCGAGCCATCGTCTCCCTGCCGGCGTGCCGCATCATCGTGATGAGATCGTTCGCGCGGATCCTAGATACCGCTTATCGCATGCCGAGCGGGATGGTGATCCTGTCGATGAGCGACGATCTTCAGGTCAACTTCAAAGGTGTGGATCTCGACGCCCGCTTCTTCGCTGCCCTCCACGGCAACGATGAGTGCCATTTCGTCGAGCCCCGGACCAATCATCACGCCATGATCATCTTCTCCCCCGAGCTGAGAGACCGGGGCTGGTTCGACCGCGCCGACCATTTGCGCGCCCATGTCGCGAACCGGCCCGCCCTGCTCCACACCCGACAGCTCCTGCTCGATATCCTGCGCACCGCGTCAGTGCAGCCAGGCCTGTTCGAGACGACCGAGGTTGCGGCCCATCTGCAAGAAGGCCTGCTGCTCGCGCTCGACGATTTGTTTCGAATCGATTCGACGTCGGATCGGAGCACCTCGGTCCACAGCGAGCGGGCGATCAAGCTCGCGCAGCGCATCGACGACTACGTCGCTACCTATCCGACCGCGCCGATCTATACAGCCGATCTCGCCCGCGAGTTCGACGTCTCGATCCGTACGCTCGGCGGCGCCGTCAGCAAGGTGCGGGGCATGAGCCTGCACCAGTACATTCGCCTGAAGAGGCTGTGGGCGACCAGCGCCCGCCTCCTCAAGGGCGGCGTCACCGTGGCCACCTGCGCACGTGCCCAAGGCTTCCATCATCTCGGCGAATTTGCCGCAGCCTACCGCGCGATCTTCCACGAGGCGCCCTCCGACACGCTGGCACGCGGCCGGCAAAGCGGTGTCCCGGCAGGCTGATGGACGCCGCAAGCCCTCGCGGCGGTGACCCGGCATCCTCGCCGCTTTAGAACATATATGGAACAAAAGAGGACTGGCGCGCTCGGAAGGATTCGAACCTCCGACCCTCGGAATCGAAATCCGATGCTCTATCCAGCTGAGCTACGAGCGCCCTGGCCCGAGTAGCGGGCCACCGAAATCCGCCGGCCGGCACTGGCGAGGAGCCAGTACACCCGACGGCGGTCGGATTGGTTCGAATTAGCAGAGAGGCCGGCCAATAAAAAGCCCTTCCCACCTCGATCGAGGCAGCCGAAGGCGCTGTTACCAGGTCGTGTTGAAGAGGCCGAAATGCGGCTGCTGAGCGACCAGCATCATGGGGCGGCCCGGCTGATGCGCCGGTTGCGTCCTGACGATCTTACGCTTGGGCTGAGCCTGGACAGGAGACGCTTGGGCCTGGAACGTCTGGGGCTGGCCCGCGTCGGACTTCCTCGCTGCGGCAGTCCCGGCCCTCGGCTCTGGCGTGAACTGGGCGAAGGTCTCGCGCACCCGCGTCTTGGCAGACATCTCGGCCAAAGCCGGCGACAGGCTCTCCTGTAACGGTGGCTGGGGAGCCGCAACTGCGGCAGTCTGAACCGCGGGTGCGACAATCGTCGGCTGGCTCGTGTCGAGGACGACGCGCTCAGGCAGATGGCGGTCGGACCGGATTCGGATCAGCGGCTGGTCGTTGCTTGCGGTCGCGACGGCCTGCGCTACGGGCGCCGCCGGGAGAACGAAATCCGCCGCGAACAGCAGTGTGAGCAAAGCTCCACCGACAAAGATGAAATACCTAAAGATGGGCATTGGCCGCGCTCCGCCCCCCGCATCCCCGCGTGGGCTCTGCTCGCCTCAACAGGCGATCTTCCAATTGGTTCCTGGCCCAGCCGTTCGGTTCAAATGGTGATGCATAGTTTTCGGCCAAGGACTGCAGAAGGTAACTTTTCAGCTACCGGGACAAGTCGCCTTCAAGCACGGCGTGCTGCAACCGGGGAACATTTTGCCTGATCGGCATTCACGTTAACGAAGCCGATCGGGATACGCACAAAGGTCTTGCGGCTCTTCATGCTGACCGGATCCGCCAGCACGCGGCTGCGGTCGGTCAGATGACTTCCATCGCGCCGCGTGAAGGCGCAGACGATCTCGACATCCTTTACGGCATAGTCGTTGTCGTTTCGCAGCGTGAACGTCACCAGGGCTTTGGAGCCGAGGCCGCCGCGACGCCAGGTCTGTGATGAAATCCTGAGACGACCAAGTTCTGCTGTCGCCGGCACCTGAGCTTCGGACACAGGCGAGGCTACTTTGGACGCATCGCCGGAGGGAGGCGCTTCAACAGCCGCCAGCTCAGGCCTCACCGGCTCAGCACTGTTGCCCTTGGAGAGAGGTAGCAGCATCCAGATGCCGCAACCGACGATGATTGCCGCCAGCAGCCATAGAAGGCTTCGGCCAAATGAGACGCTCGCAATCGTCACCGCCCGCGCCAGTCGTTCGCCGGTGCCGGCCAAGCGCCCCAATCCGAGTCGGTCGAGCCTCGCATTCATGGTTGCACACCGATCGCGACCGCAGCACCAATCGAACATGGGTTTAGTGACAGCTTACCTTAATTCGGGCGACGAACTAAGGTTCCCCCAACGTCATGCGAGTCGGCAACGGCGGTGGTGGCCACCGGCGATACTGCTAGCATGCGCCGTAGCATCGAATAGACCCGTTGGGAGAGTATGAAATGCCGTTCGCCGTCGCTTGGGATCACGTCCATCTGCGCAGCCCCGATCCGGAGGCCACCGCGGCCTGGCTGCAGGACATCCTTGGTGGCGAGATCGTGCGCGCGCCGGGACGAATCGACGTGAACCTCGGCGGAGCCAGGATCTTCATCGCGCCGCTCGAGGGCGACAGCGCCGTCAGCCCGCCACCTCCGCACCCGCATCAGGGCCTCGACCATTTCGGCTTGACGGTGAAGGACATCGACGCGGTCGCCGCCGAGATCAAGGCCAAGGGTGTCACGTTCACGCGCGAGCCGACGACCATTCGTCCCGGCGTACGCATCTGCTTCATCCGCGGGCCTGAAGGCATCTCGATCGAGCTGCTCGAGCGCGACAAGAAATATACCTGACGCGACGGAGCGCCCCGCCGTCCAGGCATCCGAGCCGGCGACAACGTCACGCCAGAAGGCTAAGTCATGCTACCGGGCATAAAGCAGCGGATGGTAACACCCATGTAGCCGTAGATCGGCCAGACCATGGTGCGTCCCACCCGGTTCGGCTCCGAGATCACGGCCTCCGCGGGCACGTCGACCCAGACGAGCTCCTGCTGCTGGCCATCGAGCGCATAGCCATAGCGCGGGACGCGAACGCGATAATGCCCGTCCTTGCTGTCCCAGTCGGAGTCCGAGAGCGCCGAACCGTCGGCATCGGAACAGCAAGGCCCCTTGCCGCTGCGCAGACTGTCGAACCAAGCCTTCAATTCGGGATTGGTGTTGGCGAACTGCCCGCGGTCGCGCGCGTGCCCCGAGGGGGCTGCGAGCGCGATCAAAGCCAACGCGGGCGCCAGCCTCGTCAGGTTTGCCCGGCGTATCGCATCGCCAATCCGCCGTTGTTCGCTTTTGCAATTCGTGGGACGCGCACCGTACAGACGCGGCTCATCGCCGCCGGAATCGATCCAGTTGGTCACGTTCGTCTTGCTCCAGCACCCCGCGGCCAGTGCAACAATGGTTATGCATTTCGCGGGCCAACTCTGATTGGCAACGTCGGGCCTCGCCTCACCATCAGAGCGTCACGACGGTGTCATGGACAAACCGGAACAACTACGGCTCGCAGCCGCCGCGACCGGCCGGCAAACTGCCTCGTTGCGCGCAGGGATGGGCTTTGGCATAAAAGCGGGACCGGTTGCGCCATTGGGCGATGGCGGCCGGCCTACGGGACGTTATGAAAAACGGCCTCTATTCAATTCACGTCACCCTGCTCGATGGTCGAGTCGGCAAGGGCAGCGGCGTGATTCTCTTCCGCGACGGCAAGATTCTCGGCGGCGATGCCTACCTGTATTACACCGGCAGCTACACGGTGAAGGACAACAACAGCTTCAAGGGCGAGGTGCTGGTGCAACGGCACACCTCGCCTCGGGGCGATGACAATCCGCTGTTCGGCGGCCCTGCCCCGGTCGGCATCGGCGTCACCGGCACGTTCACGGACACGCGCGGACAGATGACCGGCACCGCGCTGGTCGGCAAGGCCAGCCAGATCTTCGGCGCGACGCTGCACAAGCTTGCAGACGTCGATTAGCTATTCCGCGGCCTGTTCGAGCGGCGCCACACGTGGCAGGATCATCTGGATGCGCGTACCGCCACCCGGTTCGGAATCGAGATCGAGCCGGCCACCGAGCCGGTTGGTGACGATGCTGTAGACGATGTGCAGCCCGAGGCCGGTGCCGCCTTGGTCGCGCCGCGTGGTGAAAAACGGATCGAAGGCGCGGCGACGGACGTCGAGCGACATCCCGCAGCCATTGTCGGAGAAGATGATCTCGACGTTGTCCTTGCCGGACTCGCGCACCTGAATCTCGATCGTCCCGGGCCGGCCGTCCGGGAAGGCGTGCGCCACCGAGTTCAGAAACAGATTGGTCAGCACCTGGCCGTACGGGCCGGGATAGCTGTTCATGGTCAGGTCCGGCTGACACTCGACGTTGAGCGTCAGATTGTGCTTACGCAGGCCCGGCCGCAGGCTCATCACCACCTGCTCGGTGAGATCACCGAGATCGAAAGTACGCTGATCCGAATAATTGCGGTCGGCGGCGACCTGCTTGAACGACTGGATCAGCTCGGCGGCGCGGTTGAGATTGGAGACGAGCTGCGAGGACGCATCGCGGCTGGTGCTGAGGAAGTCGTTGAGCGTGGAGCGGCGCAGCTCGCCGCGCTCGACTTCGGCGGTGAACATGGCGGTCTTGCGCTCCAGCGCGGAGGCGACGGTGAGGCTGATGCCGACGGGATTGTTGACCTCGTGGGCGACGCCGGCGACGAGGCGCCCGAGCGCGGCCAGCTTCTCGGCCTCGATCAGGGAGGCCTGGGTCTCGCGGAGATTGCGCAGCGCGGTTTCGGCGGCTTCCTTGGCCTTGCGCATCTCCTGCTCGCCCCGCTTGCGCTCGCCGATATCGAGCGCAACGGTCACGATCCGCTCGATCTCGCCCTCGGCGTCGAGCAGCGGCAACTTGTTGACCAGCCATTGCCGCATGTTGCCGGAGGCGTCCTGATACTCCTCCTCGTAGAAACCGAGACCTTTTCGAAGCTTGAGCACCCGCTTGTCGCTCTCGTCCGACTTGGATGCGCCGTAGCGCGACATCAGGTCGGCCGTGGTGCGGCCGAGCGCCTCGCCGGGCTCGATGCCGAAGATGCCGGCCATGTAGCGGTTCATCAGCACGTAGCGCAGATTGCGATCCTTGACGTTGATCACCGCCGGCACGGTGTCGATGACCTGCTGGAGCAGGCGCCGGCCTTCGGCGATGGCTTCCTCCGCCCGCTTCTGGTCGGTGATGTCGCGCAGCGTGCCCTCGTAGCGGATGATGTTGCCCGCTTCGTCCCGCACGCCCGTGGCGCTGTCGGAGAGCCAGAGGATGTCGCCGCTGCGCTGGCGCACCTGATACTCGAACTCGCGCACCATGCCGTCGCGCGCCATCAACCGCTGGTATTCGGCGCGCGCCTCGGGGTGGACGTAGATCGTGTGGGCGATATCGCTGATGCTGTCGATCAGCTGCTGCGGGCTGTCATAGCCCATCATGCGCGCCAGCGCGGGATTGGCGTTGAGGAGGTCACCGGCCGGCGTCGTCACGTAGATGCCGTCGATGGAGCCTTCGAACAGTTTTCGATAGCTCTCCTCGGCGAGCCGCTGCTCGGTGAGCGCGCGCACTGCCGCCTCGCGCGCGGTGTCGGCCTCCTCCAGCGCGCGGCGAAACACTTCGGCCGCCCGCGCAATGTCGCCGATCTCATTGCCGAGGTCGGCGGACGGAATTGAGACATCTTTCCGGCCGGCGGCAAGCGCGCGAATGGATCGCGCGATCTGGGCGAGCGGACGCACCGTCCTGCGCACCACGAACCAAGCAGCGCCGATGCCGATGAGCACGCCGACCGTGCCGAGCACGATGCTCTGCCATCGCGCCTCGGTCAGCGTGCGGGCAAAATCGCGCGACAGCACGTGGCCGCGTCGGGAGCTGACCTCGCGCAGCAATTCGGTGACGCGGCCGATCAGCCGTCCTTCCGTTCCCAGCACCTCGCGATCGATGTCGGCGATCTGCCGCTCGCGGACGGCGACGGCGATGATCGCCTCGGCATAGTCGTTCACCGCCGACTTCAGCTTGGCATCGGCAATATCGAGCCCCCGCATTCCCTGTGCAGCCTGCTCGGCTGCGGACGGGTTGCGCGCGAGCAGCCCGATCGCGATCCGGCCCTGTGCCTCGGACAGGCGGGACGCCAGCTCGCGGTCCGCGGTGCCTTCGACCGCTGCGTCGAATTGCTCGCGCAGCGGCGGCAGTCCGGCGAGCAGCTGGGCGCGGCGGTCGATCAGAGTGGAGATCCGCTCCAGGCCTGTGCGATAAGTCGCGAGCCGTTCGCTGACCCCGTCGATCATGTCCTGCTGTTCGGGCGCGAGCTCGATGCGGGTCTTCTTCAGGATGTCGCTGAGCGTCGAGGCCGCCTCGCCGACCTGCTGGAACTGGATGCCGGCACCGGGATCTGTGACGAAGTCGCGCGCGGCAAGACGCAGTTCGTTCATGCGGCGATCGATGTCCTCGGCGAGGTCGCCGACGCTCTGCAGCCGCTGCAGCTCGGCGAATGTCGTATCGATGTGCCGGATCGCGATCACGCTCGCAGTCGAGGTGACGATGATCACCGCCAGCACCAACAGGAAGCTACCGAAGGTGAGCTGGCCGATGGAGAGCGAGAAAGTTCGCCTTTTCTCAGGGGACGGCTTCAATTCGGCGGACATTGGTGGTTTGAGGACCGGACTGCTGGAGGTCCAATATACGACGTAATGCTGCCCGGGGGGAACATGCCTCGGGACGCGGAATATCGTTAATATCGGGACCTGCCGCCCGCTTCAGCTTTACGACAGTTTGACGCTGGCTGCCCCGCGCGCCGGGATTCATCGATACTTCGCCGCCTGTCGAAGTGTGCTAGCCGACGGGGCCGACCTCGAACACCTCGCCGTCATAGCCGGCCTCGCGGGGGATGCGGAGCTGACGGCCGGTTTCGGTTTTGGTCATCACCGGCATCACCGTAACGATCGAGAGGCCGCGGGCGTGCTCCAGCGCCGCGCTCACGCTTCCCTGCTTGGCGAGCCGGATCAGATTGCGCGTGGTCGGGAACGGCAGCTTGAAGCGGCCGCTTTCGCCGCCCTCCACCGCCTCGCGCGCTGACAGCCAGATCGAATCGGTGGACTCCCGCCCGTCGTGGGCGCCGAGCTGGTCGGGCGGCGCGGCCGCGAGGAAGAACCAGGTATCGAAGCGCTTCGGCATGCCCTCCGGCGTGATCCAGTGTGCGTAAGGCACCAGCGTGTCGAGCGCGAGCTGGAGGCGATTGTCGTCGAGGATCTTCAGGAAGCTGATCTTGTGCTCGTTGAGGGCAACGCGGTGCGCGTCAGCGATCTCGCCGGCGCGGTTGGCATCGACCGCCAGGCCAGTCTGCCTCGATCGCGCCAGCAGGATCCCGCTCTCCTCGAAGGTCTCGCGGATCGCGGCGATCCGGAAGCCGCGGTCCGCTTCGCTGAGGCTTTCGCCGCCCGAATAGAGGTCGGCGCGGGCGACGATCTCGTTGTCGCCGGCATCGACGCTGCCACCGGGAAACACCAGCGCGCCCGAGTTGAACTCGATCTGATGATGGCGGACCATCATGAAGACTTCGATTTCCTTAGTGCCGTCGCGCAGCAGGAGGATCGTCGAGGCCGGGCGTGATGCTGATGTCTCGGCCATGCAACTAGCCTGCGGCGCTGGATTGCGGGCCGAGATTGGCGCGCTTGTCGAAACGGGCGACCCGCGACAAGAGATAGTCGACCTCGGCCTTCGCCGTCGCCGTCATCGTCGCACCGGGCTTGCGCTGCGCGCTGGAGGCGATGATGCCGCGCTTCTGCAGCACGTATTTGCGCACGGTGAGGCCGACGCCAGGCTGTTGCTCGTAGCGGATCAGCGGCAGATGCGCGTCGAAGATGTCATGTGCCGCGTCGCGCTTGCCGGCCTTGGAGAGGTTCACGACGTCGATCAGGAGCTCCGGGAAGGCATAGCCGGTCATGGCGCCGTCGGCGCCGCGCTCCATCTCGAAGTCCAGGAAGGTGCCGCCATTGCCGCAGAGGATCGAGAGCGGACGGAGCGAGCCGTCCTTCTGGAAGCCACGCAGCGTCGAGATCTTCTCCAGGCCCGGCCAGTCCTCGTGCTTGAGCATCACGCAATTCGGATTGTCCATGACGATCTTGCGGATCACGGCGGGGGTGAACACGACCTGCAAGGTCAGCGGATAGTCCTGGAGCACCCAGGGCACATCAGGGCCGATGGCTTCCGCCGCCTGCTTGAAATAGCCGATGATCTGGTCGTCGGTGCGAAGCGAGGGCGGCGGCGCGATCATGACGCCGGCCGCGCCCGCATCCATCGAGGCCTTGGCCAGCGAGCGCATGGTGGCAAAGCCCGGCGCGGAGACGCCGACGATCACCTGCATCTTCTTGGCACGCTTGACGTAGCGCACCGCTACCTGCTCGGCCTCGACGGCATCAAGCTTGGGGGCTTCACCAAGAATGCCCAGCACCGTGACGCCGTCGCAGCCGACCTCCTCGTAGAAATCGGTCAGGCGGTCGATCGAGCGCTCGTCGATCCGGCCGTCGTCGTGGAACGGCGTCGGCGCGATTGCGAAGGTGCCCTTGGCGTCGGCGGTGAGTTTCATCGGTCCTCGTCTTTCTCTAATCTGTCATTCCGGGGCGCGACGCAGTCGCGAGCCCGGAGTCCATAACCACGATCCGGAGCATGGATCCCGGGCTCACGCTTCGCGTGCCCCGAGATGACGGCCTTCTAAAACCGCCGTGCCCCCATCTTGATCTGCTCCTCGGAGAAGAAGATCTCCTTGGCATGATCGACAATGTCCTGGGCGTTCCAGCCCGAGTGCGGCGGCTTCCAGCCTTCCATTTCCATCATCCGCATCTCGCGCACGCCGCGGGGCCCGGACACGCCCAGCACCTTGCCGGTCTGGTCGCCCGACAAATCGCTGACCATGTATAGCACGGCCGGCGCGATGCCGTCCGGCCCGAGCGCGGCGCCGGGGTTCTCCTTATAGCGGGGCAGGTCTGCGGTCATGCGGGTCAGGGCGCCCGGGGCTAGCGTCCAGATCCGGATGTTGTACTTGCGGCCCTCGATCGCGAGCACGTTGGACAGGCCCCAGATGCCGCCCTTCGCGGCGCCGTAGTTGGTCTGGCCGAAATTGCCGATCAACCCTGATGTCGAGGAGGTGTTGACGATGACGCCGCCGCCGTTTTCCCGCATCCAGCGAAACACCGGCATGGTGCAACAAAAGGTACCCTTCAGATGGACCTTGATGACCTTGTCCCAGTCGGCCTCGCTGGCCTTGTGAAAGGTCTGGTCGCGCAAAATGCCGGCATTGTTGACCAGGATGTCGGCCCGGCCGAAATGCTTGATGGCGTCGTCGAACACCGACTGGCCGCCTTCCATGGTGGAGATGTCGGCACCGTTCGCGACCGCCTTGCCGCCCTGGGCCCTGATCGCGTCCACGACCTGCTGCGCCATGGACTTGTCGGCGCCGGAGCCGTCGCGGGGACCGCCGAGATCGTTGACCACGACCGAGGCCCCTTCCCGCGCGAACAGCTTTGCGTAGGCCTCACCGAGCCCGCCGCCCGCGCCGGTGATCAGCGCGACCTTGCCGTCGAGTAGTCCCATGGTGGCGTCTCCCTGTTTGTTTTTCTTCCACCTCTCCCCGCTTGCGGGGAGAGGTCGATCGCGTAGCGATCGGGTGAGGGGGTACAGGTCTCAATACCGTCCCGACTCGTGGTGAGAGCCCCTCACCCCACCCTCTCCCCGCAAGCGGGGCGAGGGAGTGAAACGCCGGTGCGCACTAACCCAGCACCGTCTTGCCGTTCTTGATCACCGTCACCCCGCGCGACTTCACCTTGGCTTCGAACGAGATCACGTTGCCGTCCTTCCAGAGGTCCATGGTCACGGTCTCGCCGGGATAGACCGGCGAGGAGAACCGCGCGACGTGCTGACGGAAGGCGCTCGCATCGTAGTCGGCATAGGTCTGGAGCACGCCGCGGCAGGTGATGCCGTAGGTGCACATGCCGTGCAGGATCGGACGCGGGAAGCCGGCTTTCTTGGCGAACTCGGGATCGGAGTGCAGCGGGTTGCGGTCGCCGCAGAGGCGATAGACCAGCGCCTGGTCGGGGCGCGTGGTGATGTCGATGGTCTTGTCCGGCTCGCGCGATGGGATCTTGTGCGGATCGGGCTGGGTCAGGTTCGGCCCGCCGAAGCCGCCATCGCCGCGGGCAAAGCGCGAGGCGACCAGCGTTGCCAGCTTCTCGCCCTTCTCGTTCTTCAGCACGGTCTGGTGAACGATGACCACGCCCTTGTCCTTGCCCTTGTCGTAGACTTCGAGCACCGAGGAGTCGGCGGTGATGTTGGCGGCGACCGGCAGCGGCTGGTGGAAGGTGATGTCCCGTTCGCCGTCGACCACCATGACGCGGTTGAGATTCATCTCGCCCGGGCCCGAGCCCCAGGCCGCGACAGAGGCGAAGGTCGGCACCACCTTCAGCGGCCGCGGCGTGAACGTGCCCTCGTTGACGAAGGCGAGTTCGTTCTCGTCCATGGGATCGGCACCGAGGCCGATGCCGTAGGCGTAGAGCATGACTTCGCGATCGGTGTAGGCGTATTTCTGGCCGAGATTTTTCAGGCCTTTGAGCTCTTCGTATCTGGCGGACATTCTTCTGGTTTCTCCCGGGATTTCACCGGCGCTTACTGATGCGCCCTCTCCCCTTGCGGGAGAGGGCTCCGAGGTGCCGGCCACATACGCGTTTGGGTGAGGGGTTGCTTCCACGTTGAAGATTCTCTCCGTGGAGAGAACCCCTCATCCGGCGCTTCGCGCCACCTTCCCCCGCAAGGGGGGAAGGAAGAAAGCAATCAAGCCACCGTGAAGAACGGCAGCGGGGCGCCGTCGGTCGGCTTGAACACCACCTTCACCTTCTGACCGATCTTGAGCTTCTCCAGATCGCAGTCGACGAAATTGGTCTGCACCGATGGCCCCTCCTTCAGCGTGACGTAGCCGATGGCGTAAGGACCGGTCGGCGATTTCCGCATCAAACTGTAGGTGTAGATCGTGCCCTCGCCAGAGGCCTGTTCCCACACCGTCTTGTCGGAGTAGCAGAACGGGCAGATCGAGCGCGGGAAGTAATGCGCTTCGCCGCAGGCGGTGCAGCGCTTGATCATGAACTTGCCCTCTTTCGCCGCGTCCCAGAACGCTGATGTCTCGGGATTCGTCACCGGGGCCGGATACTTTTTCACTTCGCTCATCACACGCGCTCCAGAATGGCGGTCGAGGCGGCGTGGCGGACGCCGAGCAGGCCGCCGGTGCCGTGGGCGATGGCGAGATCGCAGTTCTTGACCTGCACCTTCGGATGCGCCTCGCCGCGCAGCTGCCTGACGGCTTCGAGGATCTTGGTCATGCCGCCGCGGTTGACGGGGTGGTTGCTGCAGAGGCCGCCACCATCGGTGTTGAACGGCAGCTTGCCGACGCCCGAGATCAGGTTGCCGTCGGCGACGAACTTGCCGCCCTCGCCCTTCTTGCAGAAACCGAGGTCTTCGAGCTGCATCAGCACGGTGATGGTGAAGCTGTCATAGATCGAGGCGTATTTGATGTCCTTCGGCGTGATGCCGGCTTCCTCGAACGCACGCGGACCGGACCAGACGCCGGCGGAGTAAGTGAGGTCGAGATCTTTGCCGCCGCGCGGGCCCTTCATCGCCTCGCCATGGCCGATCAGGCGCACCAGCGGCTTCTTCAGGCTCTTGGCAATCTCCGGCGTCGTCACGATCAGCGCGCCGCCGCCGTCGGAGACGACGCAGCAATCCATGCGATGCAGGGGATCGGAGATCATCGGCGAGTTCAGGACGTCCTCGACAGTGACCACGTCCTTGAGCATCGCATGCGGATTGTACTGCGCGTGATGCGAGGTCGCGACCTTGATCCAGGCGAGCTGCTCGGAGGTGGTGCCATAGTCGTGCATGTGGCGCATGGCACACATGCCATAGGCATTGTGCGTGGTCGCCCCGTAAGCGGTTTCGAAATCGACCTCGGCGCCGGAAGCGCGCGGCGGCATCGCGCCGGTGCGCGGCTTGCCGGCGAGCGTCACGAGCGCGATCGAGCATTTGCCCGCGGCGATCGCCTCGGCGGCATGGCCGAGATGGATGATGTAGGAGCAGCCACCGGTCTCGGTGGAATCAATGTGGCGAAGCTTCTTGGTGTTCAGGCCGAGATAATCGACCATCGGCCAGGCGCCGCCGGGCGCGTCGCCCGCACAGAAATAGCCGTCGATATCATCCTTGCTGATCCCGGCATCCTCGATCGCGCCCTTGGCGACCTCGGCGTGGAGCTGGGCGGTGGATTTGTCCGGCGCATGCCGGGTCGGGTGTTCGTAGATCCCGGCAATGTAGGCCTTGCCCTTGATGGTCAAAACTTCAGTCTCCGCTCGCGTCTCGTTCGTGGCTCTTTTTTTGGCTCTTTTTTCTGAACCGCACCGGGCTGATTGGCAAGCGCGGAAATATTCCGCCCCGCGAGAGGGTAGCGGATTGGCGCAAGGGGAGCACATCCGAAAATCCGCCCCAGATAGCAAGCGAACCTGCCCGCCGCGTCGTCATTGCGAGGAGCCCTTGCGACGAAGCAATCCAGAGCCCCTCCATTGAGGAATTCTGGATTGCTTCGCTACGCTCGCAATGACGGAGTTTGTTGCCACTGATGGCGCTGCTTCAACTCAAGACTCGCTCGCAGACACACGCCCGCATCCTCGCGGCACATCTCGCCCGAGTTTTGCTCCCGTCTTGCTCCCTCCGAAGACAGAGGGCGCAGGGAAGACCGGGTGCCGGCTGGGCACCCACGGTCCGCTGTGCGCGAATTGCGCGAAAAACAGATGCACAGCGGGATACAGGTGAAGCCCAACATCCGGCCTTCCCTGCGCAGTGGCTTTACGGCTTATGTCGCGCTCTCCCCGGGGAGCGATGCACTATTGCCCCCGTCGCCTTGCGAGAGAGACCCGCACGACTTGACGCACAGACCCCGGGCGTCAGGACCACACGATTTTGCCGTACGCGAGACCGCGCCCGTCGTGCGCGCGAAAGACTCGCGCGACGCAGCCCGCGTCCACCGCCGCTCACCCCGCGTTTCGTGGCGATCGCGATACGCCCCTCTGAGAGGGATGAGGTGGCGGAGAGATACGATAATCCGAATTTCGGTAAAGCGGAATGTTTTTGCGCGCGCGGATTGACCATGGCTTGGGTGTTTTGCCCGACGCGTAGTGCTAGGGGTGGTGTCGTAGGGTGGGTTAGCCGAAGGCGTAACCCACCGCTTCGCTCTCAGCGGCGGCAGAAGCGGTGGGTTACGCCCCGCGAACGCGCTTCGCGCATTCACAAGGCTAACCCACCCTACGGGAGCGCCTACTCCGCCGCGATCTGCCGGGGCGCCGGCGGCGGGTTGGCCAAATCCGCGGCGAGCTGGGCGTAGCGGGCCTTGGCGTCGTGTACGGCCTTCTCCTTCACGGGGCCGTAGCCGCGGATGCGGTCGGGCAGTGAGAGCAGCTCGACCGCGGTGTCAATCGTGAGCGGCGACAACAGGCCGAGCACGGTGGCGACGTCCTTCTCGTAGCTGGCGATGAGATCGCGCTCGAGCTTGCGGTCGGCGCTGCGGCCGAAGATGTCGAACGGCGTGCCGCGCAGGAACTTGAACTTGGCCAGCACTCGGAAGACCTTCAGCATCCACGGGCCGAAGGCGCGCTTCTTCGGGCGCCCCAGCGCATCGACACCGCTGCTGAGGATCGGCGGCGCGAGATTGAAGTTGAACTTGAAGTCGCCCTCGAACTGGTCGCGAAGCTGCTGCTCGAAGGCGCCGTCGGTGTAGAGGCGCGCGACTTCGTACTCGTCCTTGTAGGCGAGGAGCTTTGCATAATTCACGGCAACCGCGCGCGGCAGCGCATCGCCATAGCCGCCCTTCGCGGCGGCATCGCGGACCTGGTCGACCAGCTTGCGATAGCGCCTGGCGAGACGGGCGTTCTGGTAGGCGGTCAGATGCTTGGCACGGTGCTCGATGACCTCGTCGAGCGTCATGGCATCGAGCGCCTTCGGCGCGGCCACTTCGTCCCCGCCCTTCAGCATATCCGCAAGGCGCTTGGGGTCGGCGACCGCGAGACGGCCAAGGCGGAAAGCTTCCTTGTTCATCTTGATCGAGACGCCATTGACCTCGATCGCCTGCTCGATCGCTTCCGCGGAGAGCGGCAACAGACCCTTCTGATAGGCATAGCCCATCATCATCATGTTGGTGGCGATGGCATCGCCGAGCAGCTGCTCAGCCGGCTTGGTGAAGTCGAAGAACACCGAATCCTTGTGCAGCGCCGTTTCCAGGAGCCCGTTCAGCTTGCGGGTCTGGAAATTGAAATCGCGATTGAGGATGAAATCGGCGGTGGGAATGACGTGGCTGTTGATGATGCCGTGGGTGCGGCTGGTGTCACAAAGGGTGATCGTGTCCTTGGCGACTGCGACGACTTCGTCGGCGGCGAGCACGAGATCGGCCGTGCCGGTGACGATGCGCGAGCAGGTCACCTCGGCCGGATGATCTGATAGCCGCACATGGCTGAGCACCGCCCCGCCCTTTTGCGCGAGGCCCGACATATCCAGGATCATCGAGGCCTTGCCCTCGATGTGGGCGGCCATGCCGAGCAGCGCGCCGATGGTGAGCACGCCGGTGCCGCCGACGCCGCCGACGGCGATGTTATAGGGCTTGTCGAGCGTCGGGCGCGAGGCCGGCTCGGGCAGCGTGCCGATCTCAGCGAGCTCGGCTGGCGCGCGGTGGCGCGGCGCGCCGCCGTCGATGGTGACGAAGGACGGACAGAATCCTTTCAGGCAGGAATAGTCCTTGTTGCAGGATGACTGGTTGATAGCGCGCTTGCGGCCGAACTCGGTCTCCAGCGGCTCGACCGAGATGCAGTTCGACTGCACCGAGCAATCGCCGCAGCCTTCGCAGACGGCCGGATTGATCATGACGCGGCGCGCCGGGTCCTCCATCAGGCCGCGCTTGCGGCGACGGCGCTTCTCGGCGGCGCAGGTCTGCACGAACACGATCGCCGAGGTGCCCTTGAACTCGCGGCACATCTTCATGACGTTGTCGAGCTCGTCGCGGTGATATTTCTTCACGCCGGGCGCGATGGTATCGGCCGGGTAAGCGTCTGGGTTTTCCGAGACCAGATAGAGCTCGCGGATGCCTTCGGCGTAAAGCTGCTGGGTGATCTGCTGCGGCGAGAGATCGCCGTCATGACGCTGGCCGCCGGTCATGGCTACCGCATCGTTGTAGAGGATCTTGTAGGTGATGTTGGCCTTGGAGGCGATCGCCTGGCGGATGGCGAGAATGCCGGAGTGGAAGTAGGTGCCGTCGCCGAGATTTGCGAAGATGTGGTTCTCGTTGGTGAAGGGCGCGATGCCGACCCAGGGCACGCCCTCGCCGCCCATATGCGTGAACGTCTCGGTCGAGCGGTCCATCCACAGCGCCATGAAGTGGCAGCCGATGCCGGCAAGCGCGCGGCTGCCTTCGGGGACTTTCGTCGACGTGTTGTGGGGGCAGCCGGAGCAAAAATACGGGGTTCGGGAGACAGGGGCGACCGCCTGCATCTGGGTCGCCTGGCGGCCGTTGAACCAGTCGGCCTTGGCGCGGAGCATCTCCGCGATTTCGGGGTTGAGATCAAGTCGAAGCAGGCGTTCAGTCAGCGAGGTCGCGAGCGAGGCGACGCTGAGCTCGGCGGCGAAGGTCAGGAAGCGCTTGTCGTGCTCGTCCATCTTGCCGACGATGCGCGGGCGCACATCGTCGCGCCAGTTGAACAACACCTGCTTGACCTGGTTCTCGACGATCTCGCGCCGCTCCTCGACGATGAAGATCTCCTCCAGGCCGACGGCGAATTCGTGCACGCCTTCCGGCTCGAGCGGCCAGGGCATGCCGATCTTGTAGAGACGAAGGCCGATTTTGGCGGCGACCTCCTCGGTGATGCCGAGCTCGCGTAGCGCCTGACGAACGTCCTCGTAGCTCTTGCCAGAGGCCATGATGCCGAAACGGGCGTTCGGCGAATCCATGGTGACGCGGTTGACCTTGTTAGCGCGGGCAAAGGCGATGGCGGCAAAGCCCTTGTAGTCCTGCAGGCGCCGGTCCTGCTCGAAGCGGTCGTCGGGCCAGCGCAGGTTGAGGCCGCCGGGTGGCAGCTCGAAATCGGTGGGAATGATGAACGGCTTCATCTCGTCGGTGAGGTCGATCTCGGCGGTGGTCTCCACCGTCTCCGTGATCACCTTCATGCCGACCCAGCAGCCGGAATAGCGCGACATCGCGATGCCGAGCAGGCCCATCTCGATCATCTCGTGGATGCTCGAGGGATAGAGATACGGCATCAGCGCCGACATGAAGGCATGGTCGGACTGATGCGGGACGGTGGAGGATTTCGCACCGTGGTCGTCGCCGGCAAGGCACAGCACGCCGCCGTTCTTGGCCGAGCCCGCGGCATTGCCGTGACGGAACACGTCGCCGCAGCGGTCGACGCCCGGGCCCTTGCCGTACCAGATGCCGACCACGCCATCGTATTTGGCGCCGGGCGAGAGGTTGAGCTGCTGCGAGCCCCACACCGCGGTCGCGGCGAGGTCCTCGTTCACGCCGGGTTGGAACTTGATGTTGTACTGCTCGAGATGCTTGCGGGCGGCGAACAGCTGCTGGTCGTAGCCGCCGAGCGGCGAGCCGCGATAACCGGAGATGAAGCCCGCGGTGTTGAGGCCATTGGCGCGGTCGCGCCGGATCTGGGCCATCGGCAAGCGGACCAGGGCCTGGATGCCCGTGGTGAAGACGTGTCCGGTCTGCTGGGTGTACTTTTGATCGAGACTGATCGGACCCTGGTTGATGCCCATGCTGTCCTCGCTTCGCGCCCTGTTCAGGTCTTGCTGACTTAAGTCGTTGCCTGCCCGTTGGTTTTAGCTAGGGCGCGCCGACCACCTCCGCCACTCTATGTCGGATATTTCATGCTCCGCATCACAATTCTGGACCAAAGGAGGCCTCGGGTAAAAATCGCAATTTCGTGGCCTGAAACACGTTGGCGATTTTCAGTTTGTGTCACCATACCCCCATCGTTGCGAAATGAATCGACGCTTCCCTTCACGCAGGTAGGGTCGATGGGTCGCAGGGGAGGCTGTCGATGCGGACGATTCTGACGGGCCTGGCGCTTGTGGGCCTGGCGTTGTGCAGTGCGGTTGCAAGTACGGTCACAAGCGCGGCCGGCGCCGCCGGACCATCGCCCGAGCTGATCGCCTATGGCAAGGCGCTGGTCGAGGCCGGCGACTGCGCGGGCTGCCACACTGCCGATCCGGCCAAACCGTTCGCGGGCGGCAAGCGCATCGACACGCCCTTTGGCGCGATCTATGCGCCGAACCTGACGCCGGACCGTGACACTGGCATCGGCGGCTGGACGGATGCCGATTTCACCCGCGCCTTGCGCACCGGCGTCGCGCCCGACGGCTCGAACTATTACCCGGCGTTCCCCTACCCCTACTTCACGAAGATGACGAAGGACGACACGCTGGCGATCCGCGCCTATCTCGCCACGCTGGCGCCCGTCACCAGCCGCAACAAGCCGCCGGAGCTGCGCTGGCCATTCGGCTATCGCGGCCTGATGCGGCTTTGGAACACGATGTATTTCAAGCCCGGCCTGTTCGAGCCGGACCAGACCAAGAGCGCGGCCTGGAACAGAGGCGGCTACCTGGTCACCGGGCTCGGCCATTGCGGCGCCTGCCACACGCCCAAGAATTATTTCGGCGCCGACCGGGATGCGCAGGCGCTGTCCGGCAACGCGGTCGGCGGCTGGTTCGCACCGCGGCTCGATGGCGCCGCCCGCACCGGGCTGAAATCCTGGAGCGAGGCCGATATCACGGAGTACCTGCAAAGCGGGCGCAACGCCAAAAGCCACGCCGGCGGGCCGATGGCGGAGGTCGTCGTCAACTCGACCTCGAAGATGAGCGATGCCGACGTGCGCGCGATCGCGACCTATCTGAAGAGCCTGCCGCCGGCCCGGCGCGAGACCATCGTGACGCCGCCGGACGCTGCCGAGATGAAGGCCGGCCAGGCGGTCTACGCAAAGCTCTGTATCGCCTGCCACGAGGCCGACGGCACAGGCAGCCCGCGCATCTACCCGCCGCTGCCGGGCAATGCGCTGCTGCAATCGATCAATCCGTCCTCGACCTTGCGCATCATCCTCGACGGTGCCCACACCGTGACGACGCCGCGCGCGCCGAACACCGGCGAGATGCCGGCTTACGCCAAGCAGCTGTCCGACGCCGAGATCGCCGCGGTGACGAACTACATCCGCAATTCCTGGGGCAATGCAGGCCCGCTGGTGACACCGGCACAGGTGGCAAAAGCAAGGAAGCGAGAGGCGAATGGGGAATAGCGAGTGGCGAATGGCCCAGAACCATTCGCTATTCGCCACTCGCGCGCGACAGCGCTCACCGCTCTTCATCCCCCGTGAACACGAATTTCGGCATCTCCCATTTGTAGCGCACCGCAAGCAGGCGGAAGCTGATGCCGAGGACAAATGTCAAAATGGTCCAGAGCTCCGCGTTGAGCTTGAGACCGAACGCGGTCGCATAGAACAACCCCGTCACCACCGAGACGCTGGCATAGAGCTCGGAGCGAAACAGCAGCGGCACGTCGTTGCAGAGCACGTCGCGCAGCACGCCGCCGGCGCAACCCGTCACCATGCCCGAGACGATGACGATCGGCAGCGAAGCATCCAACTGCCAGGCTACGTCGCAGCCGGCCATGGTGAAGACGACGAGACCGATGGCATCGAGCACGATGAAGGCGACCTTCAGCCGGTGCACGAGGCGCGCAAACAGGATGGTGAGGAAGGCGGCGCCGCCGGCGAGCGCGAGATAGATCGGGTTCTGCACCCAGGCCAGCGGATAATGTCCGAGGAAGAGATCGCGCAACGTGCCACCGCCGAGCGCGGTGATGCAGCCGAGGAAGCAGACGCCCAGCCAATCCATGCTGCGGCGTCCGGCAGCGAGCGCAGCCGTCATGCCCTGCGCGGCCACCGCAGCCAGGGAGAGGAAATGCAGCACGCTATCGGTAGGCGGCAGGCTCCACATCGCGTGTTCCCTCTCCGTGGCCCGCGAACTCAGGCGCGGGTTCCCATGGAACAGGTTCCCGATTCCCCACACCGAGGCAACATGCGACGAAAGCATCAAGGCGGCGGAACAGAATCTCGCAGCTGAGGGTTGTCCCCGGGTCATAACCGAGGAGACCAAATCGATGGCAGACGACCGTTTTCCCAACGATCCGTACCGCCCGAACCTCGCCGACGATGAGTACTCTCGCGCGGCGCGCCGGGATGCCGACCTGCAGGCCGATCCCGAGCTCGGGGAAGGCCCCGCCTCCAGCGGCAAGATCGCGCTGTTTGCGGTCGCTGTCGCCCTGGTGCTGGGCGCAGTGTTCTACGGCTTGAACAATTCCAGCACCACCAACGAGGCCAGCAACACACCGGCCTCGCAGACTGCGCAGACGCAGCCGACCAATCCGGCCGCACCTCCCGGCATCCGTGACGTGACGCCGCGCAGCAACACCGAGCCGGGCGTGACCACGGGTGCAGCGCCGAACAGGCCGGCCCCGAATACGCCAGCTCCGTCCGACGGCGCGAAGTAACATTTCGTAATGATGCGCGAGAGCGGCGGGATGCAACATCCCGCCGCTTTCGTTTGCCTACCCGAACATCTTGTTGAGCTCGCCGCCGGGATAGCCGCCGCCGAGCTCGGTGAAGGTCCCCTTCTCCGCCATCTCCTTGGCCGCGCGCATGAAGCCGCCCCAGGCGGCGCGGGCGAGCGAGCCGCCGACGCTGATGCGGCGCACGCCGAGATCCTGGGCTTCCTGCAGCGACAGGCCGGAGCCGCCGATCAGAAGATTGAACGGCTTCGGTGCGACCGCCTTGACCACCGCGGCGATGTCCTCGCGGCTCTTCAGACCCGGCGCATAGAGGCAGTCGGCGCCAGCATCGGCATAGGCGGTGAGCCGGTCGATGACGAGCTTGAGATCGGTCACGCCCCACAGATAGGCCTCGCAGCGGCCGACCAGCAGCGTGCCGCTGTCGCCGATCGCCTTGCGCGAGGCCTTGATGCGCTCGACGGCCAGCGCGCGATCGTAGAGCGGCTTGTCCTTGTCGCCGGTGGAATCCTCGATCGAGAGGCCCGCAACGCCGGTGCGCACACCGCGCTCGACATTGTCCGCGACCTTGTCCGGCTCGACCGCAAAGCCACCCTCGAAATCGGCGTTCACGGGGATGTCGACAGCCGAGCTCAATGCTGCCAGATGCTGACAGACGTCCTCGACGGTGACGTGGTTGTCGGCCTTGCCGATGGTCCAGGCAAAGCCCGCGCTCGATGACGCGATCGCGTTGAAGCCGAGATGCTGCAAGGCTTTCGCGCTGCCGACATCGACCGGATTGGGCAAGATGAAGCAGCCGCTCTCGTGCATCTTCCTGAACGTCGCGCGCTTGTCAGCGGTCGTCACGTGCATGTTTCTCTCCCTTGTTAGCCGCGCAGAGATAAGGCTGCGTTCTCGAGTCCGCTAGTGCGCGTCATGCACGGAGCGGCTGTCCTTCGGCGCCTCGTCGCGGTCGTTCATGCCGTAGTCGCGGATGACGCTGGCGATGCGTAAGTGATAATCGGCGAAGATCTGCGCCCTGCCCCTGGCCTGGGTGCGGCGGTGCTCCATCGTGTTGCGCCAGGCCTGGACGGCCGCTTCATCCCGCCAGAACGACACCGACAGGATCTTGCCCTTCTCGGTCAGGCTCTCGAATCGCTCGACCGAGATGAAGCCGTCGATGGTCTGCAGCAGCGGCTTCAGATCGGCTGCAAGGTCGAAATAGGTCTGGCGGTGTTCCGGCTTGGGCCAGACCTCGAAGATCACGGCGATCATGGGCGTCTCCTGCTGTTGGTGGGCCTACAATACCACCTTGCGCAGGAAGGTGCGTTCTTCGGCGAGGATGAATTTCTCCGCCTCGGCAAAGTTGAAGTTTGCCATACCGTCGAGATCGGCGCGCAGCCGTTTGCGATAGGCTTCATAGGCGGCCAGGCTCTCGAACGAGATCAGGGCGGACGCAATGTTGTTGGTGCCCTCATGCGGCATGAAGTAGCCAATCAACTCGCCGCCACATCTCGGGATGATGGTGAGCCAGCGCTTCGAATATTCCTCGAACTGCGCGCGCTTGAACGGATCGAGCTGGTAGCGGATGAAGACGGTGACGGACATGATGGGCTCCTTTGTTTTCGCCGTCATTGCGAGCGTAGCGAAGCAATCCAGGAGACCCTCGGCGGACGCAGTCTGGATTGCTTCGCTACGCTCGCAATGACGACGTGGTGACACGATACGCCCTTGCCCGACGCCAACGCTTCGGTTACCATCGAAGCATGAAATCAGGACCTGACATCGCCATGGTCGCCTCGCTGGTCGGCGACCCCGCCCGCGCCAATATGCTCACGGCGCTGATGAACGGCCGTGCGCTCACGGCGAGCGAGCTGGCTCAGGAGGCCGGCATCACGCCGCAGACTGCAAGCTCGCATCTGTCGAAGCTCGAGGCCGGCGGCCTGATCGAGCCGGAGAAACAGGGCCGCCACCGCTATTACCGCCTCACCGACGACGACGTCGCCGGCGTGCTCGAGGGGCTCGCCGGCCTTGCCGCGCGGACCGGCCATATGCGCGTGCGCACCGGGCCGAAGGACCCTGCGCTGCGGCGCGCGCGGATCTGCTACGACCATCTCGCCGGCGACCTCGGCGTGCAGATGCTGGACTCCTTGCGCGAGCGGCATCTGGTCAGGCAGAAGAAGCAGGAGATCGAGCTGACCGCCGAGGGCGAGCGCTTTCTTGTGAAGCACCTGCAGATCTCGCCCGACATGCTCAGCCATCCGCGCCGCCCGGTCTGCAAGGCCTGCCTCGACTGGAGCGAGCGGCGGCACCATCTCGCCGGCACGTTGGGCGCGGCCATGATGCAACGCTTCGCCGAGTTGAAATGGGCCGCGCGCGATCCCACGCCCGGCAGCCGTATCGTGAATTTCACCCGTACCGGCGAGAAGCAGTTCGCTGCGCTGTTCGCGAATGGGAAGGACTGATCACACAAGCTCTGTGAGATCGCACGTTTGCGTGTGAATGTGCACTCTCGTCATGGCCGGGCTTGACCCGGCCATCCACGTCTTTATTGCGGCTGGCACGTGAATGCCCTGGACAAGCCCGGGCATGACGGAGACTGTGATGAACCGCATCTTCCTGGCCGCGCTCGCCGCCGCCCTTCTTACTTTCCAACTCACATCGACCTACGCCGCCGATGCCACGCCCCGCGAGCCCTATGGCATCGCGCTCGAAGGCTTTGCCTATCCTTACCCCGTGCACTTGCTCCCCGTCGTCAACGACGGCGAGCAGCTCAGCATGGCCTATATGGATGTCGCCGCGGCACGGCCGAACGGCCGCACCGTCGTGCTGCTGCACGGGCGCAATTTTCCGTCGAGCTATTGGGCGCCCGTGATCAAGATGCTGAGCGAGGCCGGCTTTCGTGTCGTGGTGCCGGACCAGGTCGGTTTCGGCAAGTCTTCCAAGCCGGCGGGCGAGCTGCATTTCGACAATCTGGCGCGCAACACCATTGCGCTGCTCGATCACCTCAAAATCGACAAGGCCGAGATCGTCGCGCATTCGCTCGGCGGCATGCTCGGCGTGCGCATCGCTCACGCCTATCCGGACCGCCTCGCCCATCTGGTGCTGACCGCGCCGATCGGGCTCGAGGACTACCGCCTCTACGTGCCGCCGACGCCGACCGAGAAGATGATCGAGACCGAGGACAAGCTCACCGCCGACGGCTATCGCAAGCAGCTCCAGACCAATTACGCAATCAAGCTGCCGGCCGAGGCGATCACGCCGTTCATCGAGGCCCGCTTCAATATCAAGGGCAGCCCGGACTATCCGCGCTGGCTGCGCGCCTTCGTCTCTTCCGGCCAGATGATCTATCGTGAACCGGTGGCGCACGAGATCCCGCTGATCGCGACACCGACTCTGTTCATCATGGGCGCGGACGACCACAACGCGCCGGGCCGGCCGCTCGCGCCGGAGGCGCTGCGGGCCAAGATGGGGCAGAACGCAGAGCTTGCGAAGCAGCTCGCCGCGAAGATGCCGAACGCGTGGGCCGAGGTGATCCCCGGCACCGGCCATCTCGTGTTCCTGGAGGCGCCGGAGACGTACAAGGAACTGGTGCTGGGCTTTCTCGGCCGCTAGCGACACCAGCGTGTCGTCCGGGACCAGATGCGGGGAACGTTCATGCCGCATTCAGGTCATGATTGGCAGGTTTGGATCGCGACGTGCCGGCACGTTTCTCCAATTTTAACGTGTCGAATCGTGTCTGTTGATTCATTGTGCGCCACAAGCGCCATCCCCCTAAGCCTGCCCCCAGGACGAGAAGGAAGATCAAAAATGAAATACCTGTTAGCCGCCGTCATGCTCGCCAGCGCGGCCGTCGTCGGTTTCAGCGAGGCGGCCAGCGCCGCCGAGGGCTGCGGCCGAGGGTTTTATCGCGGCCCCTATGGTCAGTGCCGCCCGATGCGTGGCGCAGTCGTCGTGCGCCCCGCCCCCGTGGTGGTCGCCCCGCCGGTCGTCGTGGTGCCCCGCGCGCGCGTCTGCCCTTACGGCTTCCGCTGGTACGCCGGCCGCTGCCGTCCTTACTGATCTTCTTCGCACTCCAGAATGGCCGCGCGGCATCCGCTGCGGCCATTTTCTTTTGGGGCTCTGACTTTCGCCCACGGAGCCGGGCGTCTCCAGAATCGAAACGGGGACCGCCAGCGGCGATCCCCGTCGAGTCCGCGAATGGTCGCGAGCTTACCAATAATGGCGGCGGCGCCAGCGCCGGTGACGCCGGCGCCAATGACGGCGGTGCCAGCCCCAGTGGCGGCCACGCCCACGCCAGTGAACCTGCTCAGGAGCGAGTTGCGCAGCTTCCTCACTGGTCGTGACAGCGGGATGAGCGTCGGGATTGCCTTGCGGCGCGTGAGTGGGATCAGCGAGCGGCTGCGGTGACAGCGGCGCGGCCTGTGCCGCGGTCGCGGCGAAGGCAGCGGCGCCCGCCATCAATCCCAAGGCAAGTTTCAAAAAGTTCCGGCGCTCCATCGTTTCTTCCTTCTTGGATCATCGTACCCGTGATGCAGAAGGAATGTCGCCGCAACGCCATGAACCGAAGCTGAAGCCGGCGTTCAGATTCATGCGAGCCGAGATGAAGAATTCGTAACTCCGTCCGGGTTACAGGACCTCGCTACGTCGCAAACTCCTGCGCCAGCACCAGCGTCTCGCGCGAGCGCTTCACGTCGGGCCAGTCGCGGTTGAAATCGGCGACGAGCTTTTTCAGCGCGTCGCCTTTCAGCATTGCGTTCAGCTTGGCCTCGTCGTCGAACTGATACATCGCCTGGTGCAGCGAGGGATCGTCGAGACTCCAGAACCGCCACGCCTTGCTCACGCCGAAGACCTTCACTGCGTCGGGCAGGTGTTCCGTCTCGTACCACCGGTCGAACGCAGCGCGCTTTTCGGCGTCGGACACGACGGCGCGAACGACGAAGAAGGCTGCTGGCATCGGATTTCCTCCTGTTGTTTGGGGCGAGCCTAGCCGGTTAAGCCGCCGGCAACAAAAGGAGTCGCCGCCGGTGTCGGAATGGGCGCCCTTCGTTCGTCCTTTGCGTTGAACCGGCACACGGAGACAGCAAATGGCCGACCTCACCCTGACCACCTTCGATTGGGTTCCCGCAGCGCCGCGAGGCTTCGTGCGCGACTTCCGCGTGCGCTGGGCCCTCGAAGAAGCCGCCTTGCCCTATCGCGTCGCCAGCGTGCCATTCGACGACCGCGGGCCCGCGCACTTCGCCCACCAGCCGTTCGGCCAGGTTCCGTGGCTGACCGACGGCGACCTCTCGATCTTCGAGACCGGCGCGATCCTGCTGCATCTCGGCGGCCTCAGCGAGAGGCTGATGCCAAAGGACCCGCGCGGCCGCACTGAAGCGGCGGAGTGGGTGTTCGCGGCGCTCAATTCGGTGGAGATGGCCAGCCTGCCCTGGGGCATGTCCAAATTCATGGGACATCCTACCGACACGGCAGCATGGAAGTTCGTGGATGACTTCCTCAAGCTTCGGCTCAAGCATCTCGAGCCGGTGCTGGGCAGCCGCGAATGGCTGGCGGGCTCCTTCTCCGTCGCCGACATCCTGATGGCGGACGTGCTGCGCGTCATCGATGGATTCAACGGGCTGACGGACAGTCCTGCCTGCCGCGCCTACGTCGCGCGCGCCACCGGACGTCCGGCGTTTGCCAAAGCCCACGCCGACCAGCTGGCGCATTTCGCCGCGGCGGATAAGGCGCGCGGGGCGTGATGCACCTCACATAATCGATGCTGTGCTTGGCATAGAGTCGCCGGCATCGGAACGATTCAATTCGACAGGTGACCCATGGTCCGCATCGAATATCTCAAGCGACAGATCGCCCGCGCCGAGCGGTTGGCCAAGGCCATCCTCGACCGGCAGACCGCCGACCGGCTCCAGGCCTACGCCGCCGAATGCCGCGCCGAATTGTCGGAGCTGACGCTCAAGACCGCCGCGTGAAGCGCACCGGAGAGGATACGTAGGGCGGATTAGCGCTAGCGTAATCCGCCACTTCTCGATCCCGGTGACGCAAACCTTGGTGGATTAGCTGTCGCTAATCCACCCTACGCGTCACACCAGCTTCAGCGGCGCATCGGCAACGACCCTGAGGTCAATGCTGCCGATCAACGCCGCACGCCGCGCCTCCGCAGCACTGATGGCCTCGTCCGTCTGCCGCAACGTCGAGACATTCGAGCCGAGCGAGACGATCCCGCCGAGCACCAGCGCAATCGATCCGAGCGCGGCAGTCTGACCAAATCCGAACAGACCGAGGATCGTCACCAGCAGCAGCGCCGCCCCGCCACCGATCGCGATCTTGGACGCCAGGATGTACTTGCGGCACCGCTCAGCGATCTCGGCGAGCGCCTCGATGCGATCTTCGATGTCGGAGATTTCGTCGGAAGGATCGTCTTCGGTCATTGGATCGAGCGTGCCAAATCAGAAGGAGCCTGTCGCCCGCATGAGCAAAGCGACATGCGGGACCTCGGCAAAGGGCCGGATTTCGCTGCGCTCATCCGGGCTAGCTCCTATTACAACGGCAAATTGTCGTGCTTCTTCGCCGGCATTTCCGTCTTCTTGTCCTTCAGCATCGCCAGCGCCCGCGCGATGCGCTTTCTTGTCGAGTGCGGCATGATGACGTCGTCGATATAGCCGCGCTCGGCGGCGATGAATGGCGACAGGAAGCGGTCCTCGTATTCCTTGGTCCGGGCGGCGATCTTGTCGGGGTCGCCGATATCGCTGCGGAAGATGATCTCGACCGCGCCCTTGGCGCCCATCACCGCGATCTGGGCGGTCGGCCAGGCGTAGTTCATGTCGGCGCCGATCTCCTTGGAGGCCATGACGTCGAAGGCGCCGCCATAGGCCTTGCGGGTGATGATGGTGACGAGCGGCACGGTGCACTGCGAATAGGCGAACAGGAGCTTCGCGCCGTGCTTGATCAGGCCGCCATATTCCTGCGCGGTGCCGGGCAGGAAGCCCGGCACGTCGACGAAGGTGACGATCGGGATGTTGAAGGCGTCGCAGAAGCGGACGAAGCGTGCCGCCTTGCGCGATGCGTCGCTGTCGAGCACGCCGGCCAGCACCATCGGCTGGTTGGCGACGAAGCCGACCGTGCGCCCGGCAATGCGACCAAAGCCGGTGACGATGTTCTTGGCGAAGGCTTCCGCGATCTCGAAGAAGTCGCCCTCGTCCACGACCTTCAGGATCAGCTCCTTCATGTCATAGGGCTTGTTCGGATTGTCGGGGATCAGCGTGTCGAGCGACATGTCGACCCGCTCGATGTCATCGAAGCTCGGCCATTCCGGCACGCCGTCGGTGTTGTTGGAGGGCAGGAAGTCGATCAGGCGACGCATCTGCAAGAGGGTCTCGACGTCGTTCTCGAAGGCGCCGTCGGCGATTGAGGAGCGCGTGGCGTGCACCGAGGCGCCGCCGAGCTCTTCGGCGGTGACGACCTCGTTGGTCACGGTCTTCACGACGTCCGGGCCGGTGACGAACATGTAGCTGGTGTTCTTCACCATGAAGATGAAGTCGGTCATCGCAGGCGAATAGACGTCGCCGCCGGCGCAGGGGCCCATGATGACGGAGATCTGCGGGATCACGCCCGAGGCAAGCACGTTGCGGCGGAAGACGTAGGAATAGCCGGCGAGCGCGGCGACGCCTTCCTGGATGCGGGCGCCGCCGGCGTCATAGAGGCCGATGATGGGCGCCCTCGCCTTCATCGCCATGTCCTGGAGTTTTGTAATTTTCAGCGCGTGCGTTTCGGACAACGAGCCGCCGAACACCGTAAAGTCTTTGGCAAAGACAAAAGTCTTGCGACCGTTGACGGTGCCCCAGCCGGTGACGACGCCGTCGCCCGGCACCTTGGTCTTCTCCATGCCGAACTCGGTGGAGCGGTGCTCGACGAACATGTCGAACTCCTCGAACGATCCCTTGTCGAGCAGAAGCTCGATGCGCTCGCGGGCCGTCAGCTTGCCGCGGGCGTGCTGCGCCTCGATGCGCTTCTCCCCGCCGCCGAGCTTTGCGCCGGCACGACGATCTTCAAGGGCGTCCAGGATGTGTTTCATTTGCTCCCGCCAGTTCTTAAGTGATGGGCGGGTTCTAACACGGCATTTTGCGGCCCGGAAAGCCGCTTTCGCGGTCGCAGGGCTGCCCTGCCGCAGCGGGAAAGCGCAAGGAATTACAAAGTTTTGCCCAGGAGGCGAGCGTGAGCGAAGGAACGGCCGAGACGGGCGCTGCAACAGGCGGCGTCAACATCCTGCTGCGGCTGGAGGGCCTCACCCTGTTTGCAGGGATGGTGACGCTCTATGCGGCCTGGGACGGGTCGTGGCTGGTGTTTGCGCTGCTGTTCTTCGTACCCGATCTGAGCTTCCTGGCCTACCTGTCCGACGCCAGGTTCGGGGCGATGGTCTACAACGCCGCCCACAGCTACTTGGTGCCGGTGGCGCTGCTGACGCTGGGCTTCGCCCTCGCCTCGCCCCTCACCCTCTCCATCGCCTTGATCTGGCTTGCCCATATCGGCATCGACCGGGCGCTCGGCTACGGCCTGAAATATTCCGCCGGGTTCGGCTTCACCCACCTGGGGCGGATTGGGCGGCAGAAGGATTCCTGACCTCACATTTGGCAGCCCGGCAGGTTGACCGGGCCGACCGATTCAGGCTTGCTCCGAGTCAGATCAGGCGCCGAATGTTGCGTGAGCCCAGTCGGTACGGCGGTGAGCATCTGCCCTGGCTCCAGCGTCTACCTACTGGCATCACCGAGATGTCCGCGACGGTCGTCCCCTTGCCGCCGAACCCAGCGTCCGAAACGATCGACTTCCTGCGCCGCATGGCCGGCATGGTGTCGGGGCGTACGGCGAGATGCTGCTGCGCGCAGCCAGCATGATCGAGACGCTGAGCCAGCGGGCGATGTCGGCCGAGCGGCTCTATCATCAGGCGCAGGAAGAGAGCACGCGCAGCGCCGTGCTGCGCGAGTCCGCCGAACTCGCCTCCGACGCCATGGTCGGCCAGATCGCGGCGCTGCGGGCACAGCTCGCCGAGCTCACCGCCGCGACCGCAGCCGAGCGCGCCGCCTTCGATGCCGAGCGCGGCAAGCTGCTCGAGCTGATGCAGCATGCCGAGAGACATATCGGCAAGCTCACGACGGAGCTCGACAGCTTGCGCGCCTCCGTCGACAGCCTCAACGAGACCGCGGTCTCGGTGCCGATCGAAGTGCTGCGGCTGGCGCGGACGCAGTTCGATTATCTCTCTAGCGGCTTTGCCCGGCGCGGTGATCCGATCTCGCAGGCCATGAGCGAGATCGGCGGCTTTGCGATTGACCGGGCGCTCACGGCAAAACCCGACAACGCCTGAACTCCGTCCCCGAAATCGTCGACTTTCAGCTCGAGCTGGACCGCCGGGTTGGCGCTCAGAATTGCCGAGGAGTTGCTGATGGCCGCTTGGTGTTGCCATGACGTCATCATAGCGGTGACACCGAAACCACTACAAGGCCGGGCGTTCGAAGGCGATATCAGCGCAGCAAGACCCCGCGACCGGAGAGAACAATGTTCGTCGATATCGATCATGCATCACTCGACATGGCAGCCTCGAGCCTGCCCGGATATCAACCCATCTTCATGCTCAATCTTCTGCGCTATCGGGATGAGGCCTTGTACCCGGACAAATCCGAGCTACCGGCCTGTAGCGGCCGCGAAGCCTATTTCACGCGCTATGTCCCCGCATTTCGCAAGATCGCGACTCCGCAAGGGGTCAGGCCAACTTGGCTTGGATCTGTCGGAGCTCTGCTGGTGGCCGCGCAAGGCGAAGCCTGGCACGACGCCGCAATCGTCCGTTACCCTGACTTCGCGACCTTTCGAGCGATCGTCTTGAGCTCCGATTACCGGCGTGAGGCCGAGCCCCACCGTTTGGCCGCGCTCGCCGATTGGCGCCTGATTGCGACGACCGAGGTTCAGGTGCCGGCTGATCTGCAACCGCGCGCTTAAGCTGACCGTGTGGGATCGGGTTGCTTCTCCATCAACCACACGGTCGCGCTAGATCGCGCCGATCTCGGCAAGGCAGGCTTGCGTCAGCGTCATGCGAGCCTCGATGTGCCGTGGCTCTTTGCAATCCATGTTGAGCGCGAACACGGTATGTGCCTCGCCCTTCTCGGCCCAGCCGACCATCCAGCCGAGCGACGGCTCGCCGCGCTCGGCGCCCAGGAGACCGGATTTGGTGCGGATGACGGCGTCGCCGACCTTCGTCGCCGGCAGGATATCGGCAACGAGATCCTGGCTGCGCTTTGAGATCGGCAGCGCGCGGCGGCGCAGCCGGTCGACGAAATCGACCTGCTCGACCGGATCGATGCGCAAGGCCCCGGTGAGCCAGAACTGGTCGATGCCGCCGCCGATGTCGCGATTGCCGTAGTCGAACGCGTCGACATATTGCTGCATGCGCGCCTCGCCGATGCGGCGCGCGATCTCCTGATAGACCGGCACCGCGCTCACCGCGATCGCGCTGCGCAGCGTGTGATCCTTGTTCCAGGCCTCGATCGGGCGCTTGACGCCGTCCCAGGCAAACACGTCCTTGTCGGGGTCAGTGACGACACCGGCCTCGAGCGCAATCAGCGAGTTGGGAATCTTGAAGGTCGAGGCCGGCAACTTGCCCTCGCCCGAGCGCTCCTTGTCGCTGGCGACGATCAGATAGTCCTCGACCTTGTAGCCGACGAAGGTGCCCGACGTGCCGAGGTCGGTGAAGCGCTTTGCAAGAGCGTCGCGGATTTCATTGCGCGGCGGCGCGACATGGGCGCGCGCGCGTCGAGGCAGGATCGCGGTTGCGGCGAGGAGGCCGAGGGTGGAACGGCGGGTCAGCAAAAGCGATATCCGTGAGCAGCGAAAACCAGCGCGACCATGCAGCCGCTAAGTGTTGAAACGATGACAGGTTGTGTTTACCGCCCCCGGCCCGACAGCCGCAGCACGAACACCAGCACCTCGGCGACGGCCTTGTAGAGATCTGGCGGGATCTCGTCGCCGAGCTCGACCTTCGACAGCGCGCCGGCCAGAACCTCGTTCTCCTCGATCGGAATGTCGTGGGCCTTGGCGATCTCGACGATCTTCTCGCCGATCGTGCCCTTGCCCTTGGCGACGACGACGGGCGCGCCAGATCCCTTCTCGTAATGCAGCGCGATCGCGAGCTTGGAGGGATTGCTCATGTGGCGCGATCCAGGAAGTGGCCGGCGCGAGCGGGCGCCGGAGCCGGCGGCGTGCCGTCGCGGACCACGATATCGCCGGGCTTGAGCTCGGCCTTCGTCAATGCCTGGCTGAGCTCACCGATGCCGGCGCGGAGCTGCTGCGCCGTGACCGGCCGCTCCGCCCACATCCGAACGAAGGTCTTGTCGCCGTTCAGCGTGATCAGCGCATGCACGGGTCCGGCCGGCTCGACATCGAGCGAGAAGCGCGCGCGCCAGGCGCGCTTGGCGGGATCGTCCGACTCATTGCCGCCGTCGCGCGAGATCTCGAACTGCGCCATCGCGGTACCTTGCGGGGTCGCGAACGGAATCTCGAAATTCCACTGCGGCACGGCCGGATCGATGCGGTGGCCGCTGGCGTCGGTGCGATCGGGAAGCGAGGCAATTTGCAACAGCGTCTGCCGCGCGATCGCGGCATCGGTGTCATCGAGCAGACGATGCACGGTCGCAGCCAGCGGCGTATCCGGTGCGAGCGACGGCGCGGCGATGGACTGAGGCGCCGGCAGCGCACCGCGGACCGGTGGAGGTGTCGGGTGTGCGGCCGCCTCGAAGATATGGGCGTCCGGCACGGACTTGTTGGAGCCCGGCACGTTGCCGGTCAGGCGCGGCAGGTTTTCGGTGACCTCCTGCAGCAAGCTCGCGGCAAGGCCCCCGGACATGGTGCGCGACACCAAGGCTTGCGGATTGTTCCCCGCCGCATGGGCCAGCACGGCGACAGCGAGCGCGCCGCGCGACGCTTGCGCCGGTTGAGCGAGTTCCGGCGACGCCGCTTGGGCCGTTTCGCCCGCCAGCGCGGAGGCTGCGGTCTGCGTCGTGGCCGCAGCACTCGCCGGCAACGGCACAGCTGACGCAGTTGCCTGCGCCGCGCCGGAGGTCGATGCCAGGGTCTGGCGCAACACCAGCAGTGCGGCCTTCAAGTCCGGGATCGCGCCGGAGGACGGTGTCGTGCCTGCGGCCAATGACGACTCGAGAAACAATCCGGATTTCTGGAAGGCGGATTCGATATCACCGCCGTCGAGGGCGGTGTTGAGCGGCGTCTGCTGCGCCAGCACGTCGAGCACCGCCTGCTTCAGCCCGGCGGGCAGATTGCTGCTCGTCACGACGGAGGCCAGGTTGGCAAACAGCGGCGCCTGGCTGCCCTGTTTGGTCACGGCCCCGGCAGAGGCCGTTTGGACGGCGACCTGCTCGGACGGAGTGAGGGTGTTCCGTGCCGTCGCCACCGACGGCGCCAGCGGCGGGCTGTCCACCAGCGAGGCCGCGCGCGGGGTCAGCGTGACCTGATCTCCCGCCGCCTCGCCCGCCCCGGCCATGACTGCAAGGCGAATGGTGCCGTTGCTCTGCGAGACCGCGAGCTGGAGATTCTGCCCCGGCGTCAGCGCCACCTCCGACATCACGTCCATCGCCAGGTTGGCGATCGCGATCCGCACCAGATTGTCGGCGAGCACGCTGACCACCCTGGCATCGACGACACTGCCGGCTTGCAGCACGAGATCCGGCGTCGCCGCATCAGCCGGGCGGCTGGCAGCGTTGACGGGAGCGATGGGGGTGACCGGCGTCGGCATCTCGGCAGCCCTAGGGGAATGCTGGCTACCGTAACCGCTGCCTCGTAAACCTCTCGTTAACCTGGCACGGCCGGCGGCTTCACCGCCGCCAGAACCGTCGCAGCGGCCTGGAAATCCTTCAGGCGGGCGGCGCGGCGGGCGGCCGCCTCCTCGTCCAAGCCCCATTGCTCGACGTTCCAGTCCTCGTCGACATGGGCGGCGGCCCAGACCTGGTCGGCATCGCGCACGTCCTGGTCCAGCGCCAGCGCGAGCAGCGCCGATCCGGTCAGGGTGGTCACCATGTGGAGCGCGGCGACCGACCAGGGGTCGCCGGGCAGCGCGGCCCGTGCGGCCTTCACCGCCTCGTCCGGCTGCTTCACGTGCATGACGCCTTCGGACAGGATGAAATGCGCACCCAGCGTCTGCGCCGCCCAGGACAGCACAGGATCCCAATGCGCGGCCTCCCGGGCGACCAGTCCCTCAGGATGGCCGGCACGATAGAACAGCAGGTCAGACTCGAAATATTTGGCGAGGTCGTCGCTGACGAGCTCGACGCGATCGATAACGCCCTCGACCACGCTGTTGGCGATGCGCGTCAACGGCATGGTAACGGGATCGATCGCCTCGCCCTGGGCGGCCCATTCCGCGGCGACGCTATCTGCGAGCGCGCGGGTCGGGATCACCAATTGGCGGCCGGAGGGCGTACGGATCGGCTTGCCGTCGAGAGTGATGGCGAAGCCGCCCTCGGCATCGACGACGCCGGCCTCCTTGTAGAAGCGCTTGCGCAGCGGCGTGCGCGCGGACGCGCGCGCCGATTCCCGGGGATCAGGCGGGAGCTGCCCCGCAGCTTCTTCGAACAATTCGCGCATGTCGTTTTCTTGTTCCTGTCGTCAGTCGAATTACCAGTGTCGTCACGACCTCGCCAGTAGGACCAGGAGTGCTGCTAGTTCGCACACATGCGCGCGTACGTGCCGCGATCGGCCGGCCCCAGTCCTGCGGCTGCGCCGTCGTGAAGACATTTCGTGACGCGATCGCTGAACGAATTGCGCGGGAGCGGCTGGTAATTGTAGCGCGGCGGCGCGTCAAACTGCGGAACCTTGGGCACCTCGATCTTCGGCGGCGGTGGCGGCCCAGGCAGCGGTGGAGCGAGCCGCGCGGCGTCCGGCGAGACATATTGCGCGCGGGCGGCAGGCTCTACCAACAGAGTAGCCAAGAGCGCAAAGCAGATCGACAATCGTCTCATGGGGGAACATGTCGTGCGCCAGCCGCCCCTATTCAACCTCACTATTCTTCAGGCGCGTTCTCGATCGGATCAAATCTGGTTGCGTCCAGACCCAGCAGGTTCCACGACTGCTGCATGTGCGGCGGCAACGGCGCGGTGGCGTCGATCACGCCGCCGCGCGGATGCGGGATGACGATCCGGCGTGCGAGCAGATGCAGCCGGTTCTGCAAGCCGCCCGGCAGCTGCCAGTTCTCGATGTTGAAATATTTGGGATCGCCGACGATGGGATGGCCGATATGGGCCATGTGGGCGCGCAGCTGGTGGGTGCGGCCCGTCACCGGCTTCAGCGACACCCAGGTCAGCTTGTTGCCGGCGGTCTCGACCACGGCGTAGTACGTCACCGCGTGACTGGCGCCCTCATCGCCATGCTGGGCGATGCGCATGATGGTGTCGTCCTCGCCCTCCTCCTTTGCAAGGAAGGTCGAGATGCGGCCCTGCTTCGGCTTCGGCAGGCCCGGCACCAAGGCCCAATAGACCTTTCGCGCCGAGCGCGAGCGGAACGCGCCGGTCAGGTGTGAGGCAGCGAAGCGCGTCTTGGCGATCAGGAGACAGCCCGAGGTCTCGCGATCGATACGGTGGACGAGACGCGGCTTCTGGCCTTTGGCATCGCGCATCACCTCAAGCATCTGGTCGATGTGCCGCGTCATGCCCGAGCCACCCTGCACGGCAAGGCCGGCCGGCTTGTTCAGGACGAGGACGTCGTCGTCCTCCCAGATCGTCATCTCCTTCAGCGCCTTCAGCGTCTTCTGCGCGGCCTCCGAGAGCTCGCCGACGACCTTCGGCGCATCGAGCTTGAGCGGCGGGATACGGACGCTCTGTCCCTCCTCCAGCCGGTCTTTGCTGTCGACGCGCTTGCCGTCGACGCGCAGCTCGCCTTTGCGCACGACGCGCTGGATGTGGGAGAACGACAGGCCGGGAAAGCGCGCTTCCAGGAAACGGTCAACGCGCATGTTGTTCTCGTCGGCCGTGACCGTGACGGTCTGCACCTTGGTCGGCAGCAGCGCCTCGATGGACTTTGCAGGCGCAGGCCTCTCCTGGACTGCTTTTGGCCGACGCCGCTCGGCGCGATCGCCGACAAAGCGCGGCGGCTTCCCGCCGGGCTTGCCGCCCGGACGCGGCCCGGCCTTCTTCGCGCTACGCGCCTGATGCGCCCGCGAGTCGTCGCGCTCGTCACGCGAACGCGGCTTTGGGTTCATTCTCTTGATGCGGCGACTCATGCGGTTTTTCCAAGCTTTCGCGTCGACTGCGCATTGGCGCGGCGGGGCAGCGACGCAACCTGCGCGCCCACCTCCTTCTCCGCCAGCCGCAGCTCATATTGCTGTTGCAGGTTCATCCAGAATTGCGGGCTGGTGCCGAACCAGTGACCCAGGCGCAACGCCGTGTCGGCGGTGATGCCGCGCTGCCCGTTGATGATGCCGGTGATGCGATTCACAGGTACGTCGATCTGACGCGACAGCTCTGCGGCCGAAATGCCGAGTTCGCGCAGTTCTTCGGCGAGATGCTCACCGGGATGTGTTGGTGTATGAGCCATGGGAGTTTCCCCGGCGAGTAGCAAGATTTACGCGTTACGTAAACCGTAAATATACGCCCTGTAGCCCTAAGTCCCGCCCCGCTCCTTGCGCAGCTTGGCCCAGTAATCCAGCCGCTTCCTGATCTCGCGTTCAAAACCGCGCTCGGGCGGGTCGTAGAAGGTCTGACGTCCTAGGGCCTCCGGGAAGTAGTCCTGGCCGGAGAAGGCGTCCGGCGCGTCGTGGTCGTATGCGTAGCCGGAGCCGTAGCCTTCCGACTTCATCAGCTTGGTCGGGGAATTGAGGATGTGCTTTGGCGGTAGCAGCGAGCCGGCCTGCTTGGCGACCTGCATCGCGCTGCCAAAGGCGGTGTAGACCGCGTTCGATTTCGGCGCGGTGGCGAGATAGACCACGGCCTGGGCGATGGCGAGCTCGCCCTCGGGATGGCCGAGGAAGTCGAAGGCGTCCTTGGCGGCATTGGCGATGACGAGCGCCTGCGGATCGGCCAGCCCGATGTCCTCGACCGCCATGCGCACGACGCGGCGGGCCAGGAACAGCGGGTCCTCGCCAGCGTCCAGCATGCGCGCGAGGTAATACAGCGCGGCATCGGGATCGGAGCCGCGCACCGATTTATGCAGCGCCGAGATGAGATTGTAGTGGCCGTCGGCCGATTTGTCGTAGATCGGCGCGCGGCGCTGCAGAATCTCCTGCAGCTGCGCGGCATTGAAAATCTCGTCCGCCCGCGCCGAACGCCAGACTTCTTCGGCGAGCGTCAACGACGCACGGCCATCGCCGTCGGCCATGCGCACCAGCACCGCGCGCGCCTCCGCATCGAGTGGCAGCTTCCTGCCCTCGACGGCTTCGGCATGCACGAACAGCTTTTCGATCGCGGCGGCATCGAGCGAGCGAAACACCAGCACGCGCGCACGCGAGAGCAACGCCGCATTGAGCTCAAAGGACGGGTTCTCGGTGGTGGCGCCGACCATGACGACAGTGCCGTCTTCCATCACCGGCAGAAAGGAGTCCTGCTGGGCGCGGTTGAATCTGTGCACCTCATCGACGAACAGCAGCGTGCCCTTGCCCATCTCGCGCCGGGCGCGCGCGGCATCGAACGCTTTCTTGAGGTCGGCGACGCCAGAGAACACCGCGGAGATCTGCTCGAAATGCAGATCCGTCGCGTCAGCCAGGAGCCGCGCCACCGTGGTCTTGCCGGTGCCGGGCGGGCCCCAAAACACCAGCGAGCCGAGCGTGCGCGTTTCCAGCATGCGCGTCAGCGCACCGTCCGGGCCGAGGATGTGATCCTGGCCGACGACCTCCGACAGCGCACGCGGGCGCAGCCGGTCCGGCAGCGGATGCGGAGCATCGTGATCGAGCCCCGCCGCAGCAAAGAGAGTCGGTGTCTCCGTTGGTCGCTTCGGACTCATCCGCCCAGCGTGACGTTGATCTGCTGGCCACCACGCACCAGCGTGATGCGCCAGATCCGTGCCCGTTCACCTGCAGCCTTCTCGAGGTCGCCGGTCTTGCTGATCTTCTGATTGTTGACGGCCAGGATGATGTCGCCCTTCTGGAAGCCGACACTCGCAGCCGCGGTATCGCCGCCGATATCGGTGATCACGACGCCTTCGGTGTCGGCATCCAGACGCAGCTCATCGGCGACGGCCGGCGTGATGGTCGAAACCTTCGCGCCCTGGAACGGCGAACGCGCGGTGACGACGAGCTCGTTGCGCCCGGTGTCGGGCGCGGTCTCCAGCGCTACCGTGAGCTTCACCGACTTGCCGCCGCGCTGCACGTCGAGCTGCGCGGTGCCGCCGAGCGGACGGGTTGCGAAGCGATAGTCGAAGGCGTTGGGATCATCCACGATCTGGCCGTCGATCCCGGTGATGAGGTCGGAGGATTTCAGGCCGGCTTTCGCCGCCGGACCGTTCGACACCACGCTCGCGACCAGCGCACCGGTCGGCGAGCGCAAGCCGAGGCTCTCGGCGATGTCGGGCGTCACCGCCTGCAATTTCGCACCGAGCCAGGGCCGCTTCACCGCCTTGCCGCCGCTCTTGGCGGAGGCGACGACGACGCGCACCATGTTGGCGGGAATCGCAAAGCCGATGCCTTGCGAGCCGCCGGAGCGCGAATAGATCGCGGTATTGATGCCGGCGAGCTTGCCACCCATGTCGACCAGCGCGCCGCCGGAATTGCCCGGGTTGATCGCCGCATCGGTCTGAATGAAGAACTGATAGTCGGTGATGCCCACTTGCGTGCGCGCCAGCGCCGAAATGATACCCTGGGTCACGGTCTGGCCGACGCCGAACGGATTGCCGATCGCGAGCACGACGTCGCCGACCAAGAGCTCATCGGAATTGGTGAAGTCCAGCGTCGGGAACTTCTCCTTGCTGTCCTTCAGGCGCAGTACGGCGAGATCGGTCCGGGAATCCTTGAGCAGGATCTCGGCCTCGAACTCGCGCTTGTCCGACAGCGACACCTTCACCTGGTCGGCGCCCTCGATGACGTGGACGTTGGTGACGACGAGGCCGGAGGCATCGACGATGACGCCGGAGCCGAGCGAGCGCTGCATCTGCTCGGGCTGCTGGCCCGGCACACCGAAGAAGCGGCGGAAGATCGGATCGTCCAGTAGCGGATTGCGGTTCTGCACCACCTTTGCGGCATAGACGTTGACGACCGCCGGCTGCACCCGCTGCACGATCGGCGCATAGGACATCCGCAGCTCGGCCGGCGACGAGGGGACCCGACGGTCCTGCGCAGCAGTCGGATTGAAGGTGGCCGAAAAGGCTACGCACAGCGCCGTAAGGGCGGCAGTCCAGGTCGCTCGAAACATTCCTACCTCTTGGAAATGACGCCGGAATATAGGCGCGTTCGCCCCCCAATAGAAGAGCGCCGGAGGGCAATATTCGGCCGCCTCGAAGCCGTGTCCGGGATGCAAGGGTGCCGTGCGAATCGGCAATTTGCCCAGCGGCGGATTGGCATGATGTGCGTCATCTTGCATGGTGGCGTGAGGCGGATTCGGTTGCGGCGAATTTGCATCAGTAGGAACCGACGCAACCGCTCGCAGCGTCGCGGGGCAGTCATCGATCACACCTAGGCTCTCCGTTCGCGACTTGGGGAAAACAGTCAGATGATGGAGCGTAACGTGAGCAGAACAAGAATTGCGGCCACCGCGATTGGTCTCGCCGGCGCGCTGGCGGCCTCGCAGGCCCAGGCCCAGTCGGCAAGCAGCAGCGAGCAGGAGATCGCGCTGTTGAAGCAGCAGTTGAAGATGCTCGAGCAGAAGCTCGACAAGCTGCAGAGCCAGACCGCGGCGAACACGGCAGCCGCAGCAAAGGCGAAAGTCGAAGCCAAGGCAGAGGCAAAGGCCGAGGCGCGCGCGGAGGCAAAGGCCGCGGTGGCCAATGCCAACGCGGCAATCCCCGTCAAGGGGCCGGCGCCGGCGTCCGGCGTCGTCGTGACGATGCCGAACAACCGGCCGACGATCTGCACCGCCGACCAGGCCAACTGCGTCGCCATCACCAGCCGCCTGCATTGGGATGTCGGCGGCTATGACTATCGTCCCAACACCGCGGCCACCGTGCCGCAAAAGCTCGATAGCGGCCAGAACGTCCGCCGCGCGCGCATCGGTGTCACCGGCAAGTTCTTCCACGATTGGAATTTCGCGCTGGTCTACGATTTCGGCGGCTCGTCCGACGGATTTGGCGGCGCCGCGCCGGGATCGCTGCCCGGCGGCGGCGTCTCCGGCGTCGAGAACGCCTATATCAGTTATACCGGCTTGAAGCCGTTCGGCGGCAAGATGGCGATCGAGGCCGGCATCATGGATCTGCCATACACGCTCGACGAAGCGACGAGCTCGAACGACATCATGTTCATGGAGCGCGCCTCGCCCGGCGTGATCGCGACCAACATCGCTGCCGGTGACTTCCGTTCCGCAGCCGGTGCGCGCTGGTTCAACGACCAGCTCTGGATCGGCGGCTATGTCACGGGACCGACGACCGGTGCGATCCATTCCGCCTCGAGCGCGGCGCCGCCCGGCACCAGCGAGCAATATGGTGCCGTGGCGCGCGTCGCCGGCAATCCGATCAGCACGAAGGACTACTCGGTGCATATCGGCGCCAATGCGCAATGGCTGATCCAGCCGCCGCGCAATCTCATCGCCAACACCCAGACGGTCACGCTCAGCGATCGTCCGGAATTGCGTCTCGACCCGACCACGCTGATCTCGACCGGCGCTATCGCCAATGCCTCGGGCGCGCAGGTCTACAGCGTCGAGGCGGCGGCGACCTACGGTCCGTTCATCGTCCAGGGCGAGTATTTCTGGTACAATGTCGATCGTACCGCCAACACGGCCGTGCCGCTGACGGGTGCACCGAGCCTGAAATTCCAAGGCGGCTACGCGCAGGCCGGCTATGTGCTGACCGGCGAAGGCCGCTCATACAATGCGGCGAACGCGGCCTATAGCGGCGTCAAGCCGGCGCATCCGTTCTCGCTCGACGGCGGCGGCTGGGGCGCGTGGGAGATCGCAGGACGGTTCTCGACGATCGACCTCAACGATCAGCTCGCGACCGCGAGCGGCGTCGCAGGCGGCCGGCAGACCGTCTATACGCTCGCGCTCAACTGGTACGTCAACGGCAACGTGCGCTTCATGCTCGACTATCTGCACGGCACGGTGTCGCGACAGGCCTCGCCGATCTCGACCGCCGACGTCGGCTCGAAGTTCGACGCGGTCGCGATGCGCACGCAGTTCGCGTTCTAGAGCATGATCCGGAAAAGTGTGAAGCGGTTTTCCGAAAAGATCATGCTCAAACAAAAACCTAAAGCGCGATCGCGCTTTAGAACGCGCTCGTTCGGGAGCGGCAGCGTCCGCTCCCGAACGATCACGCCGCGCGCTTCTTCTTCACGACCACGGGCGGCGGCGCGCAGGACAACCGCTCCTGGTGGCTCTCGCCCCAGGCCTTCAGGATGTCGATCACGGGCCTCAGGCTCTCGCCCAGTTCGGACAGGCAATACTCCACCCGCGGCGGCACCTCGGCATAGACCTTGCGGATGACGAGCTTGTCTTCCTCCAGCGCGCGCAGCTGCTTCGTCAGCATGCGCTGGGTGATGCCAGGCATCCGGCGGCGCAATTCGCCGAAGCGCTGGGTGCCGCTCTGCAGGTGGTAGAGGATCACGCCCTTCCACTTGCCGTCGATCAGGTCCAGCGTCGCCTCGACCGAGCAGCCTGGACGGCGGGCGAAGTTACGGCGTTTCATGCGGCTTTTTCCCAATAGTATCCAAACAGGGACTATATCCCCAAATTTACAGTACTTGCCAAATCGGAGCCAGAGCGACAGTTAGGGCAGCGGGCGAACAAAGCCATCTGATGGAGACACGCCATGAAAGCCGTCGGCTACAAGAAATCGCTTCCGATCGAGGACGCGGAATCACTGTTCGATTTCGAGACCGCTAAACCCGACCCCAAAGGGCGCGACATCCGCGTCGCGGTGAAAGCGATCTCGGCCAATCCGGTCGACTACAAAGTGCGCAAGCGCGCCGCCCCGCCCGAGGGCGAGACCAAGATCCTCGGCTATGACGCGGCCGGCGTGGTCGATGCGGTCGGGTCTGAGGTCACGCTGTTCAAGCCAGGGGACGAGGTGTTCTACGCGGGCTCGATCCTGCGCCAGGGCACCAACGCCGAATTCCATCTGGTCGACGAGCGCATCGTCGGCGCCAAACCGAAGAGCCTGTCGTTCGCCCAAGCCGCCGCTCTTCCCCTCACCTCGATCACCGCCTGGGAGCTGCTGTTCGACCGGCTCGGTGCGGTGCCGGGCAAGAGCGTCGATCCGCGCACGCTGTTGATCACGGGCGGCGCCGGCGGCGTCGGCTCGATCCTGATCCAGCTCGCCCGCCGCCTCACCGGGCTGACGGTGCTCGCCACCGCGACACGGCCGGAGTCGCAGAAATGGTGCCTCGATCTCGGCGCGCATGCGGTGATCGACCATGGCAAGCCGATGAAGGAGCAGATCGAGAAACTGAACCTGCCGCCGATCGCACTCGTGGCCAGCCTCACCTTTACCGACCAGCACTACAAGGCGATTGCGGAATTCATGGCACCGCAGGGCAAGTTCGGCCTGATCGATGATCCTCCGGAGTTCACGATTGCCGCATTCAAGGGCAAGGCAATCTCGGTGCACTGGGAATCGATGTTCACGCGCTCCTCGTTCCAGACCCCTGACATGATCGCGCAGCATCATCTGCTCAATGATGTCGCCGACCTCATCGACAAGGGCGTGTTGCGCACCACGCTGGACCAGACCTTCGGCACAATCAACGCAGCCAACCTCAAGCGCGCGCACGCGCTGTTGGAGAGCGGCAAGTCGCGCGGCAAGATCGTGCTGGAGGGATGGTAGCTTTCGTCGGGTGGGCAACGCGCACTTGCGCAGTGCCCACCATCTCTCTCTAGTCGCGACAATGGTGGGCACGCTTCGCTTTGCCCACCCTACGGCACCGGCGTCCCTTCAACGAACAACAGCCGCCGCTCCAGCGCCGTCTGCCGCACCTTGAGCGCTTCGGCATATTCCCGCGAGGCGTACCATTCCTTCAGCCGCGCCATCGACGCGAACTCGACGATGATAATGGCCTTTGGCGGCAAATTGCCTTCGGCAAGCTCGGCCTTGCCGCCGCGGACGAGATAACGCCTGTCGTACTGCGCGATCGTCTTGGCAGCCAGGGCGCGATAGGCCTCGAATGCGGCGGGATCGCGCACCTCGACCTCCGAGATCACATAGGCCGCCATGCGCATCTCCTCAGGCGATCGTGTTGACGATGCCACCTTCTGCGCGCAGCGCTGCGCCGTTGGTGGCGGATGCCTCCTTCGAGGCGACATAGACCACCATGTTGGCGATCTCGTCGACGCTGGCGAAACGCTGCAGCAGCGAGCTCGGGCGATGCTGCTTGACGAAGTTGGCGGCGGCCTCGTCCACGGACTGGCCGTTCTGCTTCGCGAGATCCTTGACGAACGTCTCGACGCCCTCCGACATGGTCGGGCCCGGCAGCACGGAATTGACGGTGACGCCGGTGCCGCTGGTGAGCTGCGCCAGGCCGCGCGCCACCGAAAGCTGGGCCGTCTTGGTCATGCCGTAGTGGATCATCTCGACGGGAATGTTGAGCCCGGATTCCGAGGAGATGAAGACGATGCGGCCCCAATTGCGTGCGAGCATGCCCTTCATGTAGGCGCGCGACAACCGCACGCCGCTCATCACGTTGACCTCAAAGAAACGGCTCCAGTCCTCGTCGGAGATGGCGAAGAAATCCTTGGGCTCGAAGATGCCGGCATTGTTGATGAGGATGTCGACCTCGGGCAGCGCCGCAACGAGTGCCTTGCAGCCTGCCGCGGTCGAGACGTCGGCCGCGATGCCGCGGACCTTGGCGCCCGTCCCTTCCAACCTGCGCACCGCCGCATCGACCTTGTCCTGGCCGCGGCCGTTGATCACGACGCTGGCGCCGGAGCCGGCGAGCCCCCTGGCGATGGCGTGGCCGATGCCGGCGGTCGAGCCGGTGACGAGGGCGGTTTTTCCGGAAAGGTCGATCTTCATGCGATATCTCCATGGATGCGGATGGAGATATCGGAAGCGGCTCCCTCAGCTGCAATCAGGGCTCACCGACGCGTGAGGAGCGTGAATGGTGGGCACGGCGCGCCAAGAGCGCGCCCTTTGTCCACCCGACCGTTCCAACAAAAAAGCGGCGCCGAAGGCGCCGCTTTTGAAACGTCATGCCGGTCGGGCTTTACGCCGCCTCGGCTTCCTTCTCCTGCACCGGGCCGGAATCCTGGCCCTTGGCGTCGACGTCGCGATCGACGAACTCGATCACGGCCATCGCGGCGTTGTCGCCGTAGCGGAAGCCCGCCTTGATGATGCGGGTGTAGCCACCCTGGCGGTCCTTGTAGCGGGTCGCGAGCGTATCGAAGAGCTTCTTGACCATATCGACGTCGCGCAGCTCGGAGATGGCCTGACGGCGCAGCGACAGGCCGCCCTTCTTGCCGAGGGTGACGAGCTTCTCGACGATCGGGCGAAGCTCCTTGGCCTTGGGCAGCGTGGTGACGATCTGCTCGTGCTTGATCAGCGCGGCCGCCATGTTGGCGAACATCGCCTTGCGGTGCTCGGCCGTGCGGTTGAGCTTCCGATGAACCTTGCCGTGACGCATGTGTGTAGTCCTTCTTCGATTGTGTCGCGGTGGTTCAGCGACTGGTTTTCAGGTGGGCTTCCTGCGTTCGCCCTAGGCCGCGAGTGGCGAATGGTGAGTAGCGAATAGATCTTCTTCCCCTACTCGCCACTCCCTACTCGCCATTCGCTCAGTAATGATCCTCGAAGCGCTTGGCGAGCTCGTCGATGTTCTCCGGCGGCCAGCCCGGCACTTCCATGCCGAGGTGCAGACCCATCTGGGCCAGCACTTCCTTGATCTCGTTCAGCGACTTGCGGCCGAAGTTCGGGGTGCGGAGCATTTCCGCCTCGCTCTTCTGCACGAGGTCGCCGATGTAGACGATGTTGTCGTTCTTCAGGCAGTTGGCCGAACGCACCGACAGCTCGAGCTCGTCCACCTTCTTGAGGAAGGCCGGGTTGAAGGCGAGGTCCGGGATGATCTCCTGGGCGACTTCCTTGCGCGGCTCTTCGAAGTTGACGAACACATTGAGCTGATCCTGCAGGATGCGGGCGGCGTAGGCCACCGAGTCATCCGGCGTGATCGCGCCGTTGGTCTCGATCGTCATGGTCAGCTTGTCGTAGTCGAGGATCTGGCCCTCGCGGGTGTTCTCGACCTTGTAGGAGACCTTGCGGACCGGCGAGTACAGGCTGTCGACCGGGATCAGGCCGATCGGCGCATCCTCGGGACGGTTGCGCTCGGCGGGCACGTAGCCCTTGCCGGTCGAGACCGTGAACTCCATGCGGATCTCGGCGCCCTCGTCGAGCGTGCAGATCTGCAGATCGGGGTTGAGCACGACCACATCGCCGACCGTCTGAATGTCGCCCGCGGTGACGACACCCGGGCCCTGCTTCTTCACGACCATGCGCTTGGGGCCCTCGCCCTGCATCTTGATCGAGATGTCCTTGATGTTGAGCACGATGTCGGTGACGTCCTCACGGACGCCCGCGATCGAAGAGAACTCGTGCAGCACGCCGTCGATGTGCACCGACTGCACCGCCGCGCCCTGGAGCGAGGAGAGCAGGATGCGGCGCAGCGCATTGCCGAGGGTCTGGCCGAAGCCACGCTCAAGCGGCTCGGCGACGATGGTCGCGAAACGCGAGGAATCGCTGCCGGGCGTGACCTGGAGCTTGTTCGGCCGAATCAGTTCTTGCCAATTTTTCTGGATCGTCACTGTTTCACCCATACAGGCCAGTCAATTTGACGGTGCAAATACTGGCGTTGGAGAAAGGCCGCAGATCATTCCCGCGGCTTCTTGCAAAGTCGCCGCGGGCGCCGACGCGCCCGCAGCTCGTCAAAATCAAACGCGCCGACGCTTGCGGGGACGGCAGCCGTTGTGCGGGATCGTGGTCACGTCGCGGATCGAGGTGACGGTGAAGCCGGCAGCCTGGAGCGCGCGGAGCGCCGATTCGCGGCCCGAACCGGGACCGGCGACCTCGACTTCTAGCGTGCGCATGCCGTGCTCCTGCGCCTTCTTGGACACGTCCTCGGCGGCAACCTGCGCGGCATACGGGGTCGACTTGCGCGAGCCCTTGAAGCCCATCGTGCCGGCCGAGGACCAGGCGATCGTATTGCCCTGCGCGTCGGTGATGGTGATGGTCGTGTTGTTGAACGACGAGTTCACATGCGCGACGCCGGAGGCGATGTTCTTGCGCTCACGACGACGAACGCGGGTGGCTTCCTTGCCCATTGAGTCCCTTTCCTGAAGATCTCAAACGCCGCCGTAATGCCAGCGGCTACACCTATGGAAGCGAATAGCGAGTAGCGAGTGGCGAATAGGGAAGCCCCCTACTCGCCACTCGCCACGTCCAATTCGCCAGTTTACTTCTTCTTGCCGGCGATGGCCTTGGCCGGGCCCTTGCGCGTGCGCGCATTGGTGTGGGTCCGCTGACCGCGCACCGGCAGACCGCGACGATGACGCAGGCCGCGATAGCAGCCGAGGTCCATCAGACGCTTGATGTTGATGCCGACCTCACGACGCAGGTCGCCCTCGACGAGATAGTCGCGGTCGATCACTTCGCGGATCTGGAGCACTTCGGCGTCGCTGAGCTGATTGACGCGACGATCCACGGGGATCTTCACCTTCTCGAGGATCTCACCAGCGATCTTCTGGCCGATGCCATGGATGTACTGGAGCGCGATCAGCACGCGCTTGTTGGTGGGAATGTTCACGCCGGCAATACGGGCCACGGCCTTCTCTCCTGTTGCCGATCCCTCGTCAGGGATCGGGCTTTAAGTGCTTGCTTTCTCGGGCAGGTGTTCACAAACGCGAACACGACGCCCACCCCCGGTCTTCCTGGGGCCCGGCATCGTCTGAAACTATCCGACTTGGATGCCGGGCTTATTAAGGGATTCCGGGGGCTTTCGTCAACCGCTGCTAGCGCTTGGCTCGCTTTTTCGTGACCTTTTTTGCGGCCTTTTTGGCACCCTTTTTGACCGACTTCTTGGCTGCTTTCTTGACGGTTTTCTTGGTGGCTTTCTTGGAGGCTTTCTTGGCCGCCTTCTTTGGGCCTTTCACCGCCGATTTGGCGGCCTTTTTAGCCGATTTGACGCCCTTTTTGGCCGTTTTTGCCGGCCTTGCCGCCGCCTTCTTCCCCGCTTGGGCCTTTTTAGCCGGCGCCGCCTTGGCGGCGCTCCGGGCATGCGTCTTGGGCTCGACCGCCCCCAGAGCCAGCAGCTGGCGATGGATGGCGCGGGTGACCTCGTCGATGGTCATCATGCCGTCGATGGTCGAGAGCTTCCGCCGCTCGGAATAGTAGTGAATCAGCGGTTCCGTCTGGCTGCGATAGCTGGCCAGCCGCTTGGTCAGGACCTCCGGGGTATCGTCGAGCCGGACCTCCTCGCCGCGCTCCCGCATTTGGGCGACGCGGGTCTCGACGCGGCTCAGAAGCGCACTCTCATTGACCCGGAGCTCGATCACGGCGTCCAGCTTGAGGTGCTTGCGCTTGAGCAGCTCGTCCAGCGCCTCGGCCTGCGGCACGGTGCGGGGGAAACCGTCGAGGATGAAACCGCTCTTGGCGTCCGGCTGCTCGATGCGGTCGGAAATGATTCCCACCACGACGTCATCGGGCACGAGGCCGCCGCTCGCCATGATCTCCTTGGCCTTCAACCCGACCGGGGTGCCGGCCGCAACCGCGGCACGCAGCATCTCGCCAGTCGAGAGCTGGACGATGCCATAGCGCTGCACCAGGAGCTGGGCCTGGGTCCCCTTGCCCGACCCCGGCGGTCCCAGAAGTATAATTCTCATCGGCGTACGCCCCCCGGATTGGTGAGCGACACCTCGCGCACCTGCGTTTTGATATCAAGAACGGTGCAAACCACAACCAGCACTGCACCACCATTGACGACCATACTATAAGGCAGCCCGATCCCGTAAAGCTCGAACACCTCCGGAATCAACTGCAACGCCGTCAGGTAGACGGCTCCGACGACTGTCGTCAATGACACGACGCGATCGAGATAGTCCGCGGTGGCCTCGCCGGGAGCGACACCGGGAATTGCGCCATCGTGGCGGGTCAGGGATTTGGCGGTGTATTCGGGATCAATCACATAAGCAGTGTAGACGAAGGCGAGCACGAACACGGCGATCGACACGAGAATGAGGTGCGCCGGCTGCCCCAGCTGGAGATGCCGGTAGGTTGCGGCAACCAGGGGATGATCGCCTCCCAGGATGAAGCCCGCAAAGGCAAGCGGCAGATAGAATATCCACGGCGCCACGGTGACGGGAATCACGAACCCGGCGCTATTGAGCTTAATCGGCAGTACTGCATCGCGCACAGGCAGTTGCCGCGTACCGACGCTTTGTGCTGCGAACTGGACCCGGATATTTCGCCGCGCACCTTCGACAAGCACGATCACGACGACGATCGCGATCCAAAACACGACATGGCCGAGCACAAGATTGCCCGAGATCGTCCCGCTCCGCACGAGATCCGCGATACCGGCAATGTTTTGCGGAACGGCGACGATGAAGCCGGCACTCAAGATCAGCGCCAAGCCATTGCCGATGCCGTAGCGGGTCATCTGTTCGCTGAGCCACACCAGCACGACGACGCCGCCGACCATCGAGGCCGTAGCCGTCGTCACGAACCAGCCGTCGGGATTTTTGACGAGGCCCGGGATCGACGTCAGTGCCGAGGCGATGCCGTAGGCCTGAAAGGCCGCAATTCCGAGTGTGAGCCCGAGCGTGGCACGTGCGATCTTACGCCGTCCGCCCTCACCGGATCGTTCGAGCGAACTCAGGCCGCGCCACACCATGGACAGCAGCCGGATCAAGATTGCCGCAGTCAGATAGGGAATGAGGCCGAGCGCAAAGATCGAAAGCCGGGAGACGAGATCCAGCGCCGGCGAGACGTCGGAGAGATTCAGTCCCGCAATCGGGATCTGCGTGCCGAGCCTGAAAAGGAGCAGCGCGCCGATCGTGAAAGCGATTCGGCGCGCGAGCTCCCTGCTCATCTACGGCGGCCCCGCAGCTTGGACTTGCGGATCAGACCTTCATACTGGTGCGCCAGCAGATAGCCCTGGACCTGCGCCACCGTGTCCATGGTGACGCTGACGACGATCAGCAGCGAGGTGCCGCCGAAATAGAACGGCACCGAAGCGTAGGAGATCAGGATTTCCGGGATCAAGCAGACGATGGCGAGATAAATCGCACCCAGCACGGTGATGCGCGACAGCACATAGTCGATGTATTCCGCGGTGCGTTCGCCCGGGCGAATGCCGGGAATGAAACCGCCGTGCTTCTTCAGATTGTCCGCGGTCTCGGTCGGGTTGAACACGATCGCGGTGTAAAAGAAGGCGAAGAACACGATCAGCGCCAGATACATGATCAGGAACAGCGGACGGCCATGGCCGAGCTGTGTGGTGATCCACTGGAACCATTCCGGCCCGCTGCCCGTGTTGAAGTTCGCAACCGTCGTCGGCAAGAGGAGCAGCGAGGATGCGAAGATCGGCGGGATCACGCCGGAGGTGTTGAGCTTGAGCGGCAGATGCGAGGACTGGCCCTCGAACATCTTGTTGCCGACCTGGCGCTTCGGATACTGGATCAAGAGGCGGCGCTGGGCGCGCTCCATGAAGACGATGAAGGCGATCACGACGACGGCCATGATGATGACGACCAGGATCAGGCCGGTCGACATCGCGCCCTGACGGCCGAGCTCGAGCATGCCGGCGAGTGCCGCGGGCAACTCGGCGACGATGCCGGCCAGAATGATCAGCGAAATGCCGTTGCCGATGCCGCGCGAGGTGATCTGCTCGCCGAGCCACATCAGGAACATGGTGCCGCCGGTCAGCGTGATAGAGGTCGAGAGCAGGAAAAACAGTCCAGGTTCGCTGACGACATTGCCGGCGCCCTGAAGTCCTACCGCGATGCCGTAGGACTGGAACGCGGCCAGGATCACCGTGAGATAGCGGGTATACTGATTCAGCGTCTTGCGGCCGGCTTCGCCTTCCTTTTTCAGCGCTTCGAGCTGCGGCGACACCGTGGTCAACAGCTGGATGATGATGGAGGCCGAGATATACGGCATGATGTTCAGCGCGAAGATCGCCATGCGGTTGATGCCGCCGCCGGCGAACATGTTGAACATGCCGAGGATGCCGCCGGCCTGCGAGCGGAACACCTGTTCCCAGGCGCTCGGGTCGATGCCGGGCAGCGGAATGTAGGTCCCGAGCCGATAAACGAGCAGCGCACCCAGGGTGAACCAGATGCGCTTCTTCAGTTCGTCGGCCTTGGCAAACGCGCCGAAATTGAGATTGGCTGCCAGTTGTTCCGCTGCAGAGACCATCTTGGACTTTCTCCCGCCGCCTATTGCGCCGTTGATGCCCGCGGCCGGGCTGAATTAGCGGACGCCGGACATTATCTGGGGCTCGGCTTCGATAAGTCCACGTCCCGCATGCGTAAAGGCCCGCGCGCCGCGGGCCAATGACGCAGTTGTTACGCCGCCTCGCCTTCTTCCTTGGGCTGGGCGAGGATCTTCACCGAACCGCCGGCCTTCTCGACCGCGGCGATCGCGGTCTTGCTGGCGCCGTGCACTTCGATGTTGAGCTTGGACTTGAGCTCGCCTCGGCCGAGCAGCCGCAGGCCGCCCTTGGCGCGGCGCAGCACGCCGCCTTTCACCAGGGCCTCGACGTTGACGACGCTGCCGGCGTCGATCTTCTTGGCGTCGACCGCTTCCTGGAGCCGGTCGAGATTGATCTCGGCGAACTCGACGCGGAAGATGTTGTTGAAGCCGCGCTTGGGCAGACGGCGATGCATCGGCATCTGGCCGCCTTCGAAACCCTTGATGCGCACGCCCGAACGCGCGGTCTGGCCCTTGCCGCCGCGGCCGGACTGCTTGCCCTTGCCGGAACCGATGCCGCGGCCGACGCGCATACGCTTCTTGCGCGAGCCGGCGTTGTCGGCGATATCGCTGAGCTTCATCGCCCTTCTCCTTGTGTCTTGCGCACGATCTTCACCGAAAACCGCTTCCCGCTCTCCGGGACCGTGCGCCTTTGCTTACTTCTCGTCGATGATCCGGACGAGATGGTGAACCTTCTCGATCATGCCGCGGACCGCCGGGGTATCCGGCAGTTCGCTGGTGCGGCCGATCTTGTTGAGCTTGAGCCCGATCAGGGTCGAACGCTGCGAGTGATGGCGGCGGATCGCGCTGCCGGTCTGCTCGACCTTGATCGTCTTTGCGGCCTTGGCCATGGGAGTCTACTCCGAAAAGCTTCCGTTAGTCGGCGGCCGCCTCGGCATCACCGCCGATACGACGGGACTGGAGGGTGGACACCTTGATGTTGCGGCGGGCTGCGACCGAACGCGGCGAATCCTGGTGCTTGAGCGCGTCGAAGGTCGCGCGCACCATGTTGTACGGGTTCGACGAGCCGATCGACTTCGCCACCACGTCCTGGACGCCGAGCGTCTCGAACACGGCGCGCATCGGGCCACCGGCGATGATGCCGGTACCGGCCGGAGCTGCACGCAGATAGACACGGCCCGCGCCATGACGGCCGGCGATATCGTGATGGAGCGTGCGGCCCTCGCGCAGCGACACCCGCGTCAGGTTGCGCTTGGCGGACTCGGTCGCCTTGCGGATCGCCTCGGGCACTTCGCGCGCCTTGCCGTGACCGAAGCCGGCGCGGCCCTTCTGGTCGCCGATCACGACCAGCGCTGCGAAACCGAAGCGCTTGCCGCCCTTGACGACCTTGGCCACGCGGTTGATGTGGACGAGCTTGTCGACGAACTCGCTGTCGCGCTCCTCGCGCTCCCTGCGTTCACGTCCGCCGCCGCGTTGATCGCGTCCACCACGTTGTTCGCGTTCTGCCATTTTTCTAATCCTTCAGAGACTTACGCCTCAATCCTCAAATTCTGTTAGAAGCTCAGCCCACTCTCACGCGCTGCATCGGCAAGAGCCTTGACGCGCCCGTGATAGAGATAGCTGCCGCGATCGAACACGACTTCCTTGACACCCTTCTCTGCAGCGCGCTCGGCCAGCAGCTTGCCGACCGCCTTCGCCGCATCGATGTCGGCGCCGGTCTTGCCGCCGTCGCGCATCGACTTCTCGAGCGACGAAGCAGAGGCCAGCGTCTCGCCCTTCAGGTCGTCGATGACCTGGGCGTAGATGTGCTTGGACGAGCGGAACACCGACAGGCGCGGACGGCCGCCGGCGGAACGGCGCAGCTTCAGCCGCACACTCCGCTTGCGCCGGGCATTCGTAACCTTGGCTTTCGACATGACCGGCTCCGTTACTTCTTCTTGCCTTCCTTGCGGAAGATGAATTCGCCCACATACTTCACGCCCTTGCCCTTGTAGGGCTCCGGCGGACGATAGGAGCGGATCTCGGCGGCGACCTGGCCGACGCGCTGGACGTCGCTGCCCGCCACCGTGATCTCGGTCGGCTTCGGCACGGTGATCGTGATCCCCTCGGGGATCGGGTAGATCACGTCATGGCTGTAGCCGAGCGCGAGCTGCAGGTTCTTGCCCTGCATCGCGGCGCGATAGCCGACGCCGGTGATCTCGAGCTTCTTCTCGAAACCCTTGGTGACGCCTTCGACCAGATTCGCGACCTGGGCGCGAGCGGTGCCGTAGAGGGCCCGCGCGCGGTTGGTCTCGGTCCGCGGCTTGACCTTGACCTGGCCGTTCTCGAGCTTCACCTCGACGTCGTCGTGGACGACGAACTGAAGCTGGCCCTTCGGCCCCTTCATCTTGACGGTTTGCCCATCGACGGTCGCGGTCACACCCGACGGAACCGCCACAGGCCTTTTGCCAACTCGTGACATGGATGAAAAATCCTTCTCAGAACACCGTGAAGAGGACTTCACCGCCCACATTCGCGTCGCGCGCGCTGTGGTCGGCCATGATCCCCTTCGGCGTCGACAACACCGAAATGCCGAGACCGTTGTTCACCCGCGGCAGGTTCTTCACCGAGGCGTAGACTCTGCGCCCGGGCTTGGAAACGCGCTCAATCTCGCGGATGACGGGCTCGCCGTCGAAATACTTCAGCTCGATCTCGATCTCGCTGCGGCCCGAGGAGTGCTCGAGCGTGGCGTAACCGCGGATGTAGCCCTCGGCCTTCAGAACCTCGAGCACGTTCTCGCGCATCTTCGAGCCAGGCGTGGAGACCTTGGTCTTCGAACGCATCTGCGCGTTGCGGATACGGGTGATCAGATCGCTGATTGGATCGTGCGTAGACATCTAAACGACCCTCCTTACCAGCTGGACTTCACGAGGCCCGGGACCATGCCCTTGGAGCCAAGTTCGCGCAGCGCGATACGGGACAGCTTGTTCTTGCGATAGTTCGAGCGCGGACGGCCCGACAGCTCGCAACGCAGGCGGATGCGGGTCGCCGACGAGTTGCGCGGCATTTCCGCCAGCTTCAGGGTCGCGGCGAACCGCTCCTCCATCGGCAGCGTCTTGTCGGCGATGATCGCCTTCAACCGCTCGCGCTTGGCGGCGGCGTTCTTCACCATCCGCTTGCGCCGGTTGTTCTTCTCGACTGAACTCTTCTTTGCCATGCTTGGCTCCTGGGTATCCGCGTTTGAGAGGCTCTAAGTCAGCGTCTCACTGCCGGAACGGGAAATTGAAAGCGGTCAACAAGGCCCTCGCTTCTTCGTCGGTCTTGGCCGTGGTGCAGACGGTGATGTCCATACCGCGGGCTTCCGTGACCTTGTCGAAGTCGATCTCGGGGAAAATGATGTGCTCCTTGATGCCGAGCGAGTAGTTGCCGCGGCCGTCGAAGCTCTTCGGGTTCAGGCCGCGGAAGTCGCGCACGCGCGGCAGCGCGACGTTCACCAGGCGATCGATGAACTCGTACATGCGGGCCTTGCGCAGCGTAACCTTGCAGCCGATCGGCTGGTTCTCACGCAGCTTGAAGGTCGCGATCGCGATGCGCGAATAGGTGACGATCGCCTTCTGGCCAGCGATCTGGGTCAATTCGGCAGCGGCGGTCTCGGCCTTCTTGCGGTCGTTGACGGAATCGCCAACGCCCATGTTCAGCACAACCTTGTCCAGGCGCGGAACCTGCATGACGTTCTCGTAACCGAACTTCTCGGTCAGAGCCGTGCGGATCTTCGCGTCATATTCCGCGCGCAGGCGCGGCGTGTAAGCGGCCTCAGCCATCGATCTCAGCTCCCGAGCTCTTGGCGATGCGGACCTTCTTGCCGTCCGCCAGAATCTTGAATCCGACGCGGGTCGGCTTTCCGTCCTTGCCGACATACGCGATGTTGGACAGTTGGATCGGCGCCTCTTTCGAGATGATGCCGCCCTCCTGGGCCTGCGTCTGCTTCTGGTGACGCTTGACCATGTTGATGCCGCGCACCAGCGCGGTGCCGGCGTCGGGGCGAACCTCGAACACTTCGCCGGTGCGGCCCTTGTCGCGGCCGGTCAGCACGACGACCTTGTCGCCCTTGCGGATCTTCGCAGCCATCACAGCACCTCCGGCGCAAGCGAGATGATCTTCATGTGGTTCTTGGCGCGCAGCTCGCGCGGCACGGGCCCGAAGATACGGGTGCCGACCGGCTCGGACTGGTTGTTGATCAGCACGGCGGCGTTGCGGTCGAAACGGATGACCGAGCCGTCGGCGCGGCGGATGTCCTTGCGGACGCGCACCACGACGGCCTTCATCACGTCGCCCTTCTTCACCTTGCCACGCGGAATGGCTTCCTTGATCGACACGACGATGATGTCGCCGATCGTGGCGTAGCGGCGCTTGGAGCCTCCGAGCACCTTGATACACATGACACGGCGTGCGCCAGAATTGTCGGCCACGTCGAGGTTGGTCTGCATCTGAATCATTGATGCACCTCGTCCTCTTTCTCTTTGCGCCAGCCCAGCCGGCGCTCAACATTTCCCTGAAGTCAGTCGGCTAAAGCCAACAGATCAGGCGCTTTTCTTGTGTTCGCCCCGGATCACGACCCAGCGCTTCAACTTCGAAATCGGCTTCGTTTCCTCGATCCACACCATGTCGCCCGGCTTGAACTGGTTGCTCTCGTCGTGCGCGTGGTAGTTCTTCGAACGGCGGATCGTCTTCTTGTAGATCGGGTGCGTGAAGCGGCGGTCGACGCGCACCACGATGGTCTTGGCTTGCTTGTCGCTGACGACCACGCCCTGCAAAGTACGTTTCGGCATCTTCGTAAGCCTCTTACTTCTTCTTCGCGCGCGTCTGCGCGGCGATGGTCTTGATCCGGGCGATGTCGCGGCGGGCCTCGCGCAGGCGCGAGGTGTTCTCGAGCTGCCCGGTGGCGCGCTGGAAGCGCAGGTTGAAGCGCTCCTTCTTCAGGTTCAGGATGGCCTCATCCTGCTGGTCGGGGCTCATCGCGCGGATGTCTTCGATCTTCATCTGTGCCATGGCCATTACTCCGCAATGCGCTCGACGAAGCGCGTCTTGATCGGCAGCTTGGCGGCCGCCAGGGTCAGCGCCTCACGCGCCGTCTGGGTATTGACGCCGTCGATCTCGAACAGCACCCGGCCCGGCTTGACGCGCGCGACCCACAATTCCGGCGAACCCTTGCCGGAGCCCATGCGGACTTCGGCCGGCTTCTTCGACACCGGAACGTCGGGGAACACGCGGATCCAGACGCGGCCGGCGCGCTTCATGTGGCGGGTCAGCGCGCGGCGGGCGGCTTCGATCTGGCGCGCGGTGACGCGCTCAGGCTCGGTCGCCTTCAGGCCGAACTGGCCGAACGCCAACGTCGCGCCCGAAGACGCAACGCCGTGGATGCGGCCCTTATGCGCCTTCCGGAACTTCGTTTTCTTAGGTTGCATCATGGCTTTAAGCCCTCAAATTCCTGTCTGGCCTTAGGCAGCGGCCGTCTCGCGGCGCTGACGGCCACCGCGATCGCCACTGCCGCCGGTCTCGCCTTCGGCCATTCTCTTGTCCTGGGCCATCGGATCGTGCTCGAGGATCTCGCCCTTGAAGATCCAGACCTTGACGCCGCAGGTGCCGAAGGTCGTGAACGCGGTCGCAACGCCGTAGTCGATGTCGGCACGCAGCGTGTGCAGCGGCACGCGGCCTTCGCGGTACCACTCCATGCGCGCGATTTCCGCACCGCCCAGACGTCCCGAGCAGTTGATGCGGATGCCCTCCGCGCCGAGACGCATTGCCGACTGCACGGCGCGCTTCATGGCACGGCGGAACGCCACGCGGCGCTCGAGCTGCTGCGCGATCGATTCGGCCACCAGCGTCGCATCGAGCTCCGGCTTGCGGATCTCGACGATGTTGATGACGACGTCGGACGAGGTGATGTCCGCGACCCTCTTGCGCAGCTTGTCGATGTCGGCGCCCTTCTTGCCGATCACCACGCCCGGACGGGCCGAGTGGATGGTGACGCGGCACTTCTTGTGCGGACGCTCGATCACGATGCGGGCGACGGCCGCCTGCTTGAGCTCCTTGTGCAGGATCTCGCGGATCTTGACGTCCTCGTGCAGCAGCTTGCCGTATTCCTGCTTGCCGGCGAACCAGCGGGAATCCCAGGTCCGGTTGATGCCGAGACGCAGACCGATCGGATTGATCTTTTGACCCATCGTGTTCTCCTGCGCCCTTAAGCGGCGGCTTCAGCTTCGACCTGACGAACGATGATCGTCAGCTGCGAAAACGGTTTGTAGACACGGCCCGAGCGGCCGCGGCCGCGGGCGGCGAAGCGCTTCATCACGAGGCCATTGCCGACGAAGGCCTGCGCCACGACGAGATCGTCGACGTCGAGGTCGTGGTTGTTCTCGGCGTTGGCGATCGCCGATTCCAGGCACTTCTTCACGTCGACCGCGATCCGCTTGCGCGAAAACTGCAGGTCGGCGAGCGCGGCAGACGCCTTCCGGCCGCGAATGAGCTGGGCGACCAGGTTGAGCTTCTGCGGGCTCACCCGCAGCATCCGGGCGACCGCCTTGGCCTCGTTGTCGGCGAGGCTCCGTTCGCGCTTAGGTTTGCTCATCGTTTAATCCTCAAGCCTTCTTGGCTTTCTTGTCGCCGGAGTGGCCATGGAAGGTCCGGGTCGGCGAGAACTCGCCGAACTTGTGACCGACCATTTCCTCGTTCACGGCCACCGGCACGTGCTTCTGACCGTTGTAGACGCCGAAGGTCAGGCCGACGAATTGCGGCAGGATCGTCGAGCGACGGCTCCAGATCTTGATGACGTCGTGACGGCCGGACGCGCGCGCGGCATCTGCCTTCTTGAGCAGAGAACCCTCGACGAACGGGCCTTTCCAGACTGAACGAACCATGTCCGGCGTTCCTTACTTCTTCCGCTTGTGGCGGCTTAGGAGAATGAATTTGTTGGTCGACTTGTTGGTGCGGGTCTTCTTGCCCTTGGTCGGCTTGCCCCACGGGGTGACCGGGTGGCGGCCGCCCGAGGTACGACCTTCACCACCGCCGTGCGGATGGTCGATCGGGTTCATCGCGACACCGCGGTTGTGCGGCCTGCGGCCCATCCAACGCTTGCGACCGGCCTTGCCGATCGAGGTGTTCATGTGATCCGGGTTTGACACCGCGCCGATCGTGCCGCGGCAACGACCGTGCACCAGGCGCTGCTCGCCCGAATTCAGGCGGATGATGACGTAGTCCTGGTCGCGGCCGACGAGCTGGGCGTAGGTGCCGGCGGAACGCGCCAGCTGGCCGCCCTTGCCGATCTTGACCTCGATATTGTGGATGATCGTGCCGACCGGCATGTTGCCGAGCGGCATGACGTTGCCCGGCTTCACGTCGACGTAATTGCCGGCGATGATCGTGTCACCCACCGCCAGGCGCTGCGGCGCCAGGATGTAGGCCTGCTCGCCGTCCTGATACTTGATCAGGGCGATGAAACCGGTGCGATTGGGATCATACTCGAGACGCTCGACGGTCGCGGGCACGTCGATCTTCTCACGCTTGAAGTCGACGGTACGCAGCGTCTGCTTGTGACCACCGCCGCGAAAGCGCACGGTGATGCGGCCGGTGTTGTTGCGGCCGCCCGAGGACTTCTTGCCTTCGGTGAGCGCCTTGACCGGCTTGCCCTTGTAGAGGGCCGAACGATCGACCATGACCAGCTGGCGCTGGCCCGGCGTCGTGGGATTGAATGTCTTCAGTGCCATCGTCGTACGACCTTACAGACCGGTGGTGACGTCGATCCGGTGACCCTCTTCGAGGGTCACGATCGCGCGTTTGCTGTTCGACTGCGAGCCGATGGTGCCGCGGAAGGCCTTGACCTTGCCCTTGCGGACCAGCGTGTTGACGCTCTTGACCTTGACGTCGAACAGCTTCTCGATCGCTTCCTTGATCTGCGGCTTGGTCGCCTTGGTGGCCACCTTGAACAGCACCTTGTTGTGCTCCGAGGCGATCGTCGCCTTTTCGGTCACGACCGGCGACAGGATCACGTCGTAGTGGCGAGGCTCGATGTTCTTGCTCATTTGAAGCGCGCCTCCAGCGCATCGATGGCGGCCTTGGTCAGAACGAGCTTCTGACGGCGCAGGATGTCATAGACGTTGATGCCCTGGATCGGCAGCACGTCCATGTTCGGGATGTTGCGAGCCGCAGCGGCGAAGCCGTTGTTGAGCTCGGCACCGTCGATGATCAGCGCGTTGGTGAGGCCGAGGCCCGAAAAGTGGCCGAGCAGCGCCTTGGTCTTGGCGGCTTCCAGCGCGGCCTTCTCGATCACGACGAGATCGCCGTCCTTGGCCTTGGCCGAGAGCGCATGCTTCAGAGCGAGCGCACGGACCTTCTTCGGCAGGTCGGTGGCGTGCGAACGCACCACCGGACCGAAGGCACGACCGCCGCCGCGGAACTGCGGCACGCGGGCCGAGCCGTGACGAGCACCGCCGGTGCCCTTCTGCTTGTACATCTTCTTGCCGGTGCGCCAGATCTCGGCGCGGCCCTTGGCCTTGTGCGTGCCGGCCTGGCGCTTGTTGAGCTGCCACTGCACGCAGCGCGCGATGATGTCCTCGCGCGGCTCGAGGCCGAAAATGGCGTCGGACAGCTGGACGGAGCCGGCTTCCTTACCTTCGAGGGTGGTGACCTTCAATTCCATCTCACGCCTCCTGCGCAGCCGGAGCGGCTTCCGCGTCGCCAGCAACCTTGAACTTGCCGGGCTTCGGGGCTTCCTTCGGCAGCGGCTTCTTGACGGCGTCGCGCACGCGGATCCAGCCGCCCTTGGAGCCGGGAACGGCGCCTTCGACGAGGATCAGGCCGCGCTCGACATCGGTCTGGACGACGCGAAGGTTGAGCGTGGTGATGCGGTCGACACCCATGTGGCCGGGCATCTTCTTGTTCTTCCAGGTCTTGCCGGGGTCCTGACGGCCACCGGTCGAACCGATCGAGCGGTGCGAGATCGACACACCGTGCGTGGCGCGCAGACCGCCGAAGTTCCAGCGCTTCATGCCGCCGGCGAAGCCCTTACCGACCGAGGTGCCGGTGACGTCGACGAACTGGCCGACGACGAAGTGGTCGGCCTGGATCTCGGCGCCGACCGGGATCATGGCGTCCGCGGTGACGCGGAATTCCTCGACCCGGCGCTTCGGCTCGACCTTGGCGACCGCGAACTGGCCGCGCTCGGCCTTCGGCATGTAGACGGTCTTGCGGCTGCCCGAACCGAGCTGGAGCGCGACGTAACCGTTCTTCTCTTCGGTGCGGTGGCCTACGACCTGGCAATTGCCGAGCTTCAGCACGGTCACGGGGATATGTTCGCCGGCCTCCGTGAAGACCCGCGTCATCCCGACCTTTTGTGCGATCACTCCGGAGCGCATCGGCTTGCTTCCTGTTCTCTTTGTCCGCTTTTGGCGAACGGGATCCAAAATCTTAGAGCTTGATCTCGACGTCGACACCGGCGGCCAGGTCGAGCTTCATCAAAGCATCGACGGTCTGCGGGGTCGGATCGACGATGTCGAGCAGGCGCTTGTGAGTGCGCATCTCGAACTGTTCGCGGCTCTTCTTGTCGACGTGGGGCGAACGGTTGACGGTGAACTTCTCGATGCGGGTGGGCAGCGGAATGGGTCCGCGGACCTGCGCGCCGGTGCGCTTCGCCGTGTTCACGATCTCACGGGTCGACGTATCGAGGATACGATGGTCGAACGCCTTGAGACGGATACGAATGTTTTGGCCGTTCATTGCCGAATCTTTCTTAGTGAGTGGCAAGTAGCGAATAGCGAATAGAAACTATTCGCCACTCGCCATTCCCTATTCGCGTTGTTACTCGATGATCGAGGCGACGACGCCGGCGCCGACGGTGCGGCCGCCTTCGCGGATCGCAAAGCGGAGCTTCTCTTCCATCGCGATCGGCACGATCAGGTGCACTTCCATCGCGATGTTGTCGCCCGGCATCACCATCTCGGTGCCTTCCGGCAGGTGCACGACACCGGTCACGTCGGTGGTGCGGAAGTAGAACTGCGGACGGTAGTTGGTGAAGAACGGGGTGTGGCGACCGCCCTCTTCCTTGGTGAGGATGTAGGCCTCAGCCTTGAACTTGGTGTGCGGCTTGACCGAACCGGGCTTGGCCAGAACCTGGCCGCGCTCGACGTCCTCGCGCTTGGTGCCGCGGAGCAGCGCGCCGATGTTGTCGCCGGCCTGGCCCTGATCGAGCAGTTTGCGGAACATTTCGACGCCGGTGACGGTGGTCTTCTGGGTGGCGCGGAGACCGACGATCTCGATTTCCTCGCCGACCTTGACGACGCCGCGCTCGACACGGCCGGTCACGACGGTGCCGCGGCCCGAGATCGAGAACACGTCTTCAACCGGCATCAGGAACGGCTGGTCGATCGGACGCTCCGGCTGCGGGATGTACTCGTCGACGTTCTTCATCAGCTCGAGGATGGCGTCGTGGCCGAGCTTCTTGTCGGAGTCTTCGAGAGCGGCGAGCGCCGAACCCTTGATGATCGGAATCTTGTCGCCGGGGAATTCGTACTTGGAGAGCAGCTCGCGGACTTCGAGCTCGACGAGTTCGAGCAGCTCCGGATCGTCGACCATGTCGCACTTGTTGAGGAACACGACGAGCGCGGGCACGCCGACCTGGCGGGCGAGCAGGATGTGCTCGCGGGTCTGCGGCATCGGGCCGTCAGCGGCCGACACGACCAGGATCGCGCCGTCCATCTGGGCAGCGCCGGTGATCATGTTCTTGACGTAGTCGGCGTGGCCGGGGCAGTCGACGTGGGCGTAGTGGCGGTTCGGCGTCTCGTACTCGACGTGAGCGGTCGAGATGGTGATGCCGCGGGCCTTCTCTTCCGGCGCCTTGTCGATCTGGTCGTACGCGGTGAACGTCGCACCGCCGGCTTCGGCGAGAACCTTGGTGATCGCCGCGGTCAGCGACGTCTTGCCATGGTCGACGTGACCGATGGTGCCGATGTTGCAGTGCGGCTTGGTACGTTCAAACTTTGCTTTGGCCATTTGACTCTCCGTTCAATCGTCAGCTTTCAACCGACGACAATCAGGCAAACTTCTTCTGGACTTCTGCCGACACGTTGGCCGGCGCTTCTGCGTAGTGATCGAACTGCATGGTGAAGGTCGCGCGACCCTGGCTCATCGAGCGCAGGTTATTCACGTAACCGAACATGTTCATGAGCGGCACCATCGCGTTGATGACGTTGGCGTTGCCGCGCATGTCCTGACCCTGGATCTGACCGCGCCGGGAATTCAGGTCGCCGATGACCGAGCCGGTGTAGTCTTCCGGGGTCACCACCTCGACCTTCATGATCGGCTCGAGCAGGACCGACTTGCCCATCTGCAGCGCTTCGCGGAAGCAGGCGCGCGAGGCGATTTCGAAGGCGAGCGCCGACGAGTCGACGTCGTGATACTTGCCGTCGACGAGCTGCACCTTGACGTCGACCACGGGGAAGCCCGCGACCACGCCGGACGACAGCACGCTCTCCAGGCCCTTCTCGACGCCGGGGATGTATTCCTTCGGCACCGCGCCGCCGACGATCTTCGATTCGAACTCGAAGCCCTTGCCGGCTTCGTTCGGCTCGACGATGAACGACACGGCCGCGAACTGGCCGGTACCGCCTGTCTGCTTCTTGTGGGTGTAGCTGTGCTCCACCCGCTTGGTGATGCGCTCACGGAACGCCACCTGCGGCGCGCCGATATTGGCGTCGACCTTGTAGGTGCGCTTGAGGATGTCGACCTTGATGTCGAGATGGAGCTCGCCCATGCCCTTGAGGATGGTCTGGCCGGACTCATGGTCGGTCGACACGCGGAAAGACGGATCCTCCGCGGCGAGCTTGGCCAGCGCCACGCCCAGCTTCTCCTGGTCGGCCTTCGACTTCGGCTCGATCGCGATCTCGATGACCGGCTCGGGGAATTCCATCTTCTCCAGGATCACCTGCTTGTCGGGATCGCACAGCGTGTCACCGGTGCGCGCTTCCTTCAGACCGGCCAGCGCGACGATGTCGCCGGCATAGGCTTCCTTGATGTCCTCGCGGTTGTTCGCATGCATCAACAGCATGCGCCCGATCCGCTCCTTCTTCTCGCGGGTCGAGTTCACGACGCCGGTGCCGCTCTGCAGGATGCCGGAATAGATGCGGCAGAAGGTGATGGTGCCGACGAACGGGTCGTCCATGATCTTGAACGCGAGCAGCGCCAGCGGCTCCTTGTCGTCCGCCTTGCGCACGACCTCGTTGCCCTTGTCGTCGGTGCCCTTGATCGCGGGCACGTCGAGCGGCGACGGCAGATAGTCGACCACGGCGTCGAGCAGCGGCTGCACGCCCTTGTTCTTGAAGGCCGAGCCGCACAGCACGGGATAAAACGCGCCGGTCAGCACCGCCTTGCGGATCAGGCGCTTCAGGGTCGCCTCGTCCGGCTCCTTGCCATCGAGATAGGCGGCCATGGCATCGTCGTCGAGCTCGACGGCGGCTTCCACCATCTTCTCGCGGTATTCCTTGGCCTGGTCGGCAAGGTCTTCCGGAATATCGACATAATCGAACTTGGCACCGAGCGATTCATCGTTCCAGACGACGCCCTTCATCTTCACGAGGTCGACGAGACCCTTGAAGTTGTTCTCGGCACCGATCGGAAGCTGGATCGCGACGGGCTTGGCGCCCAGACGGTCGACGATGTCCGCCAGACACTTGAAGAAGTCGGCACCGATCTTGTCCATCTTGTTGGCGAAGACGATGCGCGGAACCTTGTACTTGTCGCCCTGGCGCCAGACGGTCTCGGTCTGAGGCTCGACGCCCTGGTTGGAGTCGAGCACGCAGACGGCACCGTCGAGCACGCGGAGCGAACGCTCGACTTCGATGGTGAAGTCGACGTGACCGGGAGTGTCGATGATGTTCAGGCGCTTGCCGTTCCAGAACGCGGTGGTCGCAGCCGAGGTGATCGTGATGCCACGCTCCTGCTCCTGCTCCATCCAGTCCATCGTCGCGGCACCTTCGTGCACTTCGCCGATCTTGTGGCTCTTGCCGGTGTAATAGAGGATGCGCTCGGTCGTCGTGGTCTTGCCGGCGTCGATATGCGCCATGATACCGAAGTTACGGTAGTCCTCGATGGCATGTTGGCGGGGCATAGGGTGTTCCTTGCGAATCCGTTTGTTTCGCCGTTACCAGCGATAGTGCGAGAAGGCGCGGTTGGCTTCCGCCATCCGGTGCACGTCTTCGCGCTTCTTGACGGCGTTCCCCCGGTTGTTCGATGCGTCCAAAAGCTCCGCCGAGAGCCGCTCGGTCATGGTCTTCTCGTTGCGCTCGCGCGCAGCCGCGATCAGCCAGCGAATGCCGAGCGCCTGCCGGCGGGTCGAGCGGACCTCGACCGGAACCTGGTAGGTCGCGCCGCCGACGCGGCGGGAGCGGACCTCGATGGTCGGCATGACGTTCTCGAGCGCCTGCTCGAACACGCCGAGCGGGTTCTGCTTGGTCTTAGATTCGATGATGCCGAACGCACCATAGACGATGCCTTCCGCAACCGACTTCTTGCCGGCGTACATCACCGAGTTCATGAACTTCGTGACGATGATGTTCCCGAATTTCGGATCCGGAAGAACTTCGCGCTTTTCCGCAGAGTGGCGACGAGACATAGGCTTGGTTCCCGCTTACTTCGGACGCTTGGCGCCGTACTTCGAACGACGCTGCTTACGGTTCTTGACGCCCTGGGTGTCCAGAACGCCGCGGAGGATGTGATAGCGCACGCCCGGCAAGTCCTTGACGCGGCCGCCGCGGATCATGACCACCGAGTGCTCCTGGAGGTTATGGCCCTCGCCAGGGATGTAGCCGATCACCTCGAAGCCGTTGGTCAGGCGCACCTTGGCAACCTTACGAAGCGCCGAGTTCGGCTTCTTCGGGGTCGTGGTGTAGACGCGCGTGCAAACACCACGCTTCTGCGGCGACTGCTGCAGCGCCGGCACCTTCTTGCGCGACTTCTGCACTTCCCGCGGTTGAGCGATCAGCTGGTTGATCGTCGGCATTCTGGCCTTCACCCTTTTTCTGCTGCGGCCCCTCTCGGGTCCGCTGTCTTGCCGCGGCCCGTCACCGGGTCCGCAAATTCTGCTCGAGCTACCCGCCCGAACGGGCCGCCTGGCGCGAAAGACCCGCGCAAAGCGAAATTGCGCCAACCGCTCCATCAACGAGCGGAAAGCGCTTCGACGCCACAGAGGACCGCAGTCTCGAAGCCGTTCAGCGTAACGCCGCGGCCCGCGCACTGAGGTCATGCATCCGAATTCGATCTCAAGAGAACGTGCTCGAGAGAACTAAAGTCGCACTGGCATTGCCTAGCTATGATCGACAGCGTTTGAGCGGCATTCGTCGAGGTTGGTGCCCGTCTTTGCGACCCCTGGCAGATCTAGTCTTTGGGGATCAACGGGTGGCCCGTTCCGACGCTGGCGATGCTCACCGCCTGTCGTTAAGTGAGGCGCTTTCTATAAGTGGGAATCGGTCAAGTCAAGGTGAAACGACAGTCACAAAGCGCTTCATGCGCCTGCAAAAAATCGCCTCTTCGCCGCCTCCCCGCGCCTGCCTGATATAGGAGCGAGGCGACTGACCTGCCAGATCTGAAACAATTATACCCGGGTCTAATGTAGTTTTATTACCAAGCTGAGGGGCTTTTCTCCTGCCTGCGCTCGGTTTGCTGGCTGGTGGCCGGTCTACCAGCTTTTCCCGGCCCGCCGCGATGCCCGGTGTGACGGGGCTTCAGCCCGGACTGGTCGATCCGCGAATGGCGCTTGCCCCAAACCATGCGTGCGAAAAAAAGCGGCGTCGCGGCGGCCGAACGCCTTGCATCAGAGAATCGACGAGTCGGCGCTGAACCGCGTGTTGCCTGTGAGACGAGACGACCAGACGCGGCCGCTCGAAGCTGACTGCCCGCGGTTACTCCTCCTCGTCGTCCTCATCGTCATCGAGGGCTTGGTCCTCGTCGTCATCATCGCGGTCGGCGTCGGCGTGAGCTGCCGCGCCATGGGGCTGGTGGATCTGGTCGCTCCACAGCTTGCGATAGGTGCCATTCTTGGCGAGCAACTCGGCATGGGAACCGCGCTCGATCGCCCTGCCCCCTGAAATCACGATGATCTCGTCCATCTCGACCACCGAGGTCAGGCGGTGGGTCGACCAGATCATGGTGCGGCCCTTGGCGACCTTGAGCAGCGTGCGGTTGATCGCGGCCTCAGTGGTCTGGTCCAGCGCCGAAGTGGCTTCGTCTAGCAGCAGCACGGAGGGGTTGCGAATGATCGCGCGCGCGATCGCGATGCGCTGGCGCTGGCCGCCCGACAGTGAGTCACCGCGCTCGCCGACCGGCGTGTCGTAGCGCTGCGGCAGGCTCATGATGTAGCGGTGGATCTCGGCCTTCTTGGCCGCCTCCTCCACCTCCTCGTCGGTTGCGCCCTCCTTGCCGAGCCGGATGTTCTCGCGGATCGACATGTTGAACAGCATGTTCTCCTGGAACACCACCGCCATGCTCCGGCGCAGCGAGTCCAGCGTCACCTTGCGGACGTCGACGCCGTCGATGGTGACGCGGCCTTCGTCGGGCACGTAGAGCCGCAGGATCAAATTGAGCAGCGTGCTCTTGCCGGAGCCGCTCGGACCGACGATCGCGATGCGCTTGCCGGCATCGAGCTTGAGGCTGAGATTGTCCAGCACCGGCGTCTGACTGCCCTCGTACTGGAAGGTGACGTGATCGAATGTAATGTCGTGGGTGATGCGCGGCAGATCGGGTGCGCCCGGGCGATCGGCGCTGCGGGTCGGCTCGTCGAGCAATTCCTGAATGTGGCGGATCGCGGCGGCCGAGGAGATCGACACCGGGATGAAATGCATCACATGGGCGATGTTGTAGGAGACCTCCCAGAACGCGCTCTCGAAGGTGACGAAGGTGCCGATGGTGATATGGCCCTTGGTCGCCAGATACGCGCCGATCGCGAGCACCACAAGGTGCAGGAGGAGCACCGAGATGGTGACTGTCCGCTCCACCATGGTCGAGAGGAATGTGGCCGAGGCCATCTTGTTGCGGGTCTCGTCGTTGCGCAACCGGAAGAAGCCGAACATCTTGCGTTGCAGGCTGAACGCCTTGATGACCGCCTGGGCGGCCACGTTCTCCTGGACTTGGCCCAGCAACGCCGATTCATTGAGCTTCTGTTCGTAATTGGCCTGCACCGCCTTCGGCGTCAGGATCCGCGGGCCGATCAGCGTGATCGGGAACACCAGCAGCGCGACGACGGCGAGCTGCCAGTTGAGGAACAGCATCAGGATGATGCCGGCGATCAGCTCCAGGAACGGCAGCGCGGCACTGTTGGCGAACGTCTTGACCGAGCCTTCGAAGGCCGAGAGATCGACTGAGAAGCGCGATAGGATCTCGCCGCGCCTGGTGCGGCCGAAATAGGCGGCGGGCAGGTCCTGGACGTGCTCGAACAGGCGTTTGCGGACATCGGAGATGATGCAAGCGGCAAGTCGGGCGTCCCAGCGTTCGTACCAGACTGCAACGATCGAGGTGAAAATGCCGGCGACGGCGAGCACGCCGAGGATCTTGTAGAGCGCCTGAAAATCCTCCTCGCCGAGTGCATCGTCGATCAGGAACTTGAGGCTGAGCGGCATGATGACGTTGAACAACGTCTCGACCACGACGCCGAATGCCACGAATGACAGCATCCGCTTGTAGTTGGAGAGATAGGGCCTGACGAACCCGACAATGGTCGCAAGGGCCCCGGCGGCTTCGCGCGCGGTAAAGACGACGAGGTCCTCGTCCTCATCGTCCTCGTCGAGCTCCAGCTCGTCATCCCCCTCGTCTTCGGCGTCCTCGTCGTCCTCGAGATCCGGCTTGGCAGCGTCGGCGAGCTTGCCATCGAGCCCGGCCGCCTCCTCCGCGGCGAGCTTCTGTTGATCGGGAGATAGAGGCTTGTCGCCAGGCAAGAAAGGCTTGGATGCCATGAAACCAACCGATGCTGACGGCCGGCATGACCGCAGAGAACGCAGGAAATAGCGGCAACCGCTATTGCACCGATTCTATGCGATCAAGGTGAATTCGGCAAAACAATTGGCGAATTCGGTTGGCGTCCCCCAGGCTAGTCCTCGTCCTCGACCTTGTCGAAGAAGGAATAGCGCAAGCTGTCCGCGTCGGCGTACCACTGCCCCGGCCCCTTGTTGGCGGCGAGCGTCGCCTCCCACAGCGCATCGGTGCAATCCTTGCGGTGCATCGACAGGTCGAAGCCGTTGCCGAAGAACAGTTCGGACCATTCCCACCAGGTGCCGAGCTTCTTGACTCCGCGCAGGAGGTCGTAGCGGTCGATCAATGCCGGCGCCATGTCCGAGGTGATGGAGCCGAACACGAGGCCGGTCTTGACCACGCGGTTGAGCTCGCGGATCGCGCGGACCACTTGCTTGGGGGAAACGTGGCAGAGGCTGGTCTCGAACACGAAGTCGAACGTGCCGTCCTTGAACGGCATGTCGGTGATCGTGCCGAGCTTGTTGTACTTCTTCAGCGATTTCGGCGTCCTGGCGTGGATCGCGCGGTTGTTCTCGATTCCCCATGCATCGATGCCGCGATCGCGCAGGGCGCCGACCAGTTCGCCGCTGGCGGAGCCCGCGACCAGCAGCTTGGCGCCCGCCGCCCCGCCCCAGACGATGCCGATCAGCTTCGTCAGGTAGTCGGGATCGGTGAAGTGCCGCCATGCCTGATGATAGGGGCCGAGACCGCGATAATTCTCGAAATATTTGCGATCGATCTTGTCCGAGAGCGGCTTGTCGTCCTGCGCGCGCTGGCGGCGCAGCCGCATCATCTCGGTCAGGATGATGTCGGTCGCCGCGTCCGAGGAATCCAGTAGGCCGTTCAGCGTCGAATCGAACAGATAGTCGCCGACCACCACGATGCCGGGGTGCTCCTTCGGCTCGGGCCGGTGATTGGTCATGACGTCGCGCGCGGGCAAACCACCAGGCAGCGCGTTCACCGAGGACAGCCAGCGGTGGATCTTGCCTTCCATAAAGTGCAGACGCGCATCGCCGAGAGAAGCCGGCAGCGATTTCAGGGCGGCCTCGATCAGCTCCTGGTCCGACAGATTGGCAAAAGCCAGCGCATCGGAGCCGGGAATGAGCCAATTCAGAACACCATGCTTGCCGACGTCGTGACGTGCGCCCTCGTTGTAGACGCAGCAGCCGCCGAAGGCTTCCGACATGAACCAGGCGCCCGGAATCTTGTCGCCCCAGAACGGCTCGTCGAACAGGATCGAGACGCGCAGATAGTGCGCGGGCCGGTCGAAATAGGCCACGTGCTTGACCATCGACCTGCGCAGCTGCTCGCCCTCCCAGCCGAGAGTGGCGAGCCAGGAATGCGGCAGGCAGACTAGCACGAGATCGAAGTCACGGGTCTCCGGCCCCTTGCCGTTCATCATCTTGAGCTGATACCGGCCGGTCGGCGCCTTGCCGACGGTGAGCACGCGGTGATTGAGCTGGATGTCGGCATTGACCTCCGACTGCAGGCATTCGATCAGCTGCTCGTTGCCGTTCTGGATGGAATAGAGGCCGATATAGCCGTCGACGTCCATCAGATAGTTCTTGAGCGCGTTGAGCCCGTTGGTGTTGTGGCTCTCGGTCGCGATGTCGGAACGCGCCATCACCTTGAAGAAGCGCTTTGCGGTGACGTCCTCGACCTCCTCGTCGAGCACCTGCTCGGCGGTCTTGTAGGCCCAGGGATGTTCGTTGTCGTGCGCGCCGACGCCCTCGTAATATTCCACCGGCGACATCACCTCGGCGCAGCGCTTGCGGAAGGCTTCGATCGCGGCGGCAGTCCTGGCGCCGTATTTGCGGCGCATGCCGGGAACGTCGTTGAGCAGCTCACCGCCGAACTGCACCTGCTCGGCATCCATCGGAATGGTCTGAAGGCCGAAATGCTGGATCAGCTCGCGCAGCGGGTCCGGGCCCGTCATCGAGTAGTCGTAGATCTCGGCAACGCCGGCCTCGTACATCGCGGGCGCCGAGTCGAACTTGCGGGTGGCGATCTTTCCGCCAAGCCTGTCGGAGGCCTCGTAGATGGTGACGCGGCAGAGGTCGCCGAGCTTGCGCTTCAGGTACCAGGCGCTCATCAGCCCGCCGGGGCCGCCGCCTACGATTGCGAGATCAAGCATGAGAGTTCCGTGGTCTTCCGGCCCTGCCCCCTTGGCGGGACCACCGGTCTAAGGCGCCATAGCACAAGCGCTTTTGCGGCTGAAGGAAAGATGAACAAAGGTTGATCCCGCATCGCAACAAAGCAGCAAAAAGGCCGGCAAAAGCCGGCCTTTTCATTGTCCTCGGTATTCCTACGGATGAACGATCATTCCGCGGGCGGCAGCGCAGGAAGCTCGGCTTCCGGCGCCGGCGACACGACGGCGGCCTGCTTCTCGCGCTCGTCCAGGATCAGCTTGTCGCGCTTCATGGCGACTTCGCGGATCTTGGCCATGGAGGCGCCGGTGCCCGCCGGGATCAGCCGGCCGACGATGACGTTCTCCTTGAGGCCTTCGAGCGGATCGATCTTGCCGTTGACCGCCGCCTCGGTGAGGACGCGGGTGGTCTCCTGGAACGATGCCGCCGAGAAGAAGGAGCGGGTCTGGAGGCTCGCCTTGGTGATGCCGAGCAGAACCGGCGTTCCCGTGGCGGGCTTCTTGCCCTCTTCCTTGGCCTTCACGTTCAGCGCGTCGAACTCGATCTTGTCGACCTGCTCGCCGGAGATCATGTCCGTGTCGCCCTGGTCGGTGATTTCCACCTTCTGGAGCATCTGACGGACAATCACCTCGATGTGCTTGTCGTTGATGAGCACGCCCTGCAGCCGGTAGACCTCCTGGATCTCGTTGACCAGATAGGCAGCGAGCTCCTCGATGCCCTTGACCGCGAGGATGTCGTGCGGCGCCGGGTTGCCTTCCACGATGAAGTCGCCCTTTTCGACGACGTCGCCGTCCTGAAGGTGGATGTGCTTGCCCTTCGGGATCAGGTACTCGCGCGGCTCGTCGGTCTTGTCCATCGGCTCGATCGAGATGCGACGCTTGTTCTTGTAGTCGCGCCCGAACCGGATGGTGCCCGCGATTTCGGCGATGATCGCCGCATCCTTCGGGCGCCGAGCCTCGAACAGTTCCGCCACCCGCGGCAGACCGCCGGTGATGTCACGCGTCTTGGCGCTTTCGGTCGAGACACGGGCGAGGATGTCGCCCGGCTGGACCTTGGCTCCGATGTCGACCGAGAGAATGGCGTCGACCGACAGCATGTAGCGGGCATCGCCGCCACGGGCGAGCTTGAGCACTTTGCCGTCCTTGCCCTTCACCACGATGGCCGGACGCAGGTCCGAGCCGCCGCGCGTCGAACGCCAGTCGATGACCACGCGCTTGGCGATACCGGTGGCCTCGTCGAGCGTTTCCGAGATCGACTGCCCCTCGACCAGATCCTCGAAGCCGATGGTTCCTTCGACCTCGGTGAGCAGCGGACGGGTGTAGGGATCCCATTCGACGATGCGCTGGCCGCGCTTGACCATGTCGCCCTCGTCGACGTGCAGACGCGAACCGTACTGGATACGGTGCGTCGCACGCTCGGTGCCGTCGGCATCGACGATCGCGACAACCATGTTGCGCACCATCGCGATAAGGTGACCTTCGCTGTTGCGGGCGATGGCCTTGTTCCTGATCACGATCTTGCCGTCGAAGTTGGCTTCGACGAAGGACTGCTCGTTGAGCTGCGCCGCACCGCCGATGTGGAAGGTGCGCATGGTGAGCTGGGTGCCCGGCTCGCCGATCGACTGCGCCGCGATGACGCCGACCGCTTCGCCGTGGTTGACCGGCGTGCCGCGGGCGAGGTCGCGGCCGTAGCACTTGCCGCAGATGCCGTTGACGAGCTCGCAGGTCAGCGCCGAGCGGATCTTCACCTCCTGGATGCCGGCCTGGTGGATGGCATCCACGTGGCTCTCTTCCATCAGCGTATCGCGCTTGACGATCACCTGGCCCGAGCTGTCACGCACGTCTTCGCAGGCCGTGCGTCCGAGGATGCGCGAGCCGAGCGAGGCGACCACGGTACCGGCGTCGACGATGGCGCGCATCTTGATGCCGAGCTTGGTGCCGCAGTCGCTCTGCGTGATGATGCAGTCCTGCGCCACGTCGACGAGACGACGGGTCAGGTAGCCGGAGTTCGCGGTCTTCAACGCGGTGTCCGCGAGGCCCTTGCGGGCGCCGTGGGTCGAGTTGAAGTACTCGAGCACCGAGAGGCCTTCCTTGAAGTTCGAGATGATCGGCGTCTCGATGATCTCGCCCGACGGCTTGGCCATCAGGCCGCGCATGCCGGCGAGCTGGCGCATCTGGGCCGGCGAACCGCGGGCACCGGAGTGAGCCATCATGTAGATCGAGTTGATGTCGGCGTCGGCTCCGCTCGCCGTCTTCTTGGTGGCGGAGATCTCCTTCATCATCGCCTTGGCGATTTCTTCCGTGGCCTTCGACCAGGCGTCGACGACCTTGTTGTACTTCTCGCCATGGGTGATCAGGCCGTCGTTGTACTGCTGCTCGAAATCCTTCGCCAGCGTACGGGTGGTGTCGACAATCTTCCACTTGCCGTGCGGCACGACCATGTCGTCCTTGCCGAACGAGATGCCGGCCTTGAACGCGTTGTAGAAGCCGAGCGCCATGATGCGGTCGCAGAAGATCACCGTCTCCTTCTGGCCGCAGTGGCGGTAGACCTGGTCGATGACGCCGGAGATCTCGCGCTTGGTCATCAGCTTGTTGATGATCTCGTAGGAGATGCGCGGGTTCTTCGGCAGCAGATTGCCGAGCATGACGCGGCCGGCGGTGGTCTCGATCCAGCGCTTGGAGACCTTGCCGGTCTCGTCCATGCCTTCCCACCGGTACTTGATCTTGGTGTGGAGGTGGATGACCTTCGCGTGCAGCGCATGCTCGAGCTCGGCCATGTCGCCGAACACCTTGCCCTCGCCGGGCAGGCCTTCGCGCATGATCGAGACGTAGTACAGACCGAGCACGATGTCCTGCGACGGCACGATGATCGGCTGGCCGTTCGCGGGATGCAGGATGTTGTTGGTCGACATCATCAGGACGCGCGCTTCCAGCTGCGCTTCGAGCGACAGCGGAACGTGCACGGCCATCTGGTCGCCGTCGAAGTCGGCGTTGAACGCGGAGCAGACCAGCGGGTGAAGCTGGATCGCCTTGCCCTCGATCAGCACGGGCTCGAATGCCTGAATGCCGAGGCGGTGCAGCGTCGGGGCGCGGTTGAGCAGCACCGGATGCTCGCGGATCACCTCGTCCAGGATGTCCCAGACCTCGGGCCGTTCCTTCTCGACCAGCTTCTTGGCCTGCTTCACGGTGGTGGACAGGCCCTTGGCGTCGAGCCGCGAATAGATGAACGGCTTGAACAGCTCGAGCGCCATCTTCTTCGGCAGGCCGCACTGATGCAGGCGCAGCTCGGGACCGACCACGATCACCGAACGGCCCGAATAGTCGACGCGCTTGCCGAGCAGGTTCTGGCGGAAGCGGCCCTGCTTGCCCTTGAGCATGTCGGCGAGCGACTTCAGCGGACGCTTGTTGGCGCCGGTGATGACGCGGCCGCGGCGGCCGTTGTCGAACAGCGCATCGACCGCTTCCTGAAGCATGCGCTTCTCGTTGCGGATGATGATGTCGGGCGCGCGCAGCTCCATCAGCCGCTTCAAGCGGTTGTTGCGGTTGATGACGCGGCGATAGAGGTCGTTGAGATCAGAGGTCGCGAAACGGCCGCCGTCCAGCGGCACCAGCGGACGCAGGTCCGGCGGAATCACCGGGATCACGGTCATGATCATCCATTCCGGCTTGTTGCCGGAATGGCGGAACGCTTCCACGATCTTCAGACGCTTGGCGAGCTTCTTGTGCTTGATGTCGGAGTCGGTCTCCTGCATCTCGGCACGCAGCGAAGCCTCGAGCTTCTCGAGGTCCATGCCCTTGAGCAGCTCGCGGATCGCCTCGGCGCCGATCATGGCCGTGAAGCTGTCCTGGCCGTACTCGTCCTGCGCCTTCAGATACTCGTCTTCCGACAGCAGCTGACGGTCCTTCAGCGCGGTGAGGCCCGGCTCGAGCACGACGTAATATTCGAAGTAGAGGATCCGCTCGAGATCCTTCAGCGTCATGTCGAGCAGGAGGCCGATGCGCGAGGGCAGCGACTTCAGGAACCAGATGTGCGCGACGGGGGCTGCGAGCTCGATATGACCCATGCGCTCGCGCCGGACGCGCGACAGCGTGACCTCGACCGAGCACTTCTCGCAGATGATGCCCTTGTACTTCATGCGCTTGTACTTGCCGCACAAGCACTCGTAGTCCTTGATCGGCCCGAAGATGCGGGCGCAGAACAGGCCGTCGCGCTCGGGTTTGAAGGTACGATAGTTGATGGTCTCCGGCTTCTTGATCTCGCCGTAGGACCAGGACAGAATCTTCTCTGGAGACGCGATCGAGATCCGGATCTGGTCGAAGACCTGAGCCGGCGTCGTCGGGTTGAAGAGATTCATAATTTCTTGGTTCATCGTCTTCTCCTCGCGTGCCGGTCGCCTCCGGCCGCAAATTCGAAAATCACTTCTGCATGGCGCCCTGCCCTCAAGGCCTCGGGCGGGGCGCCGATGCCCGGCCGCGAAGGCCGGGCATGACAGGTCGAATTACTCGGCCGCTTCCGACGTCGGCGCCGGTCCCATCTTGGAGTTGTGCAGGTCGACGTTGAGGCCGAGCGAGCGCATTTCCTTGACCAGCACGTTGAACGATTCCGGAATACCGGCCTCGAACGTGTCGTCGCCGCGCACGATCGCCTCGTACACCTTGGTACGGCCGGCGACGTCGTCCGACTTCACCGTCAGCATCTCCTGGAGCGTGTACGCCGCGCCGTAAGCCTCGAGCGCCCACACCTCCATTTCGCCGAAGCGCTGGCCGCCGAACTGCGCCTTGCCGCCCAGCGGCTGCTGGGTGACGAGCGAGTACGGACCGATCGAACGCGCATGGATCTTGTCGTCGACCAGATGGTGCAGCTTGAGCATGTAGATGTAGCCCACCGTCACCTTGCGATCGAACGGATCGCCGGTGCGGCCGTCATAGACGGTCGACTGACCCGAAGCGTCGAGACCGGCGAGCTTCAGCATCTCCTCGATATCGGCTTCCTTGGCACCGTCGAACACCGGGGTTGCGATCGGCACGCCGCGGCTGAGGTTATGGCCGAGTTCGAGCAGCTCGTTGTCGTTGAGCGACTTGATCGTCTCGTCCTCGCCGTAGACCTTCTTCAAGGTCTCCTTCAGCGGCTTGATGTCCTGCCTCGACAGGTACGCATCGACGGTCTGGCCGATACGCTTGCCGAGGCCGGCGCAGGCCCAGCCGAGATGGGTCTCGAGGATCTGTCCGACGTTCATGCGCGAAGGCACGCCGAGCGGATTGAGCACGATGTCGGCATGCGTGCCGTCTTCGAGGAACGGCATGTCCTCGATCGGCACGATCTTCGACACCACGCCCTTGTTGCCGTGGCGGCCGGCCATCTTGTCGCCGGGCTGGATCTTGCGCTTCACCGCGACGAAGACCTTGACCATCTTCATCACGCCGGGCGGCAATTCGTCACCGCGCTGAAGCTTCTCGACCTTGTCGAGGAAGCGCTGTTCCAGTCCCTTCTTCGACTCGTCGTACTGCTTCCGCATGGCCTCGATCTCGGCCATCAGCTTGTCGTTCGGCGAAGCGAACAGCCACCATTGCGACTTCGGATACTCCTCGAGCACCGCACGGGTGATCTTGGTGTCCTTCTTGAAGCCCTTGGGACCTGCAATGCCCTGCCGCCCCTCGAGCAGCTCGGCAAGACGGTTGTAGACGTTGCGGTCCAGGATCGCCTGCTCGTCGTCGCGGTCCTTGGCGAGGCGCTCGATCTCCTCCCGCTCGATCGCCAGCGCACGCTCGTCCTTGTCGACGCCGTGGCGGTTGAACACGCGCACTTCGACGATGGTGCCCTGCACGCCCGGGGGAACGCGCAGCGAGGTGTCGCGGACGTCGGAGGCCTTCTCGCCGAAGATGGCGCGCAGCAGCTTCTCTTCCGGCGTCATCGGGCTTTCGCCCTTCGGCGTGATCTTGCCGACCAGGATGTCGCCGGCGCGCACTTCCGCGCCGATGTAGACGATACCGGCTTCGTCGAGGTTCTTCAGCGCTTCTTCCGAGACGTTCGGAATGTCGCGGGTGATTTCCTCAGGTCCGAGCTTGGTGTCGCGGGCCATCACCTCGAACTCCTCGATGTGGATCGAGGTGAAGACGTCCTCCTTCACGATCCGCTCGGAGAGCAGGATCGAGTCTTCGAAGTTGTAGCCGTTCCACGGCATGAACGCGACCAGCACGTTGCGGCCGAGCGCGAGCTCGCCGAGATCGGTCGAAGGACCGTCGGCGATGATGTCGCCCTTCCTGACGACGTCGCCGACCTTCACCAGCGGACGCTGGTTGATGCAGGTCGACTGGTTCGAGCGCTGGTACTTCATGAGGCGGTAGATATCGACGCCCGACTTGGTCGGATCGAGATCTTCCGTGGCGCGGATGACGACGCGGGTCGCATCGATCTGGTCGATCACGCCCGAACGGCGCGCCGCGATCGCAGCGCCCGAGTCACGGGCAACCACGCCCTCCATGCCGGTGCCGACGAACGGCGCCTCGGCGCGAACCAGCGGCACCGCCTGGCGCTGCATGTTCGAGCCCATCAGCGCGCGGTTGGCGTCGTCGTTCTCGAGGAACGGGATCAGCGCCGCGGCGACCGAAACGAGCTGCTTCGGCGACACGTCCATGTAGTCGACCTTGTCGGGCGTCATCGGCACGACGTCGCGGGTGCCGCTCGAACGGCAGACCACGAGGTCTTCGGTGAAGCGACCCTTGGCGTCGACCGGCACGTTGGCCTGGGCCACGGAATAGCGCCCTTCCTCCATCGCCGACAGGTACACGACCTCGTCGGTGACACGGCCATCCTTGACCTTGCGATACGGCGTCTCGACGAAGCCGTACTTGTTCACGCGCGCGAAGGTCGCGAGCGAGTTGATCAGGCCGATGTTCGGACCTTCCGGCGTCTCGATCGGGCAGATGCGGCCGTAATGCGTCGGGTGCACGTCGCGCACCTCGAAGCCAGCGCGCTCGCGGGTGAGACCGCCCGGTCCGAGCGCCGAGAGGCGGCGCTTGTGGGTGATCTCGCTGAGCGGGTTGGTCTGGTCCATGAACTGCGAGAGCTGCGAGGAGCCGAAGAACTCGCGCACCGCGGCGGCGGCCGGCTTGGCGTTGATCAGGTCCTGCGGCATGACCGTGTCGATGTCGACCGAGGACATGCGCTCCTTGATCGCGCGCTCCATGCGCAACAGGCCGATGCGGTACTGGTTCTCCATGAGCTCGCCGACCGAACGCACGCGGCGGTTGCCGAGATGGTCGATGTCGTCGATCTCGCCCTTGCCGTCGCGCAGATCCACCAGCGTCTTGATGACGGAGAGGATGTCCTCCTTGCGCAGCGTGCGCTGGGTGTCGGGCGCATCGAGGTCGAGGCGCATGTTCATCTTGACGCGGCCGACCGCGGAGAGGTCGTAGCGCTCGGCGTCGAAGAACAGCGACTGGAACATGGCCTGCGCCGATTCCAGCGTCGGCGGCTCGCCCGGACGCATCACGCGGTAGATGTCGAACAGCGCGTCCTCGCGCGTCATGTTCTTGTCGGCCGAGAGCGTGTTGCGGATGTAGGGGCCGACATTGACGTGATCGATGTCGAGCAGCGGCAGCTCTTTGTAGCCCTGCTCGTTGAGCGCCTTCATCAGCTTGTCGGTGATCTCCTCACCGGCCTCGGCGTGGATCTCACCGGTCTTGGGGTTGACGAGATCCTCGGCGACGTAGTTGCCGACCAGCTCCTCGTCGGCCATGCGCAGCGCCTTCAGCCCCTTCTCCTGGAGCTGGCGGGCGGCGCGGACGGTGAGCTTCTTGCCGGCCTCGAGCACAACCTTGCCGGTGTCGGCATCGATCAGGTCGTTGACCGTGGAGTAGCCGCGGAAGCGGTTGGCGTCGAACGGAACGCGCCAGCCTTCCTTGGTCCGCTTGTAGAGAATCTTCTTGTAAAACGTTGAGAGGATCGCCTCGCCGTCGAGGCCGAGGGCGAACATCAGCGACGTCACCGGAATCTTGCGGCGACGGTCGATACGCGCATAGACGATGTCCTTGGCGTCGAACTCGATGTCGAGCCAGGAGCCGCGATACGGGATGACGCGGGCGGCGAACAGCAGCTTGCCCGAGGAATGGGTCTTGCCCTTGTCGTGGTCGAAGAACACGCCGGGCGAACGGTGCATCTGCGAGACGATGACGCGCTCGGTGCCGTTGACGATGAAGGTGCCGTTCATCGTCATGAGCGGGATGTCGCCCATGTAGACGTCTTGCTCCTTGATGTCCTTCACCGACTTCGCGCCGGTTTCCTCGTCGATATCGAACACGATGAGGCGCAGCGTCACCTTGAGGGGCGCAGCGAAGGTCATGCCGCGCTGGCGGCACTCGTCGACGTCGTATTTCGGCTGCTCGAACTCGTAGCGGACGAATTCCAGCATCGAGGTGCCGGAGAAGTCGGAGATCGGAAACACCGAGCGGAACACCGCCTGCAGACCCTCGTCGAGACGTCCGCCCTGGGGTTCGTCCACCATCAGGAACTGGTCATAGGACGCCTTCTGAACCTCGATGAGGTTCGGCATCTCGGCGACTTCCTTGATGTGTCCGAAGAACTTGCGAACGCGTTTGCGACCGGTGAATGTCTGCTGCGCCATCGTGGCCTCTCATTTTCGTCGCCCGCCCTGGGCGCACCGTCCGGACCGCGGCTGCCACCGCTTTCCGGGTTGAATTTTCGAACCCGTCTTGGGGGGCCGGAGACGCAGTTTCAGGCGCCGATGTCCTGAATCTGTTCTTCAGACCTTCAAAACGCAAAACGACGCGCGGGGCGCAGATGCGCGCCCGCCCGTCACAACGATCATCTTCACGGACTGCAAAAGCCCGAAATAGCCTGCTCTCCCAACGGCTTACAGGGAAATCCGGCATCCCTGCCCACCGCGCTTTCGTGCTGCCGACCCGATATGGGGCGACAATAGTGCAGATTCGAGGGTCAAACCCTCAAATCCCCACACTTTTTCGTGTTTGGCCTGCGTCGGATCGTTCCGTCGCACGCCTTTTGCATTCCGGTCCACCCTCTCGAAGGGGGACCAGGATCCCGGGCAGAGCCGTTGCCCGCCCGGAATCCCGCCAGTAAGCAGTGCTTACTTGAGCTCGACCTTGGCGCCAGCCTTCTCGAGCTGGGCCTTGATCTTGTCGGCTTCGTCCTTGTTCACGCCTTCCTTCAGCGGCTTCGGAGCACCCTCGACGAGGTCCTTTGCTTCCTTCAGGCCGAGACCGGTGATGGCGCGGACTTCCTTGATGACCTCGATCTTCTTGTCGCCGGCGCTGGCGAGAACGACCGTGAACTCGGTCTTCTCTTCCGCCGGAGCGGCAGCACCGCCGCCGCCAGCGGCCGGGCCGGCCACGGCGACAGCCGCGGCAGCCGAAACGCCCCACTTCTCTTCGAGGAGCTTCGCGAGTTCGGCAGCTTCGAGCACGGTCAGGCTCGAGAGGTCGTCAACGATCTTCTGCAGGTCAGCCATTGTTCAGTTTCCTTAACTGTAAGTCTGGTTCGGGTTTGAGTTTTGCGAAGGGCGTCAGGCCGCTTCGCCCTTTGAGGCATGAGCCTGGATGACGCGCGCGAGCTTGCCCGCGGGCGCGTTGGCGAGCTGGGCCAGCTTGGTCGCCGGGGCCACGATGAGGCCGACGATCTTGCCGCGCAGTTCGTCAAGCGACGGCAGCGAGGCAAGCGCCTTCACGCCATCGACATTCAGGACGGTCTTCCCCATCGATCCGCCGACGATGACGAACTTTTCGTTCGCCTTGGCGAATTCGATGGCGACCTTTGGCGCCGCTACCGGATCGTTCGAAGTCGCGATCACGGTCGGCCCCTTCAGCATGGGGCCGATGGCAACGACGTCAGTGCCTTCAAGAGCAATTTTGGCGAGACGGTTCTTCGAGACCTTCACCGCGGCACCCGCCTGCTTCATCTGCTGGCGCAGCTTCTGCATCTGGGCGACGGTGAGGCCGGAATATTGAGCAACGATCGCGACGCTCGTGGTCTTGAAGACCTCGTTGAGCTGTTCGACCGCTTCTTTTTTTGCCGCTCGTTCCACAGCAAGCTCTCTCCGGTTGGCGGTCATCGCGAGAAGCGGGACCGCCGGGTTGCACCCATCGTCCCGCCCAAGCCTGAACCTCCGGGTCAAAAACCCATCGGACACGCCGGGCAAGACGACAATTCAAAGCCTGCCCTCCGGGAGCCCAAGGGCCCACGGCGTGTCGAGGTCCGAACCAGACCCGTTTCGCAAAACCAGCCCTTAAAGCTGGATGCGAAGTGAAATCCGGTCTTCACCCGTCTATGCAGGCCATGCGATTAAGCCGTTGAGGAATCGAGATTCCCCGCGGGCGCCTGCAGTCTTGGACAGGACGAGGTCAGCCGGCGAACCGCCCGACCTCTGCCCGCATCCCTGCCAAAAGACGGATCTTCCTTCCTTTTCGGGCAAATCCTCACGGACGTCCTGAAAAGGAATGATCTCCTGTCGTGTCGGGTTTTCGGAATGCGTGCACGAACGCGCCAGCCGAGGCAGGCACGTCCGGAGGCGGTTCTTTAACCGCTCGGAGCCTGCTTGCCAAGAGCAAAATTCACACCAGTTCCAATCGATTGGCGGTTGGCCTTGAGATGGCCCAACAAGGGCCGATTCAGGCCGATTTGATCCGGTACGGCAGCGTTTTGCCCTCGAAGAATGCGGTCAGGTTGGCCGGCACGCAGTTCTGCATGGCGACGTGCGAATCCAGGGTGTGGCCGCCGATATGCGGGGCGAACACCACGTTGGGGAGTTCGGTCAGGGCGTCAGGCGCGTGCGGTTCCTTCCCGAAGACGTCGAGGCCCGCCCCCGCGATGGCCTTGTCGGTGAGCGCCGCGACCAGCGCCTTCTCGTCGATGACGGAGCCGCGGGAGATGTTGACGACATAGCCGTCCGGCCCGAGGCGCCTGAGGATATCGGCGTTGACGACATGTTGGGTCTCGGCCCCTGCCCGCACCGCGATCATCAGGACGCTGCACCAATCGGCGAGCGCCTCCAGAGTCGGAAAGTACTGATAGGGCAGATCGTACCGGGTGCGGCTGAAATAGCCGACCTCGCTCTCGAAAGCAGCACAACGCGCGGCGATCTTGCGGCCGATCTCACCCATGCCGTAGATGCCGATGCGGCGGCCCGGCATGCCGGCCTGGGGACGCATCATTGGCGACTGTTTCGAGGCCGCCCAATCGCCGCTGCGGACATATTGGTCGGCCACCAAAATCCGCCGCGTCGTCGCCAGCATCAAGGTCATCGCGATGTCGGCGACAGAAGCCGCATTGGCACCTGGGCTGTGACCGACCGCGATGTTCCGGCTGGCCGCCGCCTTCAAGTCGACGCCATCATAGCCAGTCCCATAGCAGACGATGGCGCCGAGCTTCGGAAACAGGTCCATCGCCTCCGCACCGAGTGGCGAGCCGCCAGCAGTCAGCAGTGCGCGGATGCCGCCCAGCTCCTCCGCCGGAAACACCTCCCGCACGGGCTTGCCGCCGGTGTCGAGCAGCTCGAACCGCTCGGCGAAGCGCGCCATCATCGACTTGGGAAAGCGCGAGTAGATCAGGACCTTGTCAGCCATTGTTGTGGTTTCCGGTAAGCGCCGCCACAAACGACGAGGGGCGGAATCGGTCGCCCGATCCCGCCCCTCGCCTCATGCAATTTCCAAACCTCAGCCGAGAATGGTGCCCGGCTCGACCTTCACGCCGGGGCCCATCGTCGAGGACACCGCAACGCGCTGGATGTAGGTGCCCTTGGAACCGGCCGGCTTCGCCTTGGAGACCGCGTCAGCCAGAGCCTTGATGTTCTCGACCAGCTTCTCCTCGGAGAACGAGGCCTTGCCGACGCCGGCCTGCAGGATGCCGGCCTTCTCGACGCGGAACTCGACCGAGCCGCCCTTGGCGCCCTTCACCGCACCGGTGACGTCCATGGTCACGGTACCGATCTTCGGGTTCGGCATCAGGCCGCGCGGGCCGAGCACCTTACCGAGGCGGCCGACCAGCGGCATCATGTCGGGGGTGGCGATACAGCGGTCGAAATCGATCGTGCCGTTCTGCACCTTCTCGACCAGGTCCTCGGCGCCGACCACGTCGGCACCGGCGGCCTTGGCTTCATCGGCCTTGGCGCCGCGGGCGAACACGCCCACGCGGAGCGTACGGCCGGTGCCGTTTGGCAGGGTCACGACACCGCGGACCATCTGGTCGGCGTGACGCGGATCGACGCCGAGATTGATCGCGACCTCGATGGTCTCGTCGAACTTCGCTTTCGCGCGTTCCTTGACCATCTTGATGGCGTCCGCGAGCGGGTAAAGCTTTTCGCGGTCAATGCCTTCGCGGGCTTTGTTCAAACGCTTTCCGATTGCCATGGCCGCTTACCCCGCAACTTCCAGACCCATCGAACGGGCCGAGCCCTCGACCATCTTCATGGCCGATTCGATGGTGTCGCAATTCAAGTCCTTCATCTTCTTCTCGGCGATCTCGCGCACCTGCGCCTTGGTCACCTTGCCGGCCTTGTCGCGGCCCGGCGCCTTCGAGCCGGACTGGATTTTTGCAGCCTGCTTGAGGAAGTAGGACATCGGCGGCGTCTTCATCTCGAAGGTGAAGGAACGGTCCGCATAGATGGTGATGATCACCGGGATCGGGGTGTTCTTCTCTTCCTTCTGGGTCTGGGCGTTGAACGCCTTGCAGAACTCCATGATGTTGAGACCGCGCTGACCGAGCGCGGGACCGATCGGGGGCGAGGGATTCGCCGCGCCGGCCGGGACCTGAAGCTTCAGGTATCCGGTCACTTTCTTTGCCATGTATCACTCCTGTTGTGCCGGCAGGACCGGCGGTTTCAGGTTCGTGGTCTGGGTCGGATGCGGCTGGCAACCGCCCCTCCCTCCCACGGCCTCTTGTTGCGCGAGACCGAAGCCTCCCGCGTTACCCGATCAGACCTTCTCGACCTGACCGAATTCCAGCTCGACCGGCGTCGCGCGGCCGAAGATCGACACGGCGACCTTCACGCGCGAGCGCGCCTCATCGATCTCCTCGACCACACCCGAGAACGAGGCGAACGGGCCGTCGGCCACGCGCACGTTCTCGCCGATCTCGAACGACACCGAAGCTTTCGGCCGTTCCACGCCTTCCTGCACCTGGTGCAGGATGCGCATGGCCTCGGCTTCCGAGATCGGCATCGGCTTGTTCTCGGCGCCGAGGAAGCCCGTGACCTTCGGCGTGTTCTTGATCAGATGGAACGCCTCGTCGGTCAGCTTCATCTTCACCAGCACGTAGCCGGGGAAGAACTTGCGCTCGGCGTCGATCTTGCGGCCGCGGCGCACTTCCGTGACCTTCTCGGTCGGAACCAGCACCAGCTCGAACAGCTCCTCGAGCCCGCGCTGCTTGGCCTGCTCGCGGATCGATTCGGCGACCTTCTTCTCGAAGTTCGAATAGGCGTGGACGATGTACCAGCGCTTGTCGGACACTTGAGCGGTTGCTGTTGCCATCATTGAATGCCCAGGAGGAAGGTGACGAGGTAGCGAATGATCAGGTCGGCGGCGAAGAAGAAGATCGAAGCCACCGCGACCATGACGAACACCATGATGGTGGTGATCGTGGTCTCACGGCGGGTCGGCCAGGTGACCTTGGCAGTCTCCGAGCGCACTTCCTGCAAGAACTTGAACGGGCTGACTGCCATCGCTTGAGGTCCAGCGTCCGTCGACAGACGCAAATGAATTTCAGGGATCCGAACAGCCGCCGTTGGCCCAGCCCTCTGTCTCGAAGGATGAGCCGGAAACCGGGCTCGATTGTTCGGGGATTTCAAGGCCGCGCCGGAAATCCGCGTCTAACGGGCCGGCTGCGAGTGCCGGGTATCTACTGCGGATGCGGCCAAAGGTCAAGGTAGAGAGAGTTCGCCCGGGCAGGCCGCCCTCCCCCCGAGGGTCGTGCAGAGGCCATGTGGATCAAGGACTTGTCGACCGCCCGGAACGCGCCATCCCATCCCCGGCAAGGCTATCGGGAGCCGTCAGTCGGGCCGGTCGACCATGGAAATCCCCGGCAGCGGCACCACGAACTTCCCGCCTTCGGCGAAATAGCGGGCGTGCTTGGCCCGGATCGGGTCGACATAGCGCCAGGCGAAGACCACGACGAACGCGGGTTTGCGCTCGTAGAGAGCGGCAGGCGGCAGGATCGGGATGTCATAGCCGGGACCGGCCATCACCTTCCCCTTGTTGGGATCATCGTCCACTAGGAAGTCGATCTTGTTCTCCAGGCCGCACTGCGGCAGCAGCGTCGTGGTGCCCACGAAGACGCCATAGCCGGCGACCAGCTGACCGCGCGCATGGGCAGCATCGGCCATCGCAACCAGTTCGTCACGAATGGCGGCGATCCTCTTCACATACGGCGCATAATAGGCCGGCTGATCGACACCGAGCCGCTCTTCCTCGGCAACAAAACGCGCGACCTCGGCCGACGGCTTCTTGGCGCCGCCGGCGCGCTGCACGGTCACGCGGATCGAGCCGCCCTTGGTCCAGATGTGCTGGACGTCGATCAGCTCCATGCCGAGCCGGGCGAAGAAACGGATCAGCGGCTTGATGTTAAAATACGACAGATGCTCGTGATAGACGGTATCGAGCAGGTTCTTCTCGGTGACGTCGACGCCGTATTGCGTTTCGAAGACGAACAATCCGTCCGGCGCGAGCACGTCGCGAACGCCGATCACCAGCGGATCGAGATTGTCGACATTGGCAATCATGTTGTTGGCGATCACGACGCTCGCCGCGCCATGGTTCTGGAGGATGCGGCGACCGATGGCATCGGTGAAGAAATCGCCGATGGTCTCGATGCCCGCCTCCGTGGCGCGCCGCGCAATCTCGACGGCGGGATCGACGCCCAGCACCCGCATGCCGCGCTCCTTGAAGAAGCCGAGCAGCGATCCGTCATTGCTGCCGAGCTCGACCACCAGCGAACCCGGCGCGATGCCGAAACGGCTCACGACGTCGTTGGCATAGCCGGCGAAATGCTCGCGCAGGCCGAGCGAGAGCGAGGTGATATAGACGTAGTTTCGGTACTGGATCTCCGGATTGCCGACATGGAGAATCTGGAGATGGCCGCAATCCCGGCACAGATGCAGCGCCATCGGCACCGCAGCGCGGAATCTGTGCGCTGATCTCACTGCTCCAGCTCGGCCTCACCTACGCCCAGGTTCCGGTGAGCCTGAACGCAGAGCTGAAGGGTTCATCGCGCGCGCTGCGGCTGTGCACCTATCTCGAGCTGGGACCGTCCTTTCCCTGCTGCGCCGCGTTCCCATCCGGAACGTCGATCTCAGCCAGGTTCCCGGCGACCGCGAGCGGATCCCGGCGCGCTAGGGCGGGCCTGGCATTAGGACGTCGAAGATCAGGACCCGCTGCTGGCGATTCGTCCGCGGGACGCTACCGTCCCTATCCCGCCAGCATCGAACGTAAGTGATTGATTTGGCTGGCAGGAGTGGCAGGGCTCGAACCTGCGACCCCCGGTTTTGGAGACCGGTGCTCTACCAATTGAGCTACACTCCTACGAACCCGCGTCGCCGCGGATCAGGGGCGCTTTCAAGCACAGAGAGCGGCCGATTTGCAAGGGTGAACCGCGCCGGCTTCGCTTGTTTGTGCCGGGGGTTCTGGGCCACAGTCCATCGGCCATAACGAAAAACAATCGGGAGTGCCCATGACCGCACTAGCGACCGCCACTGCCGCCTCACAGGCTCCAGGCGCGCCCCACACCCCAGCTTTGCCAGAGGCCCGCCCGGAGACGCTCGGGCTGTCGCGACCGCGGCTCCAGGCCATGTCGGACGCCTTCAAGCGCGAGATCGACAAGGGAACCGTGCCCGGGGTCACGGTGCTGGTGGCGAGGGGCGGCCAAATCGGCTGGTTCGAGGCACTCGGCAGGCAGAGCCCGGCAGGCGCGGCGCCGATGGCGCGCGATTCGATCTTCCGCATCTTCTCGATGACCAAGCCGATCGTCTCGGTCGGCATCATGGCGCTGGTCGAGGACGGCTTCCTCCTGCTCAGCGATGCCGTCGCAAAGTTCATCCCGGAGTTCGCGAGCCAGCAGGTCGGCGTCGTCAAGGACGGCAGGTTGGAGCTGGTGCCGCCGGCGCGGCCCATGACCGTGCAGGACCTGCTCCGCCACACCTCCGGCCTCACCTACGAGCACCAGGGCGACGGCCCCGTGCACAAGTTCTACCAGGAGTCCCGCGTCCGCAGCCGCAAGATCACCAATGCCGAGCACGCCGCGCTGGTGGCGAGCTTCCCGCTGGTCTGCCAGCCCGGCGCGGAGTTCAACTACAGCCGCTCCACGGATATTTTGGGCCGCATCATCGAAGTGGTGAGCGGCAAATCGCTCGGCACGTTCCTCACAGAGCGCGTGCTCGCGCCGCTGCAAATGGCCGAAACCGGCTTCTCGACGAGCCAGGCGAATGCCGGCCGGCTCGCCGAGCCGTTCGCGGCCGACCCCTGGACCGGCGACAAGGTCGCCCTGTTCAACATGCTCGAGCAGCCGGTGATGGAGTCCGGCGGCGGCGGCCTGGTCTCGACCACGATGGATTATGCCCGCTTCTGCCTGATGCTGCGAAACGGCGGCTCACTCGACGGCAACAGGATCATCGGCCGCAAGACGCTGGAGCTGATGGCCTCTGATCACCTCGGGCCAGGCGTGCCCACCAACGGCACGCTGCTGTCGCCCGGCCATGGCTTTGGCCTCGGCTTTGCCGTGCGTCGCGAGGCAGGCATCGCACCCTTCCCCGGCAGCGTCGGCCAGTATTTCTGGAGCGGCATTGCCGGCACCTTCTTCTGGATCGATCCGAAGGAGGACCTGTTCGCAGTGTTCATGAGCCAGGGGCCGGGACAGCGCGACTACACGCGGACCTTGGTACGGGATCTGGTGTACGCGGCGGTGGAGTGAGATCTCGTGCCCCGGACGCGCTGCAACGCCCTTTAGCGTTGCTGCGCAGAGCCGGGGCCCGTGCATCCACGATCTCGTTCTCGGCCTTCTGGATCCGGGCTCTGCGGCGCAGCGTTACACGCTGGCGTCCGGGACACGGTCGTTATCTCAACTGATCGTCGCGCCGCCGTCGATCACCATGGTCTGGCCGGTCATGAAGTCGCCGGCCTTCGAGCCCAGGAACACCGCCGCGCCGGCGATCTCGTCGGGGATGCCGATGCGCAAGAGCGGCGAGCGCGAGGTCGAGGCTTTCAGGTTCTCCGGATTGTCCCACAGCGCTTTGGCAAAATCGGTCTTGATCAGGCCCGGCGCGATACAGTTCACGCGAATGTTGTGCTGGCCGTATTCGCAGGCGAGGTTGCGCGCGAGCTGCATGTCGGCGGCCTTCGAGATGGCGTAAGCGCCGAGGATGGTCGAGCCCTTGAGGCCGCCGATCGACGAGACGATGATGATCGATCCGTCCTTGCGCTCGATCATCTGCGGCACCACCATCGAGATCAGCCAATTGTTGGCGACGATGTTGTTGTCGAGGATCTTTCTGAACTGATCGTCGGAGATGCCGGCGAGCGGGCCGTAATATGGATTCGATGCGGCGTTGCAGACCAGCACGTCGATCTTGCCGAAGGCACGGTTGCTCTCGTCGACGAGGTTTTGCAGATTCTCCTTCGACGAGATGTTGGCGGCGATCGCAATTGCAGTGCCCTTGCCAAATCTGTCGTTGATGCCTTTCGCCACCTCCTCGCACACGTCGGCCTTGCGCGAGGAGATCACCACCTTGGCGCCGTGCTCGGCCATGCGCTCGGCGATCGCAAGCCCGATGCCGCGCGTCGAGCCCGTGATGACGGCGACTTTCCCCTTCATGTCGAACAAGGTCATGTTTCTCTCCCAGATTGATTTTCGTATTCAGTGTCAGGCCAGCTTCTTGACTTCCGGTCCCGCCGGCTGATGCATCGCCGCGTGCGCGGGATCCGCAATCCACGGCTGCTGATTGACCATCGGCAGCCGCCAGACCGTGCGATCGGGGCTCGCAAAATAATCCAGCCGCGTCACCGAGCAATTGTCGATGTCGAACGACAGCCCGCGTTCCGCCTGCCCGCCGAGCGCGAACCCCACCGCCGCCCTGATGGTGCCACCATGCGCCACTGCGATGATGTCCTGTCCGGCCGCCTCGGCGTTGATCCGCTCGATGGTGCGGCGCGTGCGATTGTAGAGATCCATGAAGCTTTCACCGCCGGGCGCGGGCTCGTTGATGTCGGCGAACCAGCTCGCACCGACGGGGCGGCTGGCAATGAACTGGGCGCGGTTCATGCCCTGCCAGCGGCCGAGGTTCTGCTCGGCGAGATCCGCCTCCCATTTCAGCGCTGCCGGCCTTGGAAAACCCGCAGCCCAGATCGCCTCGGCAGTTTGATGGGTGCGCATCAGATTGCTCGAATACCAGACCGCCTGGCGTGGCAGCACCTTGGCAACAGCATTGAACACATAAGTATCGCTGGTGTCACAGGCGATGTCGCTCTGCCCGTAGATGTTGCCGCCGTCGTTGCGCACCGGCGCGTGACGGACCCACCACCACCGCGTGATGACCACGTTCGGCTTGTCTGCACCTGCCATCGAAACCCTTCCATCCAGTCTATTGTCGCTGTACGTGAGTAGCGAACGTGTCTCAAGACACTTTGCCGTTTGAAATCTTGTTTGAAATTCCGTCGCGCGGCAAGCGTCGTGCACGAGCAAAAGGGAGAAACGCATGGGTCGCCTGCAAGGCAAATCCGTCATCATCACCGGCGCCGGCAGCGGCATCGGCCGCGCGGCTGCGCTGCTGTTCACCAAGGAGGGCGGCAAGTTGATCGCGGTCGATCGCACCGAGGCGGTGAAGGAGACGGTCGAGGAGATCAAGAAGGCCGGCGGCGTCGCGGAAGCGATGGTTGCGGATGCCGGCTCCGAACGAGACGTCATCGCTGTGATCGACAAGGCGGTGAAGACGCACGGCCGGCTCGACGTGATCTGGGCCAATGCCGGCGTCTCCGGCGGACTCGTTCCGCTCGCCGAGCAGACCGTCGAGCATTGGCAGGAAATCCTGCGCGTCAACCTGATCGGGCCGTTCCTCGCGGTGAAGTACGCAATGCCGCACATGGTCAAGCAGCAGTCCGGCGCGATCGTGCTGACCGCCTCTGTCGCCGGCCTCAAGGCCGGCGCGAGCGGGCATCCCTATGCCGCGAGCAAGGCCGGCGTAATCAGCCTGGTGCAGACCACGGCGTATTCGCTCACCGGCACCGGCGTGCGCATCAATGCGGTCTGCCCCGGCCTGATCGAAACAGGCATGACCAAGCCGATCTTCGACCGCGCCAAGGAGCGCGGCACCCAAGACAAGATCGGCCAGCTCAACCCGCTCAAGCGGCCGGGACAGCCGCACGAGCTCGCGGCGATGGGACTGTTCCTGGCGAGCGACGAGGCTTCGTATGTGAACGGCCAGGCGTTCCCGGTCGACGGCGGCTTGACGGCATCGATGCCGTATACGGGCAAGCCGGTTTAGTTCGCAGGTCGTGTCCCGGACGCGACGCAGCGCGCAAGCGGTGCGGCGCAGAGCCGGGACCCAGCAGGCTACGTCGCTCGCTGCTGCACGGGCCCCGGCTCTGCAGCGCATCGTCGAACCGGACGATGCTTCGCATCGCCGGGGAGACGCTGCGCAGCGTCCGGGCCACGAGACGTGAGTTTCAGGTACACAGCTGCCTCAACCCGTCATTGCGAGCGCAGCGAAGCAATCCAGAATCCCTCCGCGGAAAGACTATGGATTGCTTCGCTGCGCTCGCAATGACGGTCGTGTGGTGGGCAGCATCCGGGCTGCGGGACTGTGTTGATTTGCTCGACCGGGGCTCACGTTGGTATGGTTCCTGCAGGCAACTCAGCCTCCATTCCCTGACAAGACCGAGACAATGCCAAGCTCAAGACCCGACCGTATCCGAAAACTCCTCGCCGACCTCGTCTCGTTCGACACCGTCAGCGACCGCACCAACCTGCCCCTGATTGCCCATATCGAGAGCTATCTCGCCGCGTTCGGCCTCAAGGGTGAGCGCATCGTCGACGAGACCGGCGAGAAGGCTTCGCTCTGGGTCACGATCGGGCCGGAGGATCGGCCGGGCTTCGTGCTGTCGGGCCATACCGATGTGGTCCCTGTCGTGGGCCAGGACTGGAGCCATGATCCGTTCAAGCTGGTGGAGCGTGACGGCAAGCTGTACGGCCGCGGCACCACGGACATGAAGGGCTATGTGGCGGTGTGCCTCGCCATGGTGCCGGAGATGGTGGAGGCGAGACTCAAGACGCCGATTCATCTGGCGATCTCCTATGACGAGGAGATCGGCTGCGTCGGCGTGCGGCCGATGCTGCACGAGGTCGCGAAGAAGAGGGTCCGGCCGCTCGGCGCATTCATCGGCGAGCCCACCCAGATGCAGGTCATCATCGGCCACAAGGGCAAGCACGGCGTGCGCGCCACATTCCACGGGCTTGCACGTCATTCCTCGATCGCGCCCGACGGCGTCAATGCGATCGAATATGCCGCCGAGCTGATCGTCGAGATCCGCCGCCGCGCAGTGGCGCTGGCGGCCGTGCGGTTGACGGACAGCCTCTACGACGTCCCGCATTCGACGCTGCTCACCAGCATCGTGCACGGCGGCGCAGCGCTGAACATCGTGCCTGATACCTGCACCGTGGATTTCGAATGCCGCGGCATCGGGATCACCGAGTCCAAGGAGGTGACCGATGCGATCGTCGCCTGGGCCAAGGCCGAGATTGAGCCGGCGATGAAGGCGAGACATCCCGATTGCGGCATCGATTTCGAGGAGATCCTCGACTATCCCGCGCTCGACACCGCCGCCGACGCCGCCCTCGTCACGCTGGCCAAGAGCCTCGCAGGACGCAACGACCACGCCAAGGTCGCGTTCGGCACCGAGGCGAGCTTGTTCGCCGACATCGCCGACATTCCCTCCGTGGTGATCGGCCCGGGCTCGATCGCACAAGCGCATACGCCCGATGAGTTCGTGGAGATGGCGGAGCTGGAGAAATGCGCGGGGTTCGTGGAAAGGCTGATCGCGCATTGTGCGAAGGGCGCCTCTCAGGCGGCGCTGCCGTAGGGTGGGCAAAGCGACTTGTCCGCCGTAGCTCGGAGAGCGAAGGCGGAAGCGTGCCCACGGTTTCGTGTGACCGCGGAGAGATGGTGGGCACGGCGCTGCGCGCCTTTGCCCACCCTACGAGAGTCAGCCTGTACTCATTGCCGCTACGGGCTCACCGCGCCCTATCGCTCCTGCAAGGCCAGCCGCACGCCGACGGCGCAGTAGATGGTCCCGACCACTTTGCCCTGCCACTTCACCACCGCCGGATAGCGGCGCAGTAGCTTGCCGAGGCGGCCGGCGCCGACAGCGAATACGACGGTGCTGACGAGACCGAGCAGCACGAAGACGACACCGAGAACGGCAAGCTGAAGTGCAGGCGCGCCGTGCTCCGGCTTCACGAATTGCGGCAGGAACGCCAGGAAGAACAGTGCGGTCTTGGGATTGAGTACCTCGGTCAGCACGGCCTCGCGAAAGGCACGGCCCGCGCCGATCGGAGGGGCGCCGACGTTCAGCGCGATCGGCGCCTTGTCCAGCATGGCCCGAATGCCGAGATAGATCAGGAAGCCAGCGCCGGCATATTTGACGATGCTGAACAGCAGCGCCGAGGTGGCGATGATCGCCGAGAGTCCGACAATCGCCATCCCCGTATGTACCAGGTCTCCAGCGGCGATTCCCGCACCCGTGGCGATGCCGACCTTCGTTCCCGAGCTTGCCGCCCGCGCCATCGTGAGCAGCGTCGCTGGTCCCGGGATGAAGACGAAACCGAGCACGATGAGGACGTAGGTGATGAGGGTAGTGTGGTCGATCATGCGCGGGTCTCCCGGGGCGGATTGGGCAAAGGGATACAAGGACTCGGTCGCTGCGAAAGGCACTTGCGCGGTGTGAATTGCGAGTCTTGGATTCCGCCTCCTCGTCATTGCGAGCGCAGCGAAGCAATCCAGGGGGCCACCGCGGAAAGAATCTGGATTGCTTCGCTGCGCTCGCAATGACGGCGCGTGTGGAGCAGCGCCTTACCAAAACAAAAAAGGGCGCAGCCATCGGCCGCGCCTTTGTTCTTCCTACACCGCCCCCGCCTTCTGCGCGTATTCCCAGGAAGCCTTCGACAGCGGCACGGTGCGCTTCGCGGATTCGAGCGCCTTGGCGTTGGCGGCGGTGCCGTCGCGGACGCGGCCGGCGATGCCTTGGGTGATGCCGGCGAGACGGAACAAATTGTATGCGAAATACCAATTGAGATCGGGCACCGTCATCTCTGTGACGTTGCAATAGATCTGCGCGGCCTCTTCGAGGCTCGGGATATTGAGCGCCTTGAGGTCGGCACCGTCGAGGCCCGGCATGATCCATTGCATCAAGAGATAGGTGAAGTCGGCCATGGGATCGCCGAGCGTCGACAGCTCCCAGTCCAGCACCGCCTGCACGCGCGGTTCCGTCGCGTGGAAAATCATGTTGTCGAGACGATAGTCGCCATGGACGATCGAGACGCGCGCCTGCTCCGGCACCGTCTTCGGCAACCATTCGGCCACCTTCTCAAACTCCGGAATGTGCTGGGTCTCGGACGCGCGATATTGCTTGGTCCAGCGGTCGATCTGCCGGGCAAAATAGTTGCCGGGCTTGCCGAAGTCGCCGAGCCCGATGGCAACAGGGTCGAACATGTGGAGCTTGGCCAGCGTCTCGATCTTGCTGGTGAAGATCTTCCGCCGGGCTTCCGGCTCCTGGCTCGGCAGCGTCGGATCCCAGAACACGCGGCCCTCCTCCATCGACATGATGTAGAAGGCCGCGCCGATGACGCCGTCGTCCTGGCACAGCGCATAGGCGCGCGCGACCGGAAAGCCCTGCTTGCCAAGCGCCGCGATGACGCGATACTCGCGGTCGACTGCATGCGCCGAGGGCAGCAGCTTGCCGAACGGCTTGCGGCGCATCACGTAGGAGCGGTTCGGTGTGTTGAGGCGATAGGTCGGGTTGGACTGCCCGCCCTTGAACTGCAGCACCACAAGCGGGCCTTCGAAGCCTTCGACGTGCTCGCGCATCCAAGCCTCGAGCCGCATCTCGTCGAAGCGATGCCGCTCCTCGACCGGCTTGGTGCCCGAAAACTCCTCGTCTTTCCTGACGCCGTCAGCCACGGTCACGCTCCCTCTTCAGTCCGAACATGATCCTAATCGGTAACCGCTAACGCACTTGCGTCAAGCGGTTACCGCAATTGGATCATGTCCCGTCGTTTCTTCAAGTCGGGAGCGCCGCAGGGCTCCCCCGCTTAGTGATTGGGAGAGTTTGCATACTTCCGAAGTTCGAGCCTGGCAATGGCGCGATTGTGCACCTCGTCCGGGCCGTCGGCGAGCCGCAGCGTGCGGATGTGGGCGTAGTCCTTGGCAAGGCCAGCCTCGTCCGACACACCGCCGCCGCCGAACGCCTGGATCGCCTCGTCGATGATCTTCAGCGCCATGTTGGGCGCAGCGACCTTGATCATGGCGATCTCGGCCTGCGCGGTCTTGTTGCCGACCTTATCCATCATGTCGGCCGCCTTGAGACACAGAAGACGCGTCATCTCGATGTTGGTGCGGGCCTCGCCGATGCGCTGCTCCCACACGCTGTGCTCGACGATCTTCTTGCCGAACGCGGTGCGCGAGGCAAGCCGCTTCACCATTTTCTCCAGCGCCTCCTCAGCCTTGCCGATGGTTCGCATGCAGTGATGGATACGGCCCGGGCCGAGGCGGCCCTGCGCGATCTCGAAGCCGCGGCCTTCGCCGAGCAGGATGTTCTCCTTCGGCACGCGCACGTTCTCGAGCAGCACCTGGGCATGGCCGTGTGGCGCATCGTCGAAGCCGAACACGGGCAGCATCTTCTCGACCTTGATGCCGGGCGTGTCGAGCGGAACCAGGATCTGCGACTGCTGCTGGTGCTTGGCGGCCTTGAAGTCGGTCTTGCCCATCAGGATCGCGATCTTACAGCGGGGATCGCCGACGCCGGACGACCACCATTTGCGGCCGTTGATGACGTAATGGTCGCCGTCGCGCTCGATGCGGGTCTCGATGTTGGTGGCGTCGGACGAGGCCACCGCCGGCTCCGTCATCAGGAAGGCGGAGCGGATCTCACCGTCCATCAGCGGCCGCAGCCATTTCCGCTTCTGCTCCTTGGTGCCGTAGCGGATGAACACTTCCATGTTGCCGGTGTCGGGCGCGGAACAATTGAACACTTCCGAGGCCCAGGTGATGCGGCCCATTTCTTCCGACAAAAGCGCGTATTCGAGATTTGTCAGTCCCGCGCCGCGGAATTCGTCGTCCTCGTGCTCGGACGGCGGCATGAACATGTTCCAGAGGCCTTCGGCCTTCGCCTTCTTCTTGAGCTCCTCGAGAACAGGGATCACCTTCCAGCGGTCGCCGCTCTTGTCCTGCTGATCGTAGATCGGCACCGCCGGGCGCACGTGCTTGGCCATGAAGGACCGCACGCGGTCGAGCCATTCCTTTTGCTTGGGCGACATATCGAAGTCCATGCGACGCTCCTCTCTCTCACTGGTCCTTTTGCGCGGGACTGTCCTCCCGCTTTGCGCGGCCCGCAAGCGCGAATGCGCGTCCTTGCGGGACCTGTCGAAACCCGGCTGCAGTTGCGAACGAGTCCCGATTGCGGATTGACTTTTCCCGACCTTCAAACGATAGTTTCATACAACTGTTTGAATTGCAACTCCCCTGTTTGAATTGCAACTCCCCTCCCCGAGGGCATTCATGGCCAGCGATCATACGAGGTCTGCCATTCTCGCCGCCGCCGAGCGGCTCTATGCCGATCGCGGCTTCGGCGACGTGACGCTGCGCGACATCGTCGCGGAGGCGGGCGTCAATCTCGCCGCGGTGAACTATCATTTCGGCTCAAAGGACGAGCTGATCGCGGAACTGTTTGTCACGCGGTCGATCGCCACCAACCGCGAGCGCCTGCACGAGTTGAAGGCGGCGGAGGAGCAAGGCGGCGGCCGCGCGCCGATCGAGGTCATCCTGCGCGCGTTGGTCGGGCCAACCTTGCGCGGCTGCCTGGGACCGGAGAACCAGCGCTCGACCGCGGCGCGCTTCATGATCCGCGCCTCGATCGAATCCGTGCCGCCGATCCGGCGCATCAAGAACCGCGAGATCGACCATTTGCGCAAATTCGTCGGCGCGATGCGGCGGTCCCTGCCCGACCGCAGTGACGTCGATATCTATTGGGGCCTCAACTTCGCGCTCGCCATGGCGCATCACACCATCCGTGAGAGCGAGCGGCTGACCAAGCTGTCGGAGGGCAAATGCGACATCGACGACGTCGAGGACGTGGTCGCGCGCGTCGTCAGCGTGGCGACGATGGCGCTGACGGCGGGACGGATGGAGCCGAAGGTCTCTTCAAAGGTGGCGGCGCGTTAGCGCGGATGGGCGTTGACGGTACGGAGCTGGAAGCTGCATTCGCGGTGCGCTCCCTCGCCCCGTTCTTACGGGGCCGCGACGAGCTTTGCTCGCGCTGAGAGGGGTTGGGGTGAGGGGCCTCTCTCCACACGTGCGGTCTTCGGGGAGACCTGTACCCCCTCACCCGGATCGCACCGGACGATGCTTTCGCATCGCCGAGGCGATCCGACCTCTCCCCGCAAGCGGGGAGAGGTGAAGTCAGCGCCATTCACCTCACAACAGGCGATGCAGTCGATCTGGTCGAAGAATGATTGGTGGGCGGGACTACGCCCGCTGCGGCATCTCCTCGGCCTCTTCCTTGGCGAGCAGCAGCAGCATCTCGATGCCCATTTCGCCTTCCTGCGGCGAGCGGATGAACTTGATCTCGTCGGCGCTCTGCCGCAGCGCGGCAATGATGGCGACGGCCTGATTGGCGGTGGCCGCCTCGGTCGCCAGAATGGCTTTCTGGTCCTTGGCCTGGAACCCGATCGTGTAGGACATTCACTTCCCTCCCCGAACTCAAGTGGAGAGATCGAATCAGAGTCGGAGGCAAAGCGGAAGCCTGTGCGACTACGGACCGGGATTACTTGGGATTTGCGGGCAAGCTTCACGCAAGCCCCGGCATGGCGCGCGCGTCCACGGCTGTCACAATATAGTCGCGCTGCGCATGAATCCCGGCCTCTTGGCCCCAGGCGCGGAACAGAGCGTCAGATAATCCCCTGCTGCTTCAGCTGCTCGATCTTGCCGGCATCATAGCCGAGCTTGCCGCCGAGGACCTCCTGGGTGTGCTCGCCCAGAAGCGGCGGGGCGCGGTAGTCCTTGATCGGGGTCTCCGAGAGCGTCAGCGCGTTGCGGACCAGCGACAGATCGGGCTCGAAGGGATGGTTGACCTTCACGCGCATGCCGCGCGACTGGACGTGCGGGTCGGAGAACACCTGCTCGAAATTGTTGATCGGCCCTGAGGGCACCCCCGCCTCCTCCAGCTTCTCCAGCCAGTAGGCTACCTTTTGCTTCAGGAACAGGCCGGCGAAGATCGCCATGATCTCCTTGCCGTGCACGACGCGGTCGTTGTTCTTGACGAAGCGCGGATCGTTCGCGAGCTCGGGCTCGCCGAGCACGGCGCAGGTGCGCTGAAACTGGCCGTCATTGCCGACCACCAGCATCAGCTCGCCGTCGGCGCAGCGGAACACGCCGGCGGGCATGCCGCCATTGCCCCAGGTGCCGCGGCGCGGCGGCGTCTTGCCGTTGACAAGGTAAATTTGGAGCCAGTGCGACAGCGATGCGATCACGGTATCGAACAGGCAGACGTCGATGTGCTGTCCCTGCCCGCCATTGGCATCACGATGGTAGAGCGCCGAGAGAATGCCAATCGAGGCGTTCATGCCGGTCATGTAGTCGACGATCGAGGGGCCGACCTTCATCGGACCCTCGCCGGGCTCGCCGTCGATATGGCCGGTGACGCTCATCAGGCCGCCCATCGCCTGCAGGATGGCGTCGTAGCCGGCGCGCGGCGCGTAAGGTCCGGTCTGGCCGAAGCCGGTCACCGAGCAATAGATGATGCGGGGATTGATCGCCTTGATGGTCTCGTAGTCGAGACCGTAGCGCTTGAGATCGCCGACCTTGTAGTTCTCCATGAAGACGTCGGCGTCCTTGGCGAGCTCGCGGACGATCGCCTGCCCTTCGGGCTTGGCGATGTTGACGGTGACCGACTTCTTGTTGCGGTTGGCACAGAGGTAGAACGAATTGTTGTTGTTGGCCTTGCCCTCCGGGTCGGCCAGGTAAGGCGGACCGAAAGCGCGCGCGTCGTCGCCGGTGCCCGGCCGCTCGATCTTGATCACCTCCGCGCCGAGATCGCCCAGCATCTGGGCCGACAGCGGCCCGGCCAGCACGCGGGTGAGGTCAAGGATCTTGATGCCTGAGAGCGGCAGGGCCGACATGTCGATTTCCTCCGGGGAACTAACCTTGGCGCGGCGGCGGGATCGCGAGGCTGCGCTCCCTGCCGATACCACCATTTTCGCACGCTGAGCACTGCACTTGCGGCATACGGCTATCTCCTGCCGGGCCGGAGGTGATCGCCGTCCGCAAACTTTCCGCGCCGCGAATATTGCGTGATCGGCTCAGGTCACGACCGCCGGCTGTCGCGGCCGGCGGCGAGCGAGCAGAACGAGGATCAGCACCGTCGCGCAGGAGAACACCAGCGTGAGACCGAGCGCAGCACGGCTGCCGAACTCCGTCAGCAGGCCCGCGAGCAGCGGCGGTGAGATCGCGGAGGCGAGGTTGAGCGGCAGCGAGATCATCGACATCGCCTTGGCGAACTCGGCCTGGTCATAGAACACCAGCGGGATGGTCGCCCGCGCCACCGCCATTGCGCCGCTGCCGGCGCCATAGAGCAGGATGAAGACCGCGACCGCCCACGTGGCGCCCTCGCTCGACATCAGCAGCAGCATGGCTACCGGCAATGCGCTGCCCGCGACGAGCCCGGTCGTGATGCCGTCCCATCGTCCGCCGCCGAGAAAATCCAGCCCGCGGGCGCTGACCTGGATCACGCCCAGCATCGAGCCGAATACCAGCGCCTGAGCCGGCGCCAGCCCCTCCGCCCGCAACAGCTCGATCAGGATCGCACTGACGCCGAAATTGACGAAGGCGTTCAGCGTGATCGCGGCGACGACGAGGCCGAACGTGCTCCGTGCAATCGCGGGCGGCGGCGACCGCTTCGCCGGCGCGGTGCCCTCGTCCTGTGCGATCTTTCGGCGCGGCGCGCCGAACGCATAGAGCGGGAGGCTGACGAGGAGCATCATCGCGGCGTAGACCAGGCACGTCCCCCGCCAGCCGAGGTGACCGCTCAGGAACGAGGTCGTCGGCCAGAAGATGCTGCTGGACAGGCCCGTCACCAGCATCAGCGCGCCGATCGCGTTCTTGGCCTGCCGCCCCGCGATCTCGTTCAGCATGATATAGGCGCCGGTCGACAGCGTGGCGCTGCCGGAGATGCCGAGGACGATCCACGCGGCGAAATAGAGCATCGGCTCGCGCGCCAGCGACAGCAGCACGAAGCCTGGCGCCGTGACGATCGTGCCGACCATCATCACCGTCCGCGCGGCATGCCGCGCAAACGACTTGGCGAGCAACGGACCGCACAGCCCCATCGAGACGTAGAGAACGGACGTGCCGGCGAACACCGCCGGCAGGCTCATGCCGAGATCGGCGGCGAGATCGCGCCCGACGATGGCGGGAAGCCCGATCGTGCCCCATCCGACCAGCTGCGTGGTGGCGAGCATCAGCAAGACCCCGATGAGCCTGCCGTCATATTTCAAGAACTGCATTCCAAAAGTCGCCTGCCCGGCAGGCGCAGATTGCGCCTGTCGCACCTGTCTACTCGGAGAAACGGCGCACGGGAACGCCGGCCGCCGAATGGCAGGCGGCAGCCGGGAGCATGTGAGGACGAGGAAGTCGCCCTACCCTGCCATGGCGAGCAGCGATCGCGCCTCAGTCGCGGTCGCAACGCGCCGGCCGTGGCGCGCGACCGCCTCGCAGGCCAAGGTCACGAGCTCGGCGTTGCTGGCAGCAAGGCGCGTCTTGTCGATGCGGATATTGTCCTCGAGCCCGGTGCGGACCGCGTCCGCCCCTCGGGCGAGCGCCCACCCCATGACCTCGGCCTGATGGCGGCCGATTCCGGCTGCGGTCCAGGTTGCCTTCGGGATCAGCCGCCTGAGCTCGCCCAGGAGAATGTCGAGCACATGCTCGTCCGTCGGCATCGCGTTCTTGACACCCATGACGAACTGCACGTGCGGACGCGCGTCGATGAGGCCCGCATCGATCAGGCGGCGGGCGCCATGCAGATGCGACAGATCGAAGATCTCGATTTCCGGCCGGATGCCGTTCGTCTTCATGCTAGTGGCGAGCGTCTCGACCAGCGCGGCGCTGTTCTCGTAGACGATGGTCGGAAAGTTCACCGATCCCGTGGAGAGCGAGGCCATGTCGGGCTTGAGGTAGAGCGCCGATCCGCGCGCCGAGGGATCGCGGCCACGTCCGCCGGTCGAGAACTGGACGATCATATCAGGACAATGCTTTTTGATCCCCTCCTGCACCTGGGCAAAACGCTCGGGATCGGAGGACGGCGTCTCGTCGTCGTTGCGGACGTGGATATGCGCAAGCGTGGCGCCCGCCTCGAAGGCCTGGTGCGTCGATTCGATCTGCTCCGAGGGCAGGATCGGCACCGCCGGATTGTCCTTCTTGCGCGGAACGGAGCCGGTGATGGCGACGGCAATGACAGCGGGGTTCATCCAGCGACCTCATGATCTTTGCGCTCGCGCGCATAACGTTCGGCCAGTCTTGCTACAAGTGAAACCCTGTCGCCGCAACATTCGTCGATCGCAGCGACAGGGCCTTTTCGTCCGAATCAGGTCGGAACTGCGGTCGCCCGGCCTGCTGTGGCCGTGCGGCTGGCGGCGGCGCGCGCGATGACCTCGAGGCGACTACCTCGATTCAAAGGCCGCTACGGAAATGACGGAGGAGTGCCGCCCGCCGCGGGCGATTGATCGTCTGGTCGGTTGGCCGCAGCGGAGCCCCCTCACGCGGTGTGGCCGGGATCCACGTGCTTCGGCGTCTTCTTCTCGCGCTGCGGCGTCATCTTGGCCGGATCGAGCGCGCCCGGCACGCCGCGCGGGCCGAGCTGGTCGCGCTGGATGTCGTCCTCGGAGCGGGATGGCTCGACGCCGTTGGGCTCACGGGGCTTGGTCATCGCGTCTTCCTTCTCAAGCGTTGTCCCGGACGCCGAGCGCGTTGCCTCCCGCCTCGCGGCCGGGCACGCTGACCTGAACTTCATGTCCCTCACGCAGCGCGAGGGATGCGGCGGCGACTGCGGACTCGAACGCGGCTTCCTTGGTGGCGTAGGTGTTCTTGACGTCGCCGTCGTGCAGCACGCCCCATTCGTCCCGCACCGGCACGATGGCATATTGCGCAAGGCCCATTGTCCAAACTCCTGGCTCTAGATTTCAGAAAAAAGATCTGCACGACAACGCGCCTGCGCGCTTAACGTTGCGTCAGCTGCGGATGGGTCGCGCTCACTCGCCAGACCGTGTTGCCGCTGTCGTCCGCAACCAGAAGCGCGCCGGTCTTGTCGATGGCAACACCAACGGGGCGGCCGCGCGCCTTATTGTCGCTGTTGAGGAACCCGGTGACGACGTCCTGCGGCGGGCCGCTCGGTCTGCCGTCCGTGAACGGCACGAACACGACCTTGTAGCCGCTCAGCACCTGCCTGTTCCAACTGCCGTGCTCGCCAACGAAGGCGCCGCCGCGATAGGCGGCCGGCAGGCTGGTGCCGGTGTTGAAGGCGAGCCCGAGCGGGGCGACATGCGAGCTCAGCGCGTAGTCAGGCACGATCGCCCTGGCGACGAGATCCGGCCGCTCCGGCTTGACGCGGGGATCGACGTGCTGGCCGAAATAGCTGTAGGGCCAGCCGTAGAAGCCGCCGTCCTTCACCGAGGTCATGTAATCGGGCACGAGATCAGGACCGAGCTCGTCGCGCTCGTTGACCACCGCCCAGAGTGCACCGGTCTGCGGCTCGAAGCTGAGGCCGTTGGGATTACGCAGGCCGCTTGCGAACACGCGCCAGCGGCCGCTGGCGCGATCGACCTCGAGGATGGCGGCGCGATTGTGCTCGGCCTCCATGCCCCTCTCGGCAGCGTTGCTGTTGGAGCCGACGCCGGCGTAGAGCTTCGAGCCGTCGGGGCTGGCGACCAGGCTCTTGGTCCAGTGATGGTTGATCGGACCGCCCGGCAGCGGCGTCAGCACCGTGCCCGGCGCGGTGATCTTCGTGTCCCCTTCGGTGTAGGGATATCTGACGATGGCGTCGGTGTTGGCGACATAGAGATCGTTGCCGACCAGCGCGACGCCGAACGGCGAGTTGAGATGGAGGAAGACGCTTTGCGTCTCCGGCACGCCATCCCCATTGCTGTCGCGCAGCAGCGTGATGCGGTTGCTCGCGCCGCTGTCGCCGCCGGAGGTCGCCCAGGACTCGATGAAGCCCATCACGATCTCCTTGGGCCGCTTGATCGGGGCGCCTTTCGGCGCCTTGGATTCCACCACCAGCACGTCGCCATTGGGGAGAACGTAGAGCGAGCGCGGGTGCTGCAGGCCCGTGGCGAAGGCCTTGGCCTGCAGGCCCTGCGCGACCGTCGGCGTCTCGTCCTTCTTCCAGCCGACGATGCGGGCAATGTGGACCGGCGGCAGCAGATATTGCTGGATTTCGGGAAGTGCCGGATTGGCGCCGACCTGCGCGTTGGGATCGCCGCTGCCGTCATTGCAGCCGGCCAGACCCAGCACCGACGCGCACAACAGCGCGCGGATCATCGCAGATATCATCGTGCAACTCCCACGCCGTGGCGATAGACAAGAGCCCAGCCGAGCCACCCCGTGATCGGCAGGATCAGCACTGTGAGAGCGGACAAGGCGAGCCCGCTCGGCCACACCGAAGTCCAGCCATCGCGCATGTGGATCATCAGATTGACCATCGAAAGGATCAGCACCACGACATTGCCGATCAGATGCGGCCAGGCCGGCGCCTGCGCCCGCACCAGCCGATTGCCGAGGAAGTCGATCAGGCCCACGATCGCCGCCAGCACGCCGAAGACGATTCCGGCGAGCAGCAGCCAGGCCGAAAAATTCGCCCACATGATCTCGGCACTGGCGACATAGGCGATGTCGGTCAGCAGCGCCCCGACGAAACACGTGATCGGGATCGGCACCAGCATCGGATGAATCGGATGACCCGCGATCTGCGCGGTGGAGCGCACGCGCTCGTCGTCTCGCACGGTTGACCTCGTGACTTTCAGCCTGCCCCTGCGGCGAACTCCTGCTCATGACGAAGGTTCCTCCGCGTGCTGCACCGCGCCTGGAGCGAGGCTGCACCGCGCAAGGGGAACTGAATGGGACATCCGGAAGTCTTGACTGGATCAGCCTTTCGGAGACCGCAGCGTGGATCAGTCTGGCGACGGCGCCTCATTCAACCCAGCATCCAAGCTCGACGGCGTGTCGCGGCGCCAGACCAGGCAGATCGAATCCCAGAGCAGGCCAAGCGCCGCGCTGATCCATGAGACGATCCGCGCCGAAGGCGAGCAGGAGCTGGAGCGGCGATGGTGGGCCATCGTGCTGTCCGGTTTTGCTGCCGGCCTTTCGATAAGCCTGTCGCTAATCGTTCAGGGCGAGTTGCATGCGCTGATCTCGGATGAGGCGACCCGCCGCCTGGTTGCTCCGCTCGGCTACACCGTCGGCTTCCTGGTCGTCGTGCTGGGACGACAACAGCTCTTTACCGAGAACACGCTGACACCGATCCTGCCGCTGTTGCACAACAGGGATCTCGGCACCTTGGCAAGCGTGCTCAAGCTCTGGATCCTGGTTCTCGCCTCGAATATCGCAGGGACCTGGGCGGCCGCCTCCGTGCTCGCTCGCACCAGCATCTTCGAACCTCGCATCGTGGACGCCTTCATCGATCTCAGCCGGCCGACGATCGAGGGGACGTTCTCGAGCACCTTCGTCAGGGCCATCTTCGCCGGCTGGCTGATCGCCTCGATGGCCTGGCTTCTTCCGGCTGCCAAAGGCTCGCGCGCACACATCATCGTAGTGATGACCTATGTGGTCGCACTCGGCCAGTTCTTGCACATCGTCGCGGGTTCGATCGAGTGCGCCTTTCTGGTGCAGAGCGGCCTGGCCTCGTTCAGCCAATATGCCTCCGACTTCTTCATACCCACGCTACTCGGCAATATTATCGGCGGAACGACCCTGGTTGCGCTGCTGAACTACGGACAGGTCGCCGCCGAAATCGATAACCACAGGGGATAGAGCCTGCACGAAGCGGCTGCTTTGGACAGGAACGATAGCGCAGAGCTGGGTTTGCCCTAGCAATCAACGCGGTCAAGCAGGATCATTCATGAGCATCGAGAGCAAGAGCCCATTCGACAGGAACCGGCCGAAGGATCACGCGACATCATTGATCGCGAACTTCAGCGCGGCGACGAGGCCGACAAGGTCGATCATCTCCCCGGCGTGAAGGTCAGCGGACAGCCTCAAGGCGGCGCGCTCGATCGCGCACGGAAGGAACGCGAGCGACGGGACGAGGAATAGCTGATCAGCCGTCAAGCCACGGGCGGCTATCGAGGAAACGCCCTGCTGGGATATCGCGTCCAACAGGTTCTGGAGCGGGTGAAGGGAATCGAACCCTCGTATTCAGCTTGGAAGGCTGCTGCTCTACCATTGAGCTACACCCGCGTTACGGGCTCCCTAACACGGCCGGGCTGCGGTCTCAACTGCCCAGGAGGTCGCTTTCCGGCGTCTTCGGCGGCCTTGCGAACCATCCGGGTTCCTGCGGACCCGCCGCCCCTTAACAGCGGCGGGATCGCCGCCTATATTGAAGACTTCCGAAACCAACGAAAGGAGGTGATCCAGTGTCTTATCTCAAGCGCTGTCACCTCGCTGGGATCGCCCGCTAAGCTTTGAGTAGGGCTTGGCATCGGGGCGCTCTCAGCCCTGGACCAGCGAGCAAGAAATCGGGCGCGACGGGGCTTCCCCGCCGCGCCTTTTTCGTCTGTCGCCGCGGCTCAGGCGGGCGGCTCGCCGGCAAGCACCTCGCGAATCTTCTGCGACAGCTCCGCCTTGCGGTATGGCTTGAACAGCAGCGCCACGCCGGGATCGAGATGTCCGTCGTGGACGATGGTGTTGTCGGTATAGCCGGAGGTGTAGAGCACCCTCACGCCCGGCCGGCGGAGCCTGACGGCTTCGGCCAATTCATGCCCGTTCATGCCGCCGGGCATGATGATGTCCGTGAACAGCAGATCGAATCGGGCACCTTGGTCGACCAGCGTCAGCGCGGACGCGCCGTCGCTCGCAGCGAGCGTGCGGTAGCCGAGGCCGCCGAGTTGCGCGATGACATAGCCCTGGACCAGCGGATCGTCCTCCACCACGAGTATCGTCTCCCGCCCGCGCGCCGTGGCGGGCGCTTGAACCGGCGCCGTCCTGGCCACCGCCTCGCCCTTTGCCCGCGGCAGGAACAGCCGCATCACGGTGCCGCGCCCCTCCTCGCTTTCGATCGCAACAGTGCCGCCGCTCTGGCGGGCAAAGCCGTAGACCATGCTCAGCCCCAGACCGGTGCCGCGGCCGACCCCCTTGGTGGTGAAGAACGGCTCGAAAACACGCTCGCGGATATCGGCCGGAATGCCGTGACCGGTGTCGCCGACTGCAACCATCACGAAGGCGCCGCGCACGCCCTCACCAGCGGTCCCCGTGCCGTCGAGCTCGCGGTTCGCGGTTTCGAGGGTGAGCTTGCCGCCGCCCGGCATCGCGTCGCGCGCATTGACGGCGAGGTTGACGATCGCGGAGGACAGCTGCGACGGATCCACCATCGCGGACCAGGCCTCGTCGGCGAGCCGCGTCTCGATCTCGATTTGCTCGCCGAGCATCGGCCTCAGCAGCTTCGCGGTCTCGACCACGAGCGCGTTAACGTCGATCTCGCGCGGCTCCAGCGGCTGGCGGCGCGCGAAGGTCAGGAGTTGCGAGGTGATCTCCGCCCCGCGCGCGGCCGCATCATCGATCAATTGCGCGATCGCGGCCAGCTCGGGCTTGTCCGCAAGCCCCTCCTGGATGATCTCGATCGTACCGGTGATAACCGTGAGCACGTTGTTGAAATCGTGCGCCACGCCGCCGGTGAGCTGGCCGATCGCGTCCATCTTCTGGGACTGACGCAGCCGCTCCTCGATCTCGTGCTGCGCGGTGAGGTCGGTCGCGGAGCCGCGGTAGCCGAGGAAGCGTCCATCGTCGTCGAAAACCGGCTTGCCGTTGACGCTGAAATGATGCATCCGCCCGCGCGTGTCGCGTCCGCGATACTCGAATTTGCGGAACGGCTCGTGACGGTCCAGCGTCGCCAGATGCGCGCGCCATTTCTCGGCCTCGGTATCCCGATCGAGCGCAGTATCGATGCGACGCGTGCCGATCCGCACTTTGGGATCCATTCCGAAGGCGATCACCCGGTCAGAGAGATAGGTGAAGCAGTGGTCCGGCCCGGTTTCCCAGAACCAGTCGGACGCGGTTTCGGCATAGTCGCGGAAACGCTCTTCGCTCGCCCGCGCCTCCGCTTCGGCGCGCCGGCGGATGGTCAAATCGCGCTCGAGATTGGCATTGGCCTCGCGCAGCTCGCCATAGGCCTGCTGGAGGTTCGCGCACATCGCATTGAAAGCCTCGATCACCTTGTCCAGCTCGTCGGCATCGGAGGGCGGCCGGCGCTCCAGGCGTAACGGCGGCGGCGGCCGGGTCAGGCTGTATTTGCTGACGTACTCGGCGATGGCCGCAAGCGTCTCGATGTCGGTCAGACCAGGCTTCGCCGCCGTCGGCGCGATGGCGTGGCTGCGCTTGGCGTCCTCGTCAGCTGCGTTGGCCATGCACCATGTTCCCGAAATGGCGGCTCGCTGCTGCGGTCGAGCGGTTGCAGTCTCGAGCAATCCATGGGCTGAGACGCGCCCGTCTCGTCACCCGATGCAAGCGACGTCCCGTCGGCCCGCGAGCTCGAAGTCGGCAAGTCACGTCTTCCGCCCAGCAGCGGCACTGCTGGGCAAATTATCACTGCCCGTGCTAAAATGTCATCGGTGAAAGTCCGGTATGGCTCGCGGGACGAGCGCGCAATGATCGTTGCGACCGGGTGTGCAGGCGCCAACTTTGGCGGCTAGCCGTCGCCTGCCTGTCGCTGCTCGCCACTGACCCTGCGTTGGCGCAGGACACGATCCGGCTGGCGCGGATCGCCTGCAACCACTACCTGTATGAACGTCATCGCGATCTGGTGCCTGAGGTTGGCAAGGTCATCGCTCGGATGCAGGCGAGCGGCGAGCTGGGCTCGCTACGCGAGGCCTTGGTCAAGCAGGTCTTGAGCGGGCAATGACGAATGCTGCGTCAGCCGGCGCGAAGCCGCTCGCGCAGCGCGACGGCGGCGATCAGCATGCCGACGCACCAGGCCACGACCGCGCGGTGCGGCTCCTCGCCGAGCAGCACCGTGACCAGAGCATGATCCAGAAAAGTGTGTAGCGGTTTTCCGAAAAGATCATGCTCAAACATAACCTCTCGTCAGAAGGCACGGGACGATGGCCTTGGAGGTCCGGCTCATCAGCGCGAGCAGGAACGGCATCGCCGCGATCGATATCTGCAGGACGTCCATTTCGAACGCCGGCCTCGCCGCAAGGCTTCAGAACCCGAAGAAGTTGAACGCGCGCCGCAGTTTGCCGCGCCGGCTCTCGACGATCCGCTCACCGCCGTTCTCAGCCGAGCTGCCGTAATAGCGGTGATGGCCGGCCTGGTCGTGCAGATCGGCCGGCTCCGACTGCCCTGCCCGCCGCGCGTCGCAGATGATCTTGATGGTATGACCCGACATTGCCGCCTCCAGCAAAGAACTTGTTGTTTATGGTCCATCAGTCGCGACCAGTTCCGGCGGCGTTCACATCGGCGAGGACGCAATCGGGTTTCAGGACGGTTTCGCCGCTTGCGGGCCACGCAATATTTTGCTTCGGAAGTGTCGGCACGGGCCGCCGTGCCACGTCCTCAGGACTTGCGCAGAAACAAAAGCAGAAAAGAACGAGGTGACGATGCTGTACGCCATCCTGGCCTATCACGTGGAAGACGAGGTCCTGTCCTGGACGCCGGAGCAGGATGCCGCGGTCGTCGCCAAGGTCATCGAGGTTCAGGCGCCGCTGCGGGCCAGCGGGCAGTTTGGTCCGGCGGCCCGGCTGGATGAGACCCGGAAGGCCCGCACTTTGCGGGGTCCCGGCGCGGGAATGGTGCTGGACGGGCCGTTTGCCGAGACCAAGGAGCAGCTTCTCGGCTTCCACTTGATGCAATGCGCCACCGAGGAGGAAGCGATCGAAGCGGCGCGGAAGCTGCGCGCGGTCAATCCGACGGCGGTGTACGAGATCCGCCCGGTCAAGCTTTACGTGCCGGCCGATGGGTTCGGCGCGACATAGAAGCGCTGGATCAGGAGGCCGCCAAAGGCAAAACACCAGATGTAGGGCGCGATATGCGGCGCAAACGCCGCAACGATGGTGCCCGGGATGAACACGGCGACCGGAAACAGCGAAGCCATGATCTCGCGGCCCCAGCCGCGCAGGATGGTCCACCACAGCAAGGCATTGAGGCCGCCGATCGTGGTCAGGTGCAGGCCGTAGAGCACCGCCACCGCGCTGCTCATGGCGTAGTTGGTGTAGAGCCCATTGGTGACCGGCAGCAGCACGATCGAGAGCAGGAAGAAAAGGTTGAGGACCACCATGCCGCGGCTGCCGACGGGCTGACGTGCCAGTCGGCGGTGATGGCTGATCCAGAACACCCCGGCGATGATGAAGCTGAGCGCGAAGCCGGCAAGCTTGCCGGAATACACCCGCGCGAGATCGTTCCAGTCGGGTGCGCCACTGAACACTGCCGCCTTCGGCAGGTCGTAGGCCAGCAGCGTCATGGCGACGCCGAAAATGGTGTTGCTGAGCGACTCCAGCCGCCGCATCTCGAATTGTTCGGGCTTGAGCTCGGTCATCTCGCCATGGGGTGCTGGAACTAAAGGGCCGTCATCCCCCTAAATCCTAATTCCAGTTCCGTCCAGCCGCATTGCGATTCGCGCCGGGATCGCCGAGTCTCATCCTTTCACCGGGGCGATTCGTGGCGACATATCTGGACACGCTCAATGCGGAGCAGCGCCGCGCCGTCGAGCATGGCGTGGCCGACGGCGCAACCGTGGGCGGCCCCCTGCTCGTCATCGCCGGTGCCGGCTCCGGCAAGACCAACACGCTCGCCCACCGCGTCGCGCATCTGATCGTCGCAGGCGCCGATCCCCGCCGCATCCTGCTGATGACGTTCTCCCGCCGCGCCGCGGCGGAAATGGCCGGAAGGGTCGAGCGCATCGCGCGCAAGGTGCTGGGCGAGAACAACGCCGCAATCATGCGCGATGCGCTGACCTGGGCCGGCACCTTCCACGGCATCGGCGCGCGGCTCCTGCGCGAATATGCCGAGCGGATCGGCGTCGATCCCGCCTTCACCATCCATGACCGCGAGGATTCTGCCGACCTGATGAACCTGGTCCGGCACGAGCGCGGCCTGTCGAAGACCGAGAGCCGCTTTCCGGCCAAGGGCACCTGCCTGTCGATCTATTCCCGCTGCGTCAATGCCGAGATGGAGATCGAGAAGGTGCTCGCCCAGCATTTTCCCTGGTGCGCGGGCTGGGCCGCCGAGCTGAAGGGTCTGTTCGCCGCCTATGTCGAGGCCAAGCAGGCCCAGCACGTGCTCGATTACGACGATCTGCTGCTGTATTGGTCGCAGATGATGGGCGATGCGCTGATCGCTCAGGAGATCGGCGGCCGCTTCGACCACGTGCTGGTCGACGAATATCAGGACACCAACCGTCTGCAATCCTCGATCCTCTTGGCGCTCAAGCCCGACGGCCGCGGCCTCACCGTGGTCGGCGACGACGCGCAGTCGATCTATTCGTTTCGCGCCGCCACCGTGCGCAACATCCTGGACTTTCCGCAGAGCTTCTCGCCGCGCGCGGAGATGATCACGCTCGACCGCAATTACCGCTCGACGCAGGCGGTGCTGTCGGCGGCGAACGGCGTGATCGGCCTCGCCCGCGAGCGCTTCACCAAGAACCTCTGGACCGACCGCACCTCAGGTCAGAAGCCGCAGCTCGTCACCGTGCACGACGAGGCCGACCAGGCGCGCTACATCGTCGAGGCGGTGCTGGCGAACCGCGAGCAAGGCGCGCTGCTCAAGCATCAGGCGGTGCTGTTCCGCACCTCCTCGCATTCGGGTCCGCTGGAGATCGAGCTGACCCGCCGCAACATCCCCTTCGTCAAGTTCGGCGGCCTGAAATTCCTGGATGCCGCGCATGTCAAGGACGTGCTGGCCGTGTTGCGCTTCGCCGAGAATCCGCGCGACCGCGTCGCCGGCTTTCGCATCCTGCACCTGCTGCCGGGTATCGGGCCTGCGACCGCACAGCGCGTGCTGGACCAGATGGCGGAGAGCACCGACCCGCTTGCCGCGCTCGGCCGGCTGCCGGGGCCGGCGCGCACCGGCGAGGACTGGACCTGTTTCGTCCGCACGGTCGAAAACTTGCGCTATTCGGAATGGCCCGTCGATCTCGAACGGGTGCGGCTCTGGTACGAGCCGCATCTCGACCGCATGCACGAGGATGCCGAGACGCGCCGCGCCGATCTGATGCAACTCGAGCAGATCGCGAGCGGCTATGCCTCTCGCGAGAAATTCCTGACCGAGCTCACGCTCGATCCGCCGGATGCGACCAGCGACAAATCAGGGCCACCCCTGCGCGACGAGGACTACCTGATCCTCTCCACCATCCACTCCGCCAAGGGCCAGGAGTGGAAATCGGTGTTCGTGCTCAACGTCGTCGACGGCTGCATGCCGTCCGATCTCGGCGCCGGCACCAGCGCCGAGATCGAGGAGGAGCGCCGCCTGCTCTATGTCGCGATGACGCGCGCCAAGGACGATCTGCATCTCGTCGTGCCGCAGCGCTTCTTCGTGCACGGTCAGGCCGCCAGGGGCGACCGCCACGTCTACGCCTCGCGCACCCGGTTCATCCCGGAGCAATTGGTCTACCTGTTCGAGCGCACCGCCTGGCCGAAGGCAGCAAGCGGTGCCGCGCGCACCGCGGCGCAGGGGCCGAAGATCGACATCGGGGCGCGGATGCGGGGGATGTGGCGGTAGACACAAGAGGCTAGTGTCGAGACCTGTCAGGATAACTGGAACAACAGAGGTCCGACATGAAAGCCGTTGTCGTCGAGCAATACGCCCCCATCGATCAGATCGAGCTGAAGGACGTACCGCCTCCGTCCATGGAGGCGGGACAGCTGCGCATCCGGGTGGAAGCTGCCGGGATTGGCTTCGTCGACGGGCTGAAGATCGAGGGACGCTACCAGACCAAGGACCCCCTGCCCTTCATTCCCGGGACGGAGTTCGCGGGGGTGGTGACGGACGCGCCCGGCCCACCGGGCGGTTACCAACCCGGCATGCGCGTGATGGGCATGACGCGATCGGGCGCACTGGCCGAAGAGATCGTCGTTAGGCCTGAAGCGGTCCATCCCCTGCCGGATGGCGTCGCAGCCGAGGTCGCCGCCTCGTTTCGCGCCAATTACCTGACGGCCCTTTATGCGCTGGGCGCGCGCGCTTCGCTGGCCGCAGGCGAGCAGCTTTTCGTGCTGGGTGCCGCCGGCGGCACTGGGATTGCGGCCGTCCAGATTGGAAAGCTGCTCGGCGCTCGCGTCATCGCGGCTGCATCAACACCAGAGAAGCGCGAGTTTGCGCAGGCGCATGGCGCCGATGCGGTGATCGACTATACGCAGGCCGGCTGGCGCGACACGCTCAAGGAGTTGACGGCAGGACGTGGCGCGGACGTGATCTTCGATCCCGTTGGCGGCGAAATCTCGGTGCAGGCATTTCGCTCCATCGCCTGGCGCGGACGCCATCTCGTGGTCGGCTTTGCCGCCGGCGCCATTCCCGCGCTGCCGTTCAATCTGCCGCTGCTGAAAGGCGGCGCCTTACTCGGTGTCGATCTTGCGCAGATTCCAACGCGCGAGCCCGATGTGCAGAAGCGCCTGATGTCACAATTGACGGACTGGCTTGCCGATGGCCAGTTGAAGCCCGTGGTCGGCCAAGTCTTCGCCTTCGAGGATTTCCGCGCGGCATTCAAGACGATGCAGACGCGCGCTGCGCTCGGCAAGATGGTGGTGCGCATCGGGCGATAAGATCCACAAACGGAAACCGAGCATTTCCGCACGTGCGCTTGTGACCGGGCTGCGGTCCCTTAGATGTGGCCGATCCTCCCACAGAGACCTGATCGATGACCCCACCGCTCGAATTCGGACTGGATACCTTTGGCGACGTCACAAGAGATGCGTCCGGCGACATGATTCCGCATGCGCAGGTGATCCGCAACGTGGTCGACGAAGCGGTGCTGGCGGACGAGCTCGGTCTCGATTTCATCGGTCTCGGCGAGCATCACCGCGCCGATTTCGCGATCTCCTCGCCGGAGACCGTGCTCGCGGCGATCGCATCGCGCACCAGGCGCATCCATCTCGGCTCGGCCGTGACGGTGCTGTCTTCGGACGATCCCATCCGCGTGTTCCAGCGCTTTGCCACGCTGGATGCGGTCTCGAACGGACGCGCCGAGGTGATCCTCGGCCGCGGCTCGTTCACCGAATCCTTCCCGCTGTTCGGCTTCGACCTGCGCAAATATGAAGAGCTGTTCGAGGAGAAGCTCGATCTGTTCGCCGCGCTCTTGTCGCAGCAGCCGGTCACCTGGCAAGGCAAGCTGCGCCCGCCGCTGAAAGATCAACTGGTCTATCCGCCGGTCGAGAACGGCAAGCTGAAAACCTGGATCGGCGTCGGCGGCAGTCCGCAATCGGTGGTGCGCGCCGCGCATTACGATCTGCCCTTGATGCTGGCGATCATCGGCGGCGATCCCGCGCGCTTTGCGCCCTATGTCGAGCTCTATCATCGGGCCTTCAGGGAGTTCGGTCGCCCGGCCCAGCCGATCGGCGTGCATTCGCCGGGCTTCGTCGCCGAGACCGACGCGCAGGCACGCGAGGAGCTGTGGCCCGATTACAAGGCGATGCGCGACCGCATCGGCAAGGAGCGCGGCTGGCCCCCGATGGGACGCGACGAGTTCGTCCATGAGGCCGAGCACGGCTCGCTCTATGTCGGCGCGCCGGAAACGGTGGCGCGCAAGATCGCGAAGACCGCGAAGGCGCTCGGCATTTCGCGGTTTCAGTTGAAGTATTCGGCGGGGCCCTTGCCGCACGAGAAGCTGATGCGGAGCATCGAGCTTTACGGGCGGAAGGTGGTGCCGATGGTGCGGGAGATGATGGGGTAGCGGGCTTGAGAAACAGTCCCAGTCCGCCTACGCCCTGCGGGCTACGGCGCGACAGCCTTCGCTCACTTCGCGCCACGAGCACTTATGCTGGCTTGCCTAGCCGTAGCTCGCGAAGCGAGCGAAGGCTGGTGGGGGAGGCAGGACTCGAACCTGCGAAGCCATGAGGCGGCTGATTTACAGTCAGCTCCCTTTGCCACTCGGGACACTCCCCCGCTCGACGGCAGCACAATCGGGCCGGACCTTGCCGGCGGACCGAAGACGGCCATGGAACGTGAAGGCCGCGGCAACCCGGATCGGGGCGCGACCGGGCGCGTTTATGGGCGAAGCGGTGGGGCAAAGTCAACCGAGGCAAGCAGCTAAAATCGCCCTCACAGGCACCGAAATTGCCATATTCCGGAACCCATGACAGAAGCGAGCCCATGAAGGATCGAAAATTCGGCCCCAAGGGGGCTCGCGGCGGGGCTAAGCCCTTCAACAGACCCGGAAAATCGGCCGGCCGGCCGGCTTGGCGCGACCGCGATTCGCAAGGCGACGGCCCGGTCATTCTCTATGGCTGGCACACCGTCACCATGGCCCTCGCCAACCCGCAGCGGCGGATCCGCAAGCTGACGCTAACCGAGAACGCCGCGCGGCGGCTGGCGGAGGAAAACATCGCGACCCGCATCGCGCCCGAGATCGTCCGTCCCCAGGAGATCGACCGCCTGCTCTCGCCCGACGCCGTGCATCAGGGCCTGCTCGCCGAGGCCGATCCCCTGCCCTCGCCGGACATCGAGACGCTCAAGCAGGAAGGCATGGTGCTGGTGCTGGACCAGATCACCGATCCGCACAATGTCGGCGCCATTCTGCGCTCTGCAGCGGCCTTCGCGGTGAAGGCGATCGTGACCACCGCGCGTCACAGCCCCGAGGCGACGGGCGTGCTCGCCAAGGCCGCCTCCGGCGCGCTGGAGCTTGTGCCTGTCGTCACGGTGCAAAATCTCGCCCGCGCCTTAACGGCGTTGAACGAGCGCGGCTTCCAGACCGTCGGTCTCGACAGCGAAGGTACCGAGGACCTCTCGAACGTCACACTGCGCGAGCCGCTCGCGCTGGTGCTCGGCGCCGAAGGCAAAGGCTTGCGGCAATTGACGCGCGAGACCTGCAGCGTCGTGGCGCGGCTCGACATGCCCGGCGAGATCAAGAGCCTCAACGTCTCGAATGCGGCCGTACTCTCGCTCTATGTCGGCGCGAGCCGGCTGGGGCTGATGAAGCGCTAGCGCTTTAGGCGCCGCGCATATCCGGACGATGCTAGACTACGCCTGTTTTGCCCGACGGATCAATCGAAGTCTCTGTTTTTCCGAAATTTGGAGTTCGAACAATGAGCTAATGAGCGATGCTCGCTCATCTCGGGCACATTGCGCTTCAAGTCCTTGATTTCACTGTTCCCGGCTACTGTGCATGGGGTTGTTTTGAAGAGAAAGCAAAACGCCCGTCCGCATCACGCGAACGGGCGCTTCGCCAATCTCAACCGATCAGAGATCAGTAATAGCGGCGCAGCACGCGGTGACCGCCATAATAATGCGGCGCGTGGCGGTGGGCGTGGCCGTGGCGGTGGGCGTAGCCGTAGCGGTGAGCATGGCCGTAGTTCACGCGCGGCAGATAGCCGTAGCGCGGGCCGTAGCCGTAGCGATAGGGACGGAAGTACGGACGGCGATAGGGATAAGCGGCCGGCGGCGCGACCGCAGCGGCACGATAGCCATAGCCATAGCCGTAATTGGCGGGCGCGACGACCGCGTCCTCGCGATAGGTCGGGTACGGCGCGAAGGCGCCCGGACCGGTATAGGTCGGACCCTGGTTGACGTAATAATACTGCGTGGTCGGCTCGGCGAGACGCTCATAGGCGCCGTAGCCGTAGCCATAACCATATCCGCCGCATCCGGTGTTGCAGCCGGCATAGACCGGCGCAACGGGCGCGCATGTGCTGAAGCCGCAGGCCGCGGCCGGCACGGTGGCGGCGAACATCACGGCAGTTGCCGCGACCAGTCCCGAAATCATTTGACGCATTACTCTCTCCTGTTGATTTCCGTTTTTGGTTTTCACGTTTCTCAACCCGGCGGCCTGCCGGGTATCTCTGTGCGCGGCCGCGGCCGCGGGGGCCGAGGACGGTCGTTGATCTCGGGCGCGTAGATCACCGGCGGCGGATCGACGGGCGGATCCATCTGCGCCGGCAGCGGCGCGGACGAGGCACCCCAGCTCTGGTGGTAGCTCTCGGCGGGCTTGGGCAATTTGCGGTTCGCCGGCGGCTCGACCTCGAGCCGGCCGTAGCCTGGCCGCAGGCCCAGCGTCGGATAATAATGGCCGACGTTGTCGGGCTGCCGCTCGGCGATATAGCGTCCGCCATAGATCGTGGGCTGCACCTGCTGGCCCTTGCCGAGGCCCCAGGTGCCCTCGACGACGGCATAGGACGCGTCGATGTTGTTGATGATGACAGGCACGCCGGGACGGCCGGGAACGACGATCTCGAAGCCGGCTGCAAACGCGGTTGCAGGCAGTCCGATCAGAAAGGCGGCGAGCGCCACGGCACGCATGAGGAGACCCCGGTTATCCGGGCGCAACCTATCCGATCGCGACGCAGAGAGAGTTAAGGCCTGCTCACCAAATTCCGGTAAGCCTAACGTGCAAGGATTGCGCGCCGCTCAAATGCTGCACGGCGAGCTAGCGAAGCGTTAACGGCGCGGAACCGCGCGGCTGGAACAACGCATGCTGCTCACATCGGTTTGACGGCTCGCCTCCGAAAAATCCCAAGGTTGCATCGGAACGTCCTGCGCCGTCAGCGTTTAGCTCCTGTCCACAAAATGGGAGCGAACAACCATGACCATCAAGCTTCTCGGGGCCACGGCGATCGCAGCGACCATGCTGGCAGGCTCTGCCATGGCGCAGACCGTCGTCACCAATCAGGGCCGCTGCTCGGCGCAATTCCCGAACGCCAATTGCCAGACCTTCGGACCGGGACAGGCCACCACCGAGAGCGGCTACCGCCACCGCCGCGCGGCCTATCGCCAGACCAACCGCGACTGGAATAACGACTGGAACAGAAGCCCCACTGGCTTCTGGCCGACCGACGTTGCGGCGGGCGCTGTCGGGACGGCGGCCGGCGTCGCGGGCGCCGCGATCGGCACCGCCGGCGCGATTGCCACCGCCCCATTCCGAGGTTCGGACAATTCCTACGCCTATGACAATTCGTGGGACCGCGGCTGGGACAATCGTAGCTGGGACAGGCGCACCTATGCCCAGCGCAACGGCTTCGTCTGTACGCCCGGCACGTACTTCAAGGGCGCAGACGGCCGCCGGCAGCTCTGCCAGTAAGCCGGCTTGAGCCGAACGCGACACATCGGGCGGCCCGCGCGGCCGCCCGATTCACGTCCTGCGACGACGACCTGCCGGTTCTGGCACTTTCCGATCAAGTCTGCTATTGCGGCGCGCACGGGTAGACGGGGCCCGGCGCGAGCCGAGCTCTGCCCTGCCTCTTGAGGCATCGCCGGCTTAGCTCAGCGGTAGAGCAGCGGTTTTGTAAACCGAAGGTCGGGGGTTCAATCCCCTCAGCCGGCACCAGCTTCTGACGCGAAGCTATTCTCCGACAGCTCATCCAGCCGCCAGAGCCCGAGGCTCTTGTCGCGCCAGCCGCCACCGCCCTCCTCGCAACGCTCGTCGATCAGTGCCTGCGGTGCCGGCCAGCCGAACGGCGCTTTCTCCATGTTGAGCGCGCGCCAGTCGCCATCCTCGCAATCGTGATTGTCGTCCCACTCCGGAAAGGTCGTGACGAGCAGGAAGCGCGCGCCGCTCATCCGAAATTGCGCGAGCGCGCGATAGATGTTCGCAAAGCTCAGATGCACCAGGCAATCCCGGCAGAGAATGACGTCGGCGTGCGGCAGCGCATCGCGCGTGATGTCAGCAACGAGAAACCGACCGGACGAACCGTCAGCTGCGACACGCCAGCGGTTTGCCTCGATCAGCGCCGGTACGATGTCGATGCCGGTGTAATCGATATCGAGCTCGAGCCGGCCGATCCAACCTGCATCGCCGCAGGGCGCATCGAGCAGCGAGCGCGCGCCGAGCCGTTGCAGCAATGCAGGCAGCGCCTCCTGGATTGCGGCTGTGGCGACATCCTCCGAGCCGAGGCCGGACACCGAAGTGGCCGCGCCCCAGAGGTTGGTCCGCTCGATCCGCGCGAACCGTGCGGCGAGATCCAGCCCTGAGAAATTGTCACGGTCGGCAACGAAGCGTTCGTGCGCAAGCACGGGGGGACGATCGGCGGTCATTGGGCGAGCCTTTTGCGGCGCGCGCGCACTATACAACCCAGGCGAACTGTTCGAAACCGGCGCGATGACGGCCGTCGTCGCGACGGCCATGCTGTTCGTGCTCGCGCTCGGCTTGGTGCTGTCGCACTAGGCGCGATCTAAAGCCCCCGTTTTCGCATCGAAAATCGCCGGCCCGGAACCGGCTCCGGCGCCAGCCGTTGTCGGCGCATGCGGATCCGGGAAGAAAACCGAAACATGATTCTGCTGGCGACGGTGATGCTGTGCTGCAGCGCCGTGGCCGGGACGCTGGCGCTGTTCGAGCCGGCGCCGGGGCGGGCGCCCGATAAGCTGGTCGCCGATAGAGCCGTGATCGACCCCACTCCGCGCACGCCAGCTCAGATCCCGGTTCGGGTGGTCGGCGCGCCGTTCGAGCCCAACGTCAATCCGCGCGAGCGGTAGCGCTCACCTCGGCCAGGCCTTGCTCACCTCGGCGAGGCCTTGGCGCCCTCCTCGGGCCGGCCGTGGACACGCGCCAATTCCTCGACAAACGCGATGACCTCCGCCCGCTTGTCGGGCGGCAGCGTCAGGAACGCGCGGATGAGCCTCAGGCCCTCCGCCTCGTTCGGTCTTTCTTTCGATGCATCCATCTGCCCAGTGTCGGGCTACCGGGAAAAATATGCAACCCTTGCAAACAGCCTTGATTCGAAGCAGCCGCTTTGCTGGAATACGCGCGGCTGAGGTGGATCATGAAATGGATCAGGGAGCGCGACGCACTGATCGCGCAGACGCTGGCTTTCGTCCAATCGGTGACCGGCAGGAAGGATGATGTCCTCCAGCCGGAGGCGCCCGCATCTGGCCCGGCCGTCGCGATGGAGATCGTAACCGTGGAGGCGGTCACCGTCGAGATCGAACCGCCGCAAGCCCCCCTTCCGCCGCGGCCCGCGCCTCTGCCGACGCGGACGAGCGGCGAATTCCGTGCCGAGATGCAGGCCCGCATCGCCAATTTCCGCAAGCACCAGGAGCGCTTCGAGCGCGAACGTGAGGAATATTGTGCGGCGACCCTGACCAAATTGCGTGCAGCCATCCGCGACGCCTCAGGTCCGCCGGCCGAAAAATAAGGCCCGGCCAGGGGTCTACAGCCAGGACCCTACAACCACGACCAGACCAGCCAGAGATTGGCCGCGCAGGCGCCGAACAGCGCCAGCGTGAGCGGCAGGAGCATGTGCCCGCAGGATGTGTTCAGGTCGCTCGTCATGGCCGAAAACATCCGCTGATTCCGGCCGAAGAGTCCCAGGGATTCTTTTTTCCGGGATTCAGGACTCATTAAGGACTCAAGGGCCGTCCAAGACGATCACGGGCGCGTGATCGGGCGGGTGGCCGGAACCCTCCCCCCGTAAGCTCGTTAACGGGCATTCCTGGAGTCGGGATGCATGCCCTACGCCCTCTTCTGCAATGACGCCCAAATCAGCAAGTCCTATCCGAGCGAGGCCGACGTCTGGAAGCTCGCCGAGCGGAGTGGTCTCGTCGTGGACGTGACGGCGGACGACGAGCGGCCGGGACCGCGCCGGGTGCTCGACAATGATTACAAGATCGAGCCGTGCCAAGCGGCCCAAGGCGAGGACCCCGCCAAGAACAAGGCGGAGGCTGATCGGCAGTCCAGAATGGAGCTCGAGCTGAATTCCTGAGCTCCGGCACGGAGCCGGAGCGAAAGCTCAGGGAGTGGCCGCCACAAGCGAGGCCTGCTCGCCCGGCATAGTCACGCAGGCCTTGCGGCGGTGCAGCCCGCGGATGGCGCCGGTGACCTTCATGACCTTGCCCGACGGACATGAAGCGTCCTTGACGAAGGCAACTTCGTACGGTGCCAACATCAGAGGCTCGGATCTGAGGATTGTCTGTGCAGAGCACGGCAGGCAGCCGAAGAACGAGAGCACCACTGCCGACACCAAGATACGCATGTCCGTCGTCCCACCTGCCCGGTAATTGTCATATAACGCGTTCCGGAGCGCGAGTTCCGTAAACCGCAAAAATTATTTTTGCTTTACGCCAGCCCCATGACGCGCGTGAGAAGGCGCGCCAGCATCGTTTGCAAGCAAATGACGCGCCAAATGGTTCACGGAATGCAAAGAAACAGGCGCCGGAGGCGGGAGGCCGGCAGACGAAAGGCCGGCGGAGCCGGCCTTTGTCAGGTCTTCGATTTCAAGGTCTTGGATCTTCAGGTCTTGGGTCGGCGCTGACCGTCAGTACCGCGAGGCGGCCGGGCCGCCCCAGCCGAAGCGGTAGTTCACCCCGGCCTTGACGGTATGCTCGTCCTCCCGGCCACGAACGCCAACGATGTCAGCCGGGCCGGAGGTGAAGGTGGTGCTGCCGAAATTGTAATACTGGTACTCGGCCTTGGCCGACCAGTTTGGCGCGAACATGTATTCGAGGCCGGCGCCGACCGTATAGCCGTCCTTGTTGTTGCCGGTGGTAGTGAAGGCCTGCGGCACCCCGGCGATGTTCACGCCAAGGCCGTTATTGCGCCAGGCATAACCGCCCTTGGCGTAAAGCAGCGTCGGTCCCCAGGTGTAGCCGACGCGACCGGTCACCGACCCGATCTGGTCGGTGTTGGATGTCACCTGCGTGCCCAGCGGGAAGATGGCGCCATTGTTGTTGGTCGGCAGCCAGGAATACTGGGCCTCGATACCCACCACCCAGTTGGGCGCGAACTGGTAGTCGAAGCCGCCCTGCACGCCGCCCAGGAAACGCGCATCGCTCGACTGGAAGGTGTTGTCGCCGGCAAACGCGCCGCCGAGATGGCCGCCGATATAGAAACCGGTCCAGTTATAGATAACCTGCGGCGGCGTGACCGGAGCCTTGGTATAGGCGCGCGGCTGCATGTCGGCCGCTGCGGCCGGCGCAACCAGCGCCAGCAGAGCTGCTGCACCCAGCAAGATCGACTTCATGATCATCCCCGTTCTTTCATTACGACACTCGGGAAACAACGTGGCGTGAATTGGGTTGCTTCGCGGCAATGCCGGAACGTTGATCGTTCGTGACTGTGACGGCGTGGCAACAACACGAATTTGTTCCGTCAATTCGGCTGCGCAAGGCCGCCGCCACGATTTGTCGCAAGACGAAACCACCCCGTTCAAAGCTCGCCGAAATGTGATCCAGCGGCTCCGGCTCCTTCTGTCTAACACCGGGCGATAAAGGCTGCCTTTGCGCTACCGCGTCATCTTTTCCAGTTCCGGAAACGGTGCGTAAACCGCACCGGCGCAGAGATCGCTGGTCTGGTCGACCACGCGGTCCGCCCGGCCGTTGACGAAGATCACGGCCCGCTCGCGCATGCCCTTGTAGCTCCCATCCGTCTCGCGCGGGGTGAAGTGCAGGCAGCTCACATAGAACTGCCGGCCGCCGACCTCGCGCTGTACCGGCTCGGCCATGGCGGCATTGCGCACGCCGACCGGATTGTTGAGATAGGCCCGCATCAACGCCACCGTGTCGTTCCGGAAATTGTCGGGAAACGGCTGCGGCCCGCCGGCCTGGGTCCCGCCCATGAAAGTCGGACGGTCACTGTCGCTGCCGAAACATGCCGTAAGCGCCAGCGGCAACGCCAGGATCACCGCACATCTCGCCAATCGCCCCACAGGCCCCGCTCTCCGCTCGAACAGATCAGGAGACGTTCTAGCCCCAAGCCGGGATGAAGGGAATTCGCTTGCAGCGCGCAAACAGCGCACCGGCCAGCCGCCGAAATCTCGGGCTTCCGCCCGAGGCGTGGCAACGGGCCAGGCCTGACGTCCGCGCGCGGCGGCGGGCAATGCCAGGGATGCCGCCGCGCGGGATCAGTCGTCAGTTGCGCTTATCAGACGTCGCGGGCTTGGTCACATCCGGCTGCGCCTTCTGCGACTCCTTGGCCGTGACCTGCTTGTCGTGATGGCGATGCTTGCTCACGCTCTTGTGCTGGTCGGTGGTGACCGCGGCGTTGGCGTCCATTGCCTTCGACTTGCCATCCACCTTGGCGTCCGTCTTGACATCGGAAGCCTTCGCGTCCGTCGTCTTCACGTCCGTCTTGGCGTCGGCCTTGACGCCGGCTTCCGGTTTTGCGGCAGTGGTCGCCGCCTTGGTCTGGCTCTGGTCGGCCTTGATCACCGGCGCGGCTGTGGTGGTCTTGCCGGCCTCGGCGGCGAACGCCGGGGCTGCGATCACGGAGGTTGCGAGCAAGGCTGCAGAAATGGTCTTCAACATGGTGGTCTCCTCTTGGAAGATCATCCAGGCGGCGCCCTCTCGCCCGCCCATCGATCGTGGGGAGGAGCCTAGGCGCGGGGCACTGAACCCAGTCTGAAGCCCTCAGCGGGCTTCCGTTCATCTCGATGACACGTTTGTCATCCACGGCCGGGCGAATCGATCGTGCGACGCGGGAATGTTTTTGCCCGAGAGGTGTTCCGGTCTTCGGGCAATCGTGTAGGATCGCCACGTTCCATACCGGAGAACTTAGATGCGCAAACTCTCAATGCTCGTTGTGCCGGGACTCGTCGCCATGACACTGGCGGCCGCGCCGGTGCTGTCCAGCGCGTATGCCGCCGCCGGCGACGACCCTTCGTCGCCGCCGAAATCGGACACCTCGACCAAGAAGGGCAAGAAGAAGAGCTCTTCCGTCAGCGACCCCAAATTCCTCGCGGCCTACCGCACCGCCTACGCCGCGATCTACGACAAGCACGATTACAGGGGCGCGATCGACCAGCTGAAGTCGCTCAAGCGCAACGACGTCGCCGACGTCGCCAACCTGATCGGCTACTCCTATCGCAAGCTCGGCGACTACCAGTCGTCGAAGGCCTATTATGAGCTGGCGCTGAAGGACGATCCGAACCACGTCCGCACCTGGCAATATTACGGCCTCTGGCAGCTCGAGCAGGGCAACCGCGAGCAGGCGCAATACCACCTCGACAAGATCGCCTCGCTCGCCGGCACCGGCAGCTCGGAATATCGCTCGCTGGCCGAAGCGCTCGACAAGCCGACCGGCGCGACGCTCGTCTACTGAAGGCATCGCATCTTCGAACGACGCGATCGGGCACAACCTTTCAGGTTGTGCCCGTTCTGCTTTCTCGGCTAGCTTTCGCACCGACCTCCCTCGCAAACCGGTAGCGCAATGGATACGTGGCTGCGATCCGCGATCGACTACATCGGCTCCTGGATCGAATACCAGCTGACGACGATCCAGCAGCCGGGCGTCATCGTGGCTTTCGCTCATCGCGGCGAGGTCGTCGCCGAGCATGCGTTCGGCCTCGCCAATCTCGACACCGGCGAGAAGCTCACCCCGCGCCATCGCTTCCGCATCGCCTCGCACTCCAAGAGCTTCACCTCGGCCGGCATCATGAAGCTGCGCGAGCGGGGCAAGCTCCGGCTCGACGACCATGTCGGCCGATATGTCGGCGGCCTCGATCCGCGCGTCGCCGAGACCACGATCGCGCAAGTGCTGTCGCACAGCGCGGGGCTGACGCGCGACGGCGCCGATTCCGGCCAGTTCATCGACAGCCGCCCCTATCTCGATGCCAAGGAGCTGCTTGCAGAATTGAAGCTGCCGACCGCGATCGACCCCGGCACACGCTTCAAATATTCTAATCACGGCTTTGGCCTGCTCGGCCTCGTGATCGAGGCTGTTGCGAAGGAGCCCTACTCCGTCTGGATCAAGCGCGAGATCATTGCGCCGGCCGGCCTGCGCGAGACCGAACCGGACGCACCGCTTCCCAAGGGCGCAGCCTTCGCGCGCGGCCACACGCGAAGAGTGCCGTTTGGCGAGCGCTGCGTGATCCCCGGCGACAATCCCGCACATGCAATGGCATCTGCCGCAGGCTTCGTCGCCACCTCCGCCGACACCGCCCGCTTCTTCGCGCAGCTGGCGCCCAACGCGAAGAAGAGCGTGCTGTCGGTCGCGAGCCGCCGTGAGATGACACGAAATCATTGGCGCATCCCGCAGAGCGTCGAGGCCTATTACGGCTTGGGGGTCAATGCCGGCAAGACCGACGGCTGGGACTGGTTCGGCCATGGCGGCGGTTTCCAGGGCTATATCTCGCGGACCTGCTCCATTCCCGCTTGCGAGCTTGCAATCAGCATCCTCAGCAACTCGATCGACGGCGCGGCGCCGTTCTGGATGGACGGCGCGATGCAGATCCTGCGCGTCTTCCAGACCCGCGGCGCACCCGACCGGCGCCTGCGCGACTGGACCGGGCGCTGGTGGACGATCTGGGGCGCGACCGATCTCGTCCCCGCCGGCGACCGCGTGCTCGTCGCCAACCCGCAATTCAACAACCCGTTCATGGATGCCGCCGAAATCGAAGTGACCGGCCGCGACACCGGCAAGCTCGCCTGGGCTGCCGGCTATTCCAGCCACGGCGAGCCGGTGCGCCGAATCCGTGACAAGCGCGGCAAGATCAGCGACATCTGGATTGCCGGCGCGAACGTGAAGCCAAAAAAAGTCGTCGCACGCGAGATCGCGCGCCGGTATCCGCCGCGCAAGCGCCGGCCTACTCCCGAATGAGCGCCTCGACCTCGCTTCGGAACGCCTGCCGCGATCCGTCGCGCGAATAGAACATGTGGCCGCCGGGATAGACCACGAACTTCACGCGCTGCGTCACGAAGGCCGGCAACTGGTCGAGCACCCGCCTCGTTGCGAAATAGGGCGTGGCGAGATCGAACAGGCCGTGCGTGACCAGCACGTTCAGCTTCGCATCGGTGGCGAGGATCTGGCGCAGTTCGGAAACCGATTGCGGCGGGTTGATGCCGCGGCCGAAATCCCATTGACCTTCGACGGCGCCGTTCAGGACTTCATATGAGCCGCCGGGCCGCCAGTTGAGCTTGCGCGAGAGCACGTCGACCGCGGCGCTCGTCAGCGGTGCCTGGAGCGGATCGCCGGAGGGATCGCCGAAGCGCGAGCTGCTCGAATCCGGATAGGGATCGAAGCCGCGCACCGAGGCATCGTAGCGTCCGGTCACCTTGCCGTTCTTGCGGTCGAATTCGCGGCGGAATTCACCGACGTCGAAGCGGCCGGCGAGGCGGCGGCTCACCGCCTGGTCGATGCCGGTGAGTTCGGCGACCTTGTCGGCCAGACGCGTCGTTGCCTCCTTGTCCGCCTCGCCCCTGACGAGGTCGGTCAGGAATTCGCCGCGCGCATAAGCTTCGACGTCGGCGAGGTCGGCGCGCTTGACTGGACGTTTGGCTTCGCGCGCCACTGCCACGTAGCTCGGCAGCGTCGCGACATATTGCAGGAGGCTCGTGCCGGTGAACTCGCGGAAATCCAAGAGCGGCGAGACCAGGATCAAGCCCCTGACGCCGACGCCGTGCTGGAGCTGCAACTGGCGCAAGACCTTGGGGCCGCGAATGCCGCCATAGCTTTCGCCGGCGACGTATTTCGGCGAAGTCAGCCGCTCGTGCTTTTCGAGCCAGCGGCGGATCACGAGCGCGATCGAGTTGGCGTCGCCGTCGACGGAGTAGAACGATTTGCGGGCATCCTCGCCGCTCGCCACGAAGCGGCTGTAGCCGGTGCTGACGGGGTCGATGAAGACGAGATCGGTGAAGTCGAGCCAGGTCTCCGCGTTCGGCTTCACCTCGGGCGAGGCCGACGGCGACAGGGCCTCGCCATCGAGCGGCAACCGCCACGGCCCGGCCGCGCCGAACTGAAGCCAGGCCGAGGACGCACCGGGCCCGCCGTTGAACAGGAACGTCACCGGACGCGTGGCGCGCTCGGCACCGTCGAGCTGGTAGGACGTATAGGCGATGTCGGCCAACGGCTCGCCTTTGCCATCGAACACGCGGATCGACCCGGCGGTGGCCGTGAAGTTGAGGGTCCGGCCGGGCAGATCGAGCGTCTGTTTCGTGGTCGAATCCGGCGGCAGACGGTGCGGCTCGGCCGCGGACGACGACGTCTGCGGCGCGCCTTGTGCGCCACCGCCGCGGCCCCCCTTCTGTCCGGCCGGCGCGGCCGCCTCGGAGCGCGGCTGCGGCGCATCATCTGCGTGTGCAAGGCCGACGAACGCGAAAGCCGACACCGCCAACACCAGGCCCGCGCGGCGGAGCGCCGGCAAAGTCGTGACCATGATCGTCCTCCGTGTCCGGCCGTGATCGCCGGCAGTCAGAAAGGTAGCGCCAAATTGCGACGGTTTGGGGAATCATTGGCAGTGCGAACCCTGAAGCGGCCGGCCGGGTTCAAATTGCCCGGTTCGGTGCTTAAGTCCGGTTGGATCGTCCCCGTTAGCTTTGGTGGGCGGTCATCCTCGACAATACGGGCCTACCTCGTATAGACGAGCCCGGCGGAACCTTCCTCGACCCAGCGGCCCTGCCGAGAAGCCATGACCAAGCCTGCGCGATACGACCGGATCGCCTTCGTCGCCAGCCCGAGCAACGAGGCGCAAGCCGCCTTTGGCCAGCTGACCAGGGATTATGGCAATTGCGATCCCGATGAGGCCGACGTAGTCGTCGCACTCGGCGGCGATGGGCTGATGCTGCAGACGCTGCACCACCATATGCGCACGGGAAAGCCGATCTACGGCATGCACCGCGGCACGGTCGGCTTCCTGATGAACGAGTACTCGACGCATGATCTGCGCCAACGGCTCGAGACGGCGCATGAATCCGAGATCAATCCGCTCCTGATGCGCGCGACCGACGTCAACGACCGCGTTCACCTGCACCATGCCATCAACGAGGTCTACCTGTTCCGCCAGACCTCCCAGGCGGCGCGCTTGCGGATTCTGATCGACGAGCGCGAGCGCATGCCGGAGCTGATCGCCGATGGCATTATCGTCGCGACGCCGGCAGGTTCGACGGCCTATAACCTCTCCGCCCAAGGACCCATCCTCCCAATCAACGCCGCCCTGCTGGCGCTGACGCCAATCAGCGCCTTCCGGCCGCGGCGCTGGCGCGGCGCCCTCCTGCCCAATACCGCCTATGTCGTGATCGAGGTGCTGGAAGACGACAAGCGCCCCGTCGCAGCGGTCGCCGACCACGAGGAGGTGCGCAGGGTCCGGCGCGTCGAAGTGCTTTCGGACAAGAGCATCTCGATGCGGATGCTGTTCGACCCTGGCCACAGCCTGGAAGAGCGTATCCTGCGGGAGCAGTTCGGCTACTGAGTGTCCTGCCGGCCCACCCCTGGCCGCAACCCTTCGTTAACTCCCGGCACGATATGGTTAACGAAGGTTGACCCGCTTTTGGCCCGGGCGTCATGTTCCGTATCGACTTCAACAAGCTGCGCTTCCTCGTCTGCGACGACAATCCGCACATGCGCCGCATCCTGCGGACGCTGCTGCATTCGTTCGGCGCGCGCGAGGTCTATGAGGCCGAGGACGGCGCCACGGCGCTCGAAATGTACAGCCATTACGTGCCCGACATCGTCATCACCGACTGGGCCATGCCGATCTTCGACGGGCTCGAGCTCGCGCAGATGATCCGGCAGCCGGAATCCAAGGGCAATCCCTACGCACCGATCATCATGCTGACCGGACATTCGGAGAAACGTCGCGTCACGGTCGCGCGCGATGCCGGCGTCACCGAATTTCTGGCCAAGCCGATCTCGGCCAAGGGGCTCTATCAGCGTATCCTCAACGTCGTCGCCAATCCCCGCCCCTTCATCAAGACCAAGACCTATTTCGGCCCCGACCGGCGCCGCAACACCAACTCCGCCTATATGGGCCCGGAGCGCCGCGTCGGCGAAAAGCACGAGGTGCTGCAGCAGCCCTCGCTGCTCGACAAGGCCCGCTCCACCATCTAGCGCAACCGCTTCAGACGAGGCAGGCATCATGGCGAAGAACAGCGCAAAGGACATCGAGGTCAAGGCCTTCGCCACGCACCAGGTCATCACGCAGCCCAATCCGCTGCGCAAGGTCCTGCGCCGCGTCGAAGAAAAAGACCTCGACGACCCGGTCGCCCGCGCCGAGCAGGCGCTCGCGAGCCTCTCCGGCGAGTTCAAGGACTGGATGGCGATCGAGGCCCAGCGACTGTACGCCGCCTGGACGGCCGTGCAGAACGACGGCTTCACGAAGAAACTGCGCGACGAGCTGTTTCGCGCCGCGCATGACATCAAGGGGGATGCGGCGACATTCGGCTTTCCTTCAGCCGCAGGCATCGCCGAAAGCCTGTGCCGCGTCATCGAGCACGCGCCTGACCTGGAAAAGGTGCCGGCCGAGCTGTTCACGCACCACATCAACGCCATTCTCGCCATCGTGCACGAGAACACCAGGCTGGACAGGATCAGCGTCTCGGCCGAGCTCAGCCGCCGCCTGCGCAAGGTCGCCGATGATTATCTTGCCTACGTCAACCGCGACCGCCCCGAGCATCTCGAGGTGATCCTGGCGCCGAGCATCGCGCCGGCGGAATAAGGCCGAACTCTCTCCTCTCGTCATTGCGAGCGCAGCGAAGCAATCCAGACTGTCCCCGCGGAGGGATTCTCGATTGCTTCGCTGCGCTCGCAATGACGGAGCCTGTCTCTCTTCCGGCCCGCCTTGTCGCGAGCTTCGAACTACGCCGCAATCAGATCGTCATAGAGCGGATCGACCACATCATCCGCGACAATCTCGTCGCAGAACAGCCGTGCCTCTTCGCGCGCGGATTCAGTGGCGAAGCGGCGCAGCAGGACCATCAGCGGCTCGGTGGCGCCGCGATCGGACTCGCAATGGGTGAGCACGCGCTCGACCATGCGCCGGCGCAGCCGCGCCGCGCCGTCGTCGCTATCGACGAAGCCCTGCTCGTGGCAGGCATCGAGCGCGACCTGGAACGCCGCAAACGTCGCCTCCGGAAGCCCGGCGCGACGGAGCAGCGCGTGCACGCCGTTGCCGCGGCGCTCGTGCAGCAGCGCCGAGACGCGCGCCAGCGGCAGATCGGCGAGTTCGGCGAGTGCCGCGTCGAACAAGTCCAGATTGCCCGACAGCAATGCGCGCAGGATCAGGCCCGCGGTCAGCTGGCCGGTGATGCGCAAATGCCGGACCAGGCCCTGCATGTCATCGCCGCGCGAGCGCGCCGCGATGTTCATGGTGGAGCGGTCGCGCGCCTCGATGGTGATGCGGTCGGCGCGGTCGGCGCTCAGCCAGTTCCGCGCCACGACGAATTGCGCCAGCGTCTCGGAGAGCTTTGCCACCAGCGCAGCACGCGTTGCAGCCGGCAGATCCTCCAGCACCAGCATCGCCTCGCGGATCGCGGCTAGATGGCCATGACGCTCGACGATCCGGTCCCAGGAGAACGGGGCGAGCTCGGCATGGGGATTCTCGATCAGCTCCAGCGCGGCAGCCGCGCAGCCGACTTCGGCGATCGCGGCGCACACCGACACCGGCAATGCGATGCGGCGCGCGACTGCGCATTGCACCTCCTCGCCGCCGGTCGCGACGATGTCGACGAGATCGGCGTCGATCAAGAGCGGGGAATGTTCGAGCACCGGCAGCGCGACCGTCGGCTGATCGGCCGACAGCGCCCGCACGATTGCGGCCGGCGCATCGAGGCTGCGGGCAAAAGCTTCAGCCATCGCCTGCCGCACCAGCGGCGAGGCATCGTCAAGCAGCATCAGAAGCGCGCCTTCGGCGGCGATGCGATCGTCTGCAGAAAGGTCCGAGATCAGCCAGGCCCGGGCCAGCGCCCGTGTTGCCTCGGCCCGCTCGCCTGCGGGTGCCGTCCTGATCCAATGAATGAACTGCCGAACAATCATGCTGCTTCCGGCTTACACAACAAACGAAAAACGATGACGCTCGTCACCTGCAACACAAAATAAACCACGACGCTTAACAAAGCGTTCACCATAACTGGCTGGTTTTGTTGATGATTTGTTAAGGGAACAAAGCCGCTTGGCAGGAGTGCCCGGACGCAGCGCAGCACGCAAGTGATGCGCTGCTGAGCCGGGGCCCAGATGGTCGAGAGCAGTTTTGTTGCATGGGTCCCGGCTCTGCGCCGCAGCGCGTCCGGGACACGAGATATCGGCTAGCTCGAGAACGTGCCGCTGCGATCACTGAAGAGATCGAGCGGTTGCGGCGGCCGCACGTCCGGCGTCGCCGCTGCGACCGAGGTGAGCGAGGCATTGTTGCCCCATAGTTTCTGCACCGTGGTCGAGACCGGCTGCGTGGCATCGCCGGGTTGATAGATCGAACGAAACACCGGCGTGCCCGTCGGATTGTCCGCGACATGTGTCGACGACGTCGCGCTGACGGGCGTCACTGTGCGGGCATTCGGGAAGGTCTGGAGATAGGCGGCGTTGTCCACGACAGGCGCAGTGGGCACCACTGCATTGGCACTCGCGACCTGCGTGGTCGAAGGCGTGGCGCCATACATCGCCATCGCGCTGCGGGTTACCTTTGAATTGGCCGCGCTGGCATAGCGGCTGTCCAGGACCGAATAGACCTCGGAGACGCTGCGGGCGCGGCCGTCCTTGGCGTAGAAGATCGGGCGGTTGGCGGCCGCCGCGTTGGGAAACAGCCGCGCGCCGACGGCTTGCGGATTGTCCTCGGCATTGGCGATCAATTTCGCCGCGCCGCGGACGCCCATGAAATGGGCCATGTAGAGTTCGCTGTCGCTCGGCCTGCGCCCGAGCAGGCCGGTGAGCTTGAAGCTGTTCGACTGCGTCAGCGCCGCGGCCATGGCGGAAGCGGCTTCGGGATCGTCGCGCAGCTTCATGATCGACCGCTTCTTGACGGGATCGTCGACGGTGTAGGTCCCCGATGACGTCCTGGTGATGGCGTCGGCGTAGCTGCCATAGCCGAGCTGGGCACCCGCTTCCTTCACCGTACCGAGCCAGGTCTGGTCGATGAACTGGTAGAGCCCCTGCGCGGACGAGGTGGTCGCGGCGGCCGTCGGATTGAAGTCCGATTCCATCTTGGCCGTGGTCAGCATGTACTGGAAGCTGACGCCTGTGACGTTCGAGGCCTGCTTGATCGAACCGGCGACACGCGCGCGCGACGGATCAAGGCCGGCCGTCTGCGTGGCACTGAAACTGTCGATCGACATGGTGGAGGGCCCGCCCCGCGCGGCGCTGAGCGACGCCGGCAATTCGGCGCCCATCGTCTCACCGTGGGACAGGTATGGTTAAGGCGGGGTTAACTGACGCTCCGCGTCATTCCGGGGCATGCGACAGCGCGAACCCGGAATGACAGGCTGCTACTTCCTGTAAACGTCGTTCGGATCGAACAGCCGGTCCGCCTCAGTGAAGACCAATCTCGCTCCCCCGCCCTCGGCCTCGACCTTGCGGTAGAAGCACGACCGCCGGCCGGTATGGCAGGCCGCGCCGATCTGCTCGATGCGGATCCAGACCGCATCCTGATCGCAGTCGGTGCGCATCTCGACCACGCGCTGGGTCTGACCCGACGTCTCACCTTTTCGCCACAACGCATTGCGCGAGCGGCTGAAATACCAGGCTTCGCCGGTCGCAATGGTCTTGCGCAGCGCCTCCTCGTTCATGTGCGCGACCATCAGCACGTCGCCGGTGGCGACGTCGGTGGCGACGACCGTCACGAGGCCAGCGGCATCAAATCTGGGCAGGAAGGCGAGGCCCTCCTCGATCTCGTGGGAATGAGCGGACACAGCAACTCTCGCCGGTTTGTCGCGAGGTCAGCGCGTCGTGCCTCGCACCAGGGACAGGAAACGGGCCTGCTCCGCCGGATTGTCGCGGAACATGCCGGTGAAGCGGCTGGTGAAAGTAGAGGCGCCATGCTTGGCGACGCCGCGCACCGACATGCAGGTATGCTCGGCCTCGATCAGCACGGCAACGCCGCGAGGCTTGAGGACCTCGTCGATCGCGGCGGCGATCTGCGCGGTCAGGTGCTCCTGGGTCTGGAGCCGGCGGGCGAAGATGTCGGTCAGGCGGGCCAGCTTGGACAGGCCGACGACGCGCTCCACCGGCGTATAGGCGATGTGCGCCTTGCCGTAGAACGGCATCATGTGATGCTCGCATTGCGAGGTGAACTCGATGTCGCGCACCAGGACGAAGTCGTCATAGCCCGCCGTCTCACCGAAGGTGCGGTCGAGCACCTCGGCCGGGCACTGGTGGTAGCCCTGATAGAGCTCGTCGAAAGCCTCGACGACGCGGCGCGGCGTGTCGAGCAGGCCCTCGCGCTCGGTGTTCTCGCCGATATAGGCGAGCAGCGTCTTCACCGCCGCTTCCGCCTCGGCGCGCGCGGGGCGCGGCTGGTCGGCGCGGACTGCGGCCGCGAGGAATTCGGCAGGATCAAGCTCGGCCGGGCGGCTCTCGGGCTGCCGGTCGGAGGGCTTGCCCGGGCGGATGGATTTGATTGCAGCGTCCATATCTTCTCCGTTCGACGGCCTAACGGCCGGAGTGTCACCGGCAGACGGGGCGGCCAAGCCGCCGGACGCCTGAACAGAACAGTTTCGGTGCAAAAGTCCCAAGGTCACAAAGCCGGCAGCGCAGATCTGGATCACCGCCACCGCTCCGCTGGACTGTTTTTCCACCAGTTCCGCCCCTATATAGGACCGTGGGCGGCGCCCGCCAAGGCCGATCCGGCTTGGAAGCGGGTGTGGACGCGTTGGACTCCATCACATGCTGAACGACATTTACAACAAGCGGATCATCGAGCTGGCCGGGAATATTCCGCGGCTCGGACGGTTGGCGGACCCCGATGCCTCCGCCACCGCCCATTCCAAGCTGTGCGGCTCGACCGTGAAGGTCGATCTTAAGATGAACGGGGATACCGTCACCGACTTCGCCCATGACGTGAAGGCCTGCGCTTTGGGCCAGGCCTCTTCATCCATCATGGCAAGTCACGTGGTCGGCTCGACTGCGAGCGAACTCCGTGAGTTACGCGAAACCGTTCGCAAGATGCTGAAGGAGAATGGTGCGCCTCCTCAAGGAAAATGGGAGGAGATCAAGTTCCTCGAGCCGGTCCGCGACTACAAGGCGCGCCATGCCTCGACGCTTCTCACCTTCGATGCCGTGGTTGATGCCATCGGCCAGATCGAGGCCAGAACCAAGCAGCCGGCCGCAGCGCAAGGCTGACCCCCCTCTCCGTCATTCCGGGGCGAACTTGCGCACCCCAGGTACGCACTTGCTCACCAACGTTCGCGCTGACGCGCGCCCCGCGAATGACTGCCGAGATTTAAGAGCTTACTTCGGCGCCGCCGCAGCAGCCGGTGTGGCAACACTACCGGTCGGCACCAGGGCTTCCGCCGTCTTGGTCGACTTGGAAGCCTGCTCCGGTTCCGCGCCGAACCTCGCCTGCGTCTTCGGTGCAAGCTCCGCCATTGCCGGCGCCGAGATATCCACGTGCGGGAGCACGTCAGCCACGAGATCGGTCGTAACCAGATTGGTGAGCTTGAGCTCGCCGGCATCGAGCTCGTGCAGGTCCTCCCAAGGCGGGACGCTGAGCGCAAGCGACAACAGATCCCCGGCGCCACCCATATCGAAGGTGTATTTGGCGAGGCGGCCGATGTCGCGCTCCACGATCATCAGGTCCTGCGCGCTATAGCTCGCCGCCTTGGCATCATCGGCGCGGTCGCCCATCCAGATCTGGTGAACCCGGACATGAGCGGCTTCCGGCACGTAACGCTTCTTGCCGGCCAGCAGCAGGAAGGCGCACATGGATTCGCAATACGCTTCCGGCGCGACGGCCGGCCGTGTCGACGGCCCGCCGCGGAGGCTCACGCCGACCGTGGTCAAAAGCCCGAGATTGCGGAAGCGCCGGCCGAGCGTGATCGCGTCATTGACGGAGCCGCCGCTGGAATCGAGCACTACGGTGGCGCCGCCGAGCTGGCGGCCGCGCGAAAACTCTTCGAATTCTTTGGGCGTATCGGCGGTGATGATGCCGACCGCGCTGATCCAGCCGCGGCAGTTCGGCTCGCAGGCGACCCAGCTGAACTTCATCGGCAGCTTGCGCTCTTCGAGGGCAGCGCCGGCGCGGGCCGACGATCCGAATGTTGCGACAGCGCCAGCCAGCGCGACTCCGCAGACGGCGGTTCCCACCAGCAACCAGCCGCGAAGTTTAAGGGAGTTCAGAAGTCTCAATCTGGTTCCTTCCCCAAGCCCCAAAGCCCCAAGGTCCCCAAACAATCCCCGGTGGCGCTACCTGAGTCCATCATACAGGCGTATGTTTCTACACACGACCGTCATAAAAATGGTATCCGGGCGAATACAGATCGTCCACAGATACTTGCTGCACTGCTCCCAAAAAACACGCAAAATATGGCGTGGAAACAACAACTTATGGTTCCCTGCACCGGAACCGGGCAAAGCTTCGCTCAACATCGCAGCACAACGCACATGAAGCATTCAGCTTGCGAGCATTGTTCCAGTTCCGTCGATGGTGTGCTCCGGCTGCCGCGCAGATTCGGCCGTGCACTGATCTGGCTGTATCGCCACACGCTGTCACCTCTGGTCGGTTACAATTGCCGGCACCTGCCGACCTGCTCCGTCTATGGCGATGAGGCAATCGAACGGTTCGGGCTGTGGGCCGGCGGCTGGATGACGCTCGCGCGCCTGCTCCGTTGCCATCCCTTCGGCACGTCCGGCATCGACAACGTGCCTCTCACGGCGCCCAAAGGCGCACGCTGGTATCTCCCCTGGCGCTATGGCCGCTGGCGCGGAGTTAACGCGTACTGACCTGCGGTGCTCTGAACAGCGCCGCCCTGACCGGAACCTTAGACTTTCCGCCCGCGTTGTCTTGATGCTCCCCACGGGAGGAAACAACAATGCGCTGGAAAATCAGCCCGCATTTTCACGCTAAGCCCGGTCCGAATCTCGATCACAGGGCGCACGATCCAAGAACCATCGACCTGCTCGCCATCATCGCTTTGCTTGCGCTCGTCCTCGGCTCAGGCTGGTATCTTGAGAGGAGCCTTGCGACACAGCCGAGCACGACGACGTTCATCGTGCCGAGCCAGAGCGTGCATTGGTAGTCACCGGAACCAGTAGAACCGTCCCTGTGACGGAGGGATCGACTCCGGCGGTCGTAGCCGCTTCGGGCGCGGCGGCTTTGGCGCCGGCTCGGCGGCCGAAGTGGTCTCTGCAGCCGGTGCGGTCTCGCTGCCCGGCACCTTCACTGCCAGCAGCAAATTCGATTCACGCATGCGCCAGCGATAGCCGACGCCGAAATCGATTGGCTGGGCGCGCGTGAACAGCTCGGCGTAGCGCTCCTGGTAGCGGCCGGGGAATTCGTCGATGGGGCCGAGATAGCGGCCGAACGGGAAGAACCGCCATTGCCGCGCATTGTAGTTCGCAAGCGGAATGCCGGAATCGTCCTGGATGATGGTGGCGCTGTTGGCGAGCAACCAGTCGCGTGCGACGGTAAAATTGCCGGAGTGCAACAAGTAGGACGCACTCTTAAGCAGGCTGTTGCCGGGCCCGAGCGTCTCGCAGAATTTCAGGAAGCCCGTGGCACGTGCGCCGGAATTTGAGAGGTCGGTTGCGAAATAATACAGCGTACGCGCTTCCCCGTCGCTGCCGGCAAAGCTGATGCGGACGCCGCGCGTCACGTTCCGTCCGGGATTGTCGCCGCCGACATGAAGCCCGCCCTTGTCGTCGAGCGCGACCATCTCGACGTTGCGGATGGTCTTGCCGGAGCGGGCGAGGAAGACATAGAGGATCGGCAGGGTGCCGTTGACCTGGTTGGCGCTCAGGTCGACCTTCATCTGCTTGGTGATGAAGAACGAGAAGCTCAGGATCGAGCCAAGCGAGCGTTCGACGTTATAGAGCGCAGCGCCGACCGAACCGCGCGGCAGCCGCGTCAAATCGGGGACCGCGCCGACCGGCTCCAACGCGCCGAGCACGTAGGTGCTGGCTTTGGGATAGAAGGTGTTGGCGTAGAGGAAATCGGGGCCGCTGAACAAATAGAACATGGTCGGTCGGGGCGCGGCCAGATTGAGGTCGGCCCAGCTGCGGATCTTCGAGAGCTGACGCTGCTCGAGCTGAGCGAAGGCGCCGTCGAAGAATTTGGCGTGACGCTGCCAGGCCGGGTCCCTGGTGAGCGGCACCAGCGGCGAGTCCGCCGAAGGCTGCATGCCCGCAAGGAAGCGCGCCGTGTCATCGAAGGTGACGTCTGCGGCACGCGCGGACGAGACGGCCGCAGCCAGGAGGACGAAAGCAACGGCCGCAATTCTCAGGGGGCGGAGCATGTCTATTCGCGATGCGGTGATGCGGCAGCGACGACGGGCCGCCTGCGGAACACAGCGTAAATCATAAGGCCGGAGAGCATGACGAGCATTCCCGACAGCGACTGAAGCGGCCGCTCCGTCAGAAGGTAGTACATCATGAACGCGGTCACGAGCAGAAACACGAGCGGCGTGAACGGGTATCCCCAGGCGCGATAGGGCCGCGGCAGATCGGGATCGGTGATCCGCAGCTTGATGACGCCGGCGACCGTGAAGAACGAGCAGAACAACAGCGCGAACTGGATGAAATCGAGCACCGCCTCGAAGCTGCGCGTGAACAGCAGAAGATTGGCGATGGCCAGTTGGAACAGGATGGCATAGGCCGGCGCGCCGCTCACCGACCGCTTGGAGAAAACGCGCAAGGCGGGAATGTCCTCCCCCATCGTCATCATCACGCGCGGGCCGATCCACATCATCGCGCTGATCGAAGAGATCAGACCGAAGCAAATCATGGCGCCGACGATCCGACCGCCGAGGGTGCCGAAGATCGCCGTGCCGGCGACACTGGCGACGTCGAGCTGGCCGGCGAGCGCGCTGACCGGCGCCGAATGGAGAAATACCGCGTTCAGCGCGACATACAGCACGAGCACGATCAGCGTGCCCGCGAGCAGCGCGCGCGGCAGGTTCCGTTGCGGCGTCTTCATCTCGCCGATGATGTAGGTGGCGGCATTCCAGCCCGAGAACGAATACATCACGAAGACGAGCCCGATGGCGAACGGCGCGCTGACGATGTGAGCGATATCGCCGGGCTGCGGCGTGAAGCTGATCGGCTGCGGCACGGCGATGCCGAAACCGGCGACCAGGAAGGCGACGATCAGCACGACCTTGAGGACGGTCGAGATCAACTGGAACGTGGATGAGTGCCTGACGCCGGTCAGTTGCACGAGCGAAACCAGCCACACCACGCCGATGGCGAGCGGAATCGCCGGCAGATCGGGTACGACCGACTTGGCATATTCCCCGAACGCCATTGCGGCGAGCGCGACCGGCGCCGCGAAGCCGACCGTGGCCGACACCCAGCCGGCGAGGAAGCCGAAGGCCGGGTGATAGGCGCGGCCGAGGAAATTGTACTCGCCGCTCGAGCGCGGAAACATCGCGCCCAACTCGCTGTACGCGAACACACCGCACAGCGCGACGACGCCGCCAACCGTCCAGAGCAGGAGGATGGAGAAGCCGGACGGGATGTCCTTGACCTGGAAGCCGAGGCTGGTGAAGACGCCGACCCCGATCATGTCGGCCACGACGATGGCGGTGGCGACCGGGACGGAGACCCCGGCCCCCCTCCCGGTCAGCCGGTCCGTCCAGGGCGGGGTACCCGCATCTGATGCCGTCATCGGGGTCCTTAACCTCAGGCGCTTCGCCTAATGGGCCGATCGTGCACTTTGGCCCAGTCAATTCAAGCAGGGTTAACAAGGGTTAAATGAGGCAACGGAGGTAGGTACCTGACCACCGCCTAGGCGCTTCTTTGGACGATGTCTCTGGATGAACCCGGGATTGGCCGTTCCGCTCCCCCACAATCAGGACACGATTGCATGGTCCTTTCGAGCGTTCCGGATGTGGGGAAGTTTCTCCGGACGCTTAACGTCGCCTAAACGCCAGTCGGCTCAATTGTTTCAAGTTTGCCGATGGACGTGTGACTTGGACGTGTGACCTGGGACGTAAGACTTGGGTCGTGACTTTGGGGTCATGGGTGGATGGCCGGGGCCGCTCCTAAACTGAGAGCTGATGATCGTGCCGATCGGACAATGTCCGGTCGGCATGATCGTGCGCTCCGGGCCGGTCTAATCTCAGTCATGGTGCCGTTGTCGCTGACGCTGGTTCAATGCGGCAAGGCGCCGGATCCGGCGGCGCTGGCGGCGAACTCCCAGGCGAATGTCCAGGTGGTCGCCAAGACCAATTCGCAGAGCTCGAACGCGCGCGTGGCAAGCGGCGACACGTTCGAGGATCGCTTCCCTGCCCCGCAGTTTAGGGAGCGCTTTCCCTCGGCGAGTGAGAGCTTCCTGCAACGGCAGATGTCGGACTTCTCACCCAAGAGCGCAGTCCAGCGACAGATACCGGACCAGGCGTCCTACAAGGTGGCCTCGCTCGAGCCGCAAGTGCCGTACAAGCGCCCCGCCCGCGAGGATCTGACGACACTCGTCAGCATGAAGTCGTCGGCCTTTCCCTATTTCGGCAACAACCCCGCCTCCGACGCGCCCTTCCTCAACATCTCCAAGGGCGACCGCCGCGGCCACCGCAGCTATTCCGGCCGCGTCTACTGGCAGGACGAGACCTACAGCGACAGCCGCGTGCTGGTGCACGTGCCCGAGCATTTCGACCTGCGCAAGCCGGGCGTGATCGTGGTGTTCTTCCACGGCAATGGCGCAACGCTCGAGCGCGACGTCCGCGACCGGCAGATGGTGCCGAAACAGGTCACCGATTCCGGCGCCAATGCGATCCTGCTCGCGCCGCAGATGGCGGTCGACGCCGCCGATTCCAGCGCCGGAAAATTCTGGCAGCCGGGCGGCTTCAAGCGCTTCATGGCGGAATCGGCCGACCATCTTGCGCGCCTCACCGGCGATCCCAACAGCGCGCGCGCCTTCGCCAACATGCCGATCGTGATCGTCGGCTATAGCGGCGGCTTCCTGCCGACGGCCTGGAGCCTCGAGGTCGGCGGCATCAGCGACCGCGTGCGCGGCGTGGTGCTGCTCGATGCCGTCTATGGCGAGATGGACAAATTCGCGTCCTGGATCGAGAGCCACCGTTCCGGCTTCTTCGTCAGCGCCTACACCCGCCACACCGCGCGGCGCGACCGCGAGCTGATGAGCATGCTCCGCCAGAAGGGCATCAGCGTCGCCGAGGGCATGGACGGGCCGCTACGACCCGGCAGCGTGGTATTCGTGGAGACCGGCGAGGGCATCACCCATCGCGACTATGTCACCCGCGCTTGGACGCGCGATCCGCTCAAGGACGTGCTGGTGAAGATGGCGGCGACGCCGTCGCTCGCGCTGACGCGCGTCGCCTCCACAAATCCCTAGCCGGGATATCAGTTCCCAATATCAGTTCCTGGGCAGCTTCGGAATGCTCTCGGCAAAGCCGTTGAAGCAGGCCAGCCGCTCGTCCTCTTCCTTGAAGAAGCGGCAGTCGGCATAGCCCTTGGCCTTGGCCGGCTTCGGCTTCGGCGCCGGCGGGATCACCGCGTCGTAGCAGTTGAGGCGATCCTTGGTGCCGTCGTCGATTTCGAGGCAGGTCTGGAGGCGGACCGCGATCGATTGCGGCTTGCCCTTTGGAGCGGCGACAGCCTCCTTGGCGCCTTTCGGCTTGACCTGCACCAGCGGCTTGTCCCCCACCATGGGTGGCTTCTCGGTCTGCGCAAATGCGGAGGCTGAATAGAGCACCGCGGCAACCGCCAGAATCATCCTCATCTCAGTCAACTCTCTTTGATCCCCACGCCGGCCTTCTACCGCTCCCGCGCGAGGTTTGCCAAGCGCCTTGCGCGCACGACCTGCTGCGTTCAGGCGGTGGCGGCAGCCGCCCGCCGGGGCCGGGTCACGACCACCAGGATCAGTGCCAACACGACGAAACCGACCGCGACGAAGCCGAGCGCGTGCAGGAGCTCGCGGGCGAACAGCAGCCCGCCGACGGCGGAGCCAACCGCCTGGCCGATATAGAGGACGGACGTGTTGAGCGCCACGGTGGCCCACGCCAGCGGCGGCGCAGCCGCGACCAGCCGCACCTGCTGCATCGAATTGGTCGAGGCAAAGCCAAGGCCCCAGATCGCTACCGCGCCCGCCATCATGACGAGCGAGCCCGCGCCGAGGGCCCACCCGCTCATCCCGGCAAGCAGCAGGCAGGTGAACAGCAACGAGGTGCGATAGGGCCCCGCAGTGTCGACGATGCGGGTGGCGACGACGACGCCGAGGAAGCCGCAGATCCCGTACAGCGCGAAGACCGAGCCGATCGCATCGGGGCCGGCGCCGGTGAGCTTGTTGAGCAGCGGGCCCATATAGGTGAACACGACGAACTGCCCCGACATTTGCAGCATCGTGATCGCGAGCAGCAGCAGGATCGTCCTGCTTCGGCCGACGGCGGCCCATGTCTTCAGATCGACCGGTGCGCCCTGCAGGCCCGCCGGCAGGCGCAGCAGCAACAGCAGCAAGCTGACGCAGCCGAGCGCGCCGACCCCGCCATAGGCCGCGCGCCAGCCGTAGCGGCTGGCGATAAAGGTGATGAGCGGCAGGCCGACGGCGGCTGCGAGCGACCAGCCGAGGAAGAGGTACGCAATGGTGCTGCCGCGCCGTTCCGCCGGCACGATCAGCGCAGCCGTGCCGGCGGCCTGCGGCGTATAGAGCGAGCCGACTGCGAGCATCGCGAGCCGAATGATCAGCAGGCTGGTATAATCGGGCGCAAGCGCGGAGGCGAGATTGCCGAGTGCGAGCACCGCCAGCGTCGTGGCGAGCAGGATCCGCCGTTCGATGCGGCTGGTCAGCCACGCCGTCAGCGGCGAGCCGACGCACAGCGTCACCGCGCCGAAGGTGATCAGGAGCCCGGCCGCGTGGATGCTGATCCCGAGCCCTGCCGACAATTCCGGCAGCATGCCCGCCGGTGCCAACACCGAGCAGCCGGTCACGAGATTGCCGAGCATCAGGGCGGTTGGCGCGAAACGGCCGGCGGCTGGGGCGCTTTTCATGCAAACGCATGTAGCGGCGGCCTGCGACCGGTTAAAGGGTACAACGTCAAATAGTTGCTGGCTCCGCCCCGGGTTTTGCGCGCCACTTTCTTGGAAATGCCGGATTGCGCAGGCCGAATCGCCTGATATATCGCTCGTTCCCGCTTACCTGCGCTCGTTCGCAGGAGTGAGCCCCAGGAGAAAAGCAATGTCCGACCAGCCCAAATCCGAGTCCGGCTTCCAGTACAGCCTCTCCAATTTGAAGCCCGTGACCCCCGCCGCCAAAGTCACCCTCACCTTCCCCGACGGCGCCAAGCGCCAGTTCGACAAGGGCATCACCGGCCTCGATATCGCCAAGGGCATCTCGCCGTCGCTGGCCAAGCGCACGGTCGCCATGGCGCTCGACGGCACGCTTGCCGATCTCAACGATCCGATCGAGGCCGACGCTGGAATCGAGCTCGTCAATCGCGATGACCCGCGCGCGCTCGAATTGATCCGGCACGACTGCGCACACGTGCTGGCGGAAGCGGTGCAGACGCTGTGGCCGGGAACCCAGGTCACGATCGGCCCCGTGATCGAGAACGGCTTCTATTACGACTTCTTCCGCAACGAGCCGTTCACGCCGGAAGACTTTGCCGCGATCGAGAAGAAGATGCGCGAGATCATCGCGCGCGACAAGCCTTTCACCAAGGAAGTCTGGGACCGCGAAAAGACCAAGCAGGTGTTCCGCGACAAGGGCGAGGCCTTCAAGGTCGAGCTGGTCGACGCCATTCCCGGCACCGAGCCGATCAAGATCTACTACCAGGGCGACTGGTTCGACCTGTGCCGCGGTCCGCACATGACCTCGACCGGCAAGGTCGGAGGCGCCTTCAAGCTGATGAAGGTGGCCGGCGCTTATTGGCGCGGCGATTCCAACAACCCGATGCTGACGCGCATTTACGGCACAGCCTTCGCCAAGCAGGAGGACCTCGACGCCTACCTGAAGCAGATCGAGGAGGCCGAGAAGCGCGACCATCGCAAGCTCGGGCGCGAGCTCGACCTCTTCCACTTCCAGGAGGAAGGTCCGGGCGTCGTGTTCTGGCATCCGAAAGGCTGGACCATCTTCCAGCAGCTGATCGCTTATATGCGCCGGCGCCTCTCCGGCGACTACAACGAGGTCAACGCGCCGCAGATCCTCGACAAGGTGCTGTGGGAGACCTCGGGCCATTGGGGCTGGTATCGCGAGAACATGTTCGCGGCGCAATCGGCCGGCGACGAGGCCGAGGACAAGCGCTGGTTTGCGCTCAAGCCGATGAACTGCCCTGGCCACGTCCAGATCTTCAAGCACGGCCTGAAGAGCTACCGCGACCTGCCCTTGCGCCTCGCCGAGTTCGGCGTGGTGCACCGCTACGAGCCCTCCGGCGCCATGCACGGCCTGATGCGCGTGCGCGGCTTCACCCAGGACGACGCGCACATCTTCTGCACCGAGGATCAGCTCGCCGAGGAGTGCCTGAAGATCAACGATCTGATCCTGTCGACCTATGCCGATTTCGGCTTCACCGGCGACCTCACGGTGAAGCTCTCGACCCGGCCGGAGAAACGCGTCGGCACCGATGCGATGTGGGATCACGCCGAGCGCGTGATGGCGACGGTGCTGCGCGAGATCCAGTCGCAGAACAATCACATCAAGACCGAGATCAATCCGGGCGAAGGCGCTTTCTACGGACCGAAGTTCGAATACGTTCTGCGCGATGCCATCGGTCGCGACTGGCAGTGCGGCACCACACAGGTCGACTTCAACCTGCCGGAGCGGTTCGGCGCCTTCTACATCGACCATGACGGCGGCAAGAAACCGCCGGTGATGGTGCACCGCGCGATCTGCGGCTCGATGGAGCGCTATATCGGCATCCTGATCGAGCACTATGCTGGCAACTTCCCGCTCTGGCTCTCGCCGGTGCAGGCGGTTGTCACCACCATCACCTCGGAAGGCGACGAATACGCCAAGGTGGTGCTGGAGCAGGCGCGGCGCGCCGGGCTTCGGGTCGAGATCGACCTGCGCAACGAAAAGATCAACTACAAGGTCCGCGAGCACTCGCTGGCCAAGATCCCGGCCCTGCTTGTGGTCGGCAAAAAAGAGGCTGAGACGCATTCGGTCTCGGTCCGCCGGCTCGGCAGCGACGGCCAGAAGGTGATGACGACGGCCGAGGCGATCGCCGCCCTGGTCGACGAGGCGACGCCGCCGGACGTGAAGCGGGCGCGCGGCGCCGTCTGAGCCCTGAAATCGATCTAAATTCGCTTCCGGTTGCGGGCGTGCATGCTTATCTCGGCATGGCACGCCCGCCGACCATTTGAAGAGGATATCGCAGTGCCCGATGCCATCGAACTCCTGAAGACCCGCCGCTCGGTCAAGCCGCGCGAGATGACGGGGCCCGGCCCGTCGGCGGCCGAGCTCGAGACCATCCTCACCATCGGGGCGCGCGTGCCGGATCACGGCAAGCTCGCGCCCTGGCGCTTCATCATCTTCGAGGGCGAGGCCCGGCTACGTGCCGGCGAGGTGATCGCGCGGGTCTTCGCCAGGAAGAATCCGGGCGCGCCGGCGGCCGACGTCGAGACCGAGCGCAAGCGCCTAATGGACGCACCGCTGGTGATCGGCATCGTCAGCTTCACCAAGCCGCACCCGAAGGTGCCGGCGTTCGAGCAGGAATTGTCGGCGGGCGCCAGCGCCATGAACATCGTCACCGCCGCCACCGCACTCGGCTACGGCGCCTGCTGGCTGACCGGCTGGTTCTCTTTCGACCGCGACGTGCTCGACGGCCTCGGCCTCAAGCCGGATGAGAAGCTCGCCGGCTTCATTCATATCGGCACGCCGACCAAGCCGAACGAAGACCGTCCGCGCCCGTCACTTTCGGACATCGTGACGCGATTTTAATCGATGTTGTGTTGACGCATCGAGCCTCTTGCGGCTTTGATCCCGCCGAGGGAGGAAGGTGCGGATGAGACGCCGTGAATTTCTGGTCGGGGCCGCGATGCTCGCCGGCACGATGGCGCGAAGCCGGGCCGCGGACATCCCCGCCCCCTCGCCCGACGGCCTCGACCGCATCACGGCGTACTTCGACAATGAGGTGGCAAGCGGCCGGCTGCCGGGCGCGGTGATCCTCGTTCAGCAGCACGGCAAGCCGGTCTACCTGAAGTGCTTCGGCGTGCGCGACACCAGGAGCGGCGTCGCGATGACGCCGGACACGATCTTCGCCATCCATTCCATGACCAAGCCGATCACGTGCCTTGGCGCGATGATGCTGATCGACGAGGGCAAGCTCGCGCTGACCGACCCCGTCTCGAAATACGTCCCGCTGTTCGCCGGGACCAAGGTGGGCCGCGAGGTGACCCTGCCCAGCGGCACGGTCGAGCTGGACCTCGACCCACCGGACCGCCCCGTCAACATCGAGGATCTGCTGCGGCATACTTCGGGCATCAGCTACGATTACATCGGCAGCGAATGGGTCGAGCACGCCTACAAGATGGCCGACATTTTCGCGGGCCATTTCGACAACAGGGAATTCGCCGATCGCATCGCCAAGCTGCCGCTGGCGCGGCAGCCCGGAACGCTGTGGCGCTACGGCCATTCCACCGACGTGCTCGGCAGCGTCATCGAGATCATCTCGGGCCAGACGCTGTACGACTTCCTGAAAGCACGCATCTTCGATCCGCTCGGCATGAACAGCACCAAATTTACGCTCGCGACCGAGGACGAGCTGGCGCGGATGGCGCGGCCGCTGCCGAGTGACTCAATCCTGCTCGCCGGCGAGCGCGACCGCCTGGACCATCCAGAATGGCAGTCGGGCGGCGGCGGCCTGCTCTCGACCATCACCGACTATCAGCGCTTCTCGCAGATGCTGCTCAACGGCGGCGAGCTCGAGGGCAGGCGCTATCTCAGCCCCGCCGCGTTCAAGGCCATGACGACCGATCAGATCGGGCCGGGCTCCGGCGTCGGACGCGACTATTTCTATTTTCCAGGCGACGGCTTCGGCTACGGCTACGGCCTTGCGGTGCGCACCGATCCCGGCAATGCAAAACCGCCGCCGCCGGGCTCGCTCGGCGAATTGAAATGGGACTCGGGGAGCGGCACCTATTTCGGCGTCGATCCCAAGCTCGACATGGTCTACGTCATGATGCAGCAGACCCAGAACGAGCGCGGCCGCATCACCCCCGCGTTCAAGGCGCTGGTCTACGATTGCTATCCGCCCGCGTTACGCCGCCCGTGAGGTGCGCTGGCCGAAATCGGCGAGGAGCTTTCCGAGCTCGGCCGCCGGCCGCGCGGCGCTGAACAGAAATCCCTGCACCTCGTTGCAGCCTTCGGCGCGCAGCCAGTCGAGCTGATCCTCGGTCTCCACGCCCTCCGCGGTCGTGGTGATGTTGAGGCTGCGCCCCAAACCCGAGATCGCGCGCACGATCGCACCGCAGTCGGGCCGCTCAGCCAGATCCTTGACGAAGGAGCGGTCGATCTTGATCTTGTCGAACGGAAAGCTGCGGAGATAGCTCAGGCTGGAATAGCCGGTGCCGAAATCGTCCATGGAAATGCCGACGCCGAGCTCGCGCAACTGGTGCAAGGTGGCGACATTGGCGTCGGTCTCGGCCAGGAAAATCGACTCGGTGATCTCGAGCTCGAGCCGCTTCGGCGACAGGCCGGACTGCGCTAGGGCCGAGATCACGACCTGGACCAGGTTGCGGCTGCGGAATTGTGCCGGCGACAGGTTAACGGCGACCTTGACGTCGACGGGCCATTTCACCGCCTCGGTGCAGGCTTCGCGCAGCACCCATTCGCCGAGCTGGGTGATCAGGCCGATGTCTTCGGCGACGGGGATGAACTCCGCGGGCGAGATCATGCCCTTGTCCGGATGACGCCAGCGCAGCAGCGACTCGAAGCCGGAGATGCGGTCAGAGGCGATCGACACCAGCGGCTGATAGTGCAGCTCGAACTCGCCGTTGGCGAACGCCCGGCGCAGATCCAGCTCCATGTCGCGGCGCCTCTGCGCCTGGAGGTCCATCTCACGCTCGAAGAAGTGGTGCACGCCGCCGCCGTCGGCCTTGGCCCGGTACAGCGCCATGTCGGCATTGCGCATCAACTCTTCCGGCGTGGTGCCATCGCCCGGCGACAGCGCGATGCCAACGCTGGCGCCGATCACCATCTCCTGTCCGTCGACGTCGTAAGGCGCCTTGAGCATGTCGATCAGCAGGGAGGCACAGGCGCTGGCCTCGTTCGGCGAGACGTCGGCAGCCAAGATGACGGCGAACTCATCGCCGCCGAGCCGCGCGGCGAGATTGGTGCCGCGGACCGCTATGGTCAGGCGCTCGGCGACCTGCTTCAACAGGCGATCGCCCACCGGATGACCGAAGGAATCGTTGATGTTCTTGAACAGGTCAAGATCGATGTAGAGCACGCCGACCCGTTTTCCCGCGGCCTGGTCCAGCGCCTGCTTCAGGCGCTCCTGGAAGTGCTCGCGGTTCGGCAGGTCGGTGAGCCCGTCATGATGGGCCATATAGGCGATGCGCGCTTCGGCCTTGCGTCGTTCGGTGATGTCGACCACCGCCACCAGATAGCCGTCGCGCTCGTCGAAGGCGACGCGACGGCCGAAGGTGAGCACCTCGATCTCGCTGCCGTCGGCGCGCAAGTGTCGCCAATTGCGCGAGGAGTGGTAGGCGTCGCCGAGGCGCTCCAGCGCCGCGGCGTGGCTGTCCCACTCGTCCTCCGGCCATATCTCGTGCAGCTTCATGCGCAGGAAGGTCGCGCGGCTGTAGCCGTAATGCTGGACCGCGGCGTCGTTGACGCTGAGGAACTCCTTGGTCTCTGCGTCGAACACCCACATCGGCATTGGATTGTTGTCGAACAGGAGGCGGAACGAGGCATCGCGCCGCTTCAGGACGGTGACATCGGAGATGGTCAGCGAGACCACGTCGGCAAAGGCCGTGGCGCTGAGCCTGAGGTAGCGTCCCTCGCTCTCCAGCTCGAGCTGCTCGCAGCGGCTGCCCGAAACGGCCTTGAGCAGGAATTCCATCACCTCGGGGAAAGCCAGCAGCGTGCCGCCTTCGCCGATCCGCCGCCACAACAGGCTTGCGCCTGCAACCTTCAGCAGCTCACCCGCGCTCTTGTTGTGGTGCACGACCTGAAGGTCGAACGGCTTGCCGGCGGCATCGCGCAGCGTCGCCAGGAAGACCACCGCGTCGTCGGTCGCGGAAAAGATGGCGTCGAGGAGATTGTATTGCGCGCCGCGCTCGTTGACATAGGCGCCGATCAGCGTCGCGCCCCAGCGCGAGGACGTCGGCAGCGCCAGCACGTCGTAGGTCCTGACCATGCCGTCGCGCACGCAATGCGCGCTCGCCCGGTGCGGCCGTCCGGCCGCCAGCGCGCTCGCCGCCGCTTCCGACAGCGCCGTGGCGCAATCGGGCGACAGCTCGGCTAGGGGAATGTCCCAGCGCTCCTCGCCGAGCCATTTCTGCACGTAGCGTCCGCTGCGCGACAGTTCGAGCACGCCATCGTTCTTCAAGAGCGCGATGTGGTCGGCGAGCCGTCCGAGACTGCCGAGCATGACGTCCTCGTAGCGCGGCAACCGCTCGCCCGGCTTCAACGCCGCACGCCATTTGCGCTGAAGCACCGGGATGTCGTCGAACATTTCGGCGGCCGGTTTTCCCGGCATCTTCTTCGCGGCAGTCATTGCAGTCCCCAACGCACTTTCCCGCCGCATCCAATGCAGGCGCGCTTAACGACGTGTAAAAAGCGCGCAGGCGCGGGTTCCATTCAGAGATTATGACAGTTTTAAGTCAGGTGTTGGTTAGTGGGCGTTAGAGACTGTGACGGTTGCGCGAAGCTGCTCTCGTGTCCCGGACACAGCGCGGCGCGCAAGCGATGCGGCGCAGAGCCGGGCCCGAGAGCGGAGCTTTGGCGCGCACCTGCCTCAACACCGTGAGCGCAGCGAAGCAATCCAGAATCTTTCCGCGGATGCCTTCCTGGATTGCTTCGCTGCGCTCGCAATGACGGAGTGTGTGGTGGGCAGCGCCGTTCTTCAATTCGCATTTCGCTCGCGGACACGCTTCCGCATCCTCGCGGCTCATTTCGCCCGAGCTTTGCCTGTCGTCCGACCCTCAATTGAAAGAGGGCGCAGGGAAGACCGGGTGCCGGCCGGGCACCCACGGTCCACTGTGCGAAAGGTGGCGACGAAGAATTTGCACAGCGGCATACAGGTGAAGCCAAACATCCGGCCTTCCCTGCGCAGTGGCTTTACGGCTTATGTCGTGCTCTCCTCGGGGAGCGATGCACTATTGCCCCCGTCGCCTTGCGGATGGCCGACGCGTCGGCCCGGTTGAGCCGCTCACATCACCGCAAGACTTGGCGCACAGACACCGGGCGCCAGGACCACACGATTTTGCCGTACGCGAACCGCACCCGTCGTTGGCGCGAGGTCTTCGCTCACGGTTACCCGCCCTGCGAAGCTTTTCGCGCCGATGTGGCCCGCGTCCACCGCCCCCCCGGCCCGCGTTCGTGACGATCGCGATACGCCCCTCTTCCTTGGGCCGGGTTGCGCGAGACATACGCGATTTCCGAATTTCGGTAAAGCGGAATATTTTGGGCCGTGTGCGTTGACCTAGCGCTCGCGTGTTTTGCCCGTCGGGCAACGCAAGGGATGGTGGCCTACCCCGCTAATCCTCGCTGGAGGCCGCCGAGCGGTTGCGCAAATAGGCCTGGGACAGCAGGAAGAACAACGCGCGTTCGCCCTGATATTTGGCGGACGGGCGCGTGCGCTCGAAGCCGTCGGCAAATATCTTGCCGGACTGGTCGCACACCTGCCACCGCCAGCCGAACCGCTTGCGCCTGGTGAGGATCACTTCGAACATGTCGACAAGCCTGGTCCCCTGCTCCATGCCGGTCCTGCAAGGCATGAGCCTGCTCCGGCTTCCCCCCGTTGGACGGACGCCAGACATATAGCGCAGCAGGATGGAAAGAGAATAAAATTGATTATCGGAAATACGTACCGTCCAGGATCGTAAGCAAGACGCGCTGCTGCTGGAATAAGCCGATGCCGCCGGTGTTTGCTGGCCCCTGCACGTAATGATGACGCTACCAGTGTTCACAACAGAACACACAGAGAGGGGTCCGAGGTTACCTGGCAGAAACCCACTGACGGTGACGGTAACAGAAGATGCACATCCGTGCGCGCGATGAGAATCGTCGTGCCGGAGCCTCTCGCCGCCGGCTGCCCTTAGCGCGCGATGACCTCGACTTCGCCGTCGACGCCGTTGACGACGTTGAATCCGCGCTCGTAGACCTTGCCCTCGTTCTTGGCGATGGCGCGGTACTCGCCTTCGGACAGCACGACGCGCGGGAACGCGCCGATCGATTCCTTGATGACGTCGCCGCCCGGGGTCAGCACCGACCAGGCGGTGTTGGCGAGCGCCTCGCCGCCCCTGTCGCTGACCAGCTTGAGCGTGATGACGGCGGCGCGGTGGGTGATGGTGACGTCGGTGAGCTTGCCGGCCTGGACGCGGATGTCCGAGCGCACCACCGAATTGGCATCGCCGTAGTTGGAGACGATGTAATAGGTGCCCTCCGGGATCAGCACGACGTCGCCGGCGGCGACGTTCGGCACCAGGGAAGTGCGCTCGCCGGATTCGAACTGGCTGCCCTTGTAGATCGCGAATGAGATCTGGTTCTGCGGAATGCGGCTGGTGCCGACGCGGCCCTCGATGCGCAGGCCGCCGGCCGGCAGCACGAAGGATTCGCGATTGGTCTCGGACTTCAGGCTGACGGTGCGCACCGCGCTGACGAGGCCGAAGGCGACGTGGACGACATAATTGCCGGGCGGCAGCACGATGTTCGGTGTCCCGCTGCGGTCCTCGCGGATCAGCTTGAAGGTGCCGTTCTCGTCGGGCCGATCGGCAAATACGCGCCAGACCAGGCCGCTGGTGATCGGCGCCGAGTCCTTGCCGTATTTCGCCGTCAGCGACAGCACGCCCTGTCCGGGCACGGCCGCATTCAGCGGGGCGGCGGGCGGCACGGTCGAGACAGCGGGCGGTGGCATGCTCGGGGTCGCCGGCTGCATCAGGGTCGGCGGCAGGCTTGGCGGTCCCGCGCCCAGCCCGGAGGGCGGCGCCAGGCTGACAGCGTTGCCTGGGTCGGGCACCGAGGCCGGCGGTACCGGCGGCGGACGATCCGAGAAAAGCTGCGCCTGGGCGGCATTTCGGCCGGAAGTCAAGAGGCATACGGCAAGGACGAGCGCCGGCAGCAGCCTGCTGCTGCGCCGCCATCCGCCGATGCCGTCACCCCCGCGTGTCATGCTTCCTGCTTTTCACCGAAAACGCGGCAAATTCAAGCCTCTGAAACCCCAGGAAATACGGCCCCGGACCTTCGGTGGAACCGGCTTGACGGCTGCGTGATTAGCCCCGTGGCAACCGGCCCTCGCCATATTCCTGCCCCGTGCCCTTTCCAAAGCGGCATAAACCATGCTTCGCGCCTGATATGGCGGAGCGCAAGTGCGATGCCTAGTCTGACGATGCGGGCTGGCCCGGCGTAGGAGAGTTTCGGTGCTGGACAGATTGAAAGGCCGGGGCGCGAACGGCTCGAACGGCGAGAAAGTGGGCGAAAAAGTCGGCGAAAAAGTTGGCCTGGGCAGCATCCGCCGGCCGGTGATCGGCCTTGCCCTCGGCGGCGGCGCGGCCCGCGGCTTTGCCCATATCGGAATCCTGAGGACCCTGATTGCCAATGGAATCGTGCCCGATGTCGTGGTCGGCACGTCAATCGGCGCCGTGGTCGGCGGCCTCCACGCGGCCGGCCGGCTCGATACGTTCGAGGAATGGGGGCGCAGCCTGCAAGGGATGCGCAACATTCTCGGCTATCTCGATATCCGTCTCAACGGCTCCGGCCTGCTCGGTGGCGAGAAGCTCGCGACCCGGCTCGAGGAGGCGATCGGGCAGATCCTGATCGAGGACCTGCCCATCAAGTTCGCGAGCGTCGCGACCGAGGTTCGCACCGGCCACGAGATCTGGCTGACGCGCGGCCGCGTGGTCGATGCCATGCGCGCCTCATACGCCCTGCCCGGCATCTTCGCGCCCGTGCTGATCGGCGACCGCTGGCTGGTCGACGGCGCGCTGGTGAACCCGGTGCCGGTCTCGGCCGCCCGCGCGCTCGGCGCCGAAATCGTCATCGCCGCAAATCTTTCCAGCGACATCTTCACCCATTCCACCACGATCTATTCGCACGGCGCAGTGCCCGCCCCGGTCGTACCGGTGGCCGAGGAGCCGACGGCGAAGCGGCGCTTCCCGCGCCTGTTCTCGCCCGAGAAGACGATGAAGCGCGAGTTCTTCGGCGGTAACGGCCGGCCCGGCATCTCCTCGGTGATGGTGGACGCCTTCAACATCATGCAGGACCGCATCACCCGCGCCCGTCTCGCCGGCGATCCGCCCGACATGCTGATCACGCCGCGGGTCGGTCAGTTCGGCTGGTTCGACTTCCACCGCTCCGAAGACCTGATCGCACATGGCACGCGCGCCGCGGAGCGTGCACTGGAGTCCATCCAGGAGGCGATCCACGTGCTGGCGCCGGCGCCCGCGGGCATCGCGCCGAAAGCGGACGAGCCGAAAGCGGGAGACTTGGCCTGATCAGGCAGTCTTGATGTAGTCGCGCAGGGCTTCCTGCTCGCTCTCGTATTCCTGGACGCGGCGCTTGACGATGTCGCCGATCGAGATCAGGCCGACCACCTTGCCGTTGTCGATCACGGGCAGATGACGGAACTTGCCGGTCGTCATCATCTCCATGAGCTCGGCGACGGTGTCGGTCTCCTTGCAGGTCACGACCTTGCGGGTCATCACCTCCGAGACCGGCGCCTCCAGCACGCCGGCGCCGCGCTCGCCGAGCACGCGCACAATGTCGCGCTCCGACAGGATGCCCTCGAGCCGGCTCTGACTCATCACCAGCACCGCGCCGATCTTCTTCTCGCCGAGCAGCTTGATCGCGTCCGCCAGCTTGGCGTCGGGCTCGACGCTCATGATCTGGTGGCCCTTGGTGTTCAGAATGGAACGTACCGTCATCGTCGCCTCCCTGAATCCGAGCCGTCCGCCTTTGGCGGTTCGGACTTGTTCGCGAGTCTTCAACTAACAGTTACAGCGCCGGTTTCACGCTCGTGCGCTTTGCGAAGCATCGTCGCTAAGGACGTGTCGCTTCGGAACATTCTTCGCGGGAATGATGGATGAATTCGGGCCGCGTCGCAAGCGCCGCTTCAGATACGGTCTGAAACGTCCCGTGATGACGCATCCGCAGCATCGCTTCGCACGCGCGGCACGGGATCGAACAGCGCGAACAACAGCAGGCCGGCGAAGAAGCCGCCGATATGCGCCTGCCAGGCCACGCTCGTGGTGTCCGCATCGACCCCGATCGCGCCCACGCCGAAGATGATGTTGACGCCGAACCAAACGGCGAGGAAGCCGACCACCCGCCCGTCGCGGAGCGCGCGCGACAGCGGCAGCGCCGGAACTTTCGCGGCGGTATCGGCATCCGATCGGCTGAACGACAGGAAGCTGCCGCGGACGAAGGCAAAGCGGATTGCGGCTGCCATCGCGCCCGACACCGAGGCCGAGGCGCCGATCATCGGCGCCACCGCATGCTCATGGGTGATGAGATGGGCGAGCGCGCCGGCCGCCGCCGTCACGGCCAGGAAGACGAAGAACCTGACGGTGCCGAAACGCCGCGCCAACGCGCTGCCGAACGGCAAGAGCCACAGCACGTTGAAGCCGAGATGGGTGAGATTGGCGTGCAGCAGCGAATAGGTGACGAAGGTCCAGACCTTCGCCCCCGCCCCGCCCGGGATCTGCAGATTGAGCAGCGAGGAATCGTAGCGCTTCGGGATGAAGCCGAAGACGTCGATGGTCCAGTTCTCGAGCTCGGGCGGTAGCAGCACGTGCAGATGGATCACCGCCAGCAGCAGGATATAGGCGGTCAGCGCCGGAGGCAGCGTCAGGATCGGCTCGCGCGGAGCCTCCACGACGGCCGGCCGGCCCGGCTCAGGACCTTGCGGCGACGAATCTTGCGGGGAATCCAAGGCAGCTTCGCTTTCGGGCGACATCGGGGCGACAGACTTGGAGATAGGCGCCTTTGCCGTCCCTGCGCAAGTGCACAAAAGGAAAAGGCAGGGCCGAAGCCCTGCCTGTCCGTGTCGGTCTTCCGGTGGCCGGAGAGACAAGGCGTATCCCCACCCCTCCCCGCGGCCCGTGACCAAACTGTTTGACGCCCTGTACAGGCCCCGCCGAGAACCTGGAGAAAAGCGGCGAGGCTTGCGACCGCGGTCACCATAGCAGGCACGCGGCCGGCACGAAGCGCATAGTTAATTTAACGTTAACGACGTAAAGGCCGGCCCAAGAAGCCTGAAAACGCGCCGGCGGCATGGACGCTGCAAATCCCCTCCTGCACAACAACAGAAGGGATCGCGGGTGCACTGAAGCGGGACAAGTCTGTCCCTTCGAGGTTGCACCCCGGGGCGAGCGTTCAGTCATGAAACATCCGTCGAGCCGCGCGTTCTTCGCGTATTGGGACAAGAAGCGCGGCACTGCACGGGCTCCTGACCGGGCCGACATCGACCCGGCCGCGGTCCGCGGCCTGCTCGGCGACATCTTCGTGTTGTCCTGCGAGCCGAACCTTGGCTTCCCGTTCCGCGTCGCCGGCACGCGCGTCTGCGCGCTCGCGGGAACCGACCTCAAGGACCGCAGCTTTGCGGCGCTGTTCACAGAAGCAAGCCGCAGCGAGATCGAGGAGATCACGACGATCGTCGCCGACGAGGCACTGGGCGCGATCGCCGGCGTCACCGCCGCGCGGGAGGACGGCAGCAAGGCGCATCTCGAGCTCCTGCTGCTGCCCTTCAACGCCCGCCCGCATACGCCGGTCAGCGTCACCGGCGTGCTCGCGCCGTTCGACGACGAATGCGGCACGTTGTCCGCCTTCACCCTCACTTCCTGGCGCTACCTGCACCAGCCGGAGAAACTCCTGCCGCGCGCCATCCGCAAATTGCAGATCGCGCGCGGGCTGATGGTGTATGAGGGGCTGCGATAGAGCCCCTGCAGACGTGCGGCGATCCTGCGATGGATCGTCGCGCGGCGTGACCGTTTTTGCCGGATTTGCGTCATTCCTGACGTCGATGCGACCGGATAGCTTCCGCGCCGCGTGAGACGAGCGGGTGACATCATGATGAGCTGGCGCAATCTGGCGTGGACTGCCCTCGGCGGCATGACATTGCTGGCAGGGATCGGCGCGACCTGGCTGCTCCTGCTGCCAGCCGCGCCAGCCTCGGGAACCGCGCCTGCGATTTCCAGAGACGAAACCGAATCGACCCTGGCGGCGCTGAAACCGCCGAAACGCAAGCGCCCCTTGATCGCCATCGTCGGCATCAACGACATGAGCGAGACCACCGATTACCTGATGCCCTACGGCATTCTCGCCCGCGCCGATATTGCCGACGTCCTCACCTTGTCGACGCAGCCAGGGCCCGTCACGCTCTATCCCGCCCTCAAGGTGCAGCCGCATGCGACCATCGCCGAGTTCGATGCCGCGCACCCCGATGGCGCCGACTACGTCATCGTGCCGGCGATGAGCCGCGACGACGACGCAACGGTCTTGCACTGGATCAGGAGCCAAGCCGGCAAGGGCGCGATTGTGATCGGCGTGTGCGTCGGTGCCACGGTTGTTGCCAACACCGGGCTGCTCGACGGCAAGCGGGCCACGACGCATTGGTATTCCGTGGGCGATCTGAAGAAGCATTCGACGATCCGCTACGCGGCGGACCGCAGGCTGGTCGTCGACCAGGGCGTCGCGACGACCACTGGCATCACCGCATCCATGCCGATGGCCCTCACCTTGATCGAGGCGATCGCCGGCCGCGCCAAGGCCGAGGCGGTCGCCGGCGACATCGGCCTTGCGCGATGGGACGCACGCCACCGCAGCGACGCGTTCAGCTTCACACGCCCCTTCGCGCTGACGGCGATCGCAAACACGCTCGCATTCTGGAAGCGCGAGCAACTCGGCATCGCGTTGACGCCTGATGTCGACGAGGTCTCGCTCGCCCTGATCGCCGATGCGTGGTCGCGCACCTACCGCTCGCGCGCCCTCACCTTCGCCGCCACGGCAGAGGCGCGGACCAGCCGCAGCGGTCTTCGCATCCTGCCGGACCGCATTGCCGGGAGCTGGCCGGCGGAGCAGGCCGTGCCGGATTCCGGCGCCTCGCCGCCGGCGCGGGCGCTGGACGAAACGCTGCGCGCGATCGAGACGCGCTACGGAGCACGCACGGCCGACTTCGTGGCGATGCAGCTGGAATATCCGCGATAACGACCGCCAGGGTCTTTCCCGCTGCGCGCATCGCCGCGGCGGAATAGACTGGAAGGACACCACGAACGACGGATCGACATGAGCAAGCCGCATTGGCGTCCCGCGCGCGCCTCCGACCTTCCTGCGATCAGCGCGATTGCGGCACGCATCCATCCGGCGTTGCCCGAACGCGAAGAGGTGCTGGCGGAGAAGATCAGGCTTTGCCCGGACGGCTGCAGCGTGCTCGATACGGACCAGGGCATCGCCGGCTACGGGCTGGCGCATCCCTGGATGCGGTACCGGATTCCGCCGCTCGACGGCTTTCTGCGAGCATTGCCCGATCGCGCCGACTGTCTCTACATCCACGACGTCGCCGTATTGCCGGAGTTCCGCGGCGGCGTCGTGCGCGCTTATGTCGGTGATATCGAGAAGCTGGCGCGTGCATCACGCATCAGAACGCTCGCGCTGGTCTCGGTCTACGGCACGCCGCCGCTATGGGAACGCATGGGCTTTCGGGCTGTGACGGCCGACGCCGAGTTGCACGCAAAGCTCGCATCCTACGGCGACGGCGCGACCTACATGCTGCGCGACCTCGCCGCGACGTAATGCCCGTCGCCGGGCAAATTGATCGGATTGCTTCGCAGGACGCCGTCAGGCTGCTTCACGCCGCCCCCGCGCGGAACGACTGCCTGCCCCCGGACTTCCCGTTTCGTAGACCCAGGCCTCCTTGGCAAACCACTCGTGCGTTGCCGCACACATCCCGCAATAGGTGCGAGAGAAGAACACTGCACTGCACCGAAATCGTTCGCGGTCCATCTCGATGCCGGTCGAAATGGCTCGGCCCGTTTCCGGGCACTTGATCATCACCATACCCATCTGATTTCCTCCAGCTCGGCATCCCTTCACGGAAAGGCGTCGCCGCCATCAGCCGGACGGCGTCTCTTCTGGCGAAGACGCTCGTCCGCCGATTCACGCGGCCGATAGCCTCGATTCAAGCTGCCCTGTGCAGAACCCGGTTGAAGCTCTTCTTGATCGGCTCGGCCGTCTCGGTCGCAACCTTCTGGGCAAGGTCCCAAAGCTCCCGGTTATGCCCGGAAGCCATTTCAAAGGTCCTGCGGGTGTGGGTGGTGGAGAGGTTCACGACATCCGCAAACGACCTTGCATCGGCGAGCTGGGACAGGAATTCCAGGGTGGAGCTGGTATTGATTTTCGATATCTCGATGACCTTGGTGCCGTAGTCGGCGGCACGCGTGGCATTGGTCGCACAGGCTTCGCGGAAAGCGTCGGTGATCTCCTCGGAAGCCGCCTTCATCTGCTCGAGATTTGCCTTGGCCCGCGCGGCGCCCTGCTCGGCAAGATCACCGAAGATCTCCTGGATATTGAAAAACGGCACGTCGAACTTGAGCCTTGCACCACCATTCCCACCCGCGGGAGTGGCATTCGTCTCGGCTTTCACATTGGCATCATGCATCGTCATTCCATCCTTTCACGCGAAACCAGATGTTGGATTGAAGACTCTCAGAAGCTCCCAGGTGCGGGCCGCACCGGGAAACCAGTGCCCCTACTCTCAAAATGGAGGGATGCTGCTGATGAGCTGCTCTCGCCCCCCTGCCGATGCCAACTATGACCAACCAGGATCGGACCTTCAGTTCGCTTTCAGACTCTCGACTTGATTAAATTCGATTCAAGCGACGCCTCGCCGCAGGCGCCGCTCTTGCCGCTTTGAGTTTGCCGAAAAGGATTCTGCCAACTCGAGAAGGCGCGGGCTCGCAGGCGCGTCCGGATGGCACCATGTACTGATTGATTGCGCCATAGCGCACCGCGCGAGCCTTCGGCGGCGTTAGTCTGGCCGGGGCCGGAAAGCGGCAGATCAGCCCCGACGCTTCTTCTTCGCATTTTTCTCGGGCGCGCCCTTCGCAGGCCACGGCGTGACCGAAGGCTCTGCATGGCCGGGCTTGTTCTTGTGCTTCTTTTTCTTTGCGAAAGAACGCGCATCACCGAATTTCGACGCGCGCTCGCCCTGAGGCTTGCTGCGCGACTTGAATCCACTCGCCTCGCGCGGGCGATTCTCGCGCCGTTCATGATGAGCGCCGGCCTCGCGCTGCGGCGCGCGGGGGCGCTCCTGAGGAGCGTCTTGCCGGTGAGGCGCATCCGTCATCGGCTCGATCCGGATGCTGTCTTCCTTGTCGGGACGCTTGATCTTCGCCGCAAAGGATTCGGCGACCCGCTGGGAGATCTCGAACTCGGTAGTGGTGTCCATGATCCTGATGGCGCCGATGTCGCGCTTGTCGATGCCGCCGCGGCGACAGATCATCGGCAGCAGCCAGCGCGCTTCCGCGTTCTTGCGGCGCCCGATGGCGGCGCGAAACCAGACGCTGCCATCCGCCATGGCGTGCTTCGAGGATTTCCCAGCCTTCGACCGCGGCTTGGCGCGGTCCTCGCCCTGTTCGGACCTATCACGCCCGCGTTCCGGCCTGCCGCTTCGCTCGCCGGGATCGATGATGTCCTCTGGCGACGGCAGCCGCGCGCGATAAAGCCGCGCGAGCGCGGCGGCGATGTCCTCGGCCGAGCGCTCGGCCAATAGCGATTGCGCCAAAGCCAGATCGTCGGGACCAGTCTCCTCCGTGAACAGCACGTCCTTCATGCGCGCATGATCGAGCTTGCGGATGTCTTCCGCCTGCGGCGCCGTGCCCCAGACCGCGTCGACCCCTGCGAGATCGAGCAGCAGCTCGGCGCGCCGCCGCCGCGCGGGCGGCACCAGCAGGACGCTCGTCCCCTTCCGGCCCGCGCGCCCGGTGCGGCCCGAGCGATGCTGCAGGACCTCGGCGTCGTTGGGCAAATCGGCATGAATGACGAGGTCGAGGCTCGGCAGGTCGATGCCGCGGGCGGCAACGTCGGTCGCGACGCAGACGCGGGCGCGCCCGTCGCGTAGCGACTGCAGCGCCAGGGTGCGTTCGTTCTGCGTTAATTCACCCGACAGCGCGACCACAGAGAAGCCGCGCTCCAGGAGCGCGGCTTGCAAATGCCTGACGGCATCGCGCGTGCTGCAGAACACCAGCGCGCTCGGCGCCTCGTAGAAGCGCAGCACGTTGACGACGGCATGCTCGACGTCGGCGGGCGCGATGCGGATCGCGCGGTATTCGATATCGGCGTGGCCGCCCTCGTCGCCGGCGACCTCGATCCGGAAGGCGTCGCGCTGATATTGCCGCGCCAGCGCGACGATGCCGCGCGGAAACGTCGCCGAGAACAGCAAGGTGCGGCGCGTCTGCGGCGTGGTCTCGAGGATGAATTCCATGTCCTCGCGAAAGCCGAGATTGAGCATCTCGTCGGCTTCGTCGAGCACAACCGCGGCGAGCTCGGAAATGTCGAGACGGCCGCGCCGCAGATGATCGCACAGACGCCCGGGGGTGCCGACGACGATATGCGCGCCGGCGGCGAGCTCGCGCTGCTCGCGCCGCGGATCCATGCCGCCAACGCAAGAGACGACACGCCCGCCGGCATGCCCATAGAGCCAGGCCAGCTCGCGCTGAACCTGGAGCGCGAGTTCGCGGGTCGGCGCCACGATCAAGGCGAGCGGCGCGGCCGCTGGTGCGAACTGCTCGGCGTCATCGAGGATGTTCTTTGCGATGGCCAAGCCGTAAGCGACGGTCTTGCCGGAACCGGTCTGGGCCGAGACCAGGAGGTCGCGGCTGGTGGCTTCATGGGCGAGCACCGCGAGCTGGACGGGCGTCAGTGAATCATAGTTCCGCTCGGCCAAAGCGCGGGCGAGCGGCGGGGTCAGGGCCGGAAGAGACACGAGATGGGAAACCTTGTTTGATTCAGGCGCGCAAACGGTGAACCGGCGCCCCGAGCTGCGTGCGCGGCAAACGGCCCGACCGCACGCTGATTTGATCTGGGCGCTCTTTACGCCAAGCGCCCGGAAATCACCATAGCCGTGATGCATGGCTTGACGGCGAGCCGCGCCTGAAGCTTGCAGCGGATTTTTGCGGCCAGCTCGATTAACCTTGGCGCGGCGGGATCGGCCTATAGCCGAGCCACGCTCACGTCTGGCGATATGGGGAATAAAGATGCGATTGGCGGTCATTTCCGACATCCACGGCAATCTCGCCGCGCTGGAGGCGGTGCTGGCGGATATCAAGACGCGGGGCGTCGATCGGATAGTCAACCTCGGCGACTGCGTCACCAGCCCGTTGTGGCCGAGGGAAACGTTCGAATTCCTCCAATCGCTGGCGTTGCCGACGGTTCGTGGAAATCATGATCGCTGGATCGAGGAGTTTCCGGACGACAAGCTCTCGCCGGCAGGTCTGTTTGCGCGCAACGCATTGACTGCGGAGCAGCGCCGCGCGCTTCACAACCTGCCCTCCCAGCTGCGGCTGGACGACGGCATCCTGGCCTGCCATGGCACGCCCGAGAGCGATACGGCGTGCCTGCTGGAGGACGCGCTCGACGACGGCCGCTTCGTGCCGGCACGCCGCGACGTGCTGGAGGCACGCCTTGCGAGCGAGCCGGCGGCACGCGTGGTGCTGTGTGGCCATAGCCACCGCCCGGCCGTCGTTCACGGGCCGCGCGAATGTCTGGTGCTCAATCCCGGCAGCGTCGGATGCCCGGTCTTCGCCGACATTCCCTTTGCAGCGAAACTGGAACACCGCTCGCCTCACGCCCGCTACGCGATCCTCACCAAGGGCAAAAGGGGCTGGCAGGTGGAGCTCCTGGCGCTCGAATATGATTGGGAGGCCGCATCAGTGCGCGCGCTCGCCAACAACCGCCCGGACTGGGCGCACGCCATGTTGTCGGGATATGTCAAATAGAATTTCTCAGATCTCCGCGTAGATCTCCAGCAGATTGCCGTCGGGATCGCGGAAGAACAGCGTGCGATGGCCGAAGGGCTGGTTCGTCGGCGGCGACAGCAGCGCCACGCCTTGCCGCACGAGTTCATCGGCGCACGCGTCGACCTCGGCCGCAGAGACCTTGAAGGCCAGCTGCAGCGAGGCGCTGCCCGTTGGCGTCGGTGCATCGCTGGCGGTGCGGCTCGGCCTTGCCAGCGCCAGCGTGTTGCTGCCGATGCTGTACTCGATCCAATTCGGCGACAGCTCGCGCGAGAGTGGAAAGGCGAGGACGTCCTCGTAGAAGCGCCGCATCGCCGCCATGTCGCGCACGAAGACGACGGTGTAGTCGATCGCGCGGATGGCGTTGAAGGGGGATTGTCGGGCTGGTTCGGGTGTCTTTTCGTCGGTCATTTCGTCGCTCGTTCCAGGCTCCGACTTTTGGCCCGCATGGAGCAAAGCGGAATGCGGGACGGACGTCCCCGGATTACGCTCGGCTCCACCCGGGCTACGGATTTTGTCTATCGCAGCAGGCCGCCACCATAGCGCAGCTCATAAAGCGGTGTACCATCCTGCCGGGCAATCGTCTCCACACCGTGGAAGCGATCGGTACCGCCTTCGATCTCGTTGCGGTACGCCATGCCGTCCTGCTCGAACAGGCGAGGTCCCCGGTAAGGCTCTTCGACGCCGACGCGCAGCAACGCCTGGCGCAGGAATTTGTAGATGGCGAGGAAGATCTCCCGCTCCGTGATCTCCGCACGAACGCCGCCGCTGTAGCTCATCGACCAGATGACGCGTTCATCCCGCGACACGGTCTCCTGCCCGACGAAGAAGCCCATCCCGAAATAGATATCGCGATAGGCATAAGGCGGCGCGTGATGCTCGAGCTGCTTGGAGCCGGTAAGCAGCGGCGCAGCAACGGTCGCATCGTCATCGAGACCCGCATAGGTGCGGCGTTTGGCTTCGACCAGGAACGCCGCGAGATCGTGAGGCGCGGACGGCATCGTCTACTCCACCAGCTCCGGCCACGGCACGATGGTCGACTTCACCGTCTTCATCGCCATCGCGTCCTTCACCGCCTGCGCGACGCCTGCTTCCGTGAACGGGTAAATCGTCTGCATCTTCGCCCAAGGATATTTGTCGCGCGTGCGGTAGAGCATGTCGACGCCGAGCGGGAGGTCGTTGCCGGTGAAGCCCCAGGATCCCAGCACGTTGAGATCCTTGGTGCAGATGCGGTGCCAGGAGGTGTCGATCGAGCCGGCGTCGGTGAACTGGCCCATCTCGACATAGGTGCCGCCGTCGCGCAGCATCTCGATGCCTTCGGGGCCGGCTGAGGGGTGGCCCGAGCAGTCCATCACGAGATCGGCGCCGAAGCCGCCGACGATCTCGCGGACGCGCGCAATGCGATCCTGCGGTGATTTCAGCTCCTCGATGTTCACGGTCGCCTCGGCGCCGAACTCACGCGCCAGCTTGAGCCGCGGCTCCTCCGGCGCGCCGACGCAGATGATGCGCCCCGCCCCCATCTCCCTGGCGGCCGCGACCGCCAGAATGCCGATCGGGCCGGAGCCCTGGATCACCACGGTGTCGCCCCAGCTGAATCCGCCGGCGCGGGTCGCACGATTGAAGGCCCGAATGCAGGAGGTCAGCGGCTCCGACAGCGCACCCAGGCGCAACGACATGTCGTCCGGCAGCTTGTAGATCTTGGTGCCCGGCAGCATGTCGAGATCGACATAGACATATTCGGCCCAGCCGCCCCACAAATGCGGCGCCTTGTCGAAGCCGAGATAGCGGCCGTAATAGACCGGCGTCAGGCATTTGTTCGCGGTTTGCGGATAGTGGATGCAATAGTAGCAGCGGCCGCACGGCATCAAGGGCGGGATCATCACTTTCGATTCAACTTTGAGCGGCTTGCTCATGAAATCTTCGGTGAACTCGTCGCCGCATTCGACGATGACGCCGCCGAGCTCGTGTCCCAGCGTGAACGGCCAGGGCAGCGGCTTCGGCCAGTGCCCCTTGAGGATATGGAGATCGGTGCCGCAAACCCCGCAGGCGCCGACCTTGATCAGCGCAGCCTTGCGGCCGACCTTCGGCCACGGCACGGTGCGGATCACGGGCTCCGAGCCGGGACCTGCGTGGGTGCAGACGCGGATTTGTTGCATGGCTGTTTCCTCGCTGCCCGCTTGTTGTGTTTTGATCGTGCGGGCCTGCGATCAACCTATGACAGCCCTGCGACATTGGAAATACCAACGCGGCGCGTTGACACGCCGCAGTTGTGTGAGCAGGCTGCGTGTGCCGGAGCGATGCCTGCTTCGGACCTGCGCGGCTCCTCGCGCCGCGGTCAGCCGGGATCATCAGATGGATTTGCGACCGGGTTCGGAACGAATTTTTGTCGCCTCTGACACCGATCCGGTAGACGGATATGTGCAATGGGCGCCGCAGAAGTCGCTGTGGCTCGCGGGCATGACGACGGCCGCCATCGCGCTTGCGCCGCTCTGCTTCTCCTGGTCGGCATTCGCACTCTTCCTCGCAGCGAGCGCCGTCACGCTCTGCGCAGGGCACTCCGTCGGCATGCACCGCAAGCTGATCCATGCGAGCTACGACTGCCCACTCTGGCTGGAACATCTCTTCGTCTATCTCGGCACGCTCGTCGGCATGGCCGGGCCGTTCGGCATGATCCGCCTGCACGATTTCCGCGACTGGGCGCAGCGCCAGCCCGCGTGCCATGAATATTCCCGCCACGGCGCCGGCTTCTGGCGCGATGCCTGGTGGCAATTGCATTGCCGGCTGGTGCTGCGCCATCCGCCAAGATTCCGGCTCGAGCCGCCGCTTGCCAGTGACCGGTTCTATGCGTTCATCGAACGCACATGGATGTTGCAGCAATTGCCCTGGGCCCTCCTCTTCTTTGCAATCGGCGGGCTGGACTGGCTGGTCTGGGGCATTTGCGTGCGCGTCAGCGTCTGCGTCACCGGCCACTGGCTGGTCGGCCACTTCTCCCACACAAGCGGCGATCAGATCTGGAGCGTCGATGGCGTCGCGGCCCAAGGCTACAATGTCCGCCTCGCCGCGCTGATCAGCATGGGCGAGAACTGGCACAACAACCATCACGCCTATCCGGGCTCGGCGAAGCTCGGACTTTTGCCGGGACAGGTCGATCCCGGCTGGTGGCTGATCCGATCACTCGAAGCGATCGGGTTGGTCTGGAATGTCAGGACGCCGCACAACCTGCCGGAGCGGCCCGGCTTGCGGCGATTGACCGAGGCGAAACGGGACGATGGGGTCGCCGATGCTGCGTGATGATCGCGATGGTGACGTCGATGCACTACAGGCGCCGTCATTGCGAGGAGCTGTTGCGACGAAGCAATCCAGAATCCCTCAACAGGGGCAGTCTGGATTGCGTCGCTGCCCCGGCTCGACGAGAGCGAGCCGGAGCTCACAAGGCTTGCATCTGAGATCACGGGCCTCGTGGCAAGCATGCATGGCTGCTGTTCCAGCACGCCCAATTGTCTTGAGCGCCGGCCGGCGAGCGTGTAACTCGCCACGAGTCTCACCTCAGGTCATCCCGTGAATCCCCTTCCCCAAAATCCCGTGGCCGCGTCCGGATCGTTCGCGGCGATGAGGTCCGTGCCCTACCGTCTCCAGTTCGCCTCTTACGTGCTGGCGATGATGGCCGACAATATCGAGCATGTGATCAGCTATTGGGTGGTGTTCCAGAAATTCCATTCGCCGACGCTGGGCGGGTTTGCCGTGCTGTCGCACTGGCTGCCGTTCCTGCTGTTCTCCGTCGCGGTCGGCGGCCTCGCCGACCGGTTTGATCCGCGCCGCATCATCCAGTGCGGCATGCTGCTGTTCATCGTCGCCTCCGCCGGTTGGGGCTTCTTCTTCCTGACCGATACGATCCAGATGTGGCACGCGATGCTGCTTCTGGTGATCCATGGCTGCGCCGGCGTGCTCTGGCAGACGCCGAACCAGCTCTTGCTCTACGACCTGGTCGGCCCGGCCGACCTGCCGAGCGCGGTGCGGCTGAACGCGATGGCGCGCTATCTCGGCATCCTGGTCGGACCTGCGATGGGCGGGCTCATCATGCTGACGCTCGGTCCCTCGCACGGCATCATCTTCAACACGCTGTTCTATCTGCCGATGCTGCTCTGGCTGTTCTGGGCCCCGATCAGGGACAAGAGCGTGGCGGCAAGGCGTTTTGCCGTGCGCGGCCTTGCCGACATCGTGCTCACCATCCGCGCGATCGGCACCCAGCCCGTGTTGTCGGCGATGACGTGGCTCGCCGGCCTCACCTCCTTCATGATCGGCAACGCCTATCACGCCCAGATGCCGGGCTATGCCGGCGATCTCGGCCATGGTGATCCCGGCGTCTCCTACAGCGTGCTGCTCGCCGTGGACGCAGCCGGCGCAGTGCTTGCCGCAATCGCGCTGGAATCCTGGGGGCGGCTGAAGGGCACCCCGCGCACCGCGATCGCGTTGGCGATGCTGTGGAGCGTGGCGCTGCTCGGCTTTGCGCTCGTGCCGGTCTATCCGGTCGCGATCGCGCTATTGTTCTTCGCGGGCTTCTTCGAGCTCTCCTTCAACACCATGGCGCAGGCGCTGGTGCAGCTCAACGCGCCGCACGACGTCCGCGGCCGCGTCGTCGGCCTCTACAACATGGCCGGGCTCGGGATGCGGGCCTTCAGCGGCATCACGATCGGGGTATCAGGCGCGGCGATCGGCATCCACTGGTCGCTCGGCTTGTCGGCCGCCGTGCTGCTGGCGCTGCTGTGCCTGCTTTATGGGCGCGCCGCGAGGAAGCCGAGCCCCACCTGAAGGTGTGGCTTTTCGAGCGCATCGTGTCTGTCCGTGTCCAGCGCGCCCGATCCTAACGCGGCATTAACCCTGTGCACCTTAGGGTCGCAAGGACTCCGCCCGGGCGGGGGGTCGGGTGTTGGAAATGGCGTTGGCGAACAAAAAATTTCTTCCGGCCGCCGAGGAGCGCAGGCGCTTCCAGCGGGTGAAGGTGCACCTGCTCGGCCGCTACATGCTGCCGGACCGCCGGGAATTCCCCTGCCAGGTGATCAACATGTCGCCGGGCGGCCTCGCTTTGCTCGCCCCCGGCATCGGCAATGTCGGCGACCGCGTGGTCGCCTATCTCGACCATATCGGCCGCGTCGAGGGCAAGATCACCCGGATCATCGACAACGGCTTCGCCATGACCATCGGTGCGACGCCGCGCAAGCGCGACAAGCTCGCCGCGCAGCTGACCTGGCTCGCCAACCGCGACATCCTCAATCTGCCGGAGGACCGCCGCCACGACCGCATCGTGCCGCGCAACCCGATCGCGGTGCTGACGCTCGAAGACGGCACCAAGATGACCTGCCGCATCATCGACCTCTCGCTGTCGGGCGCGGCCATCGCTGCCGAGAACCGGCCGCCGCTGAAATCGACGGTTCTGCTCGGCCGGGTCCAAGGCCGCGTGGTCCGAAACCTCGAGGACGGCTTCGCGCTCGAGTTCATGCACGAGCAGCCGGCGGAGACACTCGAAGAGAGCGTTACCGCGCGGTAAAGCGCAAGGACGCGAAAACCTCCATATTTCCAGGCTCGAAGGCGGCTTCCGCGATGCGGACGCCGCCTTTTTCATGTCCCGCGGCGAATGGCCAGCGGTTAACGGAGGAGCTGGAGATGAGCGCAAACAACGCTCCTCCCAGCATTTCCGTGTTAATAGATAAAATTTGAACCAATTGCAGTCATATCGAATTTTACGCGAATTCTATTCAAGTATAGCTCGAATTCGCCGCGCCTTTTACTTGCATTCGTCTCGACTTGACTTGGTCGACTTAGCGGCAACTCAAAAGCTCCGTGCGAAATGTGGTCCCAACAAGAAACGGGGGCCGCAATGTTTGACTTCAGGGGACGGGGGAAGGGACTGGCGCTGGCCGCCATGCTCTTCGGGATCAGCGCGGCAGCGCAGGCCGGCGAAGGCCGCCTGCTCTACGCGAGCCTCGGCGACACCACGCGTGCGCCGATCGGCTGGGTCGAGTTCTGCGCGGACAATGCTGCCCAGTGCCAGGGCGCACCGCTGCAGCCGCGCGACATCGTGATGTCGCAGGCCGCATGGCGCGACCTCGTCAAGGTCAATCGCTGGGTCAACGAGACCGTCAAGCCTCTGACCGACCAGGAGCACTGGGGCGTGATCGAGAAGTGGTCGCTGCCGTCAGACGGTTACGGCGACTGTGAAGACTACGTGCTGTTGAAGCGCAAGATGCTGATGGATGCCGGCTGGCCGCGCCAGGCCCTGCTCATCACCGTGGTGCGCGACAAGAAAGGCGAAGGCCACGCGGTGCTGACGGTGAAGACCGACAAGGGCGAGTTCATTCTCGACAATCAGAACGAGAACGTCCTCGCCTGGACGGAGACCGGCTACCGCTTCGTCAAGCGCCAGTCGCAGAGCGATCCCAACGTCTGGGTCTCGCTGGGCGATACCAAGCCGGCGGTCTCCACCGCCAGCGCCAAAGATTAGTAGGAACGAGACAACAGGTTACGCGACCCGGTCACATCCCCACCCCTCCCCGTCCCAGACCGGTTCGCGCGCGCCCAGCCATCCCCCAATGGCTGGGCGCAACTTTTTGGGAAAGCGCGATCAGCTCTGCTCGCCTTGGCGCGACCAGGGCACGCGTGCGGCGGCAAAATCCCGCCAGCTATCCTGCAAGCCCTGCTGCATGCCGATCGATGCCCGCGCCTGCCAGCCGGCGATCGCGGCCGCCGCAATGGCGCTGTCGCGATCGTCAGCGCCGAGCCCATCGAGCAACGAGGCCGTCACCGCCATGTCATTGAAGACGCCGAGCTCCTCCTGCAAGCCGGCGAGCCGGCGTGCGAATTTTCGTGCGGACTTGCGATCCTCGTAGAGCGGCAGCAGGAACTCGCTGAGGTAGCGCAGCCGCTTGGTGGCGAGCCGCACGCGGTGCAGTTCGTCGACCGTCAGCGATTTGAAGCGGCGGCCGCGCTTGAGCACCTTCGCGTGCTGTTCCGATAGGACACGCTGCGCGAAATTGAGGGCGGGCTCGGCGAGCCGGCCGAGATCTTCGGGCGCGACGCCGTTGCGCCAGCCGCGCGTCTCGATCCAGCCGCCGAGACCGATCAGGAAGAGCGCGCAACGGCGATCATCGAGCGCGTGGCGGGCGCTGCGATAGGCTTCCGCCTGACGCTGAGCCGCGGCCCGCCCAAGCGCATCGAAACCCGCGACCGACGGACAGGCTTTTGCGATCGCCGGCAAGGTGGCGAGCTGGAACACGTCCCAGTCGCGCGCGGCAGACAGGCCTTGCGCCAGCCATTTGGCCTCCGAGCGCAGCGCCTCGAGGTTGCTGAGCGCGCCGACCGATCGCATCAGGTCGAGCGCGGATCGCAGCCGGCGCAGCGAGACGCGCAGCTGATGCACGCCTTCCGGATTGCGGCCGTCCTCGGCCGCCGGCAGCGATTGCAGCAGGTGAAGGAAGCAGGCGCGCAGGATGGTCGCGAAGGCTTCGTCGAGCGTCACGGAGGGATCGAGACGAAGCTTGCGCGGCCGGCGAGCCGACGGCGGCAGGTCTGCGGCAAGATCGAAGCCGCGCGCCGACTTGCTGCGGATGGACGGCTTCACCGTTCCGTGCTCCGCAAGGCGCAGGGCGATCTCGTAGATCACGCTCGTGCTGCCGCTCTTCAGCTCCAGCTCGATCTCGCTGACAGGAACCGACCGGTCGCCGGCCGTCAGCTCGCCCTGGTCGCAGGCGACCTCGACCGTGCCGGACGGCAGGTCGATGATGCGCGTGTGCCGATGCACATCGGCCGTGAACACCGCTTCGAGCGGCTGCGCTTTGAGTCGCTCGCGAATCTTCTCCGGAATGAACGGCATCGCCAAAGCGAGATCGGGCGCAAGCGAAGGCACGCTTGCTTCCCATTCGCCGCGACGCAACGGATCGTCCGCAACCTCGGTCTTCACGGTCTGCACGAAACGCGTGCCGCTCTGGCGGACGCGCAAGCTCAGGCCGGCGCGACGAAGCGCCCGCTCGGGCGTGTCGTAGTAGACGGACTTGAGACGTTTGCGCGTGCCCTTGTTGCGTGCGTTCGCCGCGATCACGGGCGCTGCGCCGAAATGCGCCATGCGATCGGCACCAACGAGCAGCTTGAGCTCGATTTCGGCGGCGGGATGAGCCTTGCTGCCCGGCTCAGCCGGTTGCAGACCAGGCGTCGTCTCTGGCGTCCGATCGCTCACAGCGTCCTTGATCACCGGTTCCGCTTCTGGCCCTGCGGGTTCGATCTGCCTCAGGAAACCGGCGACGATATGCGCTCCCTTGTTCTCCTTCGGCGCGTGATTCCCGTCCGGTGCGCCAGGAGTCTTGCGGGCCGGCCTTGAATCTGACTTGAGCATGGAACGTAACGTGACAGTTTGATGACAGAGCGCGAGCATATAGCCCATAGACTGCGCGAGGAATAGTCACATCCGATCGCCGCGCGTCATGATTCACATGCGGCTCGTCACGTATAAGCTGCAGGCGTCAGGGCGAGCCCCTTTAAATAACGCCTGACCACAACACGCCGAGGGATGCCGCTCATTCTGCCGCTTCAAGATTGGCCGGCTTTTCAGCCTCGCCGAGCGGGGAAACCGCCGGGCCGTTGAGCGCGGTGCCATCGGGTGCAAACTGCGATCCGTGACATGGGCAGTCCCAGCACTGTTCGAGTGAGTTCCAGTGCACGACGCAGCCCAAATGGGTGCAGCTCGCCGAATGCAAATGCAAATGTCCGCTTCGGTCCCGGCACGCCGCGATCTTCTTCAGGCCGCTTCGGAAGAGGCGCCCCTCGCCGGGCCGCAGTTGTTCAGCGCTCGCGATTTCACTTGCGGTGAGATACTCCGCGAAATTCTTGATAGGGGTGATGTTCTCGCTGATGAACTCGCCGATGTTCCTTTGAATCTTCCGCGACGGAGCGTAGACGTCCTCCCAGGCACTTGCGCCGCTGGTGATGAGATCCGCGATCAGCATGCCGGCCACGAGCCCGTTGGTGATCCCCTGCCCGGAGTCGCCGCTGACAACGAATACATGCTCCTCGCCGGGGCTGCGGCCGATGAAGCCGGCGAAATCGACCGGCTCCAGCACCTGACCCGACCACCGATGGGTGACCTCGCGCAAATCCGGCAATCGCTCGCGCGCCCAGCGCTCGAGCGCGTCAAGGCGCTGTGCGCCATCATTCGCCTCACCCGACTTGTGATCTTCGCCGCCGATGATCACGATGTCCTCGTCGGCAGATAACGGGTGGAGGCGGACATAATGATAAGGATCGAGCGTGTCCCAATAGAGCGCATCCTCCACGGCGCCGGCCGCAATCTTCGCGGCGAGTGCATAAGTGCGGTAAGGCGCCTGCTTGGTGTGGATCGCCACCTGAACATTGACGGGCGAGTTGGTCGCAACCACCACGTCGGCGGCGTGAACCTCGTAGCCTGAGGCGGTGGTGACGACCATGCTACCCTGGCGTTGCTGGATGCTCTCGACGCAGGTGTCAGAATAGAGCTGGGCGCCACGGCGCTGCAGTGCGCTCGCCAGACCGGCGAGATATTTAGTCGGATGCAGGCGCGCCTGGCGCGGAAAGCGCAGCGAACGCGTCTGACCGCTGTCATGGAATGGTGTCCGCTCGATGCAATTTTCGACCGGAATCTGCAGCTTGCGACAGCAGTCCAATTCACTATCCAGCTCGGATGCGGACGTTTCGGATGCCAGTACCCAATAGCCATCGACGCGCTTAAAACCGCAATCGATGTGCTCGGCGCCTTGGATGGCCTCGACGCGATCGATCGCGGCAGCGACGCTCTGATAGTAACGCCGCGCACAGTCAGGGCCGCGGACTCGCACAAACGCATCATAACCATCATCAAGCGCGGTCGCCAGATGCGCCGTGGTGCGCGCCGTCATCCCGCTGCCGATGCGGCCGCGATCGATCACTGCGACCGAACGTCCATGGCAAGCAAGTTCATATGCGACCGAAAGCCCGGCTATTCCGGAGCCGACCACGGCAACGTCCACGCCGACCGTACTCGACAGCACCGGAGCTTCGGCGACAGATACGTCCATCCAGAGGGACCACGTGTGCTCATCCCGTACATTCATGGCGCTACTCCTCGGAAGAACAAACGATGCAGCAGAATGACGGTTCCTATGTGCGCTATCGACCGATGAGATGGCCGCATTCATTAGGAACCTTCATCGTGCTCGCGCTTGAACCGGCATGAAAAGTCCATCACCGGGGATGCGCAGGGCGCTGCGCCAGGCGCGATTGTACGGGCACCTGCTCGTCCGCAACGACAGGCTGTATCACCCGGGCGGCAATCATCCGATCTGCTCGATACAGCTTGCACGAGAGATGGTCAGGTCAGGATGGATGACCAAGCACGACGGCGAATACGAGATCACGGCAGAGGGGCAGCTTGCCGCCGAAAGCGAAATCGGTCGCTGAGGAGCCGATGCGGCACCGTCCAATTCCCGGCCGGGAGTCGGGCCTGTTGACTGATCCGGCGATTACATCATTGACTAGCGGCACGGTCCTCACAAAGAGCTGCCATGCCCTCGTTCCGTCCCGTTATCGCGTTGTCGAGAGGCCTCGAGGTCCTGCGCGTCATCAACCAGGAACGGCAATCGACCGTAGGCTCGCTGCATAAGGCGACGGGCCTCAACAAGGCAACAATCGTCCGCATGCTCGAAACGCTGGAGCATGAAGGATATGTAGTGCGGCGCGCCGAGCCGCCCAGCTATGCCCCGACCGGACGGGCGCTCCTGCTCAGCGCCGGCTACGACGAACCCAATTGGATCGGCGGTATCGCCGAACCGATGCTCAACAAGTTTCGCCAACAGATTCAGTGGCCCTCGGACGTGGCCGTGCTCGACGAGGAATCCATGGTGATCGCGCATACGACGCGGATCGGCGGTTCGCTGCTCTTCTACCGTCCGCCGGGTTTTCGCTTTCCCGTGCTGGGCACCTCGATGGGGCGCGCCTATTTGGCGTTTTGCGAACCGGCCGAGCAGGAGCGCATCGCGGCGCGCCTTGCCCTCAGCCCGGAGCCCTGGAACGACCTCGCCCGCAATCCCGCCAAACTCACCAAGGTGCTGCGCGCGATCCGGAAAGCCGGATTCGCAGTGATGGACGAGAGCTACAGCCGCCGCATCTTCGGCGGCGCCGTCTGGGCGATCGGCGTTCCCGTCGCTGTTCCGAACCGCCTGTTCGCAAGCATGAACGTGATGATGCTGCGCGAGGCCGTCAGCACCGAGGAAGGTCTCAGGCGCTTCGTGCCTCAGATGAAGAAAGTCGCCTCCGCACTGGCCGAGACGCTCAGCGCCAGGCTTGCTGCGGCCGGCCCGTCCGCGGCCGCCAAGAGCTAGCCATTTCACACAATGAAATGTTGTTTCTATTTGGCTCTGCTCGTGTGACATCTCTGCCCGGCGGCCAAAGGGCGCCCAAAGACGCAACAAAACGGGAGGGGCAAGTGAGGACATTCGTCGCAATGCTGGGCGCTGCGATTGCAGGCCTGGTGCTGGCCACGGCTGATGGGGCTGCGGCCGAAGCCTGGCCGACCAAAGCAATCAAGATCGTCGTGTCGACGCCCGCCGGCGGCATCACCGATGCGTTCGCCCGCGCCTATGGCGATTACATCTCTCAGAAGCTCGGACAGCCGGTCGTCGTCGAAAACAAGACGGGAGCGAGCGGCGCGCTGGCAGCCCAATCGGTCAAGGATTCGCCGGCGGACGGCCATACGCTGATGTACACGATCTCGTCCACGCTGCTCGGAAACCGGCTGCTGCTGAAGTCGCTCGCCTACGATCCGGACAAGGATTTCACGATCGTCGCGATGACGCCATCGGGTCATCTGCCGCTGGTCGTCCATTCCGCCACCGGTGCAAAGTCCATCGAAGATTTCGTCGCCTATGCGCGCCGCAACAAGGTCACGGCCGGCTCGTATGGGATCGGTTCGTTCGCGCACATCGCGATCGCCGAGCTCAATCGCCAATACGGCCTCGACATCTCCATCGTGCATTACCGCGGCGAAGCGCCGATGTGGCAGGACTTGGCGGCCGGCGTCATCCAGGCCGCGACCGGCAGCTACCAAGCCGCGCTTCCGGTCCTTGATACCGGCGTCGGCCGCGCGATCGCTGTTCCGTCACTGGTTCGCATGAAGAAGCTGCCGGACACCAAGACGTTCACCGAGCAGGGGGTCACCGGCAAGGTCTTCCAGCTGACCAGCTTCACGACCCTGGTGGCGCCCGCTGCGACGCCGACCGACCGGATCGAGCTGCTCGCCAAGCTGATGGTCGAAGGCGGCAAGACCGAGCGTGTCCAGAAGCTGCTGGAGGCCTTCGGGGTCGATGCGCCGGCAATGGACCGCGCATCCTCGGTCGCCCTCTACGAAAAAGAAGGGCCGGTCTGGCTGGAATCGATCAAGAATCTCGGATTGGAGCCACAATAGCGTCCGGACCCGCCGATCCCGTGCGCTGGCGACGCCCTTCTCACGCCCCCAGCACGTCCGCCAGCCGCAATTCATCGGCGGCGGGATCCTTCAGGAACAGCTCCGCCTCGATCTCGTTCAGGTGCGACAGCATCAAGGCGCCGGCGCGCGCCTTGTCGCGCTTGCGGATCGCGGCGGCGATCCCGGCGTGATGATCGGTGCCGCACGCGGGCGTGTCGTGACGGCGGTACAGCAGGATGATGAGCGAGGAGCGCGCGATCAGCTCCTTCAGGAAGCCGAGATAGATGCTGTGGCCGCTCATCTCGGCGACGAGACGATGAAACTCGCCGGACAGACGGACGGAGGCGCGGGCATCGCCGCGCAACTCGGCCTCGCGTTCTTCCGTGAGATGGTGCTGCAGGCGATCGAGCCAGGCCGGCGAAACCGCGTCAATGGCGCGGTCCACGATGCTGGGCTCGATCAGGCGCCGCGCCTCGAACACCTCGCGGGCATCAGCCGGCGTCGGGCGCGCAACGAAAGCGCCGCGATTCTTCTCGATATTGACGATGCCCTCATGCGCAAGCTGCTGCAGCGCTGAGCGCACCAGCGTCCGGCTTGCGCCGTAGATGTCGCCGATCTCGTCCTCCCCGAGCTTGGTGCCGGGCAGCAGGCGATGCTCGAGGATCGCGGCAGTCACACCCTCCCGGATACGGCTGACGCGATCGCTCGCGTCTGGCGCATCGGGTTTCTGGCGGGTCTTGGTGGCCATGATTGTGAGGCTCGATCGACGAACGTTCGGCCTGCAATGTTAGTCGACGAGCTGTATCCAATCACAGGCGAAACTTTATACAATCTTCGCCCGTTTTGTGTGCAGCTGGCTGCACGGGTGACGGCCCGACATTGGGCCGGAATCGATCTAACGATCTGACTCCGCTGCACAGTTTCTGAAATTCGCATCGTCGCGGGCTGTTGGCACGGACCTTGCGGAGAGAGGCGGGACGCAACGCCCCTCCTCGGACACGCCATGGCCATTCCCGCCGCTCTCGAACTGGTCGCCGTCACCAAGCGCTACGACGCCACGCTGGCCGTTGACAACGTCAACCTGAAGATCCCGGCCGGCACCTATTGCTGCCTGCTCGGCCCCTCCGGCTGCGGCAAGACCTCGACGCTGCGCATGATCGCAGGTCACGAGGCGGTCAGCGAAGGCGACATCATCCTCGGCGCGCAGAACGTCACCGACCTCGAGCCCGCCAAGCGCGGCACCGCGATGATGTTCCAGTCCTACGCTCTGTTTCCGCACCTGACCGTGCTCGACAATGTTGCCTTCGCCCTGAAGATGCGCGGCATCGACAAGCCGACGCGGCACAAGCGCGCCGGCGAATTGCTCGAGCTGGTCGCGATGAGCCAATATGCAGGCCGTCTTCCGGCGCAGCTCTCCGGCGGCCAGCAGCAGCGCGTGGCGCTCGCGCGCGCGCTGATCACCGAGCCGCAGATCCTCCTGCTCGACGAGCCGCTCTCGGCGCTCGATCCGTTCCTGCGCGTCAAGATGCGCGGCGAGCTGAAGCGGCTGCAGCGCGAGCTTGGCATCAGCTTCATCCAGGTTACCCACGGCCAGGAAGAGGCGATGGCCCTCGCCGACCACATCGTGGTGATGAACCACGGCAGGATCGAGCAGCAGGGCACGGCGCGCGACATCTTCCATCGTCCCCGCACCGAATTCGTGGCCCGATTCATCGGCGGCCACAACGTGCTCAGCGACGCCGGCAATCTCATCGCCGTTCGCGCCGATCAGCTCGGCATCGTGCCGTTCGTCGACGGCGCCTTCGGCGCGCCGGCGCTGCTGACCCAGACCGAGTACCAGGGGTCCTACATCGCCGTCTCGCTCACGCTCGACGACGGCACCGCCCTGTTCTCCCACGTTCCCGAGGCCGCCTTCGACGTGCATCCGTTCCGTCCGGGCGATCGCGTGCTGGCGACCTGGGATCCCGCCAAGGCGCAACGCCTGCAATAGCACCCTTCACCACGGAATGCGCAACACAGAGGAGTGAGCGAAATGACCGAGACGACCAGGAAGACCGGCGTCAGCCGCCGCACGCTATTGAAGGGCACCGCGGGTCTCGCCGGCCTCGCCGCCGGCTCCGGCGCGATCACCGGCTTTCCTTACGTGAAGTCGGCCGATGCGAAGGTGCTCCGCTATCTCGGCACGGCCGTGAACGAGGGCGACGACATCGCCAAGCAATGCCTGAAGGACACCGGTATCAAGATCGAATACATCACCGCAACCACGGACGACGTCACCAAGCGCGTGATGACCCAGCCGAATTCCTTCGACGTGCTTGATACCGAATATTTCTCGCTGAAGAAGCTGGTGCCGTCGGGCAACATCCTTGCGCTCGACGCCAAGAAGATCAAGGAGTTCGGCAACATCACGCCCGTCTTCACCAAGGGCGAGACGCCCGGCGGCAAGAAGATCGGCGGCCAGGGCACCGCGCCGTGGAAGGTGCTCTATCTCGAAGGCAAGGACTCCAAGAAGTTCGCGACGTCGGCGACGGAATTCGTCACGCTGATCCCGACCGTCTACAACGCCGACACGCTCGGCATCCGCCCCGACCTGATCAAGCGTCCGATCACCACCTGGGCCGAGCTGCTCAACCCCGAATTCAAGGGCAAGGCTTCAATCCTCAACATCCCCTCGATCGGCATCATGGATGCCGCCATGGTCGTGGAAGCCTCCGGCAAGTACAAATATGCCGACAAGGGCAACATGACCAAGGAAGAGATCGATCTCACCATGAAGGTGATGACCGAGGCCAAGAAGGCCGGCCAGTTCCGCGCCTTCTGGAAGGACTTCAATGAGAGCGTCAACCTGATGGCCTCGGGCGAGACCGTGATTCAGTCGATGTGGTCGCCGGCGGTCACCAAGGTACGCTCGATGGGCATCCCCTGCACCTTCCAGCCGCTGAAGGAAGGCTACCGGTCCTGGGCTTCCGGCTTCTGCGTGTCGAAGGGCGTCTCGGGTGCCAAGCTCGAATGGGCCTATGAATTCGTGAACTGGTTCCTGTCGGGCTTTGCCGGCGCCTATCTCAACCGCCAGGGCTATTACTCCGCCGTGCTCTCCACTGCGAAGGCGCACATGGAGCCCTACGAATGGGCCTACTGGATGGAAGGCAAACCGGCCGAGAAGGACATCAAGGCGCCCGACGGCTCGCTGCTTGAAAAGGCCGGCGCGGTGCGTGACGGCGGCTCCTACGAGGATCGCATGGGCGGGGTCGCGTGCTGGAACGCCGTGATGGACGAGAACGACTACATGGTCCGCAAGTGGAACGAGTTCATCGCGGCGTAACGGACATGTCGGAAGAGGTCCTGCAACAGGCAGCCCCGGGCTTGATCCCGGGGTCGGGCACAGCGCGCGCCGCAAAGCCGACGCGCCTGTCGCCGTCCTTCATCTCCTGGCTCCAGGCCGGGCCGATGATGCTGGTGTTTCTCGCGTTCTTTCTCATTCCGCTCGTCTTCGTCGTCATCGTCTCGTTCTGGGACTACAACGAATACCAGCTGCTGCCGGCTTTCTCCGGCCGCGGCTACACCGACACGTTCGAAGGCTGCATTGCGCAGCTCCCTGAGCTCTGCACCATCGCCAAGACCTATCTGAAGACGCTGAAGCTCTGCTTCCTGGTCTGGGCCATCACCCTCTTCATCGGCTTCTGGGTCGCCTACTTCCTCGCCTTCCACGTCAAGTCCAAGACCTGGCAGATGGGCTTGTCGCTGCTCTGCACGATCCCGTTCTGGACCTCCAACGTGATCCGCATGATCGCCTGGATCCCGCTGCTCGGGCGCAACGGCCTGGTGAACACCGGCCTGATGAAGACGGGGCTGATCAACCATCCGATCGAATGGCTGCTGTTCTCCGAATTCTCCGTGGTGCTGGCACTGGTGCACCTCTTCACCTTCTTCATGGTGGTGCCGATCTTCAACTCGATGGTGCGCATCGACAAGTCGCTGATCGAGGCCGCCTATGATGCCGGCGCCAGCGGTTTCCAGACCCTCGTCAACGTCATCATTCCGCTGGCCAAGCCCGGCATCGTGATCGGCTCGATCTTCGTCATCACCATCGTGATGGGCGACTTCATCACCATCGGCGTGATGGGCGGCCAGCAGATCGCTGCCGCCGGCAAGATCATCGAGACGCGGGTCAACGCGCTGCAATTCCCCGCCGCCGCAGCCAATGCCGTGATCCTGCTCGCGATCACCTTCCTGATCATCACCATGATGTCGCGCATCGTCGACATCAAGAAGGAGCTCTAGAGCATGAAGGAAGGACGCCCGCGCTCGTTCTACGTGCTCGCGATCTTCTTCGCGGCCTATGTGCTGTTTCTCTATGGGCCGATGATCGCGATCTACGTGCTGTCGTTCCAGGGGCCGCAGGGCGGCCTCACCTTCCCGATGAACGGCGTATCGACCTTCTGGATCGCAAAATTGTTCCAGGGCACCGGCATCGTCGATCTCGGTGCCGCCTTCCGCCGCTCGCTGCTGCTCGGCATCGTCGTGATGATCGTCACCGTCGTGCTGTCGGTCGCCGCCGGCATGGCGTTCCGGCGCAAGTTCAAGGCGCAGAGCATCCTGTTCTACTCGGCGATCGCCAGCCTCATCGTGCCCTCGATCATCACCTCGCTCGGCATCTCGCTCGAGTTCCGCATCATCGACGACCTGATCAAGGCGCATTGGAACGAGAATTTCGAGACCTCGATGGGCCTGCTGACGTCCGGGCTCGGCGCGCACCTGACCTGGACGCTGCCGTTCGGGCTGCTCATCATGTTCGCGATCTTCAACCGCTTCGATCCGCGGCTGGAAGAGGCCGCGCGCGATCTCGGCGCGACACCGTGGCAGACCTTTCGTCATGTCGTGCTGCCGATCATCCTGCCCTCGGTGATCGGCATCGGCCTGTTCGGCTTCACGCTGTCCTGGGACGAGCTCGCACGCTCCAGCCAGGCGATCGGCGCCGTGAACACGTTGCCGCTGGATCTTCAAGGCCTCACCACCACCGTGACCAACCCCGACATCTACGCGCTCGGCACCGTGATCTCGGCGGTCTCGTTCACGGTCATCACGCTTGCGCTCGGCACCATTCACGTGCTCAACAAGCGGCAGGCGGCCAAGGGCTCGGACGCCGGCAAGGGACTCGTGTGAGATAAGGACTCGTCTGTTCCAATGCGGCTTCACGTCGTCAATCCCAACACAACGGCGTCGATGACGGCGAAGATCGCCGCTGCCGCGCGCAGCGTTGCCCTCGCCGACACCGTGATCGATGCGCGTCAGCCGGCGATGGGCCCGGTCTCGATCGAGGGGTTTTACGACGAAGCTTTCGCGGTGCCCGGCATGCTCGGCTGCATTCGCGAGGCCGATCGCGACGGCGCGGACGCACACATCATCGCCTGCTTCGACGACACCGGCCTGGATGCCGCGCGCGCCGCCGCCAAAGCGCCTGTGATCGGCATCGGCGAGGCCGGCTTCCACCTCGCGAGCCTGATCGCGGCGCGCTTTGCCGTGGTGACCACGCTCGGCGTCTCCATCGTGCCGATCGAGCACAATCTGCGGAAGTACGGCCTGGCCGAACGCTGTGCCCGCGTCCGTGCCGCCGAGGTCCCCGTGCTGGCGCTGGAAGAGCGCAACATTGATGCGCTCGGCAAGATCTCGGCGGAGATCACCGCCACCAACCGTGACGACCGGGCAGAAGCGATCGTGCTCGGCTGCGCCGGCATGGCCGATCTCGCAGGCGAGCTCGCCGCCACGCACGGCCTTCCCGTGATCGACGGCGTCGCGGCCGCGGTGACGTTGGCGGAATCACTGGTGCGACTTGGACTGAAGACCTCCCGGCTCGGACCCTATGCGGCACCGCGCGCAAAGAGCTATTCCGGGCCGTTCTCGCAATTTCAGCCTTGATCCCTGCCCCCTGCGCGGCGCTCCCGGGCTGCAAGAGCCGCTGATCACTGGTTTTTTGCCGCTCAGCCTCTTTTTGGTCCCATTCCTTGCCGAAACGTAAGGCTTTCGGGACGCCCCGGTGACCCCTCTGGGTTGCCGGTCTTCGCCACTCACCAAGTTTCAATTTGGGTTTTGTCAGCGATGATCGATCTCGCCCAGGACAGGCCGTCCAACACCCTCCTTCGCCTTGGCGCCCAGCCGATCGCGCTGACTGCTGCAGCCCTCCTGCTGCTGATCGCGGGCGTGACGTCGATCGCAATCTGGCGGGCCTATACCGGTGCCGCCCCCGAGAGCGACCGGGTGGTGGCCTCGCGGCAGCTTCAGGCCCGCACCGCCCAGGCCTCCGAGCAGCTGGTCGAGAAGACCAAGGGGCTGGAGGCGACCCAGCAGGAATCGATCGACCAGCTCCAGGTGGTGCAGGACCAGCTTCAGACGATGAAGCGGCTGCTGGCGGCGCAACAGGCCGACACCAAGCGCCTGTCGGAGCAGGTTACGGCCTTGAACGAATCCATCGACGGCTTGCGGCAGTCCTTTGCCAGTGCACGGGCGACCGAGGTCGAGACTCCATCGGTTACCCGCAGGAAACCGGCGCGGCGCGTCCACGCCAGCGCCCGCAAGCGCTCGGGCGGCTGAGCCGGTCACGGTGCGGGAACTTTATTTTCGCCACTTGTGAACTGGATCACATTCGCCGGTATGATTCCGCGCGATGCTCGCCGTTACCGGATGGCGTGAGCCGATTTCAATATCCGGGGCTGGCAAGGTCGTTGACGGTATACTGCGTCAACGACCTTGTTTTTTAACAGCTATTTCGCCTCACTCGCAGACGTCGACTTGGCGGTAGCGCCATCCCGACGGGGTCATGACGCGCTTGCGCGCGACGTAGCAGCCGCCATAACCGTCGTTGTAGCCGGCGCCATAATAGGTGGGGCCGCCGTAATAGGGGTAGCCGTAGCCGTAATAACCGCCGTAGTAGCCGGCGCCGGCGAGACCCACCCCGATCCCGATCCCTGGCCAGAAGCCGCCGCCATGCCAATGACGGTGCCCCCAGCCATGGAAGCCGCCACCATGGAAGCCACCGCCGTGAAAGCCTCCACCACGTCCGAAACCGCCGCCCGCCTCGGCCTTTTGTGGCGCCGACAGCCCGACCGCCGCCACGGCCAGCGCCGTCATCATCATCCTGCGTAACATCACTCGATCCTCCGCGTGGAGGTTGCTCCACGCTTCAAAGCAGGACCAAGCTACCGTCAGTCGGTCATTCGTGACAGCCACACTGTCTCACTTCCGCGCGAGCATCGGCAGCCCGCGGCAGATGCGAGCTGCCGCCGGCCGCTATGCCGCCGCTGCCGGCCGTTCGGTCCGATCCTCGACCATGGTCACGAACATGTGGGACTCCTCACCGGCGCCCCCCACCTGGATGCGGCGGGCGCAGATGACGCGGCGCCCGCGGACGGGATTATCGATGGTATCGATGATCGGCTCGAGCTGCTGCCGCTGTGCGAGCAACTGCTGGTCGCGCCGCTCGATCAATTCGGCAGCCTCCACGGAGAACAATTCCCGCGCCGTCTTGCCGATGATCTCGCCGCGCGACATGCCGATCATCTTCTCGGCGGCCTTGTTGACGAAGACGTAGCGCAGATTGCGCGCGTCCTTGGCGATGATGCCCTCGGCCACGTTCTCGATGATAGTGGCGAGAAAGCGCTCCATCCGTTCGAGAATGCGTTCGCGGTGGCGCTGTTCCGTGACGTCCTCCTGCACCGACACCCAGCCGCCGCCGTCCATCGGGCGCTCGTAGATCTTGATGATGCGGCCGTCGTTCAGCGCGATCTCGTACGACGTCGGCTGGCGTTTGGCGATGCGGTCGAGCACCGCCGCGACGTATTTCGTGACGTCGCCGCTGAACAATCCGCTCTCGACCCTGTGCTGGAGGATCTCCTCGAGACTCGACCCGGTCTGGATCGTCTCAGGCAGATTGTAGATCCTGCGGTAATTGGCGTTCATCGCGACCACATTGGCCTTGCCGTCGAGCATGATCAGCCCCTGCGGCATGCTGTTGATCGCCGCCGAAAGCTGCCACTTCTTGGCCTGGTACTTGTCGTTGAACTTGTCGCGCTCGGTCATCGCCGCGTCGCGCGCCTGCGCGGTGCCGACCTCGAGCTCCTCGAGCTCGAAGATGCGCGCCACCGCGTCACGGAAATTCTGCACCGCGCGCGCAAGCCGCCCGATCTCGTCGTGACGGCGCAGATGCGGCACCTCGCTCTTGACGTCGCCCTGCGCGATGCGGTCGGTCGCCTGCGTGATATCGGCGAGCGCGCCGACCACCGAGTGCCGCATCACGACGACGTTCAGCGCCGCGAGCATCAGCGCCGCGAGCCCCAGCGCGAAAAGATAGGCGGCGGCGTAGCGGTTGTCGTCGGCGAGTTCGTCGGCCTCGCGGGCCCGCTGCTCGTAGATGCGCTCGAGCTCTTCGAGATCGCTGTTGAGCTTGCTGCGCAGGGTGCGATTGGCGTCGTTGTCGCCCCACTCGCGGGCCGCGGCCGGGCTGATCTCGACGCCGCGGCGCACCAGCTCCTGGCGGAAGTCGATGAATTGCTGGATGCGCTGGCGGAAGGAAGAGAACAGCTCGGCGTCGTCGTCGCCCACCGTGCGCTCCATGCTCTTCACGGCCTCGGCGAGCTCGCGGTTGCGCCGCACCAGCCCGTCCGCGAACTGCTTCATCGCGGCACGATCGGCGGACATGTAGATGCCGCGCGATTCCATCACGACGGCGTAGATCAGGGCGTTGATGCGCCCGACGCCGACCGCCGCGTCGGCGGAGGTGGCATGCAGGTGGCGATACGTCGTCTGCAGGCGCACTGACTGGACCGACATCACCAGCAGGAAAGTGGTGACGATCGCCAGGAAGGCGGCGATGCTGTAGACCTTCTCCGCGACCGTCAGCGTGTCGGCGCCGCGCACGAATCGGACCAATTTCTTCAAAAATTTGGTACCGGCCCCGAGACCGGATTCCAGCGCCGCAGCACCCATGGCGCCGCTCCTCCTGGTTGAAAACGCTCGACGGTAAGCGTGATCGCGCTAGCAGAGGATTAAAGCGGCAGCCTGTATTTTTACGGTATGGATCCGTTCGCGCGGCTGGACAGAACCGCGTCCGGGCGCAGGTCAGCCGATCCGCTTCAAGCCCTGCTTGAAGCGCGGACCGTTGGCCACATAGAACCGGGCCGCGCTCCCCATCTTCTGCACCTGAGCGTCGTCGAGCGTGCGGATTACGCGGGCCGGCGAGCCGATGATCAGCGAGCGCTCGGGGAACTCCTTGCCCTCGGTGATGACGGAGCCCGCGCCGACGATGCTGTTGCGGCCGATCTTTGCCCCGTTCATCACGATCGAGCCCATGCCGATCAGCGCGCCCTCCTCGATGGTGCAGCCGTGCAGGATGACGTTGTGGCCGACCGTGCAGTTCCTGCCGATGACAAGCGGAAAGCCGAGATCGGTGTGGCAGGTCGAGCCGTCCTGCACATTGGCGCCCTCGCCGACCTCGATCCACTCATTGTCGCCGCGCAGCACCGCGCCGAACCAGACGCTCGCGCCCGGCTTCAAGCGCACCCGGCCGATCACGGTCGCGGTCTCGGCGATGAAATAATTGCCGTCGGCGGGAAGGTCGGGCGCCTGCCCGTCGAGCTCGTAGATGGCCATTGGCTGTCTCCTGTCGCGTTGACGATTGGCATAGCCAAACGGCAGCCGCGACGCAAAGGGCCGGCCGCGCTCGAGGCACTTCGGATCAGACCAGAAGGCCGGCAGCGCGCAGCGTCATCAGGAAGAAGGTGCCGCTCATCATGCTCCAAAAGGCGGCGATGACGGTTGCCATCATCACGAATTCCATGCGGCGGCTTTCCACCCGCACGCCGCGCAGCGTGTTGCGCATGATGATGAAGGGCGCGGCGAACACCAGGAAGGGAACTGCCGCGAAGGTTTTCGGGGCCACGCCGTCCTGCAGCAGGCCGAAGCCGGCGGGCCGCTGCGCCAGCGCCTGGTATCCGTTCACGAGCGCGCCCGCGAGCGCGAAACCGATGCCGATCGAGAAGAAGGTGTTGAGAGCTTCAGGTGTCATCGGAAGTGCTCCGCCCTTACACAACGCGCGTGCCTTCCTGTGACAAACAGAGCCCGTTAACGCTACATTATCCTTAAGGAAAGGTTAACGCGGCCGGCCGTCCCGTGCAGGGGCCGTCCCCGATCCAAGCGGCCGGGAACGCTGCGCGAAAGCGCCGTCGCATGGCATATTCGCGCTGATTCGTCGGCCATCGGCCGACCTCCGGTCGACCTCGCACAATTCATGGCATTGTTCTCGGCAGCTCCCCTCAGGTCCCCCCGCACGCGCACCCGGGCGCATGTCGTGCCGATCGTGCTCGGCGGCGCGGCGGCGGTCGCAGCTGTCGCGCTCGTCGCCTACCTGCTGTGGCCGACCTGGGGCAGCCGGGGCGCGAACGCGCCGGACAAGCTGCCGGTGAGCGTCGGCGGCACGTTGTTCAACCTGCCGGTGACTGCGATCCGGATGAAGATCCAGCGGCACTCGGGGCCGCAGGAGCGCATCGATCTCGACTTCCTCTATCCCTCGCTGGAGCCGCCCGGCGCGCCCAAGCACGTCACCTCCGACACGGCGGAAGCGGCGCTGCAGTCGATCGACCGCATCTTCCTGTCGATCGCCGCCCATCACGATGCGCTCTCGCCCGAGCAGCGCACGGCCACGATCTATCCGCGCTATCTCGACCAGGCCGCGGCAAGCCCAGCGGACGGCCTGACGATGCGCATGTTCCGCACCGACACGCCCTACGGCAGCGAGGACCTCTATTCGGCTGCGAGCCCCGCGCTCACCGCGCGCTGCACGCGCGATGCCGCCACCCCCGGCATGTGCCTCTCCGAGCGCCGCGTCGGCGGCGCCGACCTCACCTTCCGCTTTCCACGCAGCTGGCTGTCGCAGTGGCGCGAAGTGGCGGAGGCGATGGAGAGGCTGACCGCGCATCTGCGCGGGCCGCGGGGCTAAGGGCGGTCGGCTTACTGTCGGCTGGAGCCTCCAAACCAAAAAATCGAAAACAACCCCATGCACAGTAGCCAAGCGTTGGCAGCATCGAGTCTTTTCGTTTTTTTCGAATAACGATTGACCCATCGGGCCAAAACAGGGCATGATGGCCGTGATGCATGGCACGGGGTTGCCCGGATGGCGCATGGATGTGTGACTGATATCACTGAGCATAGATTGCGATTGGCCATGCTGCGAATAATCTGACGCTATTGCATTCGGGGGCTGGAATGCGGCTTCGGCTGTTTGTTTTGTTGATATTTGCGATCTGCGTGGGAGCCGGACCGGCGCTGGCCGAGAAGCGCGTCGCGCTGGTGATGGGCAACTCGGCCTACAAGAACGTGGCGCGGCTGGCGAACCCCGCGAATGATGCCACCCTGGTCGGCGGCATGTTCAGGAAGGCCGGGTTCGATTGCGTTCGCGGCGAAAGCGGGCTCGACGGCGTCCGACGGCGACTCCAAGAATAGCCCGTTCGCGGCGGCTCTCGTCGAACGTCTGCCGACGCCCGGGCTCGATCTGCGCAAGGCGTTCGGCTTCGTGCGCGACGACGCGCTCAAGAATACCGGCTACAAGCAGGAGCCATTTGTGTACGGCTCGCTCGGCGGCGACGACGTGGCCCTGGTTCCGGCCAAGCCGGTCGCGACCGGACCGCAGGCGAACCCGGACAGCGACATCCGGCGCGACTACGAACTGGCGCTCCAGCTCGGCACGCGCGACGTTTGGACTGCATTCCTCAATCGTTATCCCAGCGGCTTCTATACCGATCTCGCCAAGGCTCAACTTAACCGGATTTCTGCCGAAGACGCCCGCGCTGCAGCGGCCGAGAAGGCGCGGGCGGCCGAGGAGGAGAAGGCAAAGCTTGCCGCCGAACGGGGCAAGAAGGCCGAGCAGGAGAAAGCCGCAGCAGCGGCCAAGGCTGCCGAAGATGCTCGGATCGCCGCGGAGAAGGCCAAACGGATCGAAGAGGCCAAGGCGGCGGCCGCCGAGCAGCGCAGGAAAGATGCAGAAGCAGCCGCCAAGGCACTGGCCGACAAGCAGGCTGCCGAGAAGGCGCTGGCCGAAAAGATCGTAAACGACAAGGCAGCTGCTGAAGTCGCTGCAAGACAGGCAAATGACAAGGCGCAGAGCGAGCAGAAGGTCGCGGCGGTTACCCCAGCTCAGTCGCCGCCCTCTCTTTCTCCGCAAGAGACGGCAAAGCTGGTGCAGTCCGAGCTCCGTCGCGTCGGTTGTCTGGCCGCAGCCGCCGATGGCGACTGGAATGCGTCATCACAGCGCTCACTGACGCTGTTCAACCAACATGCGGGAACGAAGCTCGGCCCCAAGCTCGCAAGCTTCGAGGCGCTCGACATGATCAAGTCCAAGCCAGGCCGTGTCTGTCCGCTGGTCTGCAATCGCGGCTTCAAGGCGGACGGCGATACTTGCGTCAAGATCACCTGCCGCGCCGGCTATCGCGTCAACGACGACAATGAGTGCGAGAAGGTGCAGGACAAGAAGCCGGTCGCGACCCGCGAGGATGCCACGAACCGAGACGCCGAACGGAAGCAAGTTGAATCCAGGCCTGCGAAGCCTCAGACAAGTGGTCAGATAGTTTGCGGCGTGGGAATTGGTGGTTGCCGCCCTGTTCGCCCCGGCTGTCGGCTTGAACAAAAGAATTCAAGCAACGTCGAGGTCTGCAATTGAGCACGTAAAGGCCGTCAGGGTGTTGCCCAAGCAATGCTGGCGCCGCTGTGCTGGGCTCGCAATGACGGCGTGGAGAAATTGCACCGCGATCTTCGCTGCGTGCCCCGGACGCAGCGCAGCGTCTCTTCGACGGTGCGCTGCTGAGCCAGGGCCCATGTCCGAGATGCGCTGCGTGGCTATCTGGGTCCCGGCTCTGCACTGCAACGCCACAGCGTGTCGAAGACGCGCGTGAACGCGCTTATGGAGCGTTGCAGTGCGTCCGGGACACGGAGAACGCCGCGCGCGAGCGAAGACTCCGCTTCGCTCGCGACCAACTACTCCTGATCGACCAGGTCGTCCTCGAGGATCGCCATCTGGAATTGGAACGAGCGATCGTCGTCCTCGTCGTCGACGAAGAGCACGCCGATGAATTCCTCGCCGATATAGACCTCGGCGGAATCGTCCTTCTTCGGCCGCGGCACGACGCGGATCTTGGGATTGCCGAATACGCGCTTCAGATACGCATCTAACTTTCTGACTTCTTTGACGTCCACGGCAAGTCTCCGATCGAAAATGGTCGGCGGGTTTTAGGACGAGATGCGGCGAACCGCCAGCACGAATTGTCAAAGAATTTAGGGACGAAAAGGGCCGGAAAAACCCGGCCCTTCGCAGCATCAAGAGCCCGCTCAGAGCCCCATCGCGTTGATCATCTGGTCCATGGTGCGCGACGGCTCGGCGCAGCCGGCCTCGCCGACGATCTTGGCCGGCACGCCCGCAACCGTGACGTTGTGCGGCACCGGCTTGACGACGACCGAACCGGCGGCGATGCGCGCGCAATGGCCGATCTCGATGTTGCCGAGAATTTTTGCGCCGGCGCCGATCAGGACGCCGTGGCGAATCTTCGGGTGACGGTCCTCGTTCTCCTTGCCGGTGCCCCCTAACGTGACGCCGTGCAGGATCGAGACGTCGTCCTCGATGACAGCCGTCTCGCCGCAGACGAAGCCGGTGGCGTGGTCGAGGAAGATGCCGCGGCCGATGCGCGCGGCGGGATTGATGTCGGTCTGGAACACCGCCGACGATCGGCTCTGAAGGTAATAGGCGAAATCCTTGCGGCCCCTCAGATAGAGCCAGTGCGCGAGGCGATGGGTCTGGATGGCATGAAAGCCCTTGAAGTAGAGCAAGGGATCGATGAAGCGCGAGGTCGCGGGATCGCGGTCGTAAACGGCAACGAGGTCGGCGCGGAAGGCGTTGCCGAGATCGGGGTCGTCGCGCAGCGCCTCGATATAGGCCTGGCGCACGAGGTCGCCCGACAGCGCGGAATGATCGAGCCGGTCGGCGACGCGGTGGACCACCGAATCCTCCAGCCGGCCGTGATGCAGCACCGCCGAATAGATGAAGGTCGCAAGCTCCGGCTCGCGGCGGACGATGTCCTCCGCTTCGCTGCGGATCCGGTCCCAGATCGGATCGAGCGATGCGAGCTTTCCTCCCGGATTGACCTGATGCACTGCCATGGGATCTGCTCTTTCGAATTGGCTGATTTTGTTGGCTCTATAGCACAGTCTAGGCGACAAAGTCCTGACGGGCTTGCCTGAGAGTGAACAGTGCCCTGCCTCGGAGATCAAGCCAAACCATTGATAAACAAGACTTTCTTCTGACGCCCCGAGCGGCAAGGTCGGCTCAAGGTGGTCAGAGTTTCGCCAAATTCAAGCCGGGCAGCGTCAAACTATTGGTGAATTCGCCTCCAACCGTTATTGCGGGCATGATCCGAGCGGGGGCAGAGCCGATTTGACCATCACCACCGATCAACTGCGCGCGCGCGCCGCGGGCTCTTTTTGGCTGCGGCTGGCCGCAATGGCCCTGCCCCTCCTGATGATCGCGCCGGCGGTCTGGAACGGCTATCCGCTGTTGCAATGGGATACCGGCGGCTATCTCGCGCGCTGGTACGAGGGCTATCTCGTCCCCAGCCGCTCCACGGTGTTCGGCCTCTATTTGCACTATGGCGAGGGTTTCGGCTTCTGGATCAACCTCGCCGCCCAGTCGCTGGCGACGCTATGGCTGCTGCAGCTCACTCTTCGCGTGTTGAGTTTGATGCAGACCTTCCGCTTCGTCGCAATCAGCCTCTCCCTGATGCTGTCGACCGCGCTGCCCTGGCTTGCGAGCATGCTGCTCACCGACATCTTTGCCGGGCTCGCGGTGCTGTCGCTGTTCCTCCTGGTGGTCGGCGCAAACCGCACCTCGGCGATCGAGAGGATCTCGCTGTTTGTCTTCACCGCCTTTGCCGCGGCGACCCACAGCGCCACGCTCGGCGTGCTGCTCGGACTGTGCGCCGCGGGCTGGATGGCGCGGCCGTTTCTGGGCGCGCGCCTGCCGCTGGCCGGACTACTGCAGGCGAGCCTCACTATCGTCGCGGGCGGCTTGATGCTGGTGGCGGCGAATTATGCGCTGTCCGGCAAGCTGGCCTGGACGCCCGGCGGCTACGGCGTCGCCTTCGGCCGCATGATGCAGGACGGCATCGTCGCGCAATATCTCAACGACCGTTGCCCGCGCGAACGTTACAAGCTTTGTCCCTACCGCAACGAGCTGCCGGCGAGCGCCGACGAATTCCTGTGGGGCAAGAGCGTGTTCAACACGCTCGGCCGTTTCGCAGGCATGAATGAGGAGATGGGCACCATCGTCGTGCAGTCGCTGAAGGATTATCCAGCCTGGCAGGCCGGCGTGGCGCTTCGCGCGATGGGACAGCAATTGCTGCACGTGGCGACCGGCGAAGGCACCAACGGCTGGATCCCGCACACCCGCGGCATCATCGAGCGCTACATCCCCGCACAGGCCGCGCCGATGCGCGCGGCGCGGCAGCAGAACTGGGGTGTCAATTTCGATGTCGTGAACTGGCTGCATGTCCCGGTCGCGCTGGCCTCGATGCTGGCGCTGCTCGCGCTGCTCGGCCATGCGCTGGCAAGGCGCCGGCTGGACGATCTGACGCTGCTGGCTGGGACGGTGACGCTGGCGCTGCTCGGCAACGCCTTCATCTGCGGCGTGATCTCAGGGCCGCATGATCGCTACGGCGCGCGCATGGTGTGGGTGGCGACGTTCGTGGTGCTGATGGCCGTGGGGCGGCGGCTGGGCGAGGACGGCAAGCAGGATGAGATCGGGGTGAAGCCTCATCGCTCCCAATCTCCTGAGGGAGTGGACGATGTGTACACATTTGCACAGTTTAATGCGGCAGCCGTCTCGGTCAGGTAGGCTGTTCGCATGGACCGAGAATTCCGCCGCCTCGAACATGCCGCCCGCGAGCAAGCAGCACTGTCGGCTGACGGGCGCACCAAGGCTGCGCTGCTAGAGATCGCCGAAGAATACCGTTTGCGCGCCGACTACCTCGAAGCTCAAAAGCGCAACCCTGCTGATCAAGTTGCAATATCGCTTGCTTGGCACTCTGACGGCATTGACTGCCAAGCCGTTGAGGAACAGTGTGTTCCATCACCGCCCGGTCCGTGGCTTCAATCGGTGACAGAGAGACCGGTTGTGCTCCCGCCCTACTCCAACAGGGAGCAGCGTCATGCCGATTCTACGGCTGATTGCGAATGTCGATCTCACCCGCGAACAGGAACATGTTCTTGAACTCGCCTTCAACCATGCCTTGCGCAAGCTCGACCTGGTGGATCGAAGCGATCCGATCTGTGATCTTCTCGCCAAGAGGATGATCGACATTCACATGCGCGGCGTGACTGACGCTGTCGCTCTGGCCGAAATCACCGTCCGGGAAATCAGAGCACCGAAACAATAGGGCCCGAGATCGGTGACGCCGTTGAGCGACGGCGCCTGGCACTGTCGCCATAGTTTCACATCGCCTTGGCGAGCGCGAACAGCCGGAAATCCTCAAGCGCCGCGTGCCGGTGGGGCGCCACTTCGCGCCTGTAAGTCTCGGTGTCGACGATCGAGCGGAAGGTGGCAAAGTCACCGTACTCATTGAGCGCCGCTTCGTCCCAGCGTTCGCTTGGCGAGCCGACGAGGCTCGCGAGGATCGGCCCGGAAAACATCGGCGCGATCGGCTTGCCGGCCGCAAGGCGCCGGAATGCCGGCCTGTAGCGCTCATGAAAGGCTTCACGGCCCGAGCAGGGCGCGGCGTCAAAGCCGTCCTCGTAACGCGCCTGCGCGCGGTAGCGCAGCAGATTGAGCATATAAACCGGCTGCCCGGATGGAATCGCCCGCTCGGCGGCGTCGAGGGCTTGCAGCGTAATTTCGATAGGGTTCATCGGACGTCCCGCGTTTCCAGCGCCGCAGAATGCGTGCTGATACTCCCCGATTAGCCGTTCTCGAATGGGTCTTGTAGTGACCGTCTGGCCATGGCTATGTGGACTTCATGTCCACAACGACTTTGCCTCCCGACCTTTCGCGCCTCCTCGCCTTCGTCCGCGTCGTCGAGGCAGGCTCCTTCGCCGAAGCCGCGCGGCGGGCGGGGACGACCACATCGGCGATGTCCAAGGCGGTCGCCCGCTTCGAACAGGCTCACGGATTGCGACTTTTGCATCGCTCCACCCATTCGTTGGCGCTGACCGCAGAGGGCGACCGGCTGATGTCGGCGGGACGCGCGTTGGCCGAAAGCCTCGCCCGTGTCCAATCCGCGCTCGGCGAAGTCGCGCGCGACGATGGCGGACGGGTGCGCGTGACCGCCCCCGCCTCGTTCGCGCGCGCCTGCATCCTGCCGCGACTGCCCGCGTTCCTGCGGGAACGGCCGGAAATCGAGATCGAGGTCAAATTCCGCAACGAGATTCTCGATCTCGCGGCGGAAGGCGTCGACATCGCGATCCGCACAGGGCCGCTCGATCGCGCGCCCGGTCATCAGGCACGGCGGCTTTGCACCTTCTCCTGGATCGCTTGCGCCTCGCCTGCCTATCTGAAAGCGCGCGGCGCGCCGGCCACTCCCTTTGAGCTTTCCGCGCACGAGCACGTCGGCTTCCGCAATCCCGCGAGCGGTCAGATCCTGACCTGGCGCTTCGCCGACCCGCGCGGCAAAGGACCCATTCGCATCACCCCCAAGCCCAAGCATATTTGCGACGACGCGCATGCTTCGCTCGCTTTGATCGTGAATGGGTTCGGTGTCGGCTGGGGGCCGGCGTGGCTGGTTGGCGAAGACCTTCGCGCCGGCCGGCTGGTCGAAGTGCTGGCGCCCTGGCGCGCGCCTGGGGAACCCCTTTGGATGCTGCGCACCTCGGGCCGCCGCCCGCCCCTGCGCACACAGCGCGTCATGTCGTTCCTCAACACGCTTCCCACCGCGTTCAGCGACAAGGTGGTGTGAAGCAGCAGTCGTCACCGACATTCGGTCGCCAGGAAAATGAGCTCCAGGCGGCGGCTGCCGGTGAGGTGTGGATTATGCGATCCCGTCTTGCATCAACCAGGGTTTGAGATGTCCCGATTACATTGGATCGAGATTCAAGCGGCTGGACGAATAGCGATTATGGCGCGTCCTCGCGCCGACGAGTGGTTGGAGATGGAAGTCATTGAGTGGAAGGACGCCCGAGTCGATCTGGTAGTGAGCCTTCTCGAGCGCGAGGAGGTTTCAGAGCTTGGGTTACAGCGTGAAGACGAGGTTTGTCGTTCTAACGGAATCGACTTCATCTCTTTTCCGATTCCGGATCGGGGATTGCCAGAATCGCGACCGGAGGCATCGCAGATCGCTCGCTTATTAGCCAGCGGCTTGCAAGATGGTCGTTCTATGGCGATCCATTGTCGCGCGGGGATCGGCCGATCTTCGGTAATTGCAGCTTGCGCACTGATCTGTTCCGGAATCCAAGCGAAGGAAGCTCTCGAGCTGATTGGAGCTTCGCGGGGCTTGATCGTGCCGGACACGGATGAGCAGCGCGATTGGGTGATGACCTTTGGCCAGGCGGAGCGCGGCGATGCGCCACGTACCCGATAGGCCATGCAATGTCGCCTCAGCCGCGGCGTGACAGGAAGTCGAGCACGCCGGTCTTGTAAACCTTGTCGCCGACTGCACGCATGTGGTCGCGATTGGGAATATCGAGCACTTCGGAACCCGGTATGATCGCGCCGAGCGCGCTGGCGCTTCCTGCGACATCGTCGGCGCTGCCGACCGCGATCAGCACCGGCACCTCGATGCGCGCGGCCTCTTGCCTCGTCATGAGATCGCGCGTGCCGCGCAGGCACGCGGCGAGTGCACGGCGGTCGGAGCGGGTCTGGTCGGCGAACGCGCGAAACGTGCGGCCGACGGGATCGGTGACGTCGTCCAGCGCGGGCGCCTCCAGCGCCTTGGCGACGTTCTCGCCGGGACCGCTGCCCTCGATCAGGCCGCCGATGCCGATGCCGCCGAGGATCGCCGAGCGCAGGCGCTGCGGCTCGTTGAGGGAGAGCCAGGCCGTCATCCGCCCGCCCATCGAATAGCCCATGATGTCGGCCTGCGGGATGGCGAGGTGATCCATCAGTGCGAGCACGTCGCCGGCCATTACGGGTATAGAATATTGCGCGGGTTCGTAGAGCTTTGCGCTCTCGCCATGGCCGCGATTGTCGAGCGCGATGACGCGGCGTCCGTTCTTGCGCAGCTCCGACACCCAGGTCGGATAGACCCAGTTCACGTTCTTGCTGGAGGCAAAGCCGTGCACCAGGATGATCGGATCGCCCTCGCCTTCGTCGAGATAGGCAATTTCAACGGCGCCGTTGTGAAAGCTCGGCATCAGCAGTTCCGTGGGATCTTGTGGGGGACAGCTCGATCTTAGAGCACGATCCGGCAAAGTGTGCAGCGGTTTTCCGGCAACATCATGCTCAAACAATAGCCCGAAGCGGATCGCGCCTCAGGCCGTCGCGGCCGCGTTAGCCAAAGCAGCGTCGGCGGCCATCTGCGCGCGGCGCAGCCGCCGCGCCCGCCTGCGATCGCACCAGGCCTGGGTCAGGCGCTCGGTCGTCGCCTTGATGGAGGAGAGCAGGCCGAACAGCGTCACGACCGCGCCAAACAGCCACATCGCCAGATCGAACGCGCCGCCGACGAGCAGCAGCGCGCCGCGGCCGAGCAGCTTGATGATCGCGCGCGTCTTGCCGCCTTGCGCTTCCGCAAGCCGCACGGCGCGCGCGACGTCCTTGGGGCCCTCGGCGATGCGGAGCGTATCCATGGCCCCGCGCGTGCCGGTCTTTCCGGCGACGCGCGTGACGTCCTTGCCGAGCCGGACCAGCGCACCGGCCTTCTCGGCCCGGAACGCGGCCTTGATCGCGCTCACGGTCTGGCCTGGGCGCAGCACCGAGCCCGATGCCACCGCGTTCCGCAGCATCGGCGCGTCGACGACCTCGCGCGCGGACCGGCCGGCCCATGCGGCGAGCCCCTCGCCGAGCCGTCCGAGCTTGCGCGCATCCTTCACCAGCGTCAGTCCTGCGCGCACCGGCGCGGCACCGCCGACGGAGATGTAGGTTGCCGCCGTCACCGCAAGGCCGGCCGCCGCAAGGGAGAGCACGAGGCGGTCGGTGTCCTCGCCCATGGCGAGGTGCTTGCCTTCGCGCACCACGTCTCTGATGTCGCCGAACACGAAGAGATCGCCGGCCACGGTCCCGGACAAGCTGGCGACATCGTCCGCGTTGCCGGTGACGAGACCCGTGGCGAAGCGCTTGGCGAAATGCGCGGTGGAATTCTCCGCTTTCACGGCATCAGCGACGCGGCTCAAGAGGTCGTCGGGAAGCGCGATGTTGCGCTCGCGCGCCAGCGTGACGAAACTGTCGGCGAGATCGGCATCGCCGGCCGCGAGCGCGGCCTCGATATTGTCCTGAACCAGGCGGTCGTTGTGCCGGAGCAGTGCATCGAGCTTCAGCTCGGAGAGCGCGACCGGATCGTCCTGGGCAGCCAGGATCGCGCCGGCCTCGCGGGCATGCGGCGCCACCTGCGCGAGCACGAAGCCGCACACGGCCATTCCCGCCAACGCCGTACTGATTCGCAGCCACTTCATGTGGAAAAGCCCGGATGCCCTGAGATCGCTTGCGCGGAACACTACGTCTTTCGTCCCGGTTTCACGCAACCACAGAGATAGTATGCCAAAATTGCGACACAACGTCCCCGACGAAAGAAGGGCTTCTCTCAGGCCGCAAGATTGTGTCGAATTTGCATGAGCAAATGAGCATGGGGCGCTTGCGAAGCTTTTCGGTTCCGCTGGACTAGCAATCACCTGTACCCGCCAGTATGGTCCGCAGCGCCTCAAAGATGCCGCGTAAGTTCGTGATTGTATCTGCCGCCATTGCCACTCCAGGATGAACTTCGATGTCCGACCATGTCGTCCCGCACTTCCATAACGATGCCGGTGTCCCCGTCATCGAGATCGGCTCGCAAGAGTTCATGTGCGTGGGCGCCAATCCTCCGTTCGACCATCCGCACGTCTTCCTCGACCTCGGCAACGACAACGAGATCATCTGCCCCTATTGCTCGACGCTGTACCGCTTCGCGGCCGACCTGAAGCCCGGCGAAGCCCGCCCGCCGGAATGTGTGCTGAAGGACAAGGTGGCCTGACCGCGTCCATCGGTTAAGGGGTGGCGCTCTCCCGAACGATCGTCGTCGCCGGTGCCGGCATCGGTGGCCTGACGGCCGCGCTCGCGCTCGCCGCCCGCGGCTTCCGCATCGTCGTGCTGGAGAAGGCCGAACGCCTCGAGGAGGTCGGCGCCGGCCTGCAGCTCTCGCCCAATGCCAGTCGCGTGCTGGTCGAGCTCGGCCTCACCGAACGCCTCAAGCTGCGCGCCGTCACCCCGGAAGCGCTCTCGATCATGAGCGCGCGCGTCGGCGGCGAGCTGCTGCGCATGCCGCTCGGCGAAGCCGCCTCGCTGCGCGCCGGAGCGCCCTATTGGGTGGTGCACCGTGCCGACCTGCAAGCGGCCCTCGCCGGCGCCGTCGCCGACCATCCCGACATCGACCTGAAGCTGGGCGCGACCTTCGAGGACGTCGCGCCTCACGCCAAGGGCCTGACCGTGGTCCATCGCAGCGGCACGATCCGCCGCAGCGATCTCGCCAGCGCGCTGATCGGCGCCGACGGCATCTGGTCGACGGTGCGCCAGCATCTGTTTCCCGAGGTGCAGCCGCGCTTTTCCGGCCTGATCGCCTGGCGCGGCACGCTCGATGCCACGCAATTGCCGAAGGACTATACCGCGCGCCGGGTGCAGCTCTGGATGGGACCGAACGCCCATCTGGTCGCCTATCCCATTGCGGGCGGGCGCCAGATCAACGTGGTCGCGGTGCTGCCGGGCACCTGGAACCGGCCGGGCTGGAGCACGCCCGGCGATATCAGCGAGGTGATGGACGCCTTTGCCGTCCCGCGCTGGCCGCCGGCGGCGCGGATGCTGCTCGCCGCGGTCGACAGCTGGCGCAAATGGGCGCTGTTCGGCGTGCCGGACGGCTGCCCCTGGAGCAAGGGTTCGGTGGCGCTGCTCGGCGATGCCGTGCACGCGATGCTGCCGTTCGCAGCCCAAGGGGCCGGCATGGCGATCGAGGATGCCGCCGTGCTCGCCCGGCATTTGAGCCTGGAGGCCGCCCAGAGCAGCAAAGCGGTTGCCGCCGCGCTGACGCAATACGGCCGTGCCCGCCAGGCGCGGGTGCGGCGGGTGCAGCGGACCGCGCGGCAGCAGGGCCGCATCTATCATCTCAGCGGGCCGCTCGCGCTCGCACGCGATCTTGCGATCCGCGCGCTCGGCCCAGAGCGCATGCTGGCGCGACAGGACTGGATCTACGGCTGGCGGCCCTGATGCGGCGCGCCGCCGGCAGCATGCCTCAGTGGGCCGCTTTGCCGGATTTCGACGCGGATTTGGCGCTGGCCGCGGGCGATGCCGGAGGCGGCGGCGCCTCGGGCGGCGTCTCCCGGCATCTGTTGCGGCGCCAGGCATCCTCGGCCAATTGGACCTGCCCGCGCACGGCGATATAATCGTTGCGATAAGCGAGTTCGGACACGACGGCCCCGCCGGCCCCGGTCTCGGCCTTCTCCATCAGCCTCTGCAGATCGGCGGTGCGCTTGGCGAGGTCCTTGCGCTCGGTCTCGAGCTGCTTGCAATCGTACAATTCGTATTTGGCGGGATCGGCAAAAGCCGGTGCGATCGTCTCGCTCACGCCGGCGCAGCCGGACAGCGCGAGGCCAGCCGCAAGCAGCGCGAACAGCGCGCCAAAGCCGCGCAGCGAAAAGGAAAACGAAGCAGCCATGCCGGATGAATAGCCCCCGTGGATTGAGAATGCCTAAAGCAGCAACAGATGTCCGGATTGAGGCTTTGCCTTGTGCCCCCGGCTCGCTTAAGGAAGAACCGTCCCTCCGGCGGCGAAACGCGCCAATTCCAGACCGCCGGAACGGACTTAAGTGTTTGATCTCGTTGGATCAAGCGGGCATGGCGGAATTGGTAGACGCAAGGGACTTAAAATCCCTCGGTGCGCAAGCGCTGTGCCGGTTCGACCCCGGCTGCCCGCACCACTAGCTTGTATCACCCTTGCTCGAGGCGCTCGGGCTCTGCGCGGAAATCGAGCAGCACGATCCAGAAGCAGATCAGCGCGATGACGAGGAGGATGAAGGTGCCCTCGATCGGCGCGCCCAGAAGCGAGACCAGTGCCGGAAAGGCGAGGCCGATGCCGAGGATGGCGGCGAGCGCCAGGGACGGAAGATCGACGATGAGGATCGCGGCATAGAGCGCGAGCTCGAAGAAGGCATATTCCTTCAGACGCGGCGAGCTGAGATAGAGCGCGAACATGGCGAGCACCGTGATGCGCATGCCCGTGCGCGGGTGATCCATCAGCCAGCGATCGAGCTGCGTCAGGAGCGATGCCCCTTCGCGCACCGGTCCGCTCGCGGCCGCGCGCAGGACGGACAGCGCGAACGGCACGAGCACGAGCGCGAGCGCCGCGAACGCGTAGGCCGCCAACATCGCCGGCTTGCCGTCACCGAAGCCGGCCTGGACCATGAGGTCGCGCGCCAGCAGCAACAGCGACGGATTGGTCTCCACGAGACCGACGGCATGCTGGCCGGGAATTTGTCCTGCGATCGCGAGCAGCCAGCTCGCGAACAGATCTGGATAGAGTAACCGCGACAGCGCGAGCGGCAACGCGAAGGCGAACGCGGCCACCGCGATCAAGGCCAGCTTGCGGCCACGCGGCAGCGGCAGGAAATAGAGCGCCGCCAGCACCGGGACGAACACCAGCTTGAACGAGGTCACGAGGCCGAGCAGCGCAGCGCCGGCGATGCGCCAGGAAAAGTTCGAATTCTGTTCGGATGCGAGCGGGCGTAGCAGGAGCTTCAGCGCGATCGCGGTCAGCACTCCGCTCAGCAGCGCAAAATTCCCCGACGCCACCACGAATTCGAAACCGACGAACGCGCCGAGCGCGCAGAGCACCTTCAAGCCAGCATCGCGCGCGCTGGCACGCGTCCGGCCAAGGCCGGGCAGAAGCAGCGCGCAGAGCACGGCGAGGACGAGAAAGATGCTTCGGTAATGATCGAGCAGAACCCCGCCCGCGCAGAGGGGACGGAAAGCGTCCAGCGTCACCGGCAGATAGGGATAAGAATAAGTGGTGCCCTTCAGGTTCTTGACGAAGTAGGGATCGAGCCCTTCGGCGTGTGCATCGACCGCCGCGCAATTGACCCGGACGTCCCAGCCATACGGCAGGTCGAGCGAGGCATCGTTGGCGAGATTGCCGAGCACCAGCAGCGCGGTCAGCGTGACCACGCCGGCAAGCCAGACGTTGCGCCTGGCAACCTTGGCCGCAGGCGCCAACCATCGTGCTACACCTGATATGTCGGACACCGGCGATACCCTGTTTGGCTTCTCGCGGCGCCGTTGCGGCAGCCGGTCCGACCACAATGGACAGGACGGGTTGCCGATTCATCTCCCCGGCATGCCGCGCCCGATCTTATGGTGAATCCCTGGTTGCAGGCCCAGCCCTCCGGCGACGCGGCGGATGGCCATCAGGCCGGCGACGGGCCCTCACCCGTTTTTGACCGCTCCTGCTCCGTCTGCCAGCCATCCCGAAACATGGGTTGTGCAACGCAGCATCGGGGCTAGATAACTGGCTTGATTGCAGGGGTAAGCTTCTTGTCCGACGTCAATGCCGACGGTTGGGTGTCCTCGGGACACCGCCCAATGGGTTTTCCGGAATTCGTCATCGTGATCGCGTCCATCATGGCGCTGAATCCGCTCGCGATGGACATGATGCTGCCGGCGCTGCCCAATATCGGCGCCGCCTTCAAGATTCCCGTCGAGAACCATCTGCAACTGGTGCTGTCGACCTTCCTGATCGGCTTCGGCGCCGGCCAGTTCGTCATGGGTCCCCTGTCGGACCGTTTTGGGCGCCGACCGGTGCTGCTCGGCGGCATGGCGGTCTATGCGGTGGCGAGCGTGCTGGCGGTCGTTGCCCCCTCGTTCGAGACGCTGCTGCTGGCGCGTGCGCTCCAGGGGCTCGGCACCGCGGCGACGCGCGTGATCGCGACCTCGATCGTGCGCGACTGCTATGTCGGCCGCCGCATGGCGAGCGTGATGTCGCTCGCCATGATGATCTTCATCGCGGTGCCCGTGGTCGCGCCCTCGTTCGGACAGGCGGTGCTGCTGGTGACGGCGTGGCGCGGCATCTTCGTGGTGCTGATGCTCTACGGCCTGCTCGCGGTCGCATGGTGCGTGCTGCGGCTGCCCGAGACGCTTCCCGAGTCGAAGCGCAGGTCGCTGGCGCCCTCCGACGTGCTCTCGGCATTCCGGCAGACCCTGACCCATCGCCAGACCGTCGGCTATGCCACCGCCGCCGGCAGCGTCATCGGCGCGCTGTTCGCCTATGTCTTCTGCGCCCAGCAGGTCTTCACCGGCATCTATCATCTCGGCCAATATTTCCCGCTGGCTTTCGCCGCGATCGCCGCCGGCACAGCCATCGCCGGCTTCCTCAATGCGAGGCTGGTCGGCCGGCTCGGCATGCGCGTGATCTCGCACGGCGCGCTGACGCTCTACACGGCCGTGGCCGGCGTGATGCTGCTGACGGAAAGCCTCGGCGTGCTGTCGCTCGCCTTGTTCATGGTGCTCTCGGCCCTGATGATGTTCTCGTTCGGCATGATGGTCGCCAACTTCACCGCGCTGGCGATGGAACCGCAGGGCGACATCGCCGGCACCGCCTCCTCGCTGTACGGCTCGATCACCACGCTGATCGGGATCGTGGTCGGCATGGCAATCGGGCAGAGCTTCGACGGCACGCTGCTGCCGTTCTCGATCGGCTTCTTCCTGTCGACGCTCGCCGCGCTCGCGATCGTGCTGGTGGTGGAGAAAGGGCGGCTGTTCAGGCCGCATCATCGCCCGATCAGCTAGGAACTTCCCGCCCCTCGCGATGTTGTACTGCAGCAATTCAGAGGATTGGCGAGATGGAACAAGAGAACAGATCGGATCAGCCCGCGTCCGAGATCGAACAGCCGATTTCGCAGCCTCGTTCCGATGAACGAATGGACTCGAGCTTGGCATTCATGAGTGAAGGGCTCGAGCAGCTGCGCGACAGCCACTGCTAGACGAGCGCGATCACAGACCGCCTCATAGAAAAACGGCGCCGCAGGAAACTGCGGCGCCGTTCGTATTCACCTGCAAGGCGCGCGGCGCGTAAAGCGCGATGAGATTCGGATGATCGTCATCGCGCTTTAGGTTGTTGTTTGCGCATGATCTTTCCGGAAAACCGCTTCGCACTTTTCCGGATCATGCTTTATTCCTTCTTGTCGATGTTCCAGAACACCGGCGTCGCGGGGCCGTCGAGCACGCCCGTCAGCGATTTGCGCCAGCCGCTCGGGATGAGATACTGCCCCAGCGGAATGTAGATCACCTGCTCATAGGCCTGCTTCTGGATATCGGCGGCGATCTTCTTCTGATCGTCGACCGAGGCCGCGCGGACGAAAGCGTCCTTGAGCTGCTCGATCTTGGCGTCCTCCGCCCAGCCGAACCAGCCCTTCTTGCCCTGGCCGCCGATCGAGAGATTGGCGATCGGGTTGGACACGTCGGCCGCGACCCAGTTGGTGAAGAACATGTTCCAGCCACCTTCCTTCGGCGGCTTCTGGCTGGCGCGGCGGCTCACCACCGTCTGCCAGTCGGTCGCCTGAAGGTCGACCTTGAAGCCGGCCTCGCGCAGCAGCTGGGCCGAAACGATCGGCTGCGCCTTCAGCGTCGTGACGTCGCCAGGGGCCATGATGACGATCGGCGTGCCGTCATAGCCGGACTCGGCGAGCGCCTTCTTGGCTTGCGCCATGCCGTTCCCCTTGACCAGGGTCTCGGAGCCCGCATCGGTTGCGAGCGGCGTGTCGCAAATGAAGAACGCGCCGCAGATCTTCTGATATTTGGCGTTGCCGACCAGCGCGTCGAGCACGTCCTTCTGGTTCAGGGCCAGCAAGGCAGCACGCCGCACCTTCACGTTGTCGAACGGCGGATGCAGGAAGTTCATCCGGCCGAGCGTCTGGAAGCCGAACTTGTTCAGGACCTCGATGGTGAGCTCCTTGTTGCCTTCCAGCACCGGCAGCATGTCGAACGGCAGGTTCTCCATGAAATCGATGTCGCCCGACTGCAGCGCGTTCACCGCGGTCTGCGAGTCCGGCATGGTGATCCACTCGACGCGGTCCACCTTCACCACCTTGCCGCCGGAGGTCCAGCTCGCCGGCTCCTTGCGCGGCACGTAGTCAGTGTTCTTGACGTAGACCGCCTTCACGCCGGGCTGGAATTCGCCCTGCACGAACTTGAACGGACCAGAGCCGATCTGCTCGGGGATCTGCTTGTCCGGCGGCGTCTCCGCAAGGCGCTTCGGCATCATGAAGGCGACGCGCGAGGACGGCTTGCCGATGGAGTCGAGCACCAGGCCGTAGGGCTCCTTCAGCTTCAGCGTGATGGTCTTGGGGTCGGTCGCCTCGATGCTGGCGGTGAAGTCCATGAGCTTCTGTCCCATGCCGTCGACCGCAGCCCAGCGCTTCAGCGAAGCGACGCAGTCCTCCGCCGTCACCGGCGCACCGTCATGCCACTTCAGGCCGTCGCGCAGCGTGAACGTGTAGGTGAGCTTATCGTCGGAGACCTTCCAGTCCGCCATCTGCGGCTGGACCTTGAAATTCGAGTCGGTGGCCACCAGCGTGTCGTAAACCATGTAGCCGTGGTCACGCGTGATGTAGGCCGTGGTGAAGATCGGATCGATGATGCGCAAATCCGAATGCAGCACCGCCGTGAGAGTCTTGCCGGCCGCGAGCACCGGCGAGGCCAGCGCGGTCGAAAGCGCGACGACCGACAGCGCAAGTGTGGAGGCGAACGCGCGAGGCCCCCGGCGCATGAAGTGGAACATAGAAAGTTCTCCTGACGTGAAACTGTTCAAAGGCAGGTTATTGGTTGAGCATGAGGTTCGTTCGTTGGGCGAACTAACCTCATGCAATGCCTTCGTCTTTCGAGACTTGCAGACAGGGTGAAGCGCGTCAATCCGGTTTCGGTGCAAGCCCTTGCGGCGCGCGCACGGGCTCCACAAAGATCGGTTTGGCTCTACAACACCCTCCGCTTGTCCCGTCCGCGCCAATGCAATGCGCGTTCCATCTTTCCAAGCTTGAGAGACATTGAGATGAATCCTGCCAATCTTCCCTTTGATTCCGAGGCCATGCTCGAAGGCCTGCGCGGCTGGATCGAATGTGAAAGCCCCACCTGGGATGCCGGTGCCGTGGACCGCATGCTCGATATCGCAGCGCGAGATATGGCGATCATGGGTGCGACGATCGAGCGCATCGCCGGCCGCCAGGGCTTCGGCGGGGTCATCCGCGCGCGTTTCCCCCATCCGAAGCAGGGCGAGCCCGGCATCCTGATCGCCGGGCACATGGATACCGTCCACCCGGTCGGCACCATCGAGAAGCTGAAATGGCGGCGCGAGGGCAACAAGTGCTATGGCCCCGGCATCTACGACATGAAGGGCGGCAACTACCTCTCGCTGGAAGCCATCCGCCAGCTGGCACGCGCCTCGTTCACGACCCCATTGCCGATCACCGTGCTGTTCACGCCGGATGAGGAAGTCGGCACGCCCTCCACGCGCGACATCATCGAGGCGGAAGCCGCGCGCAACAAATACGTGCTGGTGCCGGAGCCCGGCCGCGCCGACAACGGCGTCACCACCGGACGTTACGCCATCGCACGCTTCAACCTCGAAGCGACGGGCCGGCCGAGCCACGCCGGCGCGACGCTGTCCTCGGGACGCTCGGCGATCCGCGAGATGGCGCGACAGATCCTCGCGATCGACGCCATGACGACGGAGGACTGCACCTTCTCGGTCGGCGTCGTGCATGGCGGCCAATGGGTCAATTGCGTTGCTACCACGGCGACGGGCGAGGCGCTCTCCATGGCCAAGCGCCAGGCCGATCTCGACCGCGGCGTCGAGCGGATGCTGGCGTTGTCCGGCACCAGCAACGACGTCAGCTTCAAGGTCACGCGCGGCGTGACGCGGCCGGTCTGGGAGCCCAATGCCGGCACCATGGCGCTGTACGAGAAGGCCCGCGGCATTGCCAAATCTCTCGGCATGGAATTACCGCATGCAAGCTCCGGCGGCGGCTCGGACGGCAACTTCACCGGCGCGATGGGAATCCCCACGCTCGACGGCCTCGGTGTGCGCGGCGGCAATGTCCACACGCTCGAAGAGTATATCGAAGTCGAGAGTCTCGCTGAGCGAGGACGGCTGATGGCGGGGCTGCTGGCGACGCTGGAGTGATCGCGAAGCGATCCCGTAGGTGGGCAAAAGGCGCAAAGCGCCGTGCCCACCGTTTTCCCGACCGAAAGCAGGTGGGCACGCTCCGCTTTGCCCACCCTACGAAGATTGGCTGCACCGCAAAAACTGTGGCCCTCGTGGCACGGGAATTGCTGAAATGTTAGGCTGATGGCAGGCTGGCCGAAGAGCCCTGCCCAATTTGACTCTAAACTGACGGATCCAACTTGCTCGGATATCTCCTTCGCCGAATTCTCGCCGCCGTGCCCGTGATGGGCGTGGTCGCGCTGTTCGTTTTCCTCCTGCTCCGCCTCACCCCCGGCGATCCCGCCGCGATCCTCGCCGGCGACAACGCGACCCCGGAACGGCTGGAGCGCATCCGCGAATCGCTCGGCCTCAACGAGCCGCTGATCGTGCAGTTCGTCACCTGGGTGAACAAGCTGCTGCACGGCGACCTCGGGACGTCGCTGATCTCCAATTTGCCGGTGATGAAGATGATCGGCCAGCGCGTCGAGCCCTCGATCTCGATCGCGTTGTGCACCATCATCCTCGCCGTCGTCGTCGCAGTTCCCTTGGGGGTGATCGCGGCGTGGAAGCACGGCACCTGGATCGACCGTTTCGTGATGGGTCTGTCCGTGCTCGGCTTCTCGGTGCCGGTGTTCGTGGTCGGCTATGTCCTCATCCAGGTCTTCGCGATCGAGCTGCGCTGGGTGCCGGTGCAGGGCTTCCGTAGCATCTTCAACGGCTTCGGTCCGTTCTTCGAGCGCATGATCCTGCCGACCTGCGCGCTGTCCTTCATCTACGTCGCACTGATCGCGCGCATGACGCGTGCGGCGATGCTCGACGTGCTCGGCGAAGACTACGTGCGAACGGCGCGCGCGAAGGGCATCAACGAGGTTGCGGTGATGATGCGCCATGCTCTGCGCAACGCCGCCGTGCCCGTGATCACCGTGATCGGCACCGGCTTTGCGCTCTTGATCTCCGGCGTCGTCGTCACCGAGAGCGTGTTCAACATCCCCGGCATCGGGCGTCTCACCGTCGATGCGGTGCTGGCGCGCGACTATCCGGTGATCCAGGCGATGATCCTGCTGACCTCGCTGATCTACGTCGTCGTCAATCTTCTCATCGACGTCGCCTACACCCTGCTCGATCCCCGGATCCGGTACTGAGGCAAGGACAAGAACAAAATGTCGGTCGATACCCTTCCCCAGTCCTCCATTCCGATCACGTCGCCGCTGCGGCCGCGATTCGGATTCCTCACCTCGACCCCGATCATCGCCACCGCGACGTGCCTGCTCGCGCTGATCGTGGTAGTCTCGATCCTCGCGCCGCTGATCGCGCCGCATGATCCGATCCAGCTCGCCCCGTCGCAGCGGCTCAAGCCATCTTCCGCACAGTTCCTGCTCGGCACCGACGCCTACGGCCGCGACGTGTTGTCGCGCGTGATCTATGGCGGCCGCATCTCGCTTCTGATCGGCATCGGTGCGGCGATCCTGTCGATCGCCATCGGGCTGGCGATCGGCCTCGTCTCCGGCTTCTTCAAGCTGGTCGATTCCGTGATGATGCGCGTCATGGACGGCCTGATGGCAATGCCGAGCATCCTGCTCGCGATCGCCGTGGTGTCGCTGTCCGGCGCCAGCCTCTGGACCGTGCTGATCGCGATCACGATCCCCGAGATTCCGCGCGTTGCACGCCTGGTCCGCTCGGTCGTGCTGTCGGCGCGCGAGGAGCCTTACGTCGAGGCCGCGATCTCGGTCGGCTCGAGCCTGCCGAAGATCATGTGGCGCCACCTGATGCCGAACACGATCGCGCCGCTGATCGTCCAGGGCACCTATATCTGCGCCAGCGCCATCCTGACCGAGGCGATCCTCTCCTTCCTCGGCGCCGGCATCTCGCCGGAGACGCCGACCTGGGGCAACATCATGGCCGAGGGCCGCCAGTACTTCCAGATCAAGCCATCGCTGATCTTCTGGCCGGGCCTGCTGCTCTCCATCGCCATCCTCAGCATCAACCTGATCGGCGACGCCGCCCGCGACGCCCTCGATCCGCGCATGAAGCAGCGGGAGGGGAAGTGATGCGAGTAGCGTTGTCATTCCGGGGCGCGCGTAGCGCGAGCCCGGAATCCATTTCACCACGCGTGCTGCGGCCCGATGGATTCCGGGCTCGCGACCTTGTCGCGCCCCGGAATGACGGAGAGAATTGACGTGACCGACACCATCCTCGACATCAACAACCTCGTCGTCTCCATCGGCAAGCAGCCGAAAGGCGCCAACATCATCGACGGCATCTCGATCCAGGTGCGCGAGCGCGAGACGCTGTGCCTCGTCGGCGAGAGCGGCTCGGGCAAGTCGGTGACCTCGCTCACCACCATGGGCCTGTTGCCGAAGGGCACGCTGGTGCCAACCGGCGGCAGCGTGAAGCTGGTCGGCGAGGAGCTGCTCACCGCCACCGACCGCCGCCTGCGCCAGCTGCGCGCGACCAAGATGGCGATGATCTTCCAGGAGCCGATGACCGCGCTCAATCCGGTGGTGCCGGTCGGCCGCCAGATCGACGAGGTGCTCCGCGCCCACACCAAACTCGATGCCAAAGCGCGCAGGAAGCGCATTCTCGACATGATGGAGCAGGTCCACCTGCCCCAGGTCGAGCGCATCTTCGCCTCCTACCCGCACCGTCTCTCCGGCGGCCAGCGCCAGCGCATCATGATCGCGATGGCGCTGGTGCTGGAGCCGAAGCTGCTCATTGCCGACGAGCCGACCACCGCGCTCGACGTCACCACGCAGAAGCAGATCCTGTCGCTGATCCGCGAGCTCCAGCGCGATCACGGCACCGCCGTGCTGTTCATCACGCACGACATGGGCGTGGTCGCCGAGATCGCCGACCGCGTCGCGGTGATGCGGCAGGGCCGGCTGGTCGAGACCGGTCCGCTCGAGACCGTGCTGCGCAATCCGACCATGGAATACACCCGCAACCTGCTCTCCTCGGTGCCGAGCCTGGTGCCGCGCCCGCCGCGCGAGGAAACCCGCGAGCCCGTGGTGCTGGAGGCCAACGAGCTCGGCAAGGTCTACAAGGAGCGCGCCTTCTTCGGCAAAGGCCGCGAGGTCGTCGCTGCCGACAAGGTCACGTTGACCCTGCGCAAGGGCCGCACGCTCGGCATCGTCGGCGAAAGCGGCTCGGGCAAGTCGACGGTTGCGCGCTGCATCGTGCGCCTGATCGATCCGACTTCCGGCGGCGTGCGCCTCGCCGGCCGCGAGATCGCCGACATCTCGCGCCGCCTGTTGCAGCCGCATCGGCAGAAGATCCAGATCGTATTCCAGGATCCCTATCGTTCGCTCAATCCGCGCGTCACCGTCGGCGAGAGCATCGCCGAAGGCCCGGTCAATTACGGCGTGGCGCACGCCGACGCGATGAAGCGGGCGCGCGAGTTGCTCGAGCTGGTCGGCCTGCCGCCGGATGCGGTGTCGCGCTATCCGCACCAATTCTCCGGCGGCCAGCGCCAGCGCATCGCGATCGCCCGGGCGCTCGCGCTCGATCCGGACGTGCTGGTCGCGGATGAAGCGGTCTCCGCGCTCGACGTCTCGGTGCAGGCGCAGGTGCTGGAGCTGCTCGACGAGATCCAGAAGCGGCTCGGCATCGCCATCCTGTTCATCACCCACGACCTCCGCGTCGCAGCCCAGATCTGCGACGAGGTCGTGGTGATGCAGCACGGCCGCGTCGTCGAACAGGGACCGGCCGCCGAAGTGCTGACGCATCCTAAGGAGGCCTACACCAAGGCGCTGCTGGATGCGGCGCCCGGGCGGGGTTGGGATTTTGCGAACTTCAGGCCGGTGGCGGAAGGCGTGGGGGCGACACTGTAGCTCTCTCCTCTGTCATTCCGGGGCATCGCGAAGCGATGAGCTATGGTGCGCAATTGCGCACCTGAGAATCCATTTAGCCGCGGACTCTGTCGCACGATGGATTCCGGGCTCGCGCCCAAGAGGGCGCGCCCCGGAATGACGGCGGAGTATGGGGCGCAGCATTCCCAAATCGTCTTGACCCTATGCACGTCGCGAGTGCTTCCTCACCTTGCCCTCCTCGCAAGGGCAAGGCTAACGTCGCGCACTTTCAATTGGGACTGAACTGAATGACACGCATCGCCGTCGGCGGCTTCCTGCACGAGACCAACACCTTCGCTCCGACGAAGGCGACATTCGCGGACTTCCAGCATGGCGGCGGCTGGCCGGCGATGACTGAAGGTGCCGACGTGTTTAAGGTGATGCGCCGCATCAATGTCGGGCTCGCCGGTTTCGTCGACAGCGCCGAGGCGAACCGCTGGGAACTCATTCCGACCATCGCCTGCGGCGCGAGCCCGTCGGCGCATGTCACCGAAGACGCATTCGAGCGCATCGTGAAGGTCATGGTCGACGGCATCGCCGCCGCCGGCCCGATCGACGCCGTCTATCTCGACCTGCACGGCGCGATGGTGACCGAGCATCTCGACGACGGCGAAGGCGAGATCTTGGCGCGCGTGCGCCGCGTCATCGGTAAGGATGTTCCGCTGGTCACCAGCCTCGATCTCCACGCCAACGTCACGCCCGAGATGATGGAGCATGCCGACGCGCTGATCGCCTACCGCACCTATCCGCATGTCGACATGGCCGAGACCGGCCGCGCCTGCGCGCGCCATCTCGCGCTGCTGCTGAAGACGAAGCAGCGCTTCGCAAAGGCCTTCCGGCAATTGCCATTCCTGATCCCGATCAGCTGGCAATGCACCAACGACCAGCCCACCAAAGGCATCTACGAAAGACTCGCCGCGCTGGAGAGCGATGCCGTTCCCACCCTCTCTTTCGCGCCCGGCTTTCCCGCCGCCGATTTCCGCGACTGCGGCCCCAGCGTGTTCGCCTACGGCAAGACGCAACACGACGCCGATCGTGCGGCCGACGCGCTTCTGAAGCTGATCGAAAGCCACGAGAACGATTTCGACGGCAAGATCTGGACGCCTGACGACGGCGTGCGCCACGCCATGGAACTTGCCAAGGGCGCGCGCAAGCCGATCATCATCGCCGACACCCAGGACAATCCGGGCGCCGGCGGCGATTCCGACACCACGGGCATGCTGCGCGCGCTGGTGCGCAACAAGGCGAGTGCCGCAACCGGCGCGATCTACGATCCGGAATCGGCCAAGGCCGCGCACGCAGCCGGCGTCGGCGCCACCGTGACGCTGTCGCTCGGCGGCAAGTCCGGCATCCCCGGCGACGAGCCCTATCGCGAGACCTTCGTGGTCGAGCAGCTCTCGGACGGCCGCTTCATCGCGCCCGGTCCCTATTACGGCGGCCGCGAGATGGAGATGGGCCCGTCCGCAGCCTTGCGCATCGGCGATGTCCGCATCGTCGTCTCTTCGCACAAGGCCCAGCTCGCCGACCAGGCGATGTACCGCTATGTCGGCATCGAGCCGACCGAACAGAAAATCCTGGTCAACAAGAGCTCGGTGCATTTCCGCGCCGATTTCGAGCCGATCGCCGAGAAGCTGATGATCTGTGCCGCGCCCGGTGCGATGCCGGCCGACACCGCTTCGCTACCCTGGACGCGCCTGCGCCCGGGCATCCGCATCAAGCCGAACGGCCCCGTATTCACGCCTCCCTCACGCTAACCGGACAGGACCACATGCCCACGATCGATCGCATCGACGGCTACGCCGACGAACTCACCGCAATCAGGCGCGACCTCCACGCCCATCCCGAGATCGGCTTCGAGGAAGTGCGCACCTCCGGCATCGTCGCCGACAAGCTGAAGAGCTGGGGCATCGAAGTGCATCGCGGCCTCGGCGGCACCGGCGTGATCGGCGTCATCAAGGGCAAGGGCACCGGCAGCAAGCGCATCGGGCTGCGCGCCGACATGGACGCGCTGCCGATGGAAGAGAACACCAATCTGAAGTGGAGCTCGAAGATCCCCGGCCGCTTCCACGGCTGCGGCCATGACGGCCACACCACCATGCTGCTCGGCACCGCGCGCTATCTCGCCGAGACCCGGAATTTCGACGGCACCGTGCACCTGATCTTCCAGCCGGCCGAGGAAGGCCTCGGCGGCGCCCGCGCCATGATCAAGGACGGGCTGTTCGAGAAATTTCCCTGCGACGAGCTCTACGGCCTGCACAACGCGCCCGACCTCAACCATGGCGAGATCGCGATCCTGCCGGGCCCGGCCATGGCCAGTGCCGACTTCTTCGACCTGCGCATCACCGGCTACGGCGCGCATGGCGCGATGCCCGAGCGCTCCAAGGACGCGGTTGTCATTGCGACCACACTGGCGCAGGCGATCCAGACCATCGTCAGCCGCAACGTCGACCCGCTGCAGGCCGCGGTGATCTCGATCACCCAGATCCATGCCGGCTCCGCCTACAACGTCATTCCGGGCGATGCGCATCTGTGCGGCACCATCCGCACCTTCTCCAACGAGGTCCGCGCCCTGATCGCCGAGCGCATCCGCACCATCTGCGCCGGCATCGCCGCCGCCTATCAGTGCACGATCGAAGCCGACATCCGCGACACGTTCGGCGTTCTGGTCAACCAGGTCGAGCAGTCCAAGGTGGTCGAGGAGGTCGCGCGCACCATCGTCGATCCCGCCAACGTGATCACCCGCATCCAGCCGAAGATGGGCAGCGAGGATTTCGCCGACATGCTGGAGACGATTCCCGGCGCTTACTTCTGGGTCGGCCATGACGGCTCGGTGCCCGTGCACAATCCCGGCTTCGTGCTCGACGACAAGATCCTGCCGATCGGTGCCAGCATGTTCGCCCGCATCGTCGAGACGCGCATGCCGGTGGGTGGCAATGCATAAAAAGAGCGTCGAGGCGGTCACCTCGCTGCACGATCTGTCCGCGGTCGACCTGATCGCGGGTTATCGTGCCAAGCAGTTCTCGCCGAGCGAGGTGCTGGAGGACGTGCTCGCGCATGTCGCGGCGTGGGAACCGCATCTGAAGGCGCTCTATGCGTTCGACCCCGATGGCGCGCGCGAGGCCGCAAAGGCCTCGACCGCGCGCTGGACCGGCGGCGAGCCCTCCGGGCCGCTCGACGGCGTGCCCGTGACGGTGAAGGACAACATCGCGACCAAGGGCGTGCCGGTGCCGCTGGGGGCAGCCAGCGTCAAGCTCGTGCCGGCCGAGAAGGACGCGCCGCCCGCTGCGCGGCTGCGTGAGGCCGGCAGCATCATCTTCGCCAAGACCACCATGCCCGATTACGGCATGCTGTCCTCCGGGCTGTCCTCGTTCCATGCGCTCGCGCGCAACCCGTGGGATCTCAGCAAGAACCCGGGCGGCTCCAGCGCCGGCGCAGGCGCCGCCGCCGCGGCCGGCTACGGGCCCTTGCATCTCGGCACCGATATCGGCGGCTCGGTTCGCCTGCCCGCCGGCTGGTGCGGCCTCGTCGGCCTGAAGCCGAGTTTTGGCCGAGTGCCGATCGACCCCACCTATGTCGGCCGTGTCGCAGGCCCGATGACCCGCACGGTCGACGATTGCGCGCTGATGATGAGCGCGATCGCAAAGCCCGACCGCCGCGACGGCATGAGCCTGCCGGCCGAGCTGCTGAACTGGAAGGGGCTGGAGAAATCTCCGCGAAAACTACGCATCGGGTTGATGCTCGATCCCGGCTGCGGCCTGGCGCTGGAGAAGCCGGTGCGCGAGGTCGCAGTGAAGGCCGCGAAGGCATTCGAGTCCGCAGGCAGCGTCGTCACCGAGGTCGACGGCATCCTCACGCGCGAGATGCTCGACGGTCTCGACAATTTCTGGCGCGCGCGGATGTGGGACGATCTGTCCAAGCTGACGCCGGCCGAGCAGGCCAAGGTGCTGCCCTATATCTTCAAGTGGGGCGAGTCCGGGGCCAAGCTCTCGGGCGTCGACGTCATCCGCGGCTTCAACCAGACCATGGCGATCCGCGCGGCTGCGGCGAAGCTCTTTTGCGAGCTGGACTATGTGATCTCGCCGACCGCGCCGAACGTGAACTTTCCGGCGGAATGGGCGTCGCCGACCAACGATCCCATGAAGCCGTTCGAGCACATCGCCTATACCGTGCCGTGGAATATGTCGGAGAACCCGGCGATCTCCCTCAACGGCGGCTTCGACGCCAGGGGTTTTCCCATCGGCGTGCAGATCGTCGGCCGCCGCTTCGACGACATCGGCGTGCTCGGCATGGCCAAGGCGTTCGAAGGCCTGCGCGGCCCGCAGCGGCCCTGGCCGAAGCCGCCGGCGTAACAAACGCTCGCTCGTCATTCCGGGTTGCGCCCTCTTGGCGCAAGCCCGGAATCCACTCATCCGCATTACTGATGTGGACAAATGGATTCCGGGCCCGCGCTTCGCGCGCCCCGGAATGACGTGCTAGAGAGAGCGACAAAGAAACAGGGAAGGAAACCACCATGGCGTATGAGACGATCAAGTACGAGGTCGCCGATCAGATCCTCACCATCACGCTGAACCGGCCCGACAAGCTCAACGCCTTCAACGCGCAGATGCAAGCCGAACTGATCGACGCGTTCGACACCGCCGACAAGGATGATAACGTCCGCGCCATCATCGTCACCGGCGCCGGCCGCGGCTTTTGCGCGGGCGCCGATCTCTCCTCCGGTGCCGACACGTTCGATCGCGACGCGCGGCGCGGGCCGGTCAAGCGTTTTGCCGACGGCAAGGTCGACTATAGCGACCCGCAGGTGCGTGACGGCGGCGGCCAGGTGACGTTGCGCATCTTCAAATGCCTCAAGCCCGTGATCGCGGCGGTGAACGGCCCGGCCGTCGGCATCGGCGTCACCATGCAGCTTGCAATGGATATCCGCATCGCCTCGGAGGCTGCGCGGTTCGGCTTCGTGTTCTCCCAGCGCGGCATCGTGCCCGAGGCGGCCTCGAGCTGGTTCCTGCCGCGCATCGTCGGCATCTCGCAGGCGCTGGAATGGTGCTATTCGGGCCGTGTCTTCCCGGCGCAGGAAGCGCTTGCGGGCCGCCTCGTCAGCAAGGTCGTGGCCCCCGATGATCTGCTGCCGACCGCCCGAGCGCTCGCCAAGGAGTTTGCGGCAAAGACCGCGCCGGTGTCGGTCGCGCTGATCCGCCAGATGATGTGGCGCATGATGGGCGCCGACGATCCCATGGAAGCCCACAAGGTCGACAGCCGCGGCATCTACGCCCGCGGCCGCTCGGACGACGTCAAGGAAGGCGTGGTGTCGTTCCTGGAGAAGCGTCCCGCGCACTTCAAGAACAAGGTGTCCACCGACATGCCGGATTACTTCCCGTGGTGGACGGAGCGCGAGTACAAGTGACGAGCGCGTAGCGCGCCGTAACGCGCAACTCGGCTGTTTGATCCATGCCAAGTGCGCATGGACAGTCGGTCGACAGGCCTGCTGCATCGCAAAACCACCTTGCGCTATCGTTCGCATCGCACAGGGAAGCGATGCCGATGCAACTTTGCCTGCGAATGGCGGCTCTCGCGCCACTCGTCCTTGCCGGCTGTGCCGAGCAGGACGCCGAGTGGGCGCAGCGCGGACGAGCCAGCTTGATCGGTCTCGACCAGTCGGCGATCCGCATGTGCGCCGGCCTGCCGGCCGGAACCGCCAAGGACGGTTCGGGCGAGATCTGGATGTACGAGCACGCGGCGAGCCCTCCCGGCGGCATCGCGCCGCCCACGCTCACGCTTCCGCCCGGCCTGAATATCGGAGGCCAGGCGCCTTCGGGCTATTGTCGCGTGCAGTTGCGCTTTGCTCGCGGCAAGGTCACCGAGGTGCAATATGCCGGGAATACCGACATCGGAAATGCGCGTGACGCCGTCTGCGGCCAGATCGTGCGGACCTGCCTCGGCTACGCGCCGGGCGGCCGCGACACCGTCGCGCGGACGTCACATCAGTAGCGCGACGCGTCCGATCGCCTTGCGGTCGATCAACAACCGCATCGCCTTCGCATAGTCCTTAAGCGGCAGGCGGTGCGAGACGTTGGGGCGCAGCTTGCCCTCCTCCGCCCATTGCAAAAGCGCCTTCAGGCGGACCTCGCCGAGCGCAGGATTCTTCCGCACCGCTTCGCCGGCGCGTACGCCGAGCACGCTGGCGCCCTTGATCAGCAGGAGATTGGTCTTGGCCGAGCCGATGCCGCCGGTGAAGCCGATCACTAAGAGCCGCGCGCCCCAGGCGATGCAGCGCATCGAATCTTCGAAGACCTGGCCACCGACGGGGTCGAACACGACGTCGGCGCCGCGCCCCTCGGTGATGCGCTTGACGGCATCGCGGAACGGCTCGCGGTCGTAGCGGACGAGATGATCGGCGCCGCGCGATTTCGCGATTCTGAGCTTCTCGTCGCTGGAGGCGGTCGCGATCACGGTCGCGCCCAGCATCTTGCCGATCTCGACAGCGGCAAGGCCGACGCCACCGCCGGCGCCGTGGACCAGCAGCACCTCGCCGAGCGCGACCCGGCCGCGATCGATCAACGCGTGATAGGCCGTGCCGTGGCCGGCGAGATAGGTCGCAGCCTCCGCATAGTCGAAGGTGGACGGCATGGGAGTGAGCTGCGACGGCGTGACCACCGCTTCATCCGTGAAGGCACCAAAGCGCATCTTCACGATGACCTTGTCGCCGACGGCAACGCCGCTTGCCTCCGATGCCACCTCGGTGACGTCGCCGGCCGCTTCCATGCCCGGCGTGAACGGCAGCTCCGGCTTGAGCTGGTATTCGCCGGCGGCCATCAGCACGTCGGGGAAGTTCAGCCCGGCGGCGCGGATGGCGACGCGTACCTCGCCCGGCTTTAGCGCGCGCGACGGAAACTCCTCCAACAGCAAACGCTCGGGCGCGCCGAGCTCGCGGCAGACGACGGCGCGCACCATCAGGCCGCGCTCGCCTTGCTGCGCTGAAGCGCTTCGCGGATCAGCGGCAGGCGATCATTGCCGAAATACATGTCGCTCTTGTTCACGAAGATCGTCGGCGAGCCGAAGCCGCCGCGTGCGACGACCTCCTCGGTATTGGCCTTGAGCTGGTCCTTGATGCCCTGCTCGGCAATGCCGGCGAAGAACTTCTGTTCGTCGATGCCGACCTTTCTGCAGATCTCCGCGAGCACCGCGTCCTGCGAGATGTCCTTGTCCTCGCCCCAATAGGCCTCGAACACCGATGTCGCGAACGGCACCATGTCCTGACCGAGCCAGAGGCAGCCGCGCATCACCTTGACGCTGTTCACCGGAAACACCGTTGGCGGCATCTTCATTGCAAGGCCCGCCGAACGCGCCCAGTCGGCGAGGTCCTTCTTCATGTAGCGCGCCTTCAGCGGCACCGGCTTCTCGCGCTGGGCATAGACGCTCGGATTGACGGTGTTGAAGATGCCGCCGACCAGGATCGGCCGCCAGGTGATGTCGGCCCCGAACTCCTTGGCGAGCGGTTGGATGTTGTGGAAGGCGAGATAGGTCCAGGGGCTGGAGCAGTCGAAGAAGAATTCGATCATGGGGGTTCCTTTTTGCTGTCATTCCGGGGCGCGCCGCCTTTGGGCGCGAGCCCGGAATCCATTTCGCCTCTCGTTACGCTGCCTGATGGATTCCGGGCTCGCGACTTCGTCGCGCCCCGGAATGACGGATGTGGCACTACTTCCTTCCCAACACTTCCTTAGCTCTCTGGCCGAACATGATCTTGCGTGATTCCTCGTCGAACGGCTCTTTCACGAATTTTCCGATCGCTAGCCCCGCCTGCACCTGCGGCCTTGCTCGGACCTCGGCATACCAGCGTTTCACATTGGGATAGTCGTCGAGCGTAAAACCCTGCGCCTTGTGGGTCATGGTCCAGGGGAAGCAGGCGATGTCGGCGATGGAATAGTCGCCGGCGACATAGGCGCCAGTCCTGGCCAATTGGCGATCGAGCACGCCGTAGAGCCGCGCCGCCTCGTCGCGATAGCGCTCGATCGCGTAAGGGATCTTCTCGGCCGCATAGAGCGCGAAATGGCCGTGCTGGCCGAGCATCGGCCCGAGGCCCGCCATCTGCCACATCACCCACTGGATCGTGGTGGAGCGGCCGCGCCAATCGGCGGGCAGGAAGCGGCCGGTCTTCTCCGCGAGATAGATCAGGATCGCGCCGGTCTCGAACGCCGAGAACGGCTCGCCGCCATCAGCGGGCGCGTGATCGACGATCGCGGGAATACGGTTGTTCGGAGAGATCGCCAGGAACTCAGGATTGAACTGCTCGCCGGCGCGGATATTCACGGGGATCACCCGATAGGGAAGCCCGAGCTCCTCCAGCATGATCGAGATTTTCCAGCCGTTCGGCGTCGGCGCGTAATAGAGGTCGATCATGGGCCTTCCCTTGCGCCGTCCCTATCGCTGCCGCCAGCCAATGACGACTTTTGTTGTTCTGTACCTCGACGTTAGGACATGGCAGGAAGGGGCGCAACAATCTGCCGGGAGGGCCGCCATGCTGTTTCCAACCACGATCGCCGGCTCCTTGCCGAAGCCGGAATGGCTCGCCGAGCCGAACATGCTCTGGGCGCCCTGGAAGTCCGAAGGCGACGAGTTGCTCCGCGCCAAGCGCGATGCGACGCTGATCTGGCTGAAGCTCCAGGAGGACGCCGGCATCGACATCGTCACCGAAGGCGAGCAGGCCCGGCAGCACTTCGTGCACGGTTTCCTGGAGAAGATCGAGGGCATCGATTTCGCCCACAAGGTCGAGATGGGCATCCGGAAAGACCGCTACAAGGCGATGGTGCCGCAGGTGGTCGCGCCGCTGCGGCTGAAGGACCGCGTCCATGCCTTCGAGGCGCGCGTCGCGCGCACGCACACCAGGAAGCAGCTGAAATTCACCCTGCCCGGCCCGATGACCATCATCGACACCATTGCCGACCGCTACTATGGCGACCGGGTCAAGATGGCCTTTGCCTTCGCCGAGCTCTTGAACGAGGAAGCCAGGGCCTTGCAGGCCGACGGCGTCGATCTCGTGCAATTCGACGAGCCCGCCTTCAACGTCTACATGGACGAGGTCAACGATTGGGGCATCAAGGCGCTGGAGCGCGCCGCACAGGGCCTCGCCTGCGCCACCGCCGTGCACATCTGCTACGGCTACGGCATCAAGGCCAATACGGACTGGAAGGAGACGCTCGGCAGCCAATGGCGGCAATACGAGCAGATCTTTCCGGCCATCGACGCAAGCCCGATCCAGCAGGTCGCGATCGAGTGCCGCAATTCCAAGGTGCCGCTCGACCTGCTCGCGCTGCTGAAGAACAAGATCGTGCAGGCCGGTGTCATCGACGTCGCCAGCGACACGGTGGAGACGGCCGAGGACGTCGTGAAGGTGATCGAGGCGGTGTCGCAATTCGTGCCCAAGAGCAACATCATCGCCACCACCAATTGCGGCATGGCGCCGATGCGGCGCGAGATCGCCGAAACCAAGCTGATGGCGCTTGGCGCCGGCGCGGCGCTGGCGCGCGAGAGGCTGGGGTGATGGCGGTGATCCGCAGGTCGCTCGGCTAGTCCGGAGCGGTCGGATGCAACGCCGGTCGATATCCGGCGCTGAACGCCCGTAATGTGGATGGAGGCGTCAGCAGCATCGCACTCGACAGTTCGTGCTCGGTACGGGCATAGCCGGCTGGCGACCAAAGCAGCGGCCGGCCTTTCGTCACAAGATAGCTCTGCTCGCCCTGCTGCACCATCACACCATCGGGTAAGTCTGCGAGCGGCCCTCGCAGTGGGTGCAGGCGCTTACGGCCGTGATCCAGACGCTCCAGGTGCAGCTTTGCGTCCATCGACTTTGCGCTCACCTTGCTTGCGCCGTTTCCCCTCTCCCATGCCGCGCGAAACCGGTTGGCATCGTCACGCCGGCAGAAGAAGCATGGGCGATGTCCGGCAGCAAAGGCGGTGGCTTCGTCGAGAAAGAACAGCTCGGTCCAGCTCCGCCGCGCCATCACCGGCCGCCGCCAGCCGCGGAATTCGCACAGGCATGTGATCCAGGCCGGCGTCGACCAGCGCTTCTTCAGCAGCGTCTTCGTCGCGGGATCGTGGATGATGCCGCGATTGCCGGTGAACAGACCGCGGTGTGGGGTGGCGATGATCTCGCCGGTGGGTGTGACTCGGTTCTGGAGGGGGCGAGTGGCGAATGGCGAATGGCGAATGGGGTCGGTGTTACGCGCCATTCGCTACTCGCCATTCGCTCTGGTCACGCCGCGCCGTCGCGCAGCGGCGGGTGGTAGGACAGTGCTGTGTCCCAGGGGAAGAAGATCCAGGTGTCCTGCGACACCTCAGTTATGAAAGTGTCGACCAGCGGGCGTCCCATCGGCTTGGCGTAGACGGTGGCGAAATGCGCATCGGGCAGCATCTCGCGCACCATCCTGCCGGTCTTGCCGGTATCGACGAGGTCATCGACGATCAACAGGCCCTTGCCGGTGCCGCCGCCGAGCGTCATTGTCGCCTCGGAAATGCCCTTGAGCACCTGGAGCTCGCCCTGCTTGTTGTGGTCGTAGCTGGCGACGCAGACCGTATCGATGACGCGCACCCCTAACTCGCGCGCCACGATCGCGGCGGGCACCAGGCCACCGCGGGTGATCGCAATCACCGCATGGAACGGACCGACCTCGTTGAGCCGCCAGGTCAGCGCCCGGCAATCCCGGTGGAACTGGTCCCACGAGACGGGGAAGGCCTTGCCTGCCCGCTCCTGCGCACTCAGTTCCGGTGCTTCACCAGCCATCGCCTGTCTCCTGCAATCTCGTCCGGCAATTCCCTGCTAGCGGTTGACGTTCAATCCCGCCAGCATTTCCTTCACCGCGGCCATTGCCGCCGCGAGCTTCTCGGGATCGCGCGAGCGCACCACCAGATTGGTGTTGGGCTTCTGCTCCTCGTCCATGAAGGGATAGCTGCCGATGATGGTGTCGGGATGGGCGGCAGCGATCGCCCGCAGCGGTCCGCCGATATCGCCCTCGCGCGCATTGGCCCGGACCGAGTCCGACAGCATGCGCACGCCCGACTTCAGTTTGGGCGAGACGATGTCCATCATCGCCTGCATGATCGAGGGCACGCCGGCCATGACGATGACGTTGCCGATCTTGAAGCCGGGGGCGAGAATGGTCGCGCTCTGGATCAGCTCGGCGCCGTCGGGGATGCGGGCCATGCGTAGTCGGGCCTCGTTGAGGTCCTGCTCGCTCCAGCGCTCGCGAAAGCGGGCGACCACTTCCGGATGATGGTCGATACCGACGCCGAACGCCTTGGCCACGGCATCAGCGGTGATGTCGTCATGAGTCGGCCCGATGCCGCCCGTGGTGAAGACGTAGGTGTAGCGATGCCGCAATGCATCCAGTGCAGCGATGATATCCGGCTCGTCGTCGGAGACGATGCGGACCTCCTTCAGGTCGATGCCGATATTGGTCAGGTATTCGGCGATGAAGCCGATATTCTTGTCCTTGGTCCGGCCGGACAGGATTTCGTCTCCGATGACCAGAATGCCCGCCGTGACGATCTCGCTCATGCCTTAAGTCCCTCACCTGTGACGCCGACTTTGCCGAGGTAACGCGTTGAAGTCACGCGGTTTTGCTTCTGAAATAAGCAGTCTTCAGCCATTTTTTCAGGCACGCCGCCGGCCGTCGCCGGCAAATGCCCCCTCTCCATGCTTATCGCGCTGGCCCGGCCCTTGCTACCACATGAAAGTCATGCACTGTTGACGCATGGCCACAGGACGTTGCGGTCTCATCAAGGCCGACGCGACCTGGCGCATGGCGCAACGCCTGGGGAGACAAGTCGGGATCTATGGCAGTCGCGTTTGACGAAATGAACATTCCCGGCGGGGACCTCCGCCCCGCCTATCAGGAGCTGGCGCGCTGGCTCAAGGAGACGCCTCCCGAGGCGCTCGAATATCGCCGCCAGGAAGCTGAGCTGCTGTTTCGCCGGATCGGCATCACCTTCGCGGTCTACGGCGATTCCGAGTCCACCGAGCGCCTGATCCCCTTCGACGTGATTCCGCGGATCATGTCCGGCAAGGAATGGGCGCGGCTGGAGAAGGGCCTGAAGCAACGCGTGCGCGCGCTCAACATGTTCCTGCGCGACATCTATCACGGCCGCGACATCCTCCGCGCCGACATCGTGCCCGACGATCTGATCTTCCAGAACCCGGTGTTCCGGCCCGAGATGAACGGCCAGCAGGTGCCGCACGACGTCTACGTGCACATCGCCGGCATCGACATCGTCCGGGTCGACGCCGAGGACTTCATCGTGCTGGAGGACAACGCCCGCACGCCGTCGGGCGTGTCCTACATGCTGGAAAACCGCGAGATCATGATGCGGCTGTTTCCGGATCTGTTCGCCCGCCACCGGGTGGCGCCGGTCGAGCGCTATCCGGACGAACTGCTCGCAGCGCTCCGCTCGGTCGCGCCGCAAAGCGCCTCCGGCGAGCCGACGGTGGCGCTGCTCACCCCGGGCGTCTACAATTCGGCCTATTACGAGCACTCCTTCCTCGCCGACAAGCTCGGCATCGAGCTGGTCGAAGGCCGCGACCTCGTCGTCAAGAACAACGAAGTGTTCATGCGGACGACGGAAGGGCTGAAGCGGGTCGACGTGATCTATCGGCGCGTCGACGACGACTTCCTCGATCCCCTCACCTTCCGTCCCGATTCGGTGCTCGGCGTGCCCGGACTGATGTCGGCCTACGCGGCCGGTAACATCACGCTCGCCAACGCCGTCGGCACCGGCATCGCCGACGACAAGGCGATCTACTCCTACATGCCCGACATCGTGAAATTCTATCTCGGCGAGGAGCCGATCCTAAAGAACGTGCCGACCTGGCGCTGCCGCGAGCCAAAGGACCTCGCTTATGTGCTGGACAATCTAAGCGAGCTCGTCGTCAAGGAAGTGCACGGCTCCGGCGGCTACGGCATGCTGATCGGTCCCGCCGCGACCAAGGCGACAATCGAAGCGTTCCGCGACAAGCTCAAGCGCGAGCCGGAAGGTTTCATCGCCCAGCCGACCCTGGCGCTCTCGACCTGCCCGACCTGCACGGCGTCGGGCCTCGCTCCACGTCACGTCGATCTTCGCCCCTTCGTGCTCACGGGCAGCAAGAGCACGACCATCGTGCCGGGCGGGCTCACCCGCGTCGCGCTCAAGGAAGGCTCCCTGGTGGTGAACTCGAGCCAGGGCGGCGGCACCAAGGACACCTGGATTCTGGACGAGTAGAGAGATGCTGTCGCGTACCGCCGAAAACCTCTACTGGCTCGCCCGCTACGTCGAACGGGCCGAATATCTCGCGCGCACCATCGATGCGACGCTGCGCGTCACCGCGCTTCCCGCCGCCTATATCGGCAAGACCAATGAATGGGATTCGGCGCTGCTCACGGCCGGGGTCGCCGCTAGCTTCTATCAGGCCTATGAGGAAGCCAACGAGCACAACGTCGTCGAGTATCTCTCGTTCTCCCAGAACAACCCGTCCTCGATCCGAAACTGTATCGAAGCGGCGCGGCTGAACTCGCGCTCGGTGCGCACGGCCCTCACCAGCGAGATGTGGGACACCATCAACTCGGCCTGGATCGAGCTTCAGGCGGTGTGGAGCAAGGGCACCTCGACGCGCGAGGACCTCGCAAAATTCCTGCGCTTCGTGCAGGAGACCTCGCTGCGCTTCGACGGCTCGGCCTATCGGACCATGCTGCGCAACGACGCCTATTGGTTCTCGCGCATGGGCGTGCACCTGGAGCGCGCCGACAACACCGCGCGCATCCTCGACGTGAAGTATCACGTGCTGCTGCCCGAGGAGGAGCATGTCGGCGGGCCTCTCGACTTCTACCAGTGGAGCTCGATCCTGCGTTCGGTCTCGGCGCTGACGGCCTATCACTGGGTCTATCGCGAGACGCTGAAGCCCTGGCTGATCGCGGACCTGTTGATCCTCAACGACACGCTGCCGCGCTCGCTCGCCAGCTGCTACGGCAATCTCGTGCGCAATCTCGACCAGATCGGCGTCGCCTATGGCCGCCAGGGCCCGGCCCAGCGCCACGCCCGCGGCATCCGCAACCGGCTGGAACACAGCAACATGAACGACATTTTCCAGCATGGCGTGCATGAATTCATTCAGGAATTCATCGCGGACAATTCCAGGCTGGGCGAAATCATCACGAAGCAGTATTTGATCTAATGTCGCTCGACTGACGACAGGGGATATTGTCATGGCCTGGCAAAAGCGCGAAGCGCGTCTTCGCGCTAGATGTGCCGGCCATCCACGTTCTTGCTTTTGCGCGACGAGGAAGAACGTGGATGCCCCGGGACAAGCCCGGGCATGACGAGCTTCTTTGCGACGGCAGTCACGCCTTACAACAAACGACACGGTCCACCATGCGCCTGCGAATCCAGCACACCACGACCTATCGCTACGAGCCGCCGGCCACCAGCGTGATCCAGATCCTGCGCATGACGCCGGGCAGCCATGACGGGCAATACGTCGCGGAATGGCAGATCGACGTCTCCACCGACACCAAGCTCGACATGCATGAGGACGCGTTCGGCAACGTCACCCACGTGCTGTCCTGCGGGCCCGTCGGCGACATCCAGATCATTGCCGAAGGGCTGATCGAGACCCACGACACCGGCGGCGTGCTGCGTGGCAGCGATGAGCGCTTTCCCCCCGGCATGTTCCTGCGCGTCACCGACCTCACCTCGGTCAATCCGGCGATGACGGCGGTCGCGCGGCAGTTGCGCAGCGAGGCCGAGAGCGACACGCTGGGCTTCCTGCACACGCTGATGACGCAGGTGACCGATCACATGACGTTCGACGAGGACCCCACCAACAGCGGCACGTCCGCAGCGGAGGCGTTCACGCTCAAGCGCGGGGTCTGCCAGGACTACGCGCACATCTTCATCGCCTGCGCCCGCGCCGGCGGCGTGCCGGCGCGCTTCGTCTCCGGACATTTCCTGCGTGCGGACGACACGGTGCACCAGGACGCCGGCCATGCCTGGGCAGAGGCTTACGTGCCCGATCTCGGCTGGGTCGGCTTCGATCCCGCCAACAGCATCTGCGCCACCGACGCGCATGTCCGCCTCGCGATCGGGCTCGACTATCTCGGCGCGGCCCCGGTGCGCGGCACGCGCTACGGCGGCGGCACGGAAACGCTGACGGTGGCGGTGAAGGTCGAACAGGCCGGCCGCGGCGGGCAGTCGCAATCGCAATCCCAGCGGCAGAGCTAGGAGCCGCCAGCCGAACACATTCGGCGTGCTACAATCGCGGGATCGGATCAGACCCGCGAGGTAGCCATGGCGACTGTGAAATTACTTTCGGATGATGAACTCTCGGCCGAAGCGCGCGCCGTTTTCGACGATATCCGCAAGGTGCGGAAATCGGACTTCGTCAACAATTTCTGGCGCGCGCTGGCCCATGATTCGAAGACGCTGCGGCGGACCTGGGAGAGCATCAAGGAGGTGATGGCTCCCGGCGCGCTCGATCCCAAGGTCAAGGAAATGCTCTACGTCGCCGTCTCGATCGCGCATGGCTGCAGCTACTGCATCCATTCGCACACGGCCGCGGCACGGGCCAAGGGCATGAGCGAGGCCGAATATGGGGAGCTGCTCGCCATCGTCGGCATGGCCGCGGAGACCAACCGGCTGGTGACGGCGCTCGGCGTGCCGGTCGATGAGGCGTTTCTGGTGAATGCCGCGGACTAAATTGCCGTCTCGCACCGTCATTCCGGGGCGCGCGTCGCGCGAACCCGGAATCCATCTGGCCGCAGAGTTGGTGGAGGAATGGATTCCGGGCTCGCGACTTCGTCGCGCCCCGGAATGACGGACCCAATCGGGGGTTGGAGTGGCCCTTGAAATTGGCTAGTAATTCCGCGCAAACGCGTTCGGGGACCGGAAATGACCTATTGCTGCGGAATCCTGGTTCGGGACGGTCTGGTGATGATCGCCGATACCCGCACCAATGCCGGCCTCGACAATGTCTCGACCTTCCGCAAGCTGCACATCTTCTCCAAGCCCGGCGAGCGCATCATGGCGATCGCCAGTGCCGGCAACCTCGCCATCAGCCAGTCGGTGCTGTCGACGCTGACCGAGGGCCTCGAAGATCCCAATACGGGCGAGATCGAGACGCTGATGAACGCACCGACCATGTTCCAGGCCGCCCAGCGCATCGGCCGGGCGATCCGGGCGGTGCATGCCACCGAAGGGCCGGCGCTGAAATCCGAGGACGTGTCCTTCGACGTCTCCTTCCTGTTCGGCGGCCAGATCAAGGGCGCGCGGATGCGCCTGTTCATGGTCTACACCGCCGGCAATTTCATCGAGTGCACCACCGACACGCCCTACCTGCAGATCGGCGAGCACAAATACGGCAAGCCGGTGCTCGACCGCGCCATGCATTACGACGTCGAGCTCTATGAGGCGCTGAAGACCGGCCTGATCTCGATGGACTCGACGATGCGCTCGAATCTCGGCGTCGGCCTGCCGATCGACGTGCTGGTGGTGCGCAACGAAGCCTGCGAGGCCGATCTCAACCATCGCATCGAGGCAGGCGAGCCCTATTTCCACGACCTGCGCTCGCGCTGGTCGGCGGCCTTGCGCGCGGCGCATCAGAACATTCCGCGCCCGCCCTACAAGAACGACAAAGAACCCAAAACCTGACAGCAGAAGAGAAAAGGCAGGAAACGATGAGTGAAGCGAAAAAGATCGCATTGGTGACGGGCGCCGGCACCGGCGTCGGGCGCGCGGCGTCGCTGGCGCTGATGAACACCGGCTTCACCGTGGTGCTCACAGGCCGCCGGCTCGACATGCTCGAGGAGACGGCAAAGCTCGGTCCCGCGGGAAAAAGCCTCTGCGTCACCGCCGACATGACCAAGCCGGACTCCATCGCCGCGCTGTTCGACAAGGTGAAGGCGACCTACGGCCGGCTCGACGTGCTCTTCAACAATGCCGGCATGGGCGCGCCGGCCGTCAACTTCGAGGATCTCAGCCTCGAGCAATGGCAGGCCGTGGTGAACACCAACCTCACCGGCCCGTTCCTGTGCACCCAGCACGCCTTCCGCATCATGAAGGATCAGACCCCGCGCGGCGGCCGCATCATCAACAACGGCTCGATCTCGGCGCACGCGCCGCGGCCATTCTCGGCGGCCTACACCTCGACCAAGCACGCCATCACCGGCCTCACCAAGGCCAGCAATCTCGACGGCCGCATGTACGACATCGCCGTCGGCCAGGTCGACATCGGCAATGCCGCAACCCCGATGACCGACCGCATGGTCAACGGCCCCGGCGTGCTGCAGCCCGACGGCACCACCAAGCACGAGCCGCGCATGGACGCGAAAGCAGTCGGCGATGCCGTGGCCTACATGGCCAGCCTGCCGCTCGATGCCAACGTGCTGACCATGACGGTGATGGCGACCAAGATGCCGTTCGTCGGGCGGGGCTGAACAAAAAGCGCGAAAACAACCCCATGCACAGTAGGCGTCAAGAGGCGCCTGCTGCTGCCGGGCTGCGGGCGTGACGCGAGTTAAGTCCCCACGCCATCTCAACAATCGTCATTGCGAGCGCAGCGAAGCAATCCAGGCTGCCGCCGCGGTGAGATTCTGGATTGCTTCGCCGCATCAGCGCAAAATTGCTACGCAATTTTGTCGCGGGCTCCTCGCAATGACGTTGAGAGAGCGGAGCGCCTACTCCAGGCTCTCCACCTTGCGCAGGGCTGGAAACAGCTTCATCCAGAGCAGCGCCACTGCGACGGTGGCGACGCCGCCGAGCACAGCGGCGGGCATGGCGCCGAGCAGCGCGGCTGCCACTCCACTCTCGAACTGGCCGAGCTGGTTCGAGGCGTTGATGAACAGGAAGTTCACCGCGCCGACGCGGCCGCGCATCTCGTCGGGTGTCGACAGCTGCACCAGCGAGAAGCGGATCACGAGGCTGATCGTGTCGGCCGCACCGAGGATTGCAAGCGACAGCACTGAAAGCCACATCCAGGACGACAGCGCGAACACGATGGTGGCGAGGCCGAACACGATCACGGCCTGGAACATGCGAAGGCCCACATGCCGGGAGATCGCGTGGCGCGCCAGCACCATGGTCATCAGCAAGGCACCGACCGCAGGCGCGGCGCGCAGCACGCCTAACCCGACCGGGCCGGTCTGGAGGATGTCGCGGGCATAGATCGGCAGCAGCGCCGTGACGCCGCCGAACAGCACGGCGAACAGATCGAGCGAGATGGTGCCGAGGATCGCCGGGTTGCTGCGAATGAAGCGGACGCCGGCGAAGATGTTGTCCGAGTCCATCCCCTCCCTCGCGATCGCCTGCGGGCGCGGCCGGATGAAGCCGGTCAAGATCATCCCCAAGACCCAGAACAGGACCATCACGGCATAGGCAAGGTGCGGGGCGACCGCATAGGCGATGCCGCCGAGCGCAGGTCCCGTGATGGTCGCGACCTGCGCCGCCCCACTGGAGACGGCAGTGGCGCGCTGGAGCGAGCCCTGCGGCGCGATCAGCGGCAGCAGCGCCGCCGTGGTCGGGCTCTCGAACGCGCCGGCGATTCCGAGCAGGAAAGTCGCGATGAAGATCTGCACTTCGCTGACCGCGCCGAGATAGGTGATGGCCCCGAGATAGAGCGCGGTCGCGGCCTCCACCAGCTGGCAGAGCTGGACGACGCGCTTGCGCTCGTAGCGATCGGCGGCGTGGCCGGCGACGAACACCAGAAGCGCGGTGGGCAGGAACTGGACGAGACCAACCATCCCGAGGTCGAACGCCGAGCCGGTGAGATCGTAGATCTGCCAGCCGATCGCGACGGCCGCGATCTGGCTGGAGAAGCGCGACAGGCTGCGCGAGAGCAGGAAGAACAGGAAAGCGGGATGGCGGAGGAGCTCACCGGCGGTGACCTGTCGATGTCCTGATATTGGCTGCTCTGGCATCGCCTCTTCGGTCACGCTCGGACCGCTCTTTCCCTCGATATCGAAGGCCTCCCGCGTGGCCGAGGTGGCCCCGCTTGTCAACACTGGTCGTTCCCGGCTGCTCCCGGCATTGCCTTTGCAGCGCAGGCACGGCCATAATCATCGAGGGTTTGGGACATCATGCTGCGCCTGCAATCTGCACTCGGCATTTTCGCATTGCTGCTGATCGCCTTCGCGCTGGCGGAGAATCGGCGCGCGGTGTCGCTGCGCCAGGCGGCGATCGGCCTCGCCGCGACCTTCATCACCGCCCTCGTGCTGCTGAAGCTGCCGGTCGTCGCTCATGCCTTCGGCGCCATCAACGAGGCGGTCGGCGCGATCTCGGCGGCCTCGCGGGCCGGCTCCGCCTTCGTGTTCGGCTATATCGGCGGCGGACCCCTGCCCTTCGACCTGAAGGCGCCAGGCGCGGACTTCATCCTGGCGTTCCAGGCACTGCCGATCGTGCTGGTCATGAGCGTGCTCACGACGCTGCTGTTCTATTGGCGCGTGCTGCCACCGATCGTCCGCGGCATGGCCTGGCTCTTGGAGCGCACGCTGGGCGTCGGTGGCGCCGTCGGGCTCTCGACCGCTGCCAACATCTTCCTCGGCATGGTCGAGGCGCCGCTGTTCGTGCGGCCGTATCTGGCACAGATGACGCGCAGCGAGTTGTTCCTGGTCATGACCGGCGGCATGGCCGGCATCGCCGGCACCGTGCTGGTGCTCTATGCGACGCTGCTGGCGCCGCTCATTCCCGACGCCGCCGCGCATTTCGTCATCGCCTCGGTGCTCGGCGCGCCGGCGGCGATCCTGGTCAGCCTGATCATGGTCCCTGAAACCTCCGACAAGCGCACCGGCGGCGCGCTGGAGGATCCGCAAATGGAGGTCGCCAGCACGATGGACGCGATCGTGAAAGGCACCAGCGCGGGCATCGAGCTGCTGATCAACATCGTCGCGATGCTGCTGGTGCTGGTGGCGCTGGTCTATCTCGTCAACGCAATCCTCGGCCTGCTCCCGCACGTCGGCGGCGCCGCGATCTCGCTGCAGCGGCTGCTCGGCCTCGTCATGGCGCCGGTGTGCTGGCTGATGGGGCTGCCGTGGGATCAAGCGATCACCGCCGGCAGCCTGATGGGCACCAAGACCGTGCTGAACGAATTGATCGCCTATGTCGACTTCTCGAAGCTGCCGCCCGACACGCTCGATCCGCGCTCGCGCCTGATCATGCTCTATGCGATGTGCGGCTTCGCCAATTTCGCCAGCCTCGGCATCATGATCGGCGGCTTAGGGGTGATGGCACCGGAGCGGCGCGAGGAGATCAACGCGCTGGGTCTGAAGTCGATCGTGTCGGGGACGCTGACGACGTGTCTGATGGGAGCGGTGGTGGGGGTGCTGGCGTAGGCTCTCTTTCCACGCGTCATTGCGAGCGAAGCGAAGCAATCCAGACATGCGTCCGCGGAGACAGTCTGGATTGCTTCGTCGCAAGAGCTCCTCGCAATGACGGCGGCGAGAATCTTTGCATCAACCGCACAATTTCGACTTCTGCAGGATGCGACGCACCTCGGGCATCTTGGCACGGCATGGCTCGGCCGCCATGGCCTTCGCCTCGCTGGTTCGCCCCTGCACCCACAGCAACACCGCCATCAAGCCCTGCGCCCCGGAGCGCACCGGCCCACCCGCCACGTCCGAAGCTGCGAGCGACATGGCGGTTTGCGCTTCCCTCTCGGCGGCATTGATATCCGCTTGTTCCAGGAAGAAGACAGCACGGTAGACGTGAGCCCGCGCGTCTTTCGGGTAGCGGCTAACGAGATCGAGCGACCGGCTGGCCATCTCGTCGCCCTTCATCGGCACTTCCGAGGCGCGGATATAGTGCGCGGCATCGGCCATGTAGGCCGAATAATGCGCGGCGGCGAAGCCGGCGCAGATGAGAGATCCGATGGATCCTGCCAGCAAGGTCATGCTCGCGCTCCGCGGCAGGCTGTCATAGGACCGGAAGGCGAGCCACGGCGTGACGGCGAGCGCGGCGCCGGCCACCGCACCGCCTGCGTGGGCGTAATAGTTGACGTTGCCGGAAGCGCCAAAGGCCATTGGCAGCAGTGCGGGAACACCGAAGAACAGCGACGTCTTCAGCCTCGATATGGTCTGATCGGCGTCCGCTTCGGGATCGAAGCTCGCCACGAACAGCGCGGCGATCAGCCCGGTGATGGCGCCGGACGCACCGACGCCGACCGTGCCGGGACCGTTGCCCAGCAGCGAGCCGGCCTCTCCGGCCAATGCACTGGCAACGAAGATCAAAGCAAACCAGCCGCGGCCGATCAGCGACTCCAGCCTGACGCCGACGATGAACAGCGCCACGCAGTTGCTCACGAGGTGCCACCCGCTGCCATGCAGAAGCGGCGCAAGGCCGATTCGCCACCACTCTCCCCTCCCGACGACGAGATCGTAGCCGGACGCCCCCTGAGCGATCAGCGAGCGGACATCGAGATCGCCGTCCCGCGCGATGTCGATGGCGAGACTACGCTGCAGAACGAAGATCAGGAGCAGACCGAAGATCAGGCCGATGGTGAGGAAGGGGATGTCGGCCAGAAGCTTGTTGTCGGCAAAAAGCGTCTCCTCGCTGGAAGAGGGCTTCTCTATGGCGATCGGCGCGGCGGCGGCTTGAAACGATGCTCTTGGAGCTGGCGCTACGGTGCCGCGTCGGCCAAAAGTGTTGGTCGCCATGAAAGCATTTCCCGCGTTGACACAGCCTTGAGCTGACGCGAGAGGTATTTTCGACTGGTTAGCACCAGGCTTGCGGGGCGGCCGAAATCATCCCGATTGCTGACCACCCGGTTTCTCGGATCGACCGCATTTTAGCGATCGAGAGTTGCGCTTACGCCTTCAGCTCCACCGTCTTGAACTCAGCGGGGAGGATCACCTCCAGCAGCTCCACGTCGTCCGAATAGTCCAGGATCATGTGCCTGATCTTCGGCGGCTGGGTCCAGGCGCTGCCTTGCTGCATCAAGGTCTCGCCCTGCCCGTCCATATAGGTCTTCACCCAGCCCTTGAGCACGTAGACCATCTGGAATTCGACGTCGTGATAGTGGAGCTTGGACACCTCGGCCGGGTTGCAGAGACCTTGCAGGCGGATCACATGCGCCTGCGCGAGGCCATGGGTCGCCTCGCCGATGCCGAGATCGCGATACTTCGCGTAGGCGCGCAGGCCGTCGGCCTTGAAGTCTTCCTCGCGGTGATGGCTGACGGCGATGCGCTGCTTCGGACGTGCGGGCTTTTTCGCAGCGGCAGTGCGCGCCTTCGCCTTCACGGCCTTGCGTGCCGAGGATCGCGCCGCCGCCTTGGCGCCACTCCGCTTCTTCACCGCGGTCTTCAATGCGGGCCTCGATGCCTTTTGCTTGGCCATTGTCTGCCTCCCTGTTTCTGAGCCGCCGTCGCGCGGTATGGCTTGAAGGTCAGCTTATCCAGTCGTGGGCGAGGCAGCAATCGCAGAGCTGGTCGTGTTGAGTAGTGCCGCATCCGCGCTGTCACCCTCCCCCTCCAGGACCCTCCCCTGGAGGGTAAGAGGCTGAGGCCAATCACGCGATCACCGTATCGGATCGTAGCTTGCCCCAAGCTGGCGCGTCGGGCTGGGGTCGTCTCGTCTTCGTTCTCGCGCTGAACTAGTCTCGCCCGGGACATCCGGGGGAATTGATTCATGGGCAGCAATGTCGGTCAGCGTGCATTTCAAAATGCCCGGCTTCAGAAGCGGCAAAAGGCCGACGTGCTGCCCTTGCTCGGGCAAGCGCTCGAGTTGCACAAGAAGGGACGCTTGCCCGGGGCCAAGGCTGCCTATCGCCAGCTCCTGCAGATCGCGCCCAATCAATTCATCGCGCTGCATATGCTCGGCGCGTTGGAGTCCGATGCTGGGAATTATCAGCAGGCCGAGAGCCTGCTGAGCCGGGCGGTTGTCGTCGATCCGCGATCGGCCGAAGCCCATATGAGCCTGGGCGTCGCGCTGAACGGGCTGAAACGTCACAATGATGCCCGCGAGAGCTATCGCAAGGCGCTCGCCTTGCGGCCCAACTACGCCCTCGCTCTCTCCAATCTCGGGAACGCGAGCGCGGCCCTGGATCGCTACCAGGAAGCGCTCGACAGCTACGATCGGGCGCTCGCCGTCGACGCAAACCTCGCCGAAGCCCACAACGGCCGCGGCTCCACGCTCTGCCGTCTGCGCAACTACGACAAGGCTCTTGCAAGCCTGAACCGCGCGCTCGCGATCAAGCCCGACTATGCGGCGGCGCTGGCGAACCGCGCCGTGGCACTCCGGGAGCTGCAGCGATTCGACGAGGCCATGGCGGATTGCAACCGGGCAATCGCCCTCGCCCCTGACGACGTGAACGGATGGCTTTGGCGCGCCAATGTCTTGCTCCAGACCCGGCAGATGGCCGAGGCACTATCCGATTGCGAAAAGGCGCTCGCGATCGCGCCCGATTCCGATCAGGCTCACCTGGTGCTGGGCCTTTGTCTTGCCGCACTCGGCCGGGTCGACGAAGCCCTCGCCAGTTTCGACAGAGCCCTCGACATCCGGCCCGATCTCGAGAGCGCGATCTCCAGCAAGATCTTCGCGCTCGATTTCGTGCCGGACGCCAGCGTCGAGCAGCATCAGCAGGCGCGACGCGTATGGTGGGAGCGGATCGGCGCGAAAATCGCTTCAGAAGCGGCCGCCCCCCATGACAACAGCCGCGATCCGGATCGTCGCCTGGTGCTCGGCTACGTCTCGTCGGACTTCAACGCGCATTCGGCTGCGCTCATCTTCAAGCCTGTCCTGCAACACCACGACCGCGCCCGGTTCGAAATCGTTTGCTATTCGTGCTCGGCGAAAGTCGATGCGACGACACGCGAATTTCAAGGCATCGCCGATCGCTGGCGTGACGCCTCGCAATGGAGCGACGATCGCCTCGCCGCCCAGATTCGCGACGATCGCATCGATATCCTGATCGATCTGTCCGGCCATACAAAAGGAAACCGCCTCGGCGTATTTGCGCGCAAGCCGGCACCGATCCAGGCGCACGGCTGGGGCCATGGCACCGGCACCGGGTTGCCGACAATCGACTATCTGTTCTCGGATCCGGTCGGGATTCCGCACGACGTTCGGCATCTGTTTGCAGAGACGGTGGTCGACCTGCCGTGCTTCGTGACGCTGGCGCCGCTGCCGGCCGGGATTGCGCAGGGCAAGGCGCCGGCACTCTCGAACGGCTTCGTCACCTTCGGTGTCTTCAACCGCATCAGCAAGATCTCGGACGAGGCCGCGGCAGTCTGGTCCAGTATCCTCGAACGGGTGCCGGGCTCGCGCCTCCTGATCAAGGATGTTGCGCTCGACGATCAACTCGTCCGCGACAAGCTGCTGGCGCGATTTGCGGCCTGCCGATTGCCGGCCGAACGCGTCGATCTGATCGGGGCCACCTTGCGGGACGCGCATCTGGCATCGTTCGATCGTATCGATATTGCCCTCGATCCATTTCCGCAGAACGGCGGCGTCAGCACATGGGAAGCCCTGCAGATGGGCGTGCCCGTGGTGGCGAAGCTCGGCAACAGCCTGCCCGGCCGCGCTGCCGGCGCCATCCTCACCGCACTTGGCCTGCCGGACTGGGTCGCCGACAGCGAGGAGGCCTATGTCGAGATCGCGGCCAGCCGCGCGGCCGAGATCGGCGAGCTCGACAAATTGCGCCGCGAATTGCCCGCAACGATCAACGCCGCGGCCGCGGGCAACCCCGTCTCATATGCACGCGCGGTGGACGCGGCCTATCGCGCGATGTGGACGCGTTATTGCAGCGGCGGCGTCTGATTGCGTGATCTCGTAGGGTGGATTAGCCGAAGGCGTAATCCACCGTTTCTGTTTCGGCACGCGGAGAGAAACGAGGTGGATTACGCCAGCGGCAGCGCGTCGCGCCGCCGCAGGCTAATCCACCCTACGCGGCCTCAATGCAGGCGGAACACGCCGTCGACGGCGCGGAGCTCGGCCGGCTTGATCAGCTTGGAATGGGCCACCGTCACCGAATGGAGGGGACCGTCGAGCTTCTCCTGCCAGAACGCCAGGAAATCGGTCAGCGCGGGGAATTTCGGAAACATGTCGTAGTTCTGCCAGACATAGGTCTGGAGCAGCGAGGGATGATCCGGCATCCGATAGAGAATTTGTGCCGTCGTCAGCCCGTAGCCCAGCATCTGTTTCCGGAATTCCTCGGAAACGCCCCCAACGCGCAGTCCCATGCCAAACCTCCTTTGCAGGAGCGCATTCGGCGAGTGGCTTGGTCCGTGCCCCGGGGAGCCACCCGGAAACGATGCGCTCACATGAGAGAAATGTGACGCAAACTGACAACTCATCTCAAGCCCAAAAGTTTAACAAGCTGTTGAAATTCAATGCTTTAGCAGCAGAGACGACTCCGTGCTAATACGGTCACGGCTGCCGGGTTAACGATGGCGAGGAGTTTCTGGCAGTCCGCGCTTTCGGCTGCTATTTTTTCTGCTACAAACCCTTGCTCCCGCAAAATTCCTGTCCTATTTCAGGCTCGCTCGTGCTAGCACTCACGGGCAACGATTGCTAACAATCTCAAAACCTCAACCCGAGCAATTGCTTAGGAGGACTGCATGAAATTCCGTCCGCTTCACGACCGCGTCGTGGTCAAGCGCATCGACGCCGAAGAGAAGACCGCTGGCGGCATCATCATTCCCGACACTGCCAAGGAAAAGCCCTCCCAGGGCGAAGTCGTCGCCGTTGGCCCCGGTGGCCGCGACGAAGCTGGCAAGCTGATCCCGATCGACCTGAAGGTCGGCGACCGCGTGCTTTTCGGCAAGTGGTCCGGCACCGAGGTCAAGATCGACGGCCAGGACCTGCTGATCATGAAGGAGAGCGACGTGATGGGCGTTCTCGAAGTCAGCGAGTCCAAGAAGAAGGCGGCTTAAGAGCCCCTCTCCTCCCCTCCAGTCAAACTCACCTAAGGAAAACTCCAGATGGCAGCCAAAGAAGTCAAATTCTCGGTTGAAGCGCGCGACAAGATGCTGCGCGGCGTCGACGTTCTCGCCAACGCGGTGAAGGTCACGCTCGGTCCGAAGGGCCGCAACGTCGTGCTCGACAAGTCGTTCGGCGCTCCCCGCATTACCAAGGACGGCGTCACCGTCGCCAAGGAGATCGAGCTCGACGACAAGTTCGAGAACATGGGCGCCCAGATGGTGCGCGAAGTCGCTTCCAAGTCCGCTGACGCGGCCGGCGACGGCACCACCACCGCCACCGTGCTGGCCCAGGCGATCGTGAAGGAAGGCGCGAAGTCCGTTGCCGCCGGCATGAACCCGATGGACCTCAAGCGCGGTATCGACCTCGCAGTCGAAGCCGTCGTGGCCGACCTCGAGAAGAACTCGAAGAAGGTCACCTCGAACGACGAGATCGCCCAGGTCGGCACCATCTCGGCCAACGGCGATGCCGAAATCGGCAAGTTCCTCGCCGACGCCATGAAGAAGGTCGGCAACGAGGGCGTCATCACCGTCGAGGAAGCCAAGTCGCTCGAGACCGAGCTCGACGTGGTCGAGGGCATGCAGTTCGACCGCGGCTACATCTCGCCCTACTTCGTCACCAACGCCGACAAGATGCGCGTTGAGATGGACGATGCCTACATCCTCATCAACGAGAAGAAGCTCTCCTCGCTGAACGAGCTGCTGCCGCTGCTCGAGGCCGTGGTGCAGACCGGCAAGCCGCTGGTCATCGTCGCCGAGGACGTCGAAGGCGAAGCGCTTGCGACCCTCGTCGTGAACCGCCTGCGCGGCGGCCTCAAGGTCGCGGCCGTCAAGGCTCCGGGCTTCGGCGATCGCCGCAAGGCCATGCTGCAGGACATCGCGATCCTGACCGGCGGCCAGGCGATCTCGGAAGACCTCGGCATCAAGCTCGAGAACGTCACGCTCAACATGCTCGGTCGCGCCAAGAAGGTGATGATCGACAAGGAGAACACCACGATCGTCAACGGCGCCGGCAAGAAGGCCGACATCGAGGCGCGCGTGGCGCAGATCAAGGCGCAGATCGAGGAGACCACCTCGGACTACGACCGTGAGAAGCTCCAGGAGCGTCTCGCCAAGCTCGCGGGCGGCGTCGCGGTGATCCGCGTCGGCGGCGCGACCGAGGTCGAGGTGAAGGAGCGCAAGGATCGCGTTGATGACGCGATGCATGCGACCCGCGCGGCCGTGGAAGAAGGCATCGTCCCGGGCGGCGGCGTCGCCCTGCTCCGTGCCTCCGAGCAGCTCAAGGGTCTGCGCACCAAGAACGACGACCAGAAGACCGGCGTCGAGATCGTGCGCAAGGCGCTGTCGGCCCCCGCTCGCCAGATCGCGATCAACGCCGGTGAAGACGGCTCGGTGATCGTCGGCAAGATCCTGGAGAACAAGGCCTACAATTACGGCTTCGACTCCCAGACCGGCGAATATGCCGACCTCGTCAAGAAGGGCATCATCGACCCGACCAAGGTGGTCCGCACCGCGATTCAGAACGCTGCCTCCGTGGCTGCGCTCCTGATCACCACGGAAGCCATGGTCGCCGAGCTGCCCAAGAAGGGCGGCGCCGGCCCCGCGATGCCTCCGGGCGGCGGCATGGGCGGCATGGACTTCTGATCCAGCCTCTCAGGCACGATACGAATGCGAAACCCCGGCAGCGATGCCGGGGTTTTTGTTTTTTTGGGGAGCACGTCATTCCGGGGCGCGCCCCTCTTGGGCGCGAGCCCGGAATCCATAACCACGAAACTCACGCGCGACGGGCATAGCGGGCCCACTCCATCTGGCTGTGATTATGGATTCCGGGCTCGCGCCCAAGGGGGCGCGCCCCGGAATGACAAGGAGTGCAGGATGAACCTTATTTGGTCAGCCCCGGATAGAGATCATCCCAATTTGGGTTCTGCTCCTCGATGAGACGCGTCTTCCAGTCACGTCGCCATTTCTTGAGCTCCTTCTCGCGGGCGATGGCGCTCACGGCATCGTCGTAGATTTCGAACAAGACGAGCTTGTCGACGCCGTACTTGCTCGTGAAGCCGGGGACGGTCTTCGTTCTGTGCTGATACACGCGGCGCACCAGGTCGTTGGTCACGCCGATGTAGAGCGTGCCGTGTTTCTTGCTCGCAAGGATGTAGACATAGTAGGCCATTCCCGTCCGCCTGTGATTATGGATTCCGGGCTCGGCGCAGCGCGCCGCCCCGGAATGACGGAGCAAGCCTCACTCCACCTTCCCGATCCGCTCGAAGCGCGGCTCGCCGTCTTCGTCGAGCGACCAAAAGATCCGCGTCACCTTGCCGATGAGATTGTCCATCGGGACGAAGCCGAATGTCGACATGCGGCTGTCGGTGGAATTGTCGCGGTTGTCGCCGAGCACGAAGATGTGGCCCGGCGGCACCGTGAAGAGGTCTGTGTTGTCGAGATAGCCGTTGTCGAGGCAGTCGTAGGTCACATAGGACGCGCCGCTCGGCAGCGTCTCGCGCCAGCGCTTGACGGCGGCGCGGTCGTCGACACCGCAGGCGTCGCCGGCAAATGTCGCCTCCAGGGCGACGCGGGTCACCGGGCGGCCGTTGAGGATGAGCCGGCCCTGCCGCATCTGGATGCGGTCTCCGGGCAGGCCGACGACGCGTTTGACGTAGTGGGCAGAACTGTCCTTCGCCGTCCGGAATACCACGATATCCCCGTATTCGGGATCGGCGGCGAGGATGCGGCCCGAGATCCAGGACGACGCGAATGGGAGGGAATAGCGGCCATACCCGTAGGGATATTTCGCGGCGAAGACGTAGTCGCCGACCATCAGCGCCGGTGTCATCGAACCGGACGGAATGTTGAACGGCTGATACAGGACGAAGCGAAACAGGATCACCGGCGACCACAGCACCGGGATCATGAGGATGAGGACGACGATCGCCTTCCAGTCGCTGGATCGTGCCGCGGGGCGGATCGATTCCTGAAGAACGGTCATGGGCCTTCCCTGATCAAGACGTTGCGGTCCCAAGATGACGCAACCTGCGAGCGCGCTCAATCCCCGACGAGCTCAAATTGGTCGCGCCGCGCGCCGATCGCGTTCATCGCAGACGGCGGCAACGCCAATGTGAAGGGCCGCCCGTGGGCGGCCCTTCGGTTCATGCGCTCTCGGGCGCCTTCAGACGCACGAGCCGGGTCAGGAGGGCATCGAGGCCCTGGCCTTCACCGGCATGGAGGTCGATGCGGCCGACCTTCTCGACCAGCCGCTCCAGCGACTCCAGCTCCTTGAGCCGAAGCAGCAGGGGGTTCTCCTCCATCAGGCGGGCAGTGTTCAGGAGCGAACGCGTCGCCGCGGTCTCCTCCTGCCGGCGGATCAGGTTCGCCTTCGCGACTCGCTCCGCCTCCACCACCTTGTTCACCAGCTCCCGGATCTCGCCGGGCAGGATCACGTCCTTGACGCCGAGCTCGGTCACCTCCACGCCTGATACCGCGACGCGTGCACGCACATAGTCGCGCAGCTCCGCATCCAGCGCCGCCTTCGCAGACAGCACCTCGTCCAGCGTCCGGCCCGCCACCGCCTCGCGGATCGCGAACTGCACCAGGCGGTACAGCCACGCATCCACGTCGGGCACGGTCGCCACCGTGCGCTCGGGATCGACGATGCGGCGGAACGCCGTCAGCGTCACCCGCAGCGCGATGCGATCCTTGGTCAGCATCTCCTGCGCGGTGATCTCGACCGCCTGGGGCCGCAGGTCGAGGCGCTTCACCTCGATCTTGCGGCCGACGGTCCAGAAGGCGTGCCGGCCGGGCGCGAGCCGCTCCACGAGCCGGCCCTCGACATAGAGCAGGCCCGCTTCGTGGTTCTCGACCACAGTCTCGCTCATGACGGTCGAGCGGCTACGCTCGATCATGGTGAGGTGCCGCGCGTCGACCCTGACGTCGCTGGACACATCGATGCGCTCGACATCGATGCGCGTTGCGACCTTCCAGTAGACGCGCACCTGCCAAGGCGTCATCAGATGCACGGGCCGGCCGTCGAGGCTGACGATGGCGATCTCGTCCGCCTTGGTCTCGACCGCCTCGAACAGCTCGGCGGCAAGATCAGGCCGCGCGGCCTTCAGCACTGCGTAGCGCTCCGCAGGAAATTCGCTGCGGACCACGTCGAGCACCTCAGCCTTCAGCTCGTGCAGGGGATCGAACAGGCGATGCTTGCCGGGCGCGAGCACGCGCACGAGCTGCCCGTTGCGCGTCAGCAACGCACGCTCGCCATCCTTCACCGTCACGTTCAGCATCAGCAAATGCCAAGTCTTGTTCAAAGTCATGGCACGCCTCCTTCAGTTGCCTCCGGCCGAGCGCGGCCGGATAGCGGGTTACACCTGCAAAGGACGTGAGGACGCGGACGACGCTTCCCGCGAAATCGGCGGGCCGGGGCTTGAGCTTGCATGACGACGGGCGCACGCGCGCGATCGCGCGAGACGTGTCGCGCGGCCGTGCGGAGCCACCCGGCATCAGCGCAAGCGGTATCTACCCGCGGCGCAAAGCCGGTCTCACAGTGTCTAGGTTCGGACGGAAAGCCTTGCGGCAAAACGGCCGGACCGCGACTGAAGCGCGCGTCCGGTCCTCGTCAGAGGTATCAGCGTTTCAGCTGAAACGGAGCGCTGGAGCGGGATTCGAACCCGCGACAGGATGAGTCACAATCATCTGCTCTACCAAACTGAGCTATCCTTTGTGCAAGAGACCGGAATCGAACCGATGCCTTCGGGTGTTCAGCCCGACGCTCTCCATGAGCTACGTCCTGCGTTTCTCCTTCATTCGGCGGAACACGAAACCGGCAAGACCGGCCCGCGCCAGTCGGGATCTCAGCGAGCCCGAACCCATGGCCTAGCGAAGGACGGCGCTAATAGACCAGGCACGTTCGGGTTGCAAGGGGGCGGCTGAAGTTTTTTCGTCGCAGCGTGCGCGCGTGGCGCGATGATTGCGGCGATATGCGACATCAATTGCGCGAGATGTCCTGGAAGCACGCCCTCACCCACGCGATCGTCACGCGTGTCGCCGGATCGCGCTTGAGGTGGTTCTGCACGAGCAGCCAGACGTCGCGGCGCTTCGGCAGCAGGGTGGCGCGCAGGCTGCGGTCGGCGAGCAGGGCTAAGCAGCTGTGCTCGGGCAGCACGCCGATGGCCTGATGCGACTGGATCATGGTGCGGATGATGCGGATATTGTCGGTGACGCAGCGCACGTTCGTCAGCCGCTTCGCACGCAAGAACTGCGCTTCCGGGATCGCGTCGAGCTCGTCCGGATAGACGCACGCAACGGGCTCGCCGCCGCCGCGGTCCGCCGGCTCGAAGAAGTACAGCCTGACGTCGCCGAGCTTGGAGATGGTGAAATCGCCCTTCTCCGGCTTGCGCAGGCGGATGGCGAGATCGGCCTGCCAGCGCGAGAACTTGACGTTGCCGCTCGCGGTGAGGAATTGCAGCGTCAGCCCCGGATGATCGCGCAGGAAGCTGCTCGCATGCGGCGCCAGCAGCTCTTCGGCGACCGCATTGGTCGAGGCGATGCGCAGCCGCCCGACCGGGCCGGCCTGGCCCTCCTTGATGCGGTCGATCGCCGCCGCATGCGCGGCCATCGCACCGACATGCGCGAGCACCGCCTCGCACTGGCGCGTCGGCCGCCGCACGCCGTCCACCGCATCGAACAGCTTCACGCCGAGATCTCGCTGGATGCGCGCAAGCCTGCGGCCGACGGTGGTCTCGTCGATGCGCAGCCGCGCGCTGGCGCCGGCATAGGTGCCCTCGTCCCTGACCGCGGCGATGATGCGCAGATCGTCCCAATTCATTGGGGCGAGCCTAGCAGGCGCCGCCGCTGCCTGCAAATTTGCAGCCATCAGCTGCAATAGTCCTGCACAATGGCAGGCTGCTGCTGCGCTAGTGTCGAAGCATCCGAATTCACGAAAGCCTGACGGCATGACCACTCCAAAGACGCTGCTCGAACTCGCCGGCGCCGATCTCGATCCGCCCAAGCTCAACGAGACATGCCTCGTTCTGATCGACATCCAGAACGAATATTGCGCCGGCCCACTCGCCCTGCCCGATGCGCAAGCAGCGATCGCCGCGGCTGCGCGCCTGCTCGCGCGCGCACGGGAGAGCGGAGCTGCGATCTTCCACGTCGCGCACAAGGGTCGCGCCGGCGGCCTGTTCGACCGCGAGGCGGCGCGCGGCGCGATCGTCGAACGCCTGACGCCGCTCGCGACCGAGCCCGTGATCGAGAAGGCGCTGCCGAATGCCTTCGCCGGCACCGACCTGCAGGCCCGCCTGGCCGCGACCGGACGCAAGAACATCGTGCTCGCGGGGTTCATGACGCATATGTGCGTGTCTTCGACCGCGCGCGCCGCGCTCGATCTCGGCCTGCGCACGACGATCGCGGCGGATGCCTGCGCCACGCGCGATCTTCCCGATGGGCGCGGCGGCGCACTGCCGGCGAGAATGATTCACGAGGTCGCTCTGGCCGAATTGTCGGACCGCTTCGCGATCATCGCGCAGAGCGACGTGCTGACCTGAGGAGACCTTCCCGATGCTGCAGCTCTATTTCTTTCCGATGGCCTGCTCGCTCTCGAGCCACATCGCGCTGCTGGAGGCCGGAATCGAGGCGCAGTATCACCTCGCCCATATCTGGACCAAGCGGCTCGTGGACGACGGCGGCGATTTCCTCCGTGTGTCACCGAAGGGCGCGGTGCCGGTCCTGGTGCTGGAGAACGGCGAGCGGCTGACGGAAAGCGCAGCGGTGCTGCAATACATCGCCGATGTGAAGCCGGAGGTACGCCTTGCGCCGCGGCCCGGCGACATCGATCGTTATCGCCTGCAGGAATGGCTGAGCTTCGTCGGCGCCGAGATCCACAAGGCGTTCCTGTTTCCAACCTTCTGGTACAAGGACGACGGCTCGCTGGCCAAGCCGCGCGCGAGGATCATGCAGACACTGTCGGTGCCGGCAGCGCATCTGGCGGGCCGCGAATTCCTCGTCGGCGACGCCTTCACCGTGGCCGATGCCCATCTCACCTGGACCTTGCTTCTGCTCCGTCCGGCAGGGATCGACATCGCGCAATGGCCACCGCTCGCGGCCTATCTCGAACGCATGCAGGCCCGCCCCGCGGTCCGGCGCGCGATCGCGACCGAGATGGCGCTGCGCAAGACCGTTGCGGCCTGAGCTCGCCTCACTCCACCCGCGCCAGCACCGCGAGCTTGCGGATGCCCTTATTGCGGTAGGCGTCGAGGAACGCGTAGTAGTCCTTGAACGACACGCAGCCGTTGGAATCGCCGCCCGGCCCGAGCATGAAGGTGTGGGCGAGCAGGCCGTCGCGGCCGTAGATCGCGCTCTCGCCGCCGATCGGGGTCAGGCGCAGCGCCGGCACGCCGTGGAACAGCGCCTCGCGCGGCTTCAGCGTGTAGATGTGCGGCGGCGTCACGCCGCGCATGCGCAGGCGGCGGGAGTCCGGATCGTCGCGGTTGGCGCCAAGGCCGGAATGCGCCTCGAGCCTGGTGCCGTCGGGCAGATACACCATCTTGGCCGTGATGTCGTAGACCGCGGTGTCCCGCTCATAAGGCGGAGCGCCGCCGAACATCGGGTTCTGCTCCTTCGGGGCGATGGACGCAGTGATGCTGGCATCGGCCGAGGCGTAGGCGAGCAGCCCGCCGGACGCTTCGCGCTTGCCCCACAGCTTTTCCACCATCGCCTGGCGCGGAGCGGTGATCGACATCACCGCGGCCTTGGCACGGTCGGCGAAGGATTTTTGCTTGGCTTCGGGCGCCGGCACGATCTCGGCCGGGTCGGCCGAGGCGAGTTGCAGCTGGGCAGCCGGCGCGCGCTTGGTCTTGTCCGCGGCGTTGTCGGCGCCCTTGGCCGCCGGCTTCAGCGCCTCCGCGACCTTCGCGATCACGCCCTGCTTCGGGGCGTCTTTGGCCACCGCAACGACCTGCGCCGGGGGTGCGGCGCTTGTGGCATTCGACGGCACGCCCTGCGTTGCGGCCGCGGCAAAGCGCTCGTTGAACATCTCGCGCGAGATCGGAGCTGCGACCTGGAGGCGGTCGGGCAGCAGCGCGAAGGTATCCTTGATGGCCTCGCCGGCCTCGCGCAGCGCCACCCTGGGCGCGCGCTTGATCACCGGCTCGTCGTAGCCGACGCTGCCGACTGAGGGATAGACGCTCGCGCCGAAGATGTTGCTGTGGATGGTCCAGCCGGCGCCCATCACGGCGCAGCCGATCGCCGCGGCGCCAAGCCAATTGGTCGTGGTCATTTTCCGGGAAGATTTCCGCGAATTGGTCTTCGAGAAATTCTTGGACTTCCGTGCCGCGTTACTCTGCGCAGCGATACTCGTACTCATTCGCCTTGCGTCCAGGACGGTGTCACTCTGTCCCCCTTCGAAGTGCCGCTGGTCACGATCCGGGAACAGCATCTCGCAGAGGGTCGGAGCGTCATTAAGGCGACTTTTAGTTAAATGCGGATTAAGTTCGGGCGGATCTGCGGCGACTCGTTAACGCTGTCCCGTTTTGAGAAAAACGCCCGCAGAACTACGGACTTAGTTGGGTCTGTTAACTATAATTCTCGGCCGGTTCAGCAGGCTCTGCGGACGTCTGCGGCCACATCCATGACGCACTTGAGAACGTCATTTTCGTGGCCCTCCACTGCCCCCGAACGTAACGCGCCAGCGTTGCGCGAGGCTGGTGGGCGACGCGTCGGATTGGGCCTCGTCGGCCGCGCGACAACGGTGCATGCTCATGACGCGCAGGGCACCGCGGCACGGCGCCGTGATTGAAAGTTGATCGCCTCGGTTCTGGACATCGCGGCCGCGAGAAAATAGCTCCCACTTCGGCACTTTTCAGCAGCCTCTGCGCGTGATACGGTACCGTATCATCCTGCCCTGAGCTGTGCCGAGCACGCAAACGGAGGCTGGCATGAGAGGGATTGCGCGCGCGGGGTTTTTCGCCCTGGCGGGGTCGTTTCTGTTGATCGGATCTGCGACTGCGCAGCCTGCGGCGAATGCGGGCTGCACGGCATCGCCGTCGGCTGCCGGGACGCAGACCTGGCGCTGCGACAACGGCATTACCATCGTTGCGGAAAACGGCGCCAGATTTGAACTTAAGGACGCCAACCGCGACGGACATATAGACTCCGTGGAGTTGAGCAGCAAAGCGCTGCTGATCGAGGTACCCAAGAAGCCGCGCGGCAATCCCTTCAAGGTGCTGACGCCGCAAGCGATTGCCGCAGTACGCGGCACGAAATGGGCGGTCGATGTCGCCGACACCAAGACTTCCGTGTTCGTCGCAGACGGCCGGGTCGGCGTGAGCCGCAGGGCTCGTGGACGCGGTGTCGTGCTTGGACCCGGGGAAGGCGTCGATGTCGAGCCAACCGGCCCGTTGACGGTCAAGACCTGGGGCCAGCCGCGCGTCGACGCGCTCATGGCCAGACTCGGGCAATGAGCCGGGGCCGACAAGGCCCGGCCCATGAGATTTGGATTATACGATTGCAAGACCGCATGCGCAGCCGACGCGTTCAGATCCTGGTGGCACTCGTCCTCACCGCGCTGTGGGGCGCGGGCATCTATGCCACGCACGCCCACGGCCATCTGCGCTTCCTGGACCGGCTCGAAGCCACGTTGACGGATTGGCGGACGCAGGCGCGCGGCGTGCGGCGTCCGCCGGATCTCGTCACCATCGTTGCGATCGACGACACGGTGGTGAAGCGCGGCGGCACCTATCCACTGCCGCGCGCCGATCTTGCCCGCGTCGTCGACACCATCGTGCAGTTCAAGCCGAAGGTCGTGGCGATCGACCTGCTGCTGGTCGACCGCAGCGCCGCGATCGGCGATGCGACGCTGGCCAACACATTGGCCACCGGTCCCATGGTGCTTGCCGCCGCCGCGATCTTCCCCTCCGCGAGCGAAACCGTGGCACCCAGCCGCGAAGGACCGCTGGCCGTGCTGCCGGAGGCCGAGCGCTTCCTGCAGCCATTGCCCGCATTCGCCGAGCACACCGAGGTTGGCATCGTCAATGTCGCGACAGGGCAATCAGGCTCGCCGCTCTCGGTGCCGATGCTGTTCCGGACCCGCGACAAGGTCGAGCTGTCGTTTCCGTTGCGCGTCGCGGCCCGCGCGCTCGACGAGCCGCTGACCGTCGCGCCGGGCCATCTCATGCTCGGCGATCGCGTGGTGCCGACCGACAGCAATCTGGCATTGCCGATCACCTATTACGGCCCGCGCCGCACCATCCGTACCGTCAGCGCACAGAGCATCTTCGACGGCACGCTCGATCGCGCGGCCATCGAGAACCGGATCGTCGTAATCGGCGCCTCCGTCGCCGGCGGCGGCGACTTCTATCCGACGCCGTTCGATTCCCTCATGCCCGGCGTCGAGGTGGTCTCGACCGCAATCACGCATCTCGTCGCCGGCGACGCCATCCTGCGTGACCACCGGGTCCGCATTGCCGACGCGCTCACGGCGATCCTGCTGCCGGTGCTGCTGGTCGGCCTGCTCGCCTGGCGGCGCATCGCGCTCGGCACCATGGCGGCGGCCGCGGTGATGATCGCCTGGGCCGGGCTCAACCTGTTCGCGTTCACGCACGGCGTCTGGCTGAACGCCGCGACCACGCTCGCCGCCGCCGCGCCGCCGGTTGCGGTCTTTGCCGGCGTGCAGCTGTGGGCCGGAGGCCGCCGCACGCAATATTTCGCCGCTAAGAGCAGGTCGCTTGCGCAATTCCAGGCTCCGGCGCTGCGGGATTGGCTCTCGCGAGATCCGAACTTCCTCTCGAAGCCGGTGCGGCAGGATGCAGCCGTGGTGTTCGTCGATCTCTCCGGCTTCACCGGTTTGAGCGAGCGGATCGATCCGGACGAGCTCACGGATATTCTGAAGGCGTTTCATGCGCTGATCGACCGGATCGCGATCGATTGCGGCGGCATGATCACGGGCTTTCTCGGCGACGGCGCCATGATCCTGTTCGGGCTGCCGCGCGCCATGCCCGACGATTCGGCGCGCGCGCTGAAATGCGCGGTCGATCTGCATCGCGGCCTCGCACGCTGGATCGCCTCGCTGCCGCCGGCGATCGCAGGTCAGCTTGGCTACAAGATCGGCGCGCATTGCGGCCCGATCGTCGCCTCGCGACTCGGCGAAAGCCATCAGCACATCACGGCGACGGGCGACACCGTCAACGTCGCAAGCCGGCTGATGGAGATTGCCGCCCAGAACGATGCGCGCCTTGCGCTGAGCGACACGCTGCTGGATGCGGCCGACTTCCAGGGCGCGCCCGACGGCGTTCTGTCCGGCCCCCTGCTCGCCCGGGTCCGCGGCCGTTCCGGCGTCGTGACTGTCTGGTTCTGGCGCGATCGCGATGGGCCGGGACAGGATGCTGACAAGGCCGAGATGATCGATTAAGCCGCTAGAGATGATCCGGAAAACCTAAAGCGCGACGATGATTCATCCTAATCGCATCGCGCTTTAGCGCGCTTCCGGCGGCGGCGAACGGTCCAGCACCTCGCCCTTGGCGACTTCCAGCAGGTCGATGCCGTAGGTCTCGACCACGAGCGGCCCGCGCTTGCGCTGCAATTGCGCCACCTGCGTCACCTTTGCAAAGAGAGCATTGAGGGCAGGATGACCGTCGGCGCGCAGCTCGTCGACATAGAGCAGCTTGCCGGCGAGCAGCTTGGGATCGGGTTCGGCCATGTTGACCCAGCGGATGCGCTGGCTTTGCTGCGCGACGCAGGTGCCGCGCGGCAGATAGAATGCGAGCCAGCTCGTGGTGCCGTAATCCTGCGCCAGCACGCAGGTGGCGCCACTGCGCGCGCGCACCGCTTCGATTCCGGCCGCGAGCTCGCGCCAGCCGACACCGACACTGCGCACGGTGGCATCGCGGCGATATCCGGACAACCAGCCGGTATTGGCCTGCACGATCAAGGCGGCAAACATGACGATGCCCACAGGCGCGGCCCAGCGCAGGCAAACGTCGACGAGGCGCCGCTGACGCGGCTTCCATTGCGCAAGATTGGCCGCGGCGGCCGCGGCTATGACGAACGGCGGATACACCGGCGCGAACCAGTTGGCCTCGACGCGCGCATGCAGCGAATGCCAGACGAAATAGACGACGATGGTCCAGAACATCGTCTCGATCAGCACGCGCGAGGGCAGCGCGCCGACGCGCTGCCAGGTCAGCGCATGCAGGCCCATGGCGCCGAGGATGAAGACCAGCGGGGTTGCGAACGCGATCTGGGTCGGGATCAGCTCGGCGATGAAGACGGGGCGGAAGTCCTCGATCCTGGCGCGGCCGAGCTGCTTTGCGAACGAGACCCATTGATGGTCGGCATTCCAGAGGATCACCGGCGAGAACAGTGCCAGCGCCACGAGGCCGCCGAGATAGGGCCAGGGCGAGACGAACCAGCGCCGCAGCTTCGGCACGCAAGCGAGCCAGATCAGGATCGCGGCGCCAAAGAACATCGCGGTGTATTTCGACAATAGCGCCGCGCCGACGGCGGCGCCGACCGCGAGCCACCAGGCGCCGCGTCCGGTCTCCAGCACCTTGGCGAGAAAGAACAGCACGAAGCTGGAGGCGACCAGCAGCGGCGCATCGGGCGTGACGATCAGCGTGCCGACGGAAGCCAGCAGCGTCACGTTGAGCAGGATGGCGCTGGTCGCGGCCACACGCACCCCGCCGAACAGAATTGCGGCGGAGCGATAGACCGCATAGCTCATCGGCAGCGCGAGCAGGATCGAGACGAGGCGGACGCCGAGCTCGGTATCGCCCGCGATCATGGTGCCGGCGCGGATCACATAGGCGACCATGGGCGGGTGGTCGTAATAGCCCCCGGCGAGGCTCTTCGACCACATCCAGTAATAGGCTTCGTCGAACGTGATCGGCGTGAAGGCGGCTGCGACGAGCCGCAATCCCACCAGCGCGACAATCAGCAGCGCGGTGTTGCGGACGATCCGCGCGTCGGCCCCGCCCATCACGCGCTATTTCTTGCGCCAGACGAACAGTCCGGACATCGCGTAGTTCCACACCACGCCCATCAACGCGCCGGCCAGGCCGGCCAGCCACCAGATCGGCTCCTGGTCGTAGACCGAGAAGGCGACGCCGACATTGGCGAGCAGGCCGACGCTGCACACGATGTAGAAGGCGATCAGGCCGCGCAGCAGCGCAAAGCCCTTCAGCCGCTGGTCGCGATAGGTGAGAAAGTTGTTGAGGATGAAATTGCTGGTCATGGCGACGATGGCGCCGGCGGCCTGCGCCTCCGGGAACGGCGCGTTGAACAGGCGAAGCGCGATGAACAGCGTGGTCAGGTGCACGACGACGCCGATGCCGCCGACCATCGCGAACAGGATGAAGCGCAGCGAGACGATGTCGTTGGTCAGCTTGGCGAAGACGAGGCCGAGGAAGTCGAGCGCGACCATGGAATCGAGCTTGCTCTCGCCGTGCTGGCGGGCGCCGAAGGTGTAGGGAATCTCGACCGCCCGCAAGCTGCCATGCGCGGTCGCGACGATGTCGAGCAGGATCTTGAAGCCGTGCACGGAGAGTTTTGGCGCGAGCTGCTCGAAGCGGTCGCGGCGGATCATGAAGAAGCCGCTCATGGGGTCGGCAATCTCGACCCGCAGCATCTTCTTGGCGACCTCGGTCGCGAGCGCGCTGGCGCCGGCGCGCTGCCTGTTGAAGCCTTCGCTCTTGTAGCCCTCGATGTAGCGGCTGCCGACGACGAGGTCGGCCTGATCGCTCGCGAGCAAGAGCAGCATCTTGGGCAGCTGGGTCTCGTCATGCTGGAGGTCGGCATCGATCACGGCCACATAGGGCGCGCTGGAGGCAAGGATGCCCTCGATGCAGGCGCCCGACAGGCCGCGGCGGCCGATGCGGCGGACGCAGCGCACGCGGCTGTCGCGCTGCGCCAGCTCACGCACGACATCCCAGGTGCCGTCGGGCGAATTGTCGTCGACGAACACGACTTCCCAGACGACGTTGGCGAGCGTCGCCTCGAGGCGCCGGTACAGCACGGTGACGTTGTCGCGCTCGTTGAAAGTTGGGACGATGACCGACAGTTCCGGCCCCTCGTGGGCTTGGTTGTCGATGCCCGGTCTGATCGCTTCGTTCATGACGGCAGCGTATATCCGCCGCATCCTGCGCTGCCAAGCCGGGGGTCTGGGGAAGGGCCGAAAAGGGGCCTAAAATGCCAACGACCCCGGAACGGCGGGCCGCGCGTACATCCGGCGCAAGCCTTAAGCTATTCCAAGGTCGTTCCAGCGACGGAGGTCTTTACGCTCAACGTCGCCGTTAGAAGCTAGATGGGAATGGCAAAAGCGTTCCGCAAGGGGGCGGAAATCCGATTTTCAAACCCTATTGGTTGGGCACTTCCCGGATGACCGGCCCGCGCGGCGCGGGCGCGACCGGGGCTGCGGGTGCCGCCGCCGCCGGCTCGGCCTTCGCCGGCTTGGGCGGCTTGCCGTACTGGCCGATCGGCCCGAACACGACGGCAACCGCAAGGACGACCGCCGCGACGATCGCCCCCAGAATGCCACCCACCGACTCAGACGACATGCAAGTTCCTGCTCCAGACGGGCTCACTGATACCATGGATGAGCGCGCGACTGGAAGGCCCAGGGCGAATCGCGAATGGCGAGTGGCGAATGAGCATGGCCTGCCTTGTCGCCCTATTCGCGATTCGCCACTCCCCTACTTCTGGGGCGGCCGGTGCTTGACGAAGGCCATCACGATGTCCTTCTGCGCCGCCTCCACCGCTCTGTTCGCGGTGGCGAGATGAGCGCCGGCATCGATATCAGGATATTGCGTGGTGAGATAATCGAGCAGCGTGACCCGGTAATATTGCCGCTCCGACGGACAGGCTCCGGCAACCGAGCGGCCGAAATCCTGCTCCGACAAGCCCTGATTGGACTCGCGCGAATATTCCCGCGCGAGGCAATGCCAATAGTCGTCGCGGCCCTGCTGAGCGAGCTTCTGCGCGCCCTTCGTGTCGTCGTCATCCGCCACGGCAGAACTTGTCATGGCAGCAGATGTCATCATGACGAGTGCGCCCCCCACCAGCAGCATCCGCATCTTGTTCTCCTTCTTCGCGGGCCCGTCGCGAGCTTAGACCGGACCGGCCAACTGGCCAATCACATCTGGTTTGATTAGGATGAGATCCCTCCCCGTCGATGCGAGATCCTCCCGTGGCCAAAGCAAAAACTGCGTCCAAAAAATCCGGCAACATCTTCATCGGAATCGGCGGCTGGACCTTCGAGCCCTGGCGCGGCGTGTTCTATCCGGAGAAGCTCGCGCAGGCGAAGGAGCTGTCCTATGCCGCCTCGAAGCTGACCTCGATCGAGATCAACGGCACCTATTACGGCTCGCAGAAGCCGGAGAGCTTTCGCAAATGGGCGAGTGAGGTGCCTGACGGTTTCGTGTTCTCGGTGAAGGGACCGCGCTTCGCGACCAACCGCCGCGTGCTCGCGGAGGCCGGCGATTCCATCAAGCGGTTCTACGATTCCGGCGTGCTGGAACTCGGCGATCATCTCGGGCCGGTGCTGTGGCAGTTTGCGCCGACGAAGAAGTTCGATGGCGCCGATTTCGGCAAGTTCCTGGAGCTGTTGCCGCGCAAGCTCGAGGGGCGCGCGCTGCGCCATGTCGTGGAAGTGCGCCATGACAGCTTCTGCACGCCGGACTTCGTGGCGCTGATCCGCGAGTTCGAGACGCCCGTGGTTTTCGCCGAGCACGGCAAATATCCCGCCATCGCAGATGTCGCCGGCGATTTCGTCTACGCGCGGCTGCAGAAGGGCAATGACGAGATCAAGACCTGCTATCCGCCGAAGCAGCTCGATGCCTGGGCCCAGCGCTTCCAGGATTGGGCTTCGGGCGGTGAACCCGACGATCTCCCGAAGGTTGACAAGGCCAAGCCGAAGAAGGAGCCGCGCGACGTGTTCGCTTACGTCATCCACGAGGGCAAGGTGCGCGCACCGCACGGCGCCATGGAACTGATCGCACGGGTGAGTTGAGGGTCCCATGGCAAAGGCGAAGAAGCTCTTCACCATCGGCTATGAGCAGACGCCGCCGAAGGCCGTGCTGGACGAGCTGGAACAGGCCGGCGTCAAGCTCGTGGTCGACGTGCGCGCGGTGACGTCGTCGCGTCGGCCGGGCTTTTCCAAGAGGCAGCTTTCGGCGGGCCTCGACGAGCGCGGCATCGGCTATGTCCATCTCGCCGCGCTCGGCACGCCGAAGGAAGGCCGCCTCGCCGCCCGCAGCGGTCAATACGACGTGCTGGAGAAGATCTTCTCCAAGCACCTGAAGACGCCGCAGGCGAAAGAAGAGATGGACGAGCTTTCTGCGCTGGTGAAAAAGGCCGGCCCGGTGTGCCTGCTCTGCTACGAGCGCGACCACACCCACTGCCACCGCCAGATGATCGCGGAGATCATCGAGGAGCGCGATGGGGTTGCGGTGAAGAATTTGGCGGGGCGGCAGGTGTAGCCACAGCCGTCATTCCCGGGCGCGCGCTAGGGTGCGCAATTGCGCACCTGAGAATCCATTCCTCCACCAACACTGCGGCTAGATGGATTCCGGGTTCGCGCTACGCGCGCCCCGGAATGACAAGTTACCCCTCCCCCGCCAGCCGGAACGTCCCCTCCATCATCTGCACGCAAGCGCCGCCGACGTGAGCGGATACAATTTTGCCGTCCTGCTTGCGTACGCGGGTCGAGAGGATGCTTGGACGACCCATGTCAAAACCCTGGCCGAGTGTGAGCTTGAGCTCACCATCGCGCGCGGGATCGAGATCGGCGAACAGCGCGGCGGCGGCAACCGTGGCGCTGCCGGTGGCGGGATCCTCGACGAGGCCGCTGGCACCGCGCATGAACATGCGCGCCTGTCGCTCGCAAGGCGCCTCCGTCGCCGGCACATCGCGCGTATAGAACCACACCGAGCGGGCACCATCGCGCGGCAAGACCTTGCCAAAGGCCGCAGCATCGGGCCGGGCCCGCTTCAGCGCCTCACGCGAATGCAGCTCCATCACCAGAAACGCGTTTCCGACGGTGACGACCTGTGGCTCGTGATTGTCGGTCTTGATGTCGTCGGCAACGAGCGAGATGCAGCTCGCCGCTTCCGCTGTTGACAGCGTTGAGAGCCGCTGCAGCGGCTGCGGCGCGGTGAGCTCGGTTCTGATCACCCTGCCCTGCTCTCGCACGATCTCGACCGGGACCAACCCGGCCTTCTCCTCGAACAGCAGGCGTGGCTTCGGCTCCTTCGCCATCGAGGCCAGCACGAAGGCGGTGCCGACATTGGGATGGCCCGCAAAGGCGATCTCCTGCACCGGCGTGAAGATGCGCACCTCGGCGTCGTTGGCCCTGTCGCGCGGCGGCAGCACGAAAGTGGTCTCGGAATAGTTGAACTCGGTCGCGATCGCCTGCATCTGCTGCGTCGTCAGCCCGCCGGCATCGAGCACCACAGCGAGCTGGTTGCCGCCGAAGGCGCGGTCGGTGAACACGTCGACGGTGATGTAGCGGCGCTGCATCGTCACTTCCTCATGCAAGTCGCGGCCGCGACCGGCCGCATCGCGCAGCACTCTACAAGCCGAAAACATCGCTCGTCATGCCCCAAAATTGAGTGCAATCGGAGCAATCGCTTAGATGAAAGAGAACTGCGCGCACCGATGTGTGATGCACATTACCCCAGCTGAAACACCGGTACTTTCTGCTCGTAGCCGCGCACTTCGACCTCGCCGAGCGCGACGGCATCGCTGCCGTCGGCTCCCAGCGCCTCGCGCACGGACGCCGAGATCAAGAGCTGCGAGCCGAAATCCTTGTTCAGCGCCTCGAGCCGCGAGGCGAAGTTCACGGTGTCGCCGATGACCGTGTATTCCTTGCGCCGGGGCGAGCCGATATTGCCGGCGACGACCTCGCCGAAATGGATGCCAATGCCGATCCGCAGCGGCCAGCTGCTCTCTGCGTTGATGCGGTCCATGGCCCTCAGCATCTCGCGGCCGGCGGCGACCGCGCGGTGCGCGGCATCGGATGCTTCCAGCGGCGCGCCGAACAGCGCGAGGAAACCGTCACCGAGAAACTTGTTCACTATGCCGCCCTGGCGGTCGAGAATGTCGACCAGGACGGCGAAGGCGCCGTCGAGCCGGTCGACCACCTCCTGCGGACTGCGCGACTGCGCACCGGCCGTGAAGCCGCGGAAATCGACGAACATCACCGCGACGCGGCGGACGTCGCCGCTAGCGCCCGTTCCCGCCGTCATCAGCCGCTCCACCACCTGCGGCGAGACGTGCTGGCCGAACAGATTGGTGACCCGGTCACGCGCGGTGGCGGCCGCGATGCTCGCGGCGAACTGCCGGCGCAATTGCGCGCCGACGGCGCCGGCGAGCACGCCGCAGATCAGGATGATGGCGCTGCGCACCGCGTGAAAATAGAGCTGGGGCTCGCCGACGCTGCTCGAGGGATCGTAGACCCGTGCGACCACGAACAGCTCGGCAGCAGCGACGAAGCCGGTGAAGGTCGAGAGCCAGAAATCGAGCCGCAGCGTCGAGAGGATGACGAAAATGAAATACATCAGCGGCACGGCGAAGCCGAGGGCCTGGGTCGCGCCCATGGACCGGATCTGCAGGATGAGGATCACGGTTGGCAGCGACGTCTCGATCAGCGTGCCGATATAGCGCCTGGCCACCGGCACGTCGCGGTCGAGGCGGAGGTTCTTCCTGATCTGGGTGTGGACCCAGGCCTCGAACAAAATGAACCCGACGAGCAGGCCGTAGACTTCGGCGAGCCCTTCGGTGCCGCGCCAGACCCGGTTCACCACGGCGGGGTCGATCAGATAGATTGCGGTGAGGAACAGCGTCATGACGCAGCCGGTCGCAATCAGCGCCCGGACCCGCAACAGCTCGGTGCGCAGCACCTCCCGCGTCAGCTCGCGCTCGAAGTCCTCCGACAAGACGGCATGCTGCCGCGTCTTCCTGCTCGCAAACTTGGCCATTCCGCCCCTCGATTCCGGGTATTGTGCCTCAATCCAGCGTGCGGCGGAAGCGCGTCACCGCGACGGTCATGGCGAGCAGCATCAGGGCCGCCAGAGCCAGCGTATCGAAGCGCAAATTCTCCATGGTCGCGCCCTTCAGCATGATGGCGCGGACGATCCGCAAATAATGGGTCAGCGGCAGGCATTCGCCGAGATATTGCGCCCAGGCCGGCATGCCTGCGAAGGGGAACATGAAGCCGGAGAGCAGAATGCTCGGCAGGAAGAACATCATTGACATCTGCATGGCCTGGAGCTGGTTCTGAACCAGCGTCGAGATGGTGTAGCCGACCGCCAGATTGGTGGTGATGAACAGCGTCGAGAGCAACGCCAGCAGGACGAGATTGCCGAGCACGGGCACGCCGAACAGGCCGACACCGATGCTGATGATCAGGAAGGCCTGGACGAAGCCGACCAGCACGTAGGGCACGATCTTGCCGAACATCACCTCGACCGGCTTGATCGGCATCGACAACAGGCTCTCCATGGTGCCGCGTTCGACCTCGCGCGTGACCGAGAGCGCGGTGAAGATCAGCATGGTCATGGTGAGGATGGTGCCGACGAGGCCTGGCACGATATTGAGGCTGGAATTCGCGGCCGGATTGTAGCGGGCGTGGGCGCGGATCTCGAACGGCATCTCCGAGGGCTCGCCGATATAGAGATCGTGCGCGAGCGCGGTCTGCACGATCATGCCGAGCGAGCCGAGCGCAGCGCTTGCGGCGACCGGATCGGTGGCGTCGGCCGCGACCAGCAGCGCCGGCCTGTCGCCGCGCCGCACCGCCCGCTCGAAGCCGCGCGGGATCTCGACCCCGAACAGCACCTTGCCGGACTTCAGGAGGTTGTCGAAATCGTCGACGTCGTGAACCTCGTAGAGGAAGCGGAAATATTTGGTGTTCTCCAGCGCCTTCAGCACCGAGCGGGCGAGATCGGAATCCTCCTGGAGCAACACCGCGCTCGGCAGATGACGCGGCGTGGTGTTGATGGCATAGCCGAACAGCATCAGCTGCATCACCGGCAGCATCACGATCATCGCGAACGAGACGCGGTCGCGCCTCAGCTGGATGAACTCCTTGACCAGCATCGCGTAGGAGCGCCGCAGGAAACCGAAACGCTCGCGGATTTCGCGCCGTGGTTCGGGATGTTCTACCGCGCTCATTGGAAATTGTCCTTGGAACGTCCCATCAGCTCGATGAACACGTCTTCGAGCGAGGGCTTGGACTTCTGCCAGTGCAGGCCGCCTCTCTCGCGCCAGGGCGCGATGCTGGCTTCGAGCGCCGGGACGTCGCGGCCAGAAACATGCAGCGAGGTGCCGAACGGCGCCACCATGTCGATGCCGGGCTTGCCCGTGAGCGCCGCGCCAAGCTCGTTCAGGTCGTCGCCCGTGACGGTATAGGTCGTCAGCGCGGATTTCGCGATGACCTCCTCCACCGTGCCGTGCGCCAGCAGATAGCCGTAGGCGATGTAGGCGATCTCGTGGCAGCGCTCGGCCTCGTCCATGTAATGGGTCGAGACCAGCACCGTGAGGCCCTCGGCGGCCAGCGCATGGATCTCGTTCCAGAAATCGCGACGCGCCTTGGGATCGACGCCGGCGGTCGGCTCGTCCAGCAGCAACAATTGTGGATTGGGCAGCGTGCAGGCCCCGAGCGCCAGCCGCTGCTTCCAGCCGCCCGAGAGCTCGCCGGCGAGCTGCTCCTCCCGCCCCGAGAGCCCGAGCCGCTTGATCATGTCGCGCGCGGCGCCGCGCGCGTCAGCGAGGCCATAGAGCCGCGCCACGAATTCGAGGTTCTCACGCACCGAGAGGTCCTGGTACAGGCTGAAGCGCTGGGTCATGTAGCCGACCTGGCGCTTGATCTTCTCGGCATCGCGGCGGATGTCATAGCCGAGACAGGTGCCCTCGCCGCTGTCGGGCGTCAGCAGGCCGCAGAGGATGCGGATGGTGGTGGTCTTGCCCGAGCCGTTGGGACCGAGGAAGCCGTAGATCGAGCCGCGCTTCACCTGCATCGACAGATCGTGCACGACCTCGCGGCCGCCGAATGACTTGGTCAGGCCCTTGACGTCGATTGCGATGCCGTTGCCGTTGCTCATCGCTTGTCCGCCACCGGTGTCTTGGTCTCAGGAGTTTTGGGATTGAGGTGGATGTCGATCGGCTGTCCGACGCGCAAGGCATCGGGCCGCGAGGGTCGCGCCTGGATCAGATAGACCAGCTTGTTGCGCTCTTCGAGGCTGTAGATGACGGGCGGCGTGTATTCGGCCGAGGTCGCGATGAAGTAGATCTTCGCGGTGAGGTCGGCGGCGCAATTGTCACAGGAGACACGCACCGTGTCGCCAATCGCGAGCTTCGGCAGCTCGGTCTCCGGCACGAAGAAGCGCAGCTTCATGTTGCCGGGCGGCATGATCGAGAGCACCGGCCGCTGCGCCGCCACCATCTCGCCTTCGCGGAAATAGATCTGCTGGATGGTGCCGGCGACTGGCGCAAAGCCCTTGCGCCGCGCCATCCGCGTCTCCGAGGTCGCCACCCGCGCCTCCGCGACGCGCAAGGCGGACACGGCGGAATCGAGATTGGCCTGCGTGCCCGAACCGGTCTTGTTCAGCGAGGCCGCACGGTCATAGGTCTGCTGCGCATTCGCAAGCGTCGCCTTCTGCTGGTTGAGGTCGGCAAGCTGGAGATCGTCATCGACGGAATAGAGGTGATCGCCGACCTTGACCTCGTCGCCTTCGCGGACATTGAGCTTGGTGACGCGCCCGGCTTCGTCCGGACTGACGAAGATCATGTCGGCCTCGACCCAGCCCTGGAAGCCGGGATCGCGCTTCTCCTTGCACCCCGCAAGCCCGGTTGCGAGCACAAGGACCAATGCCAAGAAAGAAATCACTTGCGACGACCTCATGTCGTCCTCCGTTCGCCAAAAATCAAATCGAGATGAACGCGCAGCATCTCCTGCGCGTCGAGCGGCGCATGCCGCGCAAACAGGCTCTGCCAGATCACGGCGATCATCGCGGGCGCGACCAGGATCTGTGGATAGTGCGCGAGGTCCTTCTGCCGGATCTCGCCGCGGGCGATGCCGAGCTCGATCAGCGCGCGCATGGCAGTGATCCCGCGCGAGACCACCTCGCGGTAGTAGAAGTCGGCGACGGACGGAAAGCGCGGCCCCTCCGCCACGATCAGACGCACCAGATCGCCCCGTCTCGTGCCGATCACCTCCTTCAGGAAGTTGCCGGCGAACGTCTCGATGAGGTCGCGCACCGAGCCTGCCGGCGGCGGCAGCGTGGTCAGCCGTGCGACCACGGGAACGATGACGATGCGCACCAGCTCCTCGAACATCGATTCCTTGTCCTTGAAGTGCAGGTAGATCGTGCCCTTGGCGACGCCGGCGCGCTTGGCGATGTCGTCGAGCCTGGTGGCGGCAAAGCCGCGCGCGATGAACTCCTCCATCGCCGCCTCCACGATCGCCGCACGCCGCTCCGCCGCACGCGAGGCGCGGTTCGAGGCAGGCGCCGCATCGGGGCCAGCAGTCCCAGGGTCGTTCGCTCCGGTGGGAGCGGCGGAGGGCAAGGCGGCTTTGGTCGGCTTCTTCGTCATTCGATATATATGACTGACTGGTCAGTCATAGTCAAGAGCGCGCGGAGGCGGCGACTGCCCAGACGAATTAGTGTTGACTAATGCATTAGTATCCGCTAATTTGATGGCATGATCGAAGCCACCCCAAACCCCGTCACCACCGTGATGCGCGCCCTTGCCGATCCGACCCGCCGCGCCGTGTTCGAGCGTGTGTTCGAGAGCAAAGAGATCAGCGTCGCCGAGCTGACGCGCGGCAGCGGCGTCACGCAAGGAGCCGTCTCGCAACACCTGAAATCGTTGAAGCAAGCGGGCCTCGTCGCCGAGCGCGCCGAGGGCCGCAACGTCTATTACCGCGCCGCGCCGCAGGGACTCGAGCCGCTGGTCACCTGGATGGACCATTACGGCGTCTTCTGGCGCGAGCGTTTCCGGAACCTGCGTGACCTCTTGAAGGAGATCGACCCGTGAGTGCTGCCGCGTTGAAAGCCGACACAAGAGACATCGTCATCGACGAGGTCTTCCCTCACACAGCCCAGACGATCTGGAAGGCGCTGACCAGCGGACAGCTGATCGGGCGCTGGCTGATGCAGCCGACCGGCTTCGAAGCCGTCGAAGGCAAGGCCTTCACCTTCCAGACCACCCCGGGGGGCAACTGGGACGGCGTGATCCATTGCCGGGTTCTGGAGGTCGTGGCTTTCAGCCGCCTCGTCTACGCCTGGAAAGGCGGCGACGAGCGCAACACCGGCTATGGCGCCCCGCTCGACACCGTCGTGACCTGGTCCCTCACCCCGGTCGAAGCCGGCACGCGGATCCGCCTCGTGCACGCGGGCTTCGTCCTGCCCAGGAACGAGTCGGCCTACACGGTGATGAGCGGCGGCTGGAAGAAGGTCGTTCGCAAGCTCGACGAGATCAGCGGCGAAGGTTGAGTGGGAGATATTGCGATGGAGAAGCCCTATACCGGCGGCTGCGCCTGCGGCGCGATCCGCTATTCGATTGAAGGGGAGCCCCTCTTCAGCAATCACTGCCAATGCCGCGACTGCCAGCGGGAAAGCGGCAGCGGCCATGGCTCGTACGCGACCTTCGCGCGCGCCGGCGTCACGCTGACGGGCGATGCCAGGCACTGGGACATGGTCGCCGACAACGGCAAGGTGAAGACCCGCGGCTTCTGCACACAATGCGGCGTAGCTGTCTACATGACCTTCGCGGCGCAGCCTGACGTGTTCACGATCCGGGCGGCAAGCCTCGACGAGCCCGCCCGCTACAGGCCGCAGGCGGTGACCTTCGCCGCGCGCGGCCATGAGTGGGATCCTCTCGACCCTGGCCTGGTGAAGTTCGACGGCATGCCGCCGGGGTAAAGCGCCAGATTCTTGTTTTGACGCGTTTTCTTAACGCGAACCGGTGTCCACTTCGCTCGAAAACGCTTTAGCCAAAATCCAGCACCATGCGACCGTCGATCTTGCCGGCCTTCATCCGGTCGAAGACCTCGTTGATCGCTGCGAGCGGCACTTTCGTCACCTCGGCCTTGACCTTGCCGTCGGCGGCAAACGCGATGGCTTCGTCGAGGTCGCGGCGGGTGCCGACGATGAGCCGCGCACGGTGATGCGCTTGAGCACGACGTCGAAGATCGGTGTCGGGAATTCGCCCGGCGGCAGGCCGACGAGGCTGACGGTGCCCTTGCGGCGCACCATCTTGAGCGCCTGAGCGAATGCAGCAGTCGACACCGCCGTCACCAGCACGCCATGCGCGCCTCCCCCGGTCGCCGTCAGCACCTTCTCCACTGCACCATCCGCCAGCGCGTTGACCGCGAGATCGGCACCGGTTTCACGCGCCAGCTCCAACTTGTCCTCGGCGATATCAACCGCGGCGACCTTGAGCCCCATCGCCTTGGCATACTGGATCGCGACATGGCCGAGCCCGCCGATTCCGGAGATCACGACCCACTCACCGGGCTTCGCCTCGGTTTCCTTCAATCCCTTGTAGGTGGTGACCCCGGCGCAGAGGATCGGTGCGATGGCCGCGAAATCGATCGTCGCCGGCAGCTTGGCGGCGAAGGCGGCCGAGGCGATGACATATTCGGCGAAGCCGCCGTTGACGCTGTAGCCGGTGTTGTGCTGGTGCTCGCACAGCGTCTCCCAGCCGGTCTCGCAATATTCGCACGACATGCAGGCGTCGTGCAGCCAGGCGACGCCGACGGCATCGCCAACTTTCAGATTCTTCACGCCGGGCCCGAGCGCGGCGACGATGCCGGCGGCTTCATGGCCGGGGATGAAGGGCGGCACCGGCTTCACCGGCCAATCGCCGGAGGCGGCATGCAGATCGGTGTGACAGACGCCGCAGGCCTTGACCTTGACCAGAACCTCGCCCGGACCGGGCTGCGGCACCGGCACGTCCTCGATCACCAGCGGCTTGCAGAATTGCTTGACGATTGCGGCTTTCATGGTCGGCATCGGTCTGCTCCTTGTGCTTTGTGAAGCAGAATAGCGACGCCGCCCGGCGCACCCTTGAGGAGAGTCAAAAAGCACAATGTTTGCGCAAGGGCGGGTCCATCATGACACCCCGATGACGCCGCGCGATGCTCTCGATCTGTCAGCTATGGAACTTGAGACCGTCGACGATCTTGTCGATCACCTTCCGCTCGGCGCGCATCGCAATACCGACGAGATTGAGGTCGCTACGCGCAACCGCCCTCACCGCCTCGCGGTTGGCGGCATCATGTGTCGTCTTGAACATGTCTTCGGTATAGACCGCCGCCTTGACGTTGCGGGCGAGCGCGCGGTCCAGCGCGCGCGACAGCGCCGGACCGTCGGCGCCATAGATCAGGATCGGTTGGCCGATCAGTGCATGATACTTCGTGCCCGAGGCGTCCTCATAGGCTTCGCCGATGCATTCCGGAAAGGCCGCGGCGATGCCGCTGGTGAGGAAGGAGGCTACGTTCAGCTTCTGCCAGGCTTGAAGATCGGTACGGATCACGACCGCGATCTTGGTGTCGAACTGCATGTATGCCTTCCACCGTCATTCCCGAGGCGATGCTACGCAACGCCCGATCACGACAGCAAGAGAAAATCACCCTTTCGCGTCGCAGGCCCAGGCGCGGATCACGCATTCCTTGCCGCCGTATTTGTAGCATTCACGCGTGGCGGCGTTGAGCGAGGCGGAAATGTTCGGCTTGACGGCATAGCCGTAGGCGCCGCAGGGATTCGTCATATCGACCGACATCGCAGCGCAGGCGCGCTTCATTGTCATGGTGGTGCAATCGCCCTTGCACTGCTTCTGCGCGGCGGCGCGGGCCTCGTGCTCGTGGCCATAATCATAGGCCTGGCCATAAGCGCCGCATTTGCCGACCGCGATGGCGCCGGCGGCCTCGGCTTCTGTCGTATGGCGCGCGCCGGATGCAAAGACGGACAGCGCAAGGAAAAACATCGCGCAACGGCGCGCGACGACGTTCGAAGCCATGGAAAAACCCCTCCCCCCAAGGCAGGTGGCGGCAACTCTAAGCGGCGGTCGTTTCCAGATGGTGAACGGGGGGTTGAAATCGGCAGGCTTGCAGGATGCCGTAGTCCCGTAGGGCGGATTAGCGAAGCGTAATCCGCCTCTTTTGTTTCCGCGGAGAAACACAGCGGCGGATTACGCCTTCGGCTAATCTGCCCTACGCACCTTCAGCCCCGCCGTGCCGCCTCCAGCGCCTGCGGCGTGTCGATGTCGAGGAAGGCGCTCTCGCCGTCCACGGGCACTTCGGCGACCGCCTCGGTGTGCTTGGCGATCAGATGCCGCGCGCCGACGTCGCCGTCGAGCGTCATCAGCTCCTTGAAGAAGCGGCGCGACCACAGCACGGGGTTGCCGCGGCGGCCATCGCTGACGGGAACGACGATGAGATTGCCGCGGTCGGGCGCGAAACTGTCGATCAGCCTGTCGATCAGGCCGGCGTCGATCAGCGGCATGTCACCGAGACACACGACGGTGCCATCGCAGGTCTCGGGAACGGCGGCGATGCCGGCCTTCACCGAACTGGCGATGCCGCCGGCGAAGTCCGGATTGCGGACGAATGTCACCTTCAGGCCTTGCAGCGCCTGCTCGACGAGCTCGGCCTGATGGCCGGTGACGACGATCACCTCGGATGCCCTAGAGGCCAGCGCCTGCTCGGTCGCGAGGCGCACCAGCTTCTTGCCGTCGAGCTCGGCGAGCAGCTTGTTCGGCCCGCCCATCCGGGTCGAGCGGCCCGCCGCGAGCACGATGGCCGCGACCTGGCTGTTGCCCTCGGTCTCCGGCTTGGCGCGCGGCTGCGGCCGCGTCACGATCTCCATCAAGAGGCCGCCGACGCCCATGCCCATCAGCTCGGAGCGGGTCACCTTGATGCCGGCGAGAAGCCGCATTAAGACCCAGTCAAAACCGTTCTCGACCGGCGAGCGCGCGCAGCCCGGCGCGCCCAGCACCGGCACCTCGCCGGCGCGGGCGATCAGCAGGAGATTTCCGGGGTCGACCGGCATGCCGAAATGCTCGATCTCGCCGCCGATTCCGGTGACGGCCGCCGGAATCACGTCGCGGCGGTCAGCGATCGCGGATGCACCGAACACGATCACGAGCTCGGCGCCGAGGCCGAGCAATTCCTTGATCGCGGCCGACAGCGCCTGCTCCTCGTGCGGGACCCGGCGCTCGGCGATGATGCTGGCGCCGGCTGGCGCCAGCCGTTCGGCAGTGACGCGCAGCGTCTTGTCGATCACCTTGGTGGACAGGCCCGGCAGCAGCGTCGAGACCACGCCGACGCGCTTGATCACGTAAGGCGCGACCTTCAGCACGTCCTTGCCCGCCGCCTTCACCGCGGCATCGCGCAAACTCGCCTCGACGCCGAACGGGATGATCTTGACGGTTCCGACCATCTCGCCCTCGACCACCGGCTTGTAGGCGGCGAGCGTGGCAAAGGTGATGGCTTCGTCGATGTTGTTGATGCGGTCGACCGCGGCGCGATCGATCACCAGCACGCCCGCTCGCGCGGCGAACAGATTGGCACGGCCGGTGAAAGCGCGCTCGACATGGATGCCCTCGCCGCCGATGGCGAGCGCGATGCTGGCGGCGGCAACGTCCTCGGAGACGTCGCCCGCCTCCATGCGCACCACGACGATGTCCTTGATGCCGGCGCGCTCCAGCGCCTCGACCTCGGCAGGTCCGATCGTCGTACCCTTCTTCAGCACCAGCGATCCCTGGCGCAGGGTGTGGACGGTCACCCCGCCAATCGCATCCCTGGGGCTCGCCGGGCCGAACTTCATGCCGCTTCTTCTTTTTCCTTGGGAGGCAGCCGAAGCACGGCCGTGATCTCGGCCATGATCGCCACCGCGATCTCGGACGGCGAGACCGCGCCGATCGCTAGCCCAATGGGCGCGTGGATGCGCGCGATGTCGCTTTCCTTGGCGCCTTGCGCCCGCAACCGGTCGCCACGCTTGGCATGCGTCTTTCGCGAGCCGAGCGCGCCGATATAGAAGCAGTTGCGCTCGAAGGCGTGCAGCAGCGCGGGGTCGTCGATCTTGGGATCGTGCGTCACCGCCACGAACGCGGTGTAGGCATCGACATTGAGCGGCGGCAGCGCAGTATCAGGCCATTCGGCGATCAACGGAATGTCGGGAAAGCGCTCGGGGCTCGCAAAGGCCGTGCGCGGATCGACCACGGTGACGTCATAGCCGAGCGAGCGCGCCAGCGGCGCGAGCGCCTGGCTGATATGGACCGCGCCGATGATGACGAGCTTTGCCGTCGGGGCGTAGACGTTGAGAAACAGCTTCTTGCCGCCGGCCTCGACACTGGCGCTCTTGCCCATGCGAAGCTGCTTCTCCAGCTCGGCGCGCAGCGGATCCCCGGCGAAATCCTTCGCCTTCACCAGCCGCTGCTCGCCGCTCTCGGTGTCCGTCACCAGGATGACCGGCCGGCGCGCGGCGCGTTCGGCATTGAGTTCGTGCAGGATGTCGAGCTTCACGGCTAACCGACCTTCTCGACGAAGACGCGGATGGTGCCGCCGCAGGACAGCCCAACGTTCCAGGCGGTCTCGTCGGCGACGCCGAACTCCAGCATCTTCGGCTTGCCGCTCTGGATCACATCCATGGCCTCCGTAACCACCGCGCCCTCGACGCAGCCGCCGGAGACGGACCCCAAGAACGTGCCTTCGTCGTTGATAACGAGGCTCGAGCCCGCCGGGCGCGGCGCCGAGCCCCAGGTTTCCACCACCGTCGCCAGTGCGACGCCACGGCCGGCCTTCTGCCAGTCCTCCGCCGCCTTCAGGATGTCCTCGTCGCGATCGAGCATGGCTGGCCTCTCAAGCTGCGGAGCGGATCAGGCTGCGGTGATGCGGCGGCAGCGGCTGGGAGAGCGTCGTGATCAGCTCCTGGATCGAACTCAAATTATGTACCGGGCGGAATTCGTCAACGTGGGGGAGCATCATTTTGATGCCCTGCGCCTTGGCCTCGAAGCCGCCAAACCGCAGCAGCGGGTTCAGCCAGATCAGCCGCCGGCAGGACCGGTGCAGCCGGTCCATCTCGAAGGCGAGCTTGGAATCGGCCTCCCGCTCCAGCCCGTCGGAGATCAGGAGCACGATGGCGCCCTGGCTCAGCACCCGGCGCGCCCACAATTTGTTGAAGTTGTGCAGCGAGGCCGAGATACGGGTGCCGCCGGCCCAGTCCTCGACCGAGGCCGAGCAGCTCGCCAGCGCCTCGTCCGGGTCGCGCTGGCGCAGCGCGCGGCTGACATTGGTGAGGCGCGTGCCGAACAGGAACACCGAGACGCGCTTGCGGGCATCCGTGATGGCATGCAGGAAATGCAGGAACAGGCGGGTGTATTCGCTCATCGAGCCCGAGATGTCGAGCAGTGCCACGATCGGCGCCGGCTTCTCGATCCGTCCGAGGCGATGAATGTCGATGATGTCACCGCCGGTGCGCAAGGAGGCGCGCAGCGTGCGGCGGAGGTCGAGGCGCAGGCCGCGCGCATCGGGCCGGCGCCGGCGCGTCAGGAGCTCGGCCTGCGGCAGGTGCATCCGCTCGATGGCACGGAGCGCCTCGGCAATCTCCGCCGCGCTCATCTGCGCAAAATCCTTCTTCTGCAGGATCTCCTTGTCGGAGACCGACAGGCGCAGATCCTGCTCCTGGTGCTGCGGCGTCTCGGTCATGCGAGGCTGCGCCATCGCCTCCTGGACGCGGCGGGCGCCGGCCTGGGGCTTCTTCTTGGCCTCGTCCGGCAGCGGCACCGAATCCAGCATGTGCTTCCATTCTTCCGAGGCGCGGAAGAACAGGTTGAAAGCCTGCTTGAAGATCAGCGCATGCTCATGGCGCTTGACGAAGATCGCCTCCAGCGTGGTGAAGACGTCGGATCGGCTGCCGATGTCGATCACCTGCAGCGCGCTCATGGCATCGATGACAGCGCCCGGCCCGACCGGCAGGCCGGCCGCACGCAGCGCGCGTGCGAAGCCCACGATGTTGTCGGCGAATTGCTCGGTCTTTTCGGGGGCAAGGTGGTTGATGGCCATTGGTTCAGCACCCTCGGTCGTCATTCCGGGGCGATGCGCAGCATCGAGCCCGGAATCCATTCATCCACCAACTCTGCGGCCCGATGGATTCCGGGTTCGCGCTAACGCGCGCCCCGGAATGACGCGCGAGATCAATTCTCGCTCGTCGCGTCCTTCAGCACCTTCTGCAGCGTGTCGCCCTGCATGCGGGTGATGTCGTCCTGGTACTTGAGCAGCGCGCCCAGCGTGTCGCCGACCACTTGCGGGGTCAGCGAGCGGGCATCGAGCTCCGACAGCGCGGTGGCCCAGTCGATGGTCTCGGCAACGCCCGGCGACTTGTAGAAGTCCTGGTTGCGCAATGCCTGCACGAAGCGCACGACCTGCTGCGACAGCTTGGCGGAGATTCCGGGCACACGTGTCTTGACGATCGCGAGCTCGCGCTCGGCAGCGGGATAGTCGACCCAGTGATAGAGGCAGCGCCGCTTCAGCGCGTCGTGGATCTCGCGGGTACGGTTGGAGGTGATGATGACGATCGGCGGATGCGGCGCCTTCACGGTGCCGAACTCAGGGATGGTCACCTGGAAGTCACTGAGGATTTCGAGCAGGTAGGCTTCGAACGCCTCGTCGGCACGGTCGAGCTCGTCGATCAGCAGCACCGGCGGACCGGCGACATCAGGCTCCAGCGCCTGGAGCAGCGGCCGCTTGATCATGTAGCGGTCGGCGAAGATATCGCTCGAAAGCTGATCGCGATCAGTGTCGCCCGCGGCTTCCGCCATCCGGATCGCGATCATCTGCGACGCGCTGTTCCACTCATACACCGCGGAGGAGACGTCGAGGCCTTCATAGCACTGCAGGCGGATCAGCTTCCGCCCCAGCGCCGCCGAGAGCACCTTAGCGATCTCGGTCTTGCCGACGCCGGCCTCACCTTCCAGGAACAGCGGTCGGCCCATACGCAGCGACAGATACGTCACCGTCGCCAGCGAGCGCTCAGCGAGATAGCCGCGCGACGTCAGGAGTTCGAGCATCGCATCGACCGATGCCGGCAAAGCACCGGAAGAAGTAGCCGCTGAAGTCATGAAAAAGCCAGTCTCGCTTCGCCCTCACCGGGGACAGGTCTGGACCGAGGAATGAGGTCAGCTCATTCCTTGGCATTGGCGGCATCGACGGCGCGCCGCGTCAGCACGCCGATGAGATGCGCGCGGTATTCGGCGCTGCCGTGGATGTCGCTGTTGAGGCCTTCGGCCGGTACCGCGATGCCCTCCAGCGCCTTCGAGGCGAAGCGCTTCTTCAAGGCTTCCTCGAATGCGGTGACGCGGAACACGCCTTCGGAGCCCGCACCGGTGACGGCAACGCGCACGTCCGAAGGACGCCGCGCCACGAACACCCCGACAAGCGCATAGCGCGAGGCCTGGTTGCGGAACTTGACATAGGCGGCCTTCTTCGGCAGCGGGAACATCACCTTGGTGATGATCTCATCCGCTTCGAGCCCGGTCGTGAACAGGCCCTGGAAGAACTCTTCCGCCTTGAGGCGGCGCTTGTTGGTGACGATGGTGGCCCCGAGCGCGAGCACCGCGGCCGGATAATCGGCAGTCGGATCGTTGTTCGCGAGCGAGCCGCCGATCGTGCCCTTGTGACGCACGGCGGGATCGCCAATGCCGCCGGCAAGGTTCGCCAGCGCCGGAATGGCTTCACCGACGATGGCGGAGGTCGCGACCTCGGCATGCTTGGCGGTGGCGCCGATCACGAGCGAGCGGCCCTTCATCTCGATCGCATTGAGCCCCTCGATGTGGGAGAGGTCGACCAGATGCGGGGGACTGGCGAGGCGCTGCTTCATGACGGGAATCAGCGTGTGGCCGCCGGCGATCACCTTGGCGTCCTCGTTCTTCACCAGGAGGTTGGCCGCCTGGCGAACGGTCCCAGGGCGATGATATTTGAATTCGTACATCTGTATGTCCTGATCGCGGGAGGCGCGTTACGCGAGGTCGGATTTGGCCATCGCCTTCGCGCCGGCGGAGATCGAGGCGACGATGTTCTGGTAGCCCGTGCAGCGGCAGAGATTGCCTTCGAGCTCCTCGCGAATGGTGTGGTCGTCGAGCTCGTGGCCCTTGCGGTGCACGATGTCGATCGCGGTCATGATCATGCCGGGCGTGCAGAAGCCGCACTGCAGGCCATGGTGCTCGCGGAAGGCCTCCTGCATCGGATGCAGCGGCGCGCCGTCCGCAGCCAGCCCCTCGATCGTCTTGACCTCGTGGCCATCGGCCATCACCGCAAGCGTGGTGCAGGACTTCACGGCCTTGCCGTCGAGATGCACGACGCAGGCGCCGCACTGCGAGGTGTCGCAGCCGACATGGGTGCCGGTCAGCCGCAGATTCTCGCGCAGGAATTGCACCAGGAGCGTGCGGGGATCGACATTGGCGGTGACTGGATTGCCGTTCACGATGAGGGAGATTTTTGCCATAAGCACTCTCTGTCAGCACCCCGACGGGTCCCGTCGAAGCGGTTCTTATAATTATTCCAACCCATCATATGGGCCATTATGCCCCGGGGCAACATCGCCCCGGGCGCAAGGCGCCATGCCGAAGGCGCTACCCTAAAGGTATTGGACCTTCAGCCCTGTACGGCCTTGGCGAAGTTCGCGAAAAACTCATCGGCAAGCTTCTTGGCGGCGCCGTTGATGAGGCGCTGGCCGAGCTGCGCCAACTTGCCGCCGATCTGCGCCTCGACGTCGTAGGAGAGCAGCGTGCCGCCGTCCTTCTCGGCGAGCTTGACGGTCGCGCCGCCCTTGGCGAATCCGGCCACCCCGCCCTCGCCCTCGCCGGAGATCTTGTAGCCGTTCGGCGGGTCGAGATCGGACAGCGTGACCTTGCCCTTGAAGCGCGCCGACACCGGCCCGACCTTCATCTTCGCCGTCGCGCGGAAGCCGCCGTCGTCGGTCTTCTCCAGCTCCTCGCAGCCGGGGATGCAGGCCTTCAGCACCTCGGGATCGTTGAGCTTGGCCCACACGGCCTCGCGCGGCGCTGCAAGCTGGACTTCGCCGTTCATCGTCATGGCCATGAGGGTGCCTCCCGGATCGCGTAACTATAGTGCTGATCAAGTAACGCAGCGGCGCGGCAAAGAAAAGGCCGGCGCCCGGTCACGTGCAATGCATATTCGCAACTGCAAAATGACGTGTGCGGGCGGTGGGGGATTGGCACGGCCGGGCCATGATGATTAGGTCGCGCGCAACATGAGCACATCCATCTCCCCCCTGCTCGCACCGATGCTGTCGAGCGCCGCCATGCGCGTGGTCTGCGACGATCGGTCGACCTTGCAGAACATGCTCGATTTCGAGGCAGCCTTGGCACGGGCCGAGGCGGCCAGTGCGGTGATTCCCGCATCCGCCATCGGACCAATCGAGGCGGCGTGCAAGGCCGATGGCTTCGACATGGCCGCACTGGCCGAGGCCGCGACGCGGTCGGGCAATCTCGCGATTCCCATGGTCAAGATGCTGACCGCCAATGTTGGCAAGAATGACGCGGAGGCCGCGCGCTACGTGCATTGGGGCGCGACCAGCCAGGACGTCATCGACACCGCGACCATGCTGATGCTTCGCGCCGGCATCGCGGCGCTGGATGCCGACCTCAGCCGTGCCATCAAGGGCTTTGCCGCGCTGGCGCGCAGCCATCGCAACACCCCGATGGTGGCGCGGACCTGGCTCCAGCATGCGCTGCCGATGCCGTTCGGGCTGAAGGCCGCCGAATACGCCTCGAGCCTTGCCCGCGCCCGCTGCCGCCTGCGGCGGCTCTCCCGCGAGGGCCTCGCGCTGCAATTCGGCGGCGCCGCCGGCACGCTCGCTGCGCTCGGCGATAACGGGCTCGCGGTGGCCGAACGGCTGGCGCAGGAGCTCGACCTGCCGCTGCCCGAGGCGCCCTGGCATACCCATCGCGACCGCATCGCCGAGGCCGCATCCTGCTTTGCCATTCTCGCCGGCAGCTGCGGCAAGATCGCGCGCGACGTCTCGCTGCTGATGCAGACCGACGTCGCCGAAGCGTTCGAGCCCGCCGGCGAAGGCCGCGGCGGCTCCTCGACCATGCCGCACAAGCGCAACCCGGTCGCCGCCGCAAGCGCGCTGGGCGCTGCCACCATGGCCCCGCAGCTCGCCGCGACGATCTTCGCCGCCCAGGTGCAGGACCACGAACGCAGTGCCGGTCCCTGGCACGCGGAATGGCCGACGCTGCCGCAATTGATGCTGGTCACATCAGGCGCGTTGGCGGCCGTCGTCGACATCGCCGAGGGTCTCGAGGTCGATGCGGCGCGCATGCGCAGCAATCTCGATGCGACGCATGGCTTGATCATGGCCGAGGCCGTCACCTTCGCGCTCGCCGAAGCCATCGGCAAGAGCAACGCGCATCATCTCGTCGAGGCCGCGAGCAAGCGTGCCGTCGCCGAGAAGAAGCATCTGCGCGAGGTGCTGTCGGCCGATTCGCAAGTCATCGCGCACCTTTCGCCGGAAAAAATTGCGGCATTGTTCGAGCCGATGGCCTATCAAGGGACGTCACAGGCGCTGATCGACCGGCTGCTCGACAACCTCGATCAAGATTAAGAACGGAGACGCCGCATGCCCATGATCGATGCCGACGGATGCCTGCTCAACGTCTCCGTCGAGGGCCGCGACGGCGGGCCGACCTTGATGCTGTCGAACTCGCTCGGCTGCACGCTGCAGATGTGGGAGCCGCAGATGAAGGCGCTGACGCAGGTGTTCCGTGTCATCCGCTACGATCGCCGCGGCCACGGCAAGTCGAACGTCCCGCCTGGCCCCTACACGATGGAGCGGTTCGGCCGCGACGTGCTCGCGATCCTCGACGACCTCAACATCGAGAAGGTGCATTGGTGCGGCCTGTCGATGGGCGGCATGGTCGGGCAATGGCTCGGCGCCAATGCGCCCGAAAGGTTCGGCAAGCTGATCCTCGCCAACACGTCCTGCTACTATCCCGATCCAACAAACTGGCACAACCGCATCAAGGCGGTAAAGGAGGGAGGCATCGCCGCCGTCGCCGATACCGTGATCGCGGGCTGGCTCACCCAGGATTTCCGCGAGCGCGAGCCTGCGATCACCGCGAAGATGAAGTCGATGCTGCTCGCCTCGCCTGTCGAGGGCTATCTCGCCTGCTGCGAGGCGCTGTCGACGCTCGACCAGCGCGCGCTGCTGCCGAAAATCAAGAGCCCGACGCTGGTGATCGCCGGCCGCCACGACGTGGCGACGCCGATCTCGGCGGCCGAATTGATCCGCTCCAGCATTCCCGGCGCCAGCATGACGATCATCGACGCCGCGCACATTTCGAACGTCGAGCAGCCGCATGCGTTCACGGATGCGGTGGTGGGGTTCCTGACGCAGCGCTAGCAACAACCGTCATTGCGAGGAGCGTAGCGACGAAGCAATCCAGTCCGTCTCCGCGGACACATGTCTGGATTGCTTCGCTGCGCTCGCAATGACGAAAGAGGAGGATGGAATGGACGACCAGAAGCGCCGCGATGCCGGCATGAATGTGCGCCGCAAGGTGCTGGGCAATGCCTGGGTCGACAAGTCGATCGCGAACCGCAATGCCTTCAACACCGACTTCCAGGACCTGATCACCCGCTACGCCTGGGGCGAGATCTGGACGCGGCCGCATTTCGACGAGCGCACGCGGCGGGTGCTGGTGATCGGCACCATGGTCGCGCTCGGGCAATGGGACGAATTCCGCCTGCACGTGCGTGCGGCACTGGCCGAGGGCGGCTTCACGCCCGATGACATCAAGGAGATCCTGCTGCAGCAGGCGATCTATTGCGGCGTGCCGGCGGCGAACCACGCCGTCAAGGAAGCCTCAGCGATTGTGCAGGAGCTCGGCCTGCTCAAGACCTAGAGGCTGAAGATTCGGCGGCGCAGCGGCCTCGACCGTCTTCGCCGCTGCGTCCGGCTTCTCGATCACGACCACGACCGCGGCACCGAGCAGCATCAGGAGCTCGGTGGCGTGGAGCCGAAGCGCGGCCAGCTCGCCGACCTTCGAGGCCATCACCATGCTGGCAAAGGAGATCAGGCTGCCGATCGCCAGCGCAATCCCGAGCGCCTCGTCACTGCCGCCGCCCTTACGGGTGCGGGGAATACAGAGCAGCACGAGGTAGATTGCAAAGAACGCCACCACGGTCAGCCTTCCGAGCGCCAGCAGCCAGGCGGCACGCACCGTGTCCATGCCCGCCATCTGCAGATGGTCGCTCAGGTACAGCGCCACCGCGACGCTCGGCCGCTCGTAGAGGCCGCGCACGGGCGCGACGATGATGCTGAAGGCTATGAGGCTCCAGACGGGAATGAAATAGGTCGCCAGCAGCGCGCCGTTGACCGAGCCGATCCGCCAATTCCTGAACATGCCGCTTCCCGCCTGATTTGCCGAGCCTTCGATGGAAGGCGGCGGCCATGCCGGAGCTAACTCGCATCAGACTGTGGCGGCAATTTAAACCCTTTGTTTACCTTAACTGCCCTCTCGCGCGGCGTCATTCCGGGGTGGTGCGCAGCACCAGACGCGGAATGACTCTTCCGCAAAGAAAAAAGGCCCCGCCTTGCGGCGGGACCTCTCCTCACTGCCGGGCTCCCAAACTCGCTATTCCTGATCGCGCTGGCCGCCCTGCTGCTGGCCCGGGCGATCGCCCTGGCGCGGGTCCTGCTGCTGCTGTCCGGGTTTCTGGCCACCACCCTGCTGCGGGTTGCGCTGGCCGGGATTCTGACTCTGCTGACCCGGATTCTGGTTCTGCTGCTTCGTCATTCGGGGAAACTCCCTTGTTGGACGTCAGAGGGGAGACAACGGCCGGCATCCACTTTGGTTGCCTCGGGAACCGGGTTCCTCGCAGGACCCAGGGAACCCGGCGCCGAAATGATCTCTGTACAAGCCTTAAGGTGGAGACCGGGCCAGTTGCAGCCGCCAGTTCCCTCCTGTTACAAAACCCAAATGCTCAAGGGCTGCCGGGGCCCAAGAACTCTCTGCAAGAGCTCCCTTTGAGCCGCGTCAAGTTTGGGTACGGCAGCTTATGGATTATTTCGCCCAGCAGCTCATCAACGGCCTCGTGCTCGGCTCGATCTACGGCCTGATCGCGATCGGCTACACGATGGTCTACGGCATCGTCGGCATGATCAACTTCGCCCATGGCGACGTCTTCATGATCGGCGGCTTCATCGCCCTCATCACCTTCCTGATCCTGATCTCGCTCGGCCTCACGGCCATTCCCCTGATCCTGCTCGTGGTGCTGCTGGTCTCGATGGCGATCACCGCGCTCTATGGCTGGACCATCGAGCGCATCGCCTACCGGCCGCTGCGCCATTCCTTCCGCCTCGCCCCGATGCTGTCGGCCATCGGCATGTCTTTCGTGCTGACGAATTATTCGCAAGTGGCGCAAGGCGCCCGGGTCAAGCCGATCCCGCCGGTCATCACCGGCGGCTATACGCTGCATGAAAGCGCGGACGGCTTCGTCATCCAGCTTTCCAACATCCAGATCATCGTCGTCATCACCACCATCGTGCTGCTGGCGATCTTCACCTGGCTGGTGTCGAACACCCGGCTCGGGCGCGACATGCGCGCCTGCGAGCAGGATCAGACCATGGCAGCGCTGCTCGGCGTCAACGTCGACCGCACCATCTCCATGACCTTCGTGATCGGCGCGGCGCTCGCCGCCGTTGCGGGTCTGATGTACCTGCTCTATTACGGCCTGGTCGACTTCTTCATGGGCTTCGTCGCCGGGATCAAGGCCTTCACCGCCGCGGTGCTCGGCGGCATCGGCTCGCTGCCCGGCGCCATGCTCGGCGGCCTTGCGATCGGCCTGATCGAGACGTTCTGGTCGGCCTATTTCTCGGTCGAGTACAAGGACGTTGCGGCGTTCTCGATCCTGATCGTCGTGCTGATCTTCATGCCGACCGGCCTGCTCGGCCGTCCCGAAGTCGAAAAAGTCTGACGCGCGTGACAGCTCCCTCCACCCACACGACCAAACCTGCAACGGGCATCCCCGCTCTCCTCAAGACCGCCTTCATCAACGCAGTGATCGCGCTGGTGCTGTTCTCGCTGATGGTGGGCGTCCGCACCGAGGCGGGCTCCGACGGCCAGCTCACCTATTGGACGCGATTCGGCGAGCTCGCCTCCCTCGTCGCCGCGGTGTTCGGCGGCTCGATCGTGATCGAGCTGCTCAGGCAATGGATCGGCCCGGCCGGCACCGAGCAGCTGGTGCCGCCAGCGTTGCAGAAGGGCGTGTCGCTGGTCGGCCGCTACCTTGCGCCCGCGCTGCTGATCTTCACGCTGCTGGTGCCCGTGATCTTCTATAACCAGCGCTACATCCTCGACCTCGCCATTCTCGTGCTCACTTATGTGATGCTCGGCTGGGGCCTCAACGTTGTGGTCGGGCTCGCCGGCCTGCTCGATCTCGGCTACGTCGCGTTCTATGCCGTCGGCGCCTATTCCTACGCGCTGCTCGCCACCAATTTCGGCTGGTCGTTCTGGATTTGCCTGCCGCTCGCCGGCATCCTCGCCGCATTCTGGGGCGTGCTGCTCGGGTTCCCCGTGCTGCGCCTGCGCGGCGACTACCTCGCCATCGTGACGCTCGCCTTCGGCGAGATCATCCGCCTCGTCCTGATCAACTGGCAGGATCTGACCGGCGGACCGAACGGCGTATCCGGTATTCCGCGTCCGACCCTGTTCGGCATTCCGCTGAGCAACACTGACGATGGGCTGGCCGCCAAGCTCGGCATCGAGTACTCGGCGACCCACCGTATCGTCTTCCTGTTTTATCTGATCCTGGCGCTGGCGCTGCTCACCAATTGGGCGACGATCCGCCTGCGCCGGCTGCCGATCGGGCGTGCCTGGGAAGCCTTGCGCGAGGACGAGGTCGCCTGCCGCGCGCTCGGCATCAACACCACGACGACCAAGCTCACGGCATTTGCGACCGGCGCCATGTTCGGCGGCTTCGCCGGTGCGTTCTTCGCCACCCGCCAGGGCTTCATCAGCCCGGAATCCTTTACCTTCCAGGAATCGGCGCTGGTGCTCGCCATCGTCGTGCTCGGCGGCATGGGCTCGCAGCTGGGCGTCGCGCTCGCCGCGCTGGCGATGATCGGCGGCTTCGAGCTGTTCCGCGGCCTCGAGACCTATCGTATGCTGGTGTTCGGCTGGGCCATGGTGCTGATCATGATCTGGCGGCCACGCGGCCTGGTCGGCCATCGCGCGCCGACCGTTTATCTGAAGAAGGCGCAGGCCATCTCCTCCGACCTCGTCAAGGAAGGACACGGATGAGCGGCGACAAGATCCTCAGCGTCGACCGGCTGACGATGCGCTTCGGCGGCATCGTCGCCGTGCAGGATCTCTCGTTCGCCGCCGAGCGGAAGAAGATCACCGCGCTGATCGGGCCGAACGGCGCCGGCAAGACCACGGTGTTCAACTGCATCACCGGCTTCTACAAGCCGACCGGCGGCGCCATCCGCCTCACCCACGATGACGGCAAGGAAATCGCGCTCCAGCGGCTCAACGACTTCCGTATCGCCAAGCAGGCCAAGGTCGCGCGCACGTTCCAGAACATCCGCCTGTTTCCCGGGATGACCGTGCTCGAAAACCTGATGGTGGCGCAGCACAACATGCTGATGCGCGCCTCGGGCTTCACCTTGCTCGGCCTTGTCGGCGCGCCTGCCTATCGCGACGCAGAAAAGCGCGCGATTGATCTCGCCTCCGACTGGCTGAAGCGGGTCAACCTGCTGGACCGCGCCGACGACGCCGCCGGCAATCTCGCCTATGGCGATCAGCGCCGCCTCGAGATCGCGCGCGCGATGTGCACCGAGCCCGCACTGCTGTGCCTCGACGAACCGGCTGCCGGCCTCAACGCGCGAGAGAGCGCCGCGTTGAACGAGCTCCTGCTTTCGATCCGCAACGACCTGGGAACGTCGATCCTCCTGATCGAGCATGACATGTCGGTGGTGATGGAGATCTCCGACCACATCGTGGTGATGGATCACGGCGTGAAGATCGCACAAGGTACGCCGCGCGAGGTGCGCGACGATCCCAAGGTGATCGCCGCCTATCTCGGCGCCGACGAGGAAGAGGCCATGGCCGTCATGGAGAGCGGATCGTGACGGCGGCATCCCCCCTGCTCGCGATCCGGGGCCTGCGCGCGGCTTACGGCAAGATCGAGGCCTTGAAGGGCGTCGACGTCGACATCAATTCCGGCGAGATCGTGGCGCTGATCGGCGCCAACGGCGCCGGCAAGTCGACGCTGATGATGACCATCTTCGGCAAGCCGCGCGCACGCGCCGGGCAGATCCTGTACGAGGGCAAGGACATCACGGCCGTCCCGACCCATGAGATCGCCCATTTGCGCATCGCGCAGTCGCCCGAAGGCCGCCGCATCTTCCCGCGCATGAGCGTCGCCGAGAACCTCCAGATGGGGGCCGACGTCACCGAGAGCACGCCGGCGGAACGGGAGAGCACGCTCGAGCGCGTGTTCGCCCTGTTTCCCCGCCTGAAGGAACGTTTCGCCCAGCGCGGCGGAACCCTGTCCGGCGGCGAGCAGCAGATGCTGGCCATCGGCCGCGCCTTGATGAGCCGCCCTCGCCTGCTCCTGCTCGATGAACCCTCGCTGGGGCTCGCCCCGCTGATCGCGCGGCAGATTTTCGACGCCATCCGCACGCTGAACCGGCAGGACGGCCTGACCGTGCTGATCGTCGAGCAGAACGCCAACCACGCCCTCAAGCTGGCCCATCGCGGCTATGTCATGGTCAACGGCCTGATCACGCTGGCCGGCAGCGGCGCCGAATTGCTGCAGCGCCCCGAAATCCGCGCCGCTTATCTGGAAGGCGGCCGGCACTGACCGGCCCCGCCCTGCGCGAGAATGCGGCTAGATATCTTGGCGTATGCCCGTATTTTGCCGGTGACTTCTCCTCGAATTCATTCAAGAATGGCGCCGGTTTGAACCGGGCATGCCCGGCAACTTCCACAGGCGACCACCCGCGAGGTATCTCATGAAATCACTGAAGCTCATCGGTCTGGCATTCGGCGCATCGCTCGCGCTATCGAGCGCGGCATTCGCGCAGGATGTCACCGTCGCAGTCGCAGGCCCGATGACCGGCGGCGAGTCCGCCTTCGGCCGCCAGATGAAGAACGGCGCCGAGATGGCCGTCGCCGACATCAACGCCGCCGGTGGCGTCAACGGCAAGAAGCTCGCGCTCAACGCCGAGGACGACGCCTGCGATCCGAAACAGGCCCGCTCGATCGCGGAAAAGATCGCCGGCGCCAAGATCCCGTTCGTCGCCGGCCATTTCTGCTCGTCATCTTCGATCCCGGCCTCTGAAGCCTATGCGGACGGCAACGTCCTGCAAATCACCCCGGCTTCGACCAACCCGCTCTTCACCGAGCGCAAGCTGTGGAACGTGGCGCGAGTCTGCGGCCGCGACGACCAGCAGGGCCTGATCGCCGCGCAGTACATCGCCAAGAACTACAAGGGCAAGAACATCGCGATCCTCAACGACAAGACCACTTACGGCAAGGGTCTTGCCGACGAGACCAAGAAGGCGCTCAACAAGGCCGGCATCACCGAGAAGATGTACGAATCCTACAACAAGGGCGACAAGGACTTCAACGCGATCGTCTCGCGCCTGAAGAAGGACAATGTCGAGCTCGTCTATGTCGGCGGTTACCATCAGGAAGCCGGCCTCATCCTCCGCCAGATGCGCGATCAGGGCATGAAGACGGTGCTGATGTCGGGCGACGCGCTCGCGGACAAGGAGTACGCCTCCATCACCGGTCCCGCCGGCGAAGGCACGCTGTTCACCTTCGGTCCCGACCCGCGCAACAAGCCGACCGCGAAGAAGATCGTCGAGGCGTTCAAGGCCAAGGGCATCGATCCGGAAGGCTATACGCTCTATACCTACGCTGCGCTGCAGGTCTGGACGCAGGCGGTCAAGAAGGCCGGCACCACCGACGCCAAGAAGGTCATGGAGACCATCAAGGCCGGCAAGTGGGACACGGTGCTCGGCCCGATCGAAATTGACGCCAAGGGCGACCTCAAGCAGATCGACTATGTCGTCTACAAGTGGGACGCCAAGGGCAATTACGCCGAGCTCGGCGCCAAGGGCTCTTGATCGAGAATGCTCTTCGGGGATCCCGATCAGCGATCGCCCGAAGGCTCCCGCCATCGCGACCACGCCCCGGCTTGCCGGGGCGTTCTTTTGCCGGTCAGACCGCGGCCGAAATCTCGTCGCCGGCCGCGGCCTGGGCCTTCCGCAGGGCCTGCAGCAGATCGTTCGGCCGAAACGGCTTTTGCAGGCCGACCACGTTGGCGAGGTGGGGCGATTGGTCCATGAAATCGAGTGCCGTCATCCCGGATACCGCAATCACCGGCAGCGCCGGCGCGCGTTCGCGCAAGGCGGTGATGACGTCGACGCCGCTGGTATCACCGAGGAAGATGTCCACAATCGCCGCGTCAAAGCGGCTTTCCGCAAAGGCCTTCAGCCCCGCCGCGCCGCTTTCGGCCTCCACGACCTCGAAATGGTTGACCCGAAGCACGATCGCCACCATCGCGCGGACGTCCTTCTGGTCGTCGATGATGAGAACGCGGGGCATGGGGGCAAACTCCCGATCTCGAAATCAAAATCGCCTGTTTCAAGCCTGGAACCCGCCGCAGCGGCAGGGCATTATGACACCGCCCAGTAAAGTGCCCCTTACCAATCCCTGTTCCGTGCTCTCACCGAAATTAGGTAAGCTGTAACCCTCGGTTGAGTCGTAAACCGGTTCCGTGACCACCTGCGCCCAGAACCCGCTACGATGAACGGACTGCCGGCGAATGAGACTAGCGGAGATGCTCAAGCCCATCGACTCGCGCGAAATGGACGTGCCTGCGCCGATCGACCGAAGCACATTTCTGTCGACCCTGCCGGCCACGTCGGCCGACCGCACTGCAGCATTGACGATTGTCGGTGTGTCCTCGCTCCTGTTCGCCGCAGCCGTGCCCTTCGCCGGTACCCCGCTCCTGCCGGTGCCAGCCTTCGTCGCCAGCTATCAATCCGCGCTGGCCGTGAGCGACATCGTCACGGCAGTGCTGCTGCTGTCGCAATTTGCGATCCTGCGCACCCGCGCGCTGCTGTGGCTCGCCAGCGGCTATCTCTTCACCGCCGCGGCGGCGCTGGTTCATGCCCTCACCTTCCCAGGGCTGTTCACCCCGACCGGACTCCTGGGCGCGGGCCGACAGACCACGGTGTGGCTCTACATGATCTGGCACGCCGGCTTTCCGCTCTGCGTGATGGCATATGCCTGGCTGAAGGAGAAAGACGGTGGGCCCCGGATCCGCGGCGCGGTAAGCACCGCGATTTATGCCTGCGGGCTCGGCGTCGTCGCCGCGATGGCGGTCTTCGCCTGGATCGTCACCGCGCAGCACGATCTGTTGCCGGTCCTGTTGAGCGAGGGCCGCTATACGGCGACCATGATCGGCGTCGTGTCCTTCGTGTGGTCGCTGAGCTTTGCCGCGCTGGTCTCGCTCTGGTTCCGCAGGCCGCATACGGTAATCGACATCTGGCTCATGGTGGTCATGTGCGCCTGGCTGTTCGACATCGCCCTGTCGGCGATCGTCAACGTCGCGCGCTTCGATCTCGGATTCTATGCCGGCCGGCTCTACGGCCTCGCCGCGGCGACCTTCGTGCTCGCGGTGCTTCTGATCGAGAATGTCCGCCTCCAGGCGCATACAGTGGGCCTCGTCGGAAAGCTGCGCCAGCAATCGGCCTCGCAACGCGACTATTTCGGCAAGCGCCTCGCGCTGTACGGCGCCGTGGTCGAATCCTCCAATGACGCGATCATCACCAAGTCGCTCGACGGCATCATCACCAGCTGGAACAAGGCCGCCGAAAACCTATTCGGCTACTCCGCCGCCGAGGCCGTCGGCAAGCCGATCGACATCATCGTGCCGCCGGATCGCAAGGGCGAGATCAGAAGCACCCTCAACCAGATCGCCAGCAATGAATCGATCGCCCAGCACGAGACGGTCCGAATCCGCAAAGACGGCCGCCCGCTCGACGTCGTCCTGAACGTCTCGCCGCTGCGGACCGACGATGGAGAGATCATCGGCGCTTCCAAGATCGCCCACGACATCACGGAAGAAAAGCAGGCTAGAGAGAAGCTGCGCCGCGAGACCGAGGAACGCCAGCGGATTTTCGAGACATCGCAGGACCTGATCCTGGTCACCGACGGCTACGGCAATTTCGTCCAGGTCAGCCCGAGCGTGCAGAACATTCTCGGCTACAGCCCCGAGGACATGGTCGGGCACAGCGCGATCGAGTTCATCCATCCCGACGATCTCGAGAAGACGCGGAGCGAGATGCGCGCGGCCCGTCGCGGCGCGGTCAAGCGCAGCTTCGAGGCGCGCTACTACCATTACGACGGTCACGAGGTCACGCTGAACTGGATGGGCACCTGGTCCGAGCCGGTGAAACGCCACTTCTTCATCGGCCGCGACCTCACTGACAAGCAGGCCGCCGAAGCCCAGCTCCGGCAGGTCCAGAAAATGGACTCGATCGGCCAATTGACCGGCGGCGTCGCCCACGACTTCAACAACGTGCTGACCGTGATCACGGGCACGATCGGCATTCTCAGCGACGCGGTCGCCGACCGGCCCGATCTTGCCGCGATCACCAAGCTGATCGACGACGCCGCCGAGCGCGGCGCGCAACTGACCAAGCACCTGCTCGCCTTCGCCCGCAAGCAGCCGCTGCAGCCGCGCGAGATCGACGTCAACGCACTGGCGCTCGAAGCCGCCAAGCTCTTGCATCCGACGCTCGGCGAGCAGATCACCATCATGCCGCAGCTCACCGAGGATGCCTGGCCGACACTGGTCGACCCGGGCCAGCTCTCCACCGCGATCCTCAATCTCGCGCTGAACGCGCGCGACGCCATGCCCGAGGGCGGCACCCTGGTGCTGGAGACCCGCAACATCTTCCTCGACGACGGCTATGCCAGCATGAACCCCGACGTCGTTGCCGGCAATTACGTGATGATCGCGGTCAGCGACACCGGCACCGGAATTCCTGCCGAGCTGATCGACCGGGTGTTCGATCCCTTCTTCACGACCAAGGAGGTTGGCAAGGGCACTGGCCTCGGCCTCAGCATGGTGTTCGGCTTCGTCAAGCAATCGGGCGGGCACATCAAGATCTACAGTGAGGAAGGCCACGGCACGAGCGTGAAGATCTACCTGCCGCGCTCGACCGGTGTGCAGGAGACCGAGTTCGAATCGCTCCAGAATGCGCCAATCACCGGCGGTAACGAGAAGATCCTGATCGTCGAGGACGATGCCTTGGTGCGGCAGTATGTCGTGACGCAGGTCAAGAGCCTCGGCTATACCGCGCTCGAGGCCGCCAACGGCGCCGAGGCGCTCAATATCATCGACAGCGACGAGACCATCGACCTGCTGTTCACCGACATCATCATGCCCGGCAACATGAATGGCCGCCAGCTGGCCGACGAAGCCCACAAGCGCCGCCCCGACCTGAAGACGCTGTTCACCTCGGGCTACACCGAGAACGCCATCGTCCATCACGGCCGGCTCGATTCCGGCGTGCTGCTGCTGGCCAAGCCCTACCGCAAGTCCGAGCTCGCCAAGATGCTGAGGACCGCGCTCGCCGGTTGAGCCTGCGGCATTGCTGCGCTATCGCAGATCGTGAATTCTCAAACACGAGGCCGCCTTGAAGAACCTTCTCACCGATATCGCCGGCGTCCGGGTCGGCCACGCCGAAGATCCGAAAGTCGGTTCCGGTGCGACCGCGATCATCTTCGATTCTCCTGCGATCGCCGCGATCGACGTGCGCGGCGGCGGCCCCGGCACGCGCGAGGATGCACTGCTCGATCTCGCCAACACGGTCGAGCGCGTCGACGCTATCGCGCTGTCGGGCGGCTCGGCCTTCGGCCTCGACACCGGCGGCGGCGTGCAGGCCTGGCTCGCCGAGCAGGGCCGCGGCCACCGGGTTCGCGAAGCGCTGATCCCGATCGTGCCGGGGGCGATCCTGTTCGACCTGCTCAATGGCGGCGACAAGGCCTGGGGACGCTTCTCGCCGTATCGCGACCTCGGCTATGCCGCGGCGACTGCCGCCACCAGCGCGGATTTCGCGCTTGGCAGCGCCGGCGCCGGTTTCGGCGCCACCACCGCGACGTTCAAGGGCGGGCTTGGCTCGGCATCGGCCGTGACGCCGAGCGGAATCAAGGTCGCGGCGATCGTCGCCGTCAACGCCGTGGGCAGCGTCACCGTCGGCAATGGCCCGTGGTTCTGGGCGGCGCCGTTCGAGGTGGACAGCGAATTCGGTGGACGCGGCCTGCCGGACAAGTTCACCGAGGACATGCTCCGCATGCGCATCAAGGGCGGTCCTGCCGCGAGCGCGCGCGAGAACACCACCATCGGCGCCGTCGTGACCAACGCGGTGCTGACCAAGCCCCAGGCCAAGCGGCTGGCGATGATCGCGCATACCGGCTTCGCCCGCGCGATCTATCCGGTGCATGCGCCGACCGACGGCGACGTGCTGTTCGCCGCCGCCACCTGCGAAACGCCGATCGAGCCGCTGGTTGGCCTCACCGAGCTCGGCACGATCGCCGCCAACGTGGTCGCCCGCGCGATCGCCCGCGGCGTCTACAGCGCGACGGCCCTACCGTTTCCGGGCGCGCAGCCAACCTGGCAAGACCGGTTCGGCTAGACGAGAAACGAAACCGTCACCCAAGCGTTATCCGGCGGACAAGGTGTGCGGCCATGCCCTCTTCCGTGATCCGCTTCTTTCGCTATTCGCCAGAGAAACGCGAGCTGAAGGTGACGTTCGTCAGCGGGCGCCTCTATGTTTATGCGGATGTTCCGCCCGAGGTCGCTGCCGCGTTCGGGGATGCGCGCGCAAAAGGAACGTTCTTCAATCGCGAGATCCGCGACCGCTATGCCTGTCGTGACATCACGCACGAACTTGCCGGGTAACTTCGGGACGCGCTCACACGCTGATCGACATCGATGAAGCTGCTGATCCCGCAGTGGCCTGCGCCTGGCGCTGCATCATCTGCCCGAACCAATCATAAGGCGAATTCCCGCCACCTTTCGCATTCGACGAGCTGGCGGCGCCCGGCACCGTGGTCGACATCTTGAAGCCGTCGGCATAGGTGACGGTGGTGGTGGTCGAGCCGTCGGCATTGGTCGTCGTGGTCGACGTCGAGCCGCGGCTGGATTGCGACGAGGAATCCGAGCCATCGCCCGCGCCTTCCGCGTGATCACGGCCGTGACCGCCCCTCAGCGCCTTCGTCATCTCGCCGAGATTGACGCTGCCATCCGCATTCGCGTCCATCTTCGAGAACACGTCGTCGGCCTGGGCCAGGTTGGTGCCGCCCGCGCCGAGCGCGTCCTCGAACTCGGACTTGGTGATCTTGCCGTCGGCGTCAGCGTCGATCTGCGAGAACAGATCCTTCAGCGCAGCCTCCCGGCTCTTCGACGACGAGGATGTGCCGTTGGCCGACTGGCCCTGCGCCGCGAACAGCGCATTCATCGTCTCCGCCGAGATCTGCGGATATTTACCTGCATTGACCGACGAGGTCGCGCCGGTCGTGCTGCTGCCGCTGTCGATTGCGAACGGATTGGTCGGCGCGCTCTGCGAGGAGCCCGACTTGTGCGCCGCCGACGACGATTTCGCGTTCGTCAGCGACTGGATCGCGTCGAGCGCGCTCGATACCGCACCAAGGGCGAACAACATTGCACAACTCCAACAGGATGCGGCATGCCGCGACCAATGTTCTGCGGCTGAAGTCAGCAAGCGCCGTGCCATCGCGAAAATCTCAACGAATTCCGCATCCGTCGGGTCGTGCAGGCCGCGGGAACATCGGCAATTCATGCCGCCGGCGGCAGAAATTTCCGCCCACAGGAAGCCCGCCCTCCTGCATTGCCCGGCACAAGGGCCCATGTTAGGCGAGGCCATTCGTCGTCCGTACGCCCCCGGGAAAACGCGCCATGACCCAAGCTTTCGCCCCCCGCCCCCTGGCCATCGCGCCCTCGATCCTGGCCTCGGATTTCTCGAAGCTCGGCGAGGAGGTGCGCAGCGTCGACGCCGCCGGCGCCGACTGGATCCATCTCGACGTGATGGACGGGCACTTCGTTCCGAACATCTCCTACGGCCCTGACGTCATCAGGGCGATGCGCCCGCACACCAAGAAGATCTTCGACGCGCATCTGATGATCTCGCCCTGCGATCCCTATCTCGAGGCCTTCGCGAAGGCCGGCTGCGACCACGTCACCGTGCACGCGGAGGCAGGTCCCCATTTGCACCGCTCGCTCCAGGCGATCCGCGCGCTCGGCAAGAAGGCCGGCGTCTCGCTCAATCCGGCGACGCCGATCAGCGCGCTCGAATACGTTCTCGACCTCGTCGACCTCGTGCTGGTGATGTCGGTCAATCCCGGCTTCGGCGGCCAGGCCTTCATCCCCTCCGCGATCAACAAGATCCGGGACATCCGCGCGATGGTTGCGGGCCGCCCGATCGACATCGAGGTCGACGGCGGCGTCGGCCCCGATGTCGCGGGTGCGCTCGCCGCAGCCGGCGCCAACGCTTTCGTCGCGGGCACCTCGGTGTTCAAAGGCGGCACGCAGGAGGCCTACAAGACCAACATCGCCGCGATCCGCAACGCGGCACTTGGGGCACGCGGCGAGGCGATCTGAGATCATCGCTATCCGAACCGGAGCCGCGGCCGCTACGACCAAGTGGAATGGATAAACTCCGCGCCACTCCGTTTACTGCCGGCCTGCTTCGTCTTCTCGCCGAGTCCCTTCAGGATGGAGAGCAAGTGGTCTGGCAGGGGCAGCCCGACGCCACCGCCAACGCGACAATGTGGCGATTTCTCTGGTGGATCGGATTTCCCTGGTTGTTGCTGACCGTCATCGCCGTCAGCAACGATTGGATCGACCAAGCGACCCAACCTCTGGCAATGATTGGAGTTGGGATGATTGCAGCTCCGTTCGTGATGCTGCTGCAAGACCTGCAGACGCTTTATGTGATCACCGACCGCCGCGCGCTGATCGTGCGCACGGCCTGGAGCAGACGCAGCGTGACCGCTACTTCGTTCGACGCCATGGATGAAGTGTTCGAAATCCTCGACATCGGCGGCGGCGTCGGCCACCTGAACTTTGCGTCAGGGCGCTCGACCCGTTCGCCCGATACCGACTACACCGGGCGCTATGGGTTTCGCTGTGTTCGAGACGCAAGGCGCATCCGGGATATCCTCGATCATGCGCGCACCGGCAAAGTACGTCGGTCGCACGCGGGAAGAACTGCGGCTTCCACGGGTTCTGCAAGGCGCAAAGCTTAAAATTGTAGCCTTGGTCCGTACTCATCCGGACTTCCCTGATTCGCGCAAATCACTGCAAGTGATTCCTGCCTGTTTCGCGGGAGCACATCATGACGACGACCCTGGTCTGGACTGGCGTGGCGTTGTGGATTGGTTTCAGTGCGTTTGTGGTGTTCGGTCCCTCGGCCGGACCGGTCGAGGCCCCGGCACGTCCGGCCCGCAACATCCGTCGCGACCGCACCAGGGGCTGACGTCCATGCAGATCGCACTCGTGAGACGTCAGCCGAAGCGCCGGTGCCGGATTCCACGGCGCCCGCATCCGAGCCTCGATTATTTCTTCGGCCGCCTCGAGCGCGGCGATGGCACGCTGGACGACGATGCCGGGCTCGACAATTCGGACCTCGACCTCCGTTCGCCCGGCTCGCCGCGCCGACACTGAGACTCCTTTTCCGGACCGCCCATGAAACCGCATTGCCCGAACTGCCTGAAGGAAATGACCAAGGCGTCCGCGTCGCGTAACCTGTTCAATTGCGAGCCCTGCCGCGAGATCATCCAGTATTTCGGCGGCAGCGCCGATCACGGCGAGCCGGGACCGCAATTCTCCTGGCCGATCCGCCGCAAGCGCGCATTTGCCGTCCACGCGGCCTGATCCGGCCCGCAAATCGCCCCGGCCGGCCTAACCTTCGCCGGCATCCGGCCCGCCGCCGTCCCCCGCCAATCGCGGCGGCCGCACCACGGTGACGGTGCAGCTCGCCTCCGAGGCCACCTTGGCCGACACGCTGCCGAGCAGCATGCGCCGGAACGAGCTCTGTCGCGCGCCGATGATGACGTGGTCGACCTGGTTGGCCTTGGCAAACTCCAGGATCGCGGCGGCGGGATCGACCGCCTCCAGCACATGAGCCGACAGCCGGCTCTCGTCCAGCTTGAGCGGCGTTGCCCAATGCCTGAGCGCGACCAGACGATCGATATGCTTGTTGGAGCCCTGCTCGTCCAACGTCCGATCGATCGCAATCCGGTTCAGCTTGAGCACGTTGACGCAGGCAAGCCGCGCCGAGGGCAAAGTGGCGAGGATGCGCTCGGTGGTCACGCGCAGCGCCTCGTTCAGCTCCGGAGCGCCCTCCGCCGTGTCGAGCGCAACGGCGAGGATCGGGCTCGATGCGATCTGGGCTGCGACATCCGATTTCGCGCGCGGCACCATTGCGCCCTGGTTGAAGCGCCGGCGCCAGACGATGCCGAGGGAATCGCGCTTCACCCGCTCCGAGCGCGCGGTGAGCTTGACCTGGTCCGGATAAGCGAGATCGAAGGCAAGCTGGGCCGCAGTCGGATAGCGCCACACCGGCTCGATCTCCAGACAGCGCAACACCACCTCCTGAAGCCAGGGCGGATAATCCGCACGAAGCTTCCGCGGCGGATGCGGATCGCGCCACAGCCGGCGCCGCATCGCCCGCAGCGTCTCGCCCTCGCCGAACGGCCGCTCGCCGGTGGTGAAGAAATAGAGCAGCACGCCGAGCGAAAACACATCGCTGCGCGGATCGTCGCGCACCCCGAGCAGCCGCTCGGGTGCCATATAGGGCGCGGTGCCGTAAGGCAGGCGGAATTCCTCCTGCAACAGGTCCGGCAGGTGGTTGTGATGCGACAGGCCGTAGTCGATCAGCACCGCTTCGCCGATCTCGCGGAACATGATGCTGCTCGGCTTGATGTCGTGGTGGATCACGTTCTGCCGGTGCAGATCCGCAAGCGCCGTGGCGATCCTGGCGACGAGCTGCCGCGCCTCGTCATAGGGCAGCGGCAGGTCGGGGAGCCGCTTGTACAGCGTGGCACCTGGAATGCGCTCGATCACGACATAGGCTTGGCGGGCGAAATCACCGGTGCCGAAGCAGGCCGGCACGTGCGGCCCCGCCAGCCGCGGCAGGATCATCATCTCCATCTCGAAGGAAACGATCGCGGCGGCGTCCTCGCCCTCCGACACCCGCGGGATCTTCATCAGCAAGGGCACGTCGATGCCGGGATGGGTGACGGTCCACAGCGTCGCCATGCCGCCGGCATGAACGCATTCGCCGATCGTAAAACCGTCGATCTCCGCGCCTGACTTGACCAGGGGTTTCGGCATCCGTCAGCGCCCCTGCAACAAGCGGTCGGCAAGCCAAGGCGGCAGGCCGTTGTCGCGGATCCTGCTCGCTGCGGTCTCGACGTCATAGGGCGCGCGGCAATAGGTGATCTGGCACGACTCGGTGTCGAACAGCACGAAGGCCGCCGACGGATCGCCGTCGCGGGGCTGGCCGACCGAACCGAGCACGGCGAGCCATTGCCGTCCGCGCAGGAGCTGCACGGGGACGTCGGTCTTCGGCACGAAGCTCGTCATCTTCGCCGTCACCGACATCGAATAGAGCGCCGGCCTGTGGATGTGGCCGCAAAAGGTGACGTGGGCCCGTGTCGCAATCAGGCTCTTGGCGGCGTCCACGGTCGAGCGGACATAGTGCCAGCGCTGGGGATGCGAGGCTTCCGCATGCACGAACAGGCGGCCATCGTCCTCCACCTGCATCGGCAATTCGGCCAGAAACCGCCGCTGCGCCGTGTCGAGGCGGCCGCGGGTCCATTCGATCGCGATCTGCGCCTCGGCGTTCATCGTCTCGGCCGTGGAATTGATCGCCTGGTCATGATTGCCGCGCACCGCGACGGCGCCCTGCGCGACCAGCTCCATCGCGGTGTCCACCACCCATTCCGGATCGGCGCCATAGCCGACGAAGTCGCCGAGCAGGACGAAGCCCTCTGCGCCCTTCGCATGCGCGATCTTCAGGCAGGCCTCGAACGCCTGCCTGTTGCCATGGATATCCGAGAAGACAGCGAGAAGCACGCACCCTCCACCCCTCAAATTCTTATTCGAGGCCGATGAGGCCAAATTGAGGGAGGTCAACAGGATGCGCCAGCACTGGGCCGTTTGCCAGCGCTGCTCTACGATGATGGTGATGGGCCTATTGCTCGTCCTTCGGCGGCATCCGGGGCGGCGGAATCGGCGTGAACACCGCGTCCTGGGCACCGGCCGGCGGCGCAGTGAACTCGCCGGTCGAGGAATCGCCGCCGCTGGTCTCCAGGATGGTCTTCGGCGTCACATATTCTCGAACCAAGTCGATCAGGCTGCCGTCGCCGCCGCCGAAATCCGCCGCGCGCCCTCCTTGCGGATGTCCGGCCGCGATCTCGTTCTCGGCGGCGTGGGTCTTGTCGGCCAGCCGGTCATTGTACGGCACACGAAAAGCGCGCGGGATGCCGCTCGGGCGATTGTCCTCGTCCAGCGCCTCGACCCAGAGATAGATCGAGCCGGGATCGCCCTCAAGCGAATGCGGCTCGACGATGCGGGCCTTCAGCAGCTTGAAGGTGGTCGGCAGCCGCTCCGTGCTGGCCCAACCGAGCAGGCCGCGCATTTCGGTGAAGCTGACGATGTAGAAGGTGCTGGTCACGACCACGGCGACCGCCTTCAGCGACCAGTGCAGCCGCGCATAGACCAGAACGACCAGCAGCAGCGCGCCGATGACGGCATACGCGATCGACAGCGTCAGGATGACCGTTTGCAGGTTACTCACGGCGTACCCTCGTAGCGTTCCTGCTCACACCGGTCCTGGCATCGAGATCGCCGCCGTTGCGCCAGCTGCTGCGGAACGTCTCCAACAGCGATTTCGGCCGCTGATCGACATCGACGACCTTGCCTTCCGCATCGATCCGGAATCGGACCGCGGTCTTCTCGTCGCCGGTGTGGTCGAGCGTGAACTTGTTGTCGAAGATCACCTGCGCGGTCGGATTGAGCTTCTGCACCTTCACACTGGCCGTCACAGGCTCGCCCGTGGTGGCGACGAAATGCGAGACGTTCACGACGTACTCGCCGGCGAGGATGCCACGCACGGTGACGATCTCCTCGCGGATCGGCGAGGCGATCTTCTTGCCGTTGACGATGATGAAATTGTTGGCCCCGCCGCGGTCGTCGCGGTCGAGCGTGAGGAAGCCGGCCTCGCGGTGGCGATACCAGGCGATGTTGCCGGCGGGATCCTGCACGAACAGGTCGAGATCGTCGGGGTGGTTGTCCGGCCAGTCCAGCGTGATCATGAACTCCGCCTTGGAATCGATCTTGCCGTCCTTGGCGTCGGGGGAGACCGCCAGCAGCGCCAGGAAGAACAGGAAGGCGATCACCTGGAGCGCCTTGAACAGCATCACGCCCAGCGGGTCGAACGGCTCCTCGCGCGGATAGAGACCGAAATCATCCATCATGACGGCGTTCCCGAACCCTTGCGCTCCAGCACCGGCGTCACATAGGTCTCGGTCAGCACCACCGCGTCCGAGAACACCCGCTGGGTCGCGGCGTCGAGCATGTAGTACTGGATGCGGATCAGGATCGAGCCGACAAGGCCGGCCAGCGTCGTGTACATCGCGATCGCCATGCCGTCGCTCATCAAGCCCATCGAGGAGCGCATCGCGACCTTGTCGGCGGCGTCCAGCCCCGCGATCGGCGCCAGCATGATGATGAAGCCGATGATGGTGCCGAGCAGACCGAGCTTCATCAGCGTATCGGAGACGAAGGCGCCGAACCCGTTGGAGCCGCGCAAGCGATCGGCGAGATTACGTAGCAGCAGCGTCTGGTCGACCGGCCGGTAGTCCTGCGCCGCGGCCTTGGTCACCAGGCTTTCGATGTGGTCGCGCACCAGACCGCGCGGCAGCGCCACGGCGCTCGCATCGAGCGCCTTGCTGCCGCCCGCTGCCGACAGCACCGCGCGGCAGCGCCGCGTCGCCGCCCCTTCCCGCGCGATGGCCCGGGTCCGCAGGAAGCAGTGGCCGCAGGTGAGGACGTAGAGCGCCGCGATCACCGCTGAAATGTAGGTGCGATCCGAGGTCAGCATCAGGTGAATCAGGCCGAAGCGCCACAGCAGCACGACAGCGAAGATCGACAGCCCGGTGAAGATCATCCAGAACAGCAGCGCGCTGCGCTCGGATGGATCGGCAGCCTGGCTTGCGATTGGTCCAATCGTTATCGAACTCATGCTGCACCGCTCCTGGCTTGCAGGCGCCGGCCTGCAACGTGTCCTCACCGATTAGATCAAAGCCGCCGTTTCAGGTCCAAAGACCCATGCCCAATCCGGCTTGGGAAATTTGCCCGAGCTGCAATCCCTAGCGTTCTGCGATTGGCAAGGCACGGCGGCGTTGTTAGGCTGACCTTAGCAAACGTCGGGGGTGATCGCATGCGCCTCGTGCTTCAGCTTGTAGCTCGCCTGCTTCTAATCGTAGCGCTGTGCCTGGGAGCCGCGACCGTATGGGCCACGTTCGATGCCTATCGCAGCGTCGATCGGGCGACGGCGGCGTCGGCGCAGCGGGTCGCGCAGGCGCTTCAGGCGCTGTATTGGCGCGAGCTGTTGTTGCGCAGCAGCAGGGCGCGCGAGCATCTCCTGCCGGTTCCGGACTGGCGCACGCTGGAGACGATGAAGCTGATCTCGCCCGGCGTCTGCGTCGAGTTCCAGCCCGCGGCGGCCTTCGAGAAGCCGCTCTGCGGCCAGAGCGAGGGGCTGGGCAAGACGCCGCCGCGCTGGTTCGCCGCCATCGTGCCGAGCTTCCTCGGCAGCCACGCCGAGGTGGTGCGGCCCGTCAGTCCCCGCGCCGCAGCCGCCGGCGCCGTCGTTGCGACGCCCCATGCGGCCGCCGCGGTCGCGCTCGCCTGGGACTACGTCCTCAACGTCATCGACGTCGCGCTGCTGATGGCGGCGGCGATCGCCCTGCTTGCTTCGCTCGCCATCGCGCACGCGCTGGCGCCGGCGCGCGCGATCGTCACCGCGCTTCAGCGCATGGCGCGCGGCCAATATCGCACCAGGCTGCCGCGCTTCCGCTCGATGGAGCTGGCGATGATCGGCAGCGCCGTCGGCGAGCTCGGCGGCCGGCTGGAGGAAGCGACCGAGCAGCGCGCCGCGCTGACGCGCCGCCTGATCGAGATCCGCGACGACGAGCGCCGCGCGCTCGCCCGCGAGCTGCACGACGAGTTCGGGCAGAATCTGTCCGCCATTCTCGCCTTCGCCAACACGATCGAGACGGCGAGCACGAAGCGGCACAAGGATGATGGGATCGCGCAGGACGCGCGCATGATCTCGCAGGCGACGCACCATCTGATGGCTTCGCTGCGCGACGCGCTGAACCGGCTGCGCAATCCGCTGCCGGAGGAGCTCGGGCTCGAGGCGAGCCTGGTCAATCTCGTCGACAGCTGGCGCTCGCACAGCGCCGCGCGGCCGGCGATCCAGCTCGATCTCAGGGGCGACCTCACCGATATCAGCGGCCCGGCCGCCACCACCGCCTATCGAGTCGCACAGGAATGCCTGACCAACGCGCTGCGCCACAGTGCAGCGCGCGAGATCTCGCTCCGCGTCGAGCGGCGCGCCGGCGAGGACGATGCGCTGCTGATCCGCGTCGAGGACGACGGCGGCGGCGATGCGGAGCGTGTCGCGCAATCGGCCGGCTTCGGCCTCACCGGAATCCGCGAGCGCGTCACGGCCGCCGGCGGATCGCTGTCGATCCTGCCCGCGAACCGCGGCCTCAGCATCGCCGCCACCATTCCGCTCGCTGCATGAGGCCGGAATGAACGAGGTGGCGGCAACAGGCATCTCCGTGCTGCTGGTCGACGACCATCCGATCGTGCGGCAAGGCTATCGGCGCGTGCTGGAGAGCCAGGGCGATTTGCATGTCGTGGCGGAAGCCGACAACGCCGCCGACGCCTACGGCGCGTTCAAGGCGCATGACCCCGACGTGGTCGTGCTCGACATTTCGATGCCCGGCGCGAGCGGGCTGGAGGCGATCCGCAACATCCGCGCCCGCAGCCCGCGGGCGCGCATTCTCGTCTTCACCATGCACAATGAGGCCGTGCTGGTGAAGGCGGCCTTCGGCGCTGGCGCCTCCGGCTTCGTCACCAAGAGCAGCGAGCCGTCCGCGGTCGTGAACGCCATTCGCAGCGTCGCCCGCGGCGAGCGCGCCATGAGCGATGACATCGCACATGTGCTGGCGGAGGACAGCCTGTCGCCGACCGGCTCGGTGCTGGACCAGTTGGGCGAGCGCGAGATCGAGATTTTGCGCCAGTTCGCCGGCGGCGCCACCACCGAAGAGATCGCGGCGCATCTCAATCTCAGCGTCAAGACCGTGCAGAACTATCACTACCTGATCAAGTCGAAGACCGGCGCGCGCACCGATGCGCAGCTGGTGCGGCTCGCCGCGACCTGCGGGCTGACGAGGATCTAGCAGCAAAGCTGCCGCACAGCCTCATCCCTCGCGATCCTCAATCTGCCGAACGAAATTGGAACGGTTCCGATCCGGCTCCGGTTAGTACGGCAGACAAGGAGTAAAGGGTCATGAGTAAGGGTCACCCCAAAGCAGTCGACCATCCCCCCATCATCACAGTAGGCGAGCTCATCGACGAACTTTGCCGCCTGCCGGACACCGCCATCGTCCACTTTCGCTGTCCGATGTTCGATCAGGAGCTGACATTCTACCGGCTTCGAAGGCGGTCGAAGGACGCCGTCGAAATCGCCGTCAACGCTTATCCGGATAGTCCGCCGGTCGTGCCATCGTCCGATCCTGCCTTCCACACGCGCAGACATTCGGCATCCGCACCCTTGCCCCGCGACGGCGCCGCTCTCCAGAAAACGCGAGGTTGATTGACAGCACCCAGGGCTGAACGGGTTCTGCGGCCTTAGGCCGCCTTGAGCCCACGCAGCAGCAGCGCCAGCGTCGCATCGAGGCGCGCGGGGAGATCGGCGTCCTTCCATTCCTCGGCATGGGCCGGATGGTGGAAGCGGACGGTCGCATCGAAGATCGCGCGCGCGGTCACCTTGACGTCGCCCACGGCGAACTCGCCCTGCTGCACGCCGTCGGTCAGGATCGCGGCGATCTGGTCGATCATAGTGTCCTTGTGGCACTTGACGGCCGCGCATGCCTCACGCGCCAGAGTCAGATAAGTCTCGAACATTTCAGGATCGTCGAGCACACGCGAACGCTTGGCCGCGAACAGCGTGCGCAGCCAGCGGTCGAGCCTGTCGGGCGCCGACCCCTGCTCCCTGGCGATCGCCAGCAGCGGGGCGTCGATGCGGTCCAGCCAGCGCTTGGCAACGGCCTCGCGCAGCGAGGCCTTGCTGGGGAAATGACGGTAGACGCTGCCGTGGCTCACATCGAGCGCACGGGCAACGTCGACCACGGTGGCCTTGGCAAGTCCGTAACGCCTGAGCACGTCCTCGGTGACTTCGAGGATCCGCTCCGGCGTCAAGACAACAGCTTCATTCATGCCAGCACCATGTTCCCGTTCAGGGCTCAGTTTACTCCGCCAGTAGGGCTGCTTCCGAAGCGCCCTGGCCGGTCGTTTCGGAAAGCCTATGCCTTAATGCGGCAGTTTTGCAGCCTGCGCCGCGATCTGGCGCGCCACCAGCAAATTGAGCCAATGCCCAATCACGCCAGTGAAATTGAGGATTTCGGTCGTCATTGTCTAAGTCTCCATTCGTCCGCGGTCCCCGCTCTTCAATCCGCCCTCCGATCCGAGCGTGGCTCGGATGTCGGGCTCCCCGGGGCTTGTCGCGGGACGCCCAATCGGAGCGTCCGAGAACGGATATATACACGTCCCGCTGACAGATTTCAATATCTGTCAGTCAATGATCCGTGATTGACAGTTAATATCTGCGGCCAGGCGCCGCCATCCCGGCCGGCCGGTCCGGTGGAAAGGTCGGCGATGCCCTTCTTCCGGGGCCCCAGACCGTTTGTTTCGCCCTGCCTGCTCTGTTACATCACGGCGTAAAAAGCATTTTGGCCGGCGCCGCCGTTCTCGGGACCGCCCGCCCACCTTCCTGGAGCCGCCCCATGATCCCCCGCTACACCCGCCCGGAAATGGCCTCGATCTGGGAGCCGCAGACCCGGTTCAAGATCTGGTTCGAGATCGAGGCGCATGCGGCGGACGCCCTCGCCGAGCTCGGGACCATCCCCAAGGAGGCCGCCCGGACGGTCTGGGCCAAGGCCAAGGACGCCGTCTTCGACGTCGCCCGCATCGACGAGATCGAGCGCGAGACCAAGCACGATGTCATCGCCTTCCTCACCCACCTCGCGGAGATCGTCGGCCCCGAGGCGCGCTTCGTGCACCAGGGCATGACCTCCTCCGACGTGCTCGATACCTGCCTTAACGTCCAGCTCACCCGCGCCGCCGACCTCCTGCTCGCCGACCTCGACAAGGTGCTGGCCGCGCTCAAGAAGCGCGCCTTCGAGCACAAGATGACGCCGACTATCGGCCGCAGCCACGGCATCCATGCCGAGCCCGTCACCTTCGGCCTCAAGCTCGCTTATGCCTATGCCGAATTCACCCGTGCCAAGGAACGTCTGATCGCGGCGCGCAAGGAGGTCGCGACCTGCGCGATCTCCGGCGCCGTCGGCACCTTCGCGCAGATCGATCCGCGCGTCGAAGAGCATGTCGCCAAGGCCATGGGACTCGTGCCGGAGCCGATCTCGACCCAGGTGATCCCGCGCGACCGTCACGCGATGTATTTCTCGACCCTCGGCGTGATCGCCTCCTCGATCGAGCGCATCGCCGTGGAGATCCGCCACATGCAGCGCACCGAGGTGCTCGAGGCCGAAGAGTTCTTCTCGGAGGGACAAAAGGGCTCCTCCGCCATGCCGCACAAGCGCAACCCGGTGCTGTCGGAGAACCTCACCGGCCTCTCCCGCATGGTGCGCGCCTATGTGACGCCGGCACTGGAGAACGTCGTGCTCTGGCACGAGCGCGACATCTCGCACTCCTCGGCCGAACGCATGATGGGCCCGGACGCCACCGTGACGCTCGACTTCGCGCTGGTGCGCCTCGCCGGCCTGATCGACAAGCTGCTGGTCTATCCCGCCAACATGCAAAAGAACCTCGACCGCCTCGGCGGCCTCGTGCATTCGCAGCGCGTGCTGCTGGCGCTGACGCAGAAGGGCGCCAGCCGCGAGGACGCCTACAAGCTCGTGCAGCGCAACGCCATGCCGGTCTGGCGCGGCGAAGGCGACTTCCTTCAGCTGCTGAAGAAGGACAGTGAGGTGAAGACATATCTCACCGACGCCGAGATCGAGGAGCAGTTCGACCTCGGCTATCACCTCAAGCACGTCGACACGATCTTCAGGCGCGTGTTCGGGGAAGCGTAGGATCGTAGGGTGGGTTAGCCTTGCGGCCTGCGCGAAGCGCAGTCCGCTGGGCGTAACCCACCTCTTTCGCTCCCACGGAAACCGTGGTGGGTTACGCCTAGTGGATGCGCTTGCGCATCCACGGGGCTAACCCACCCTACAAACGACAACCAGAAAACGGATTCCCTCATGCCCATCGTCAATCGCGTCGCCGCCCTCTTCGACGAAATGGCCGCCTGGCGCCATGACTTCCACGAGAACCCCGAGCTGCTCTACGAAGTCCACCGCACCGCCGGCATCGTCGCCGATCGCTTGCGCGAATTCGGCTGCGACGAGGTGGTGACGGGTATCGGCCGCACCGGCGTAGTCGGTGTGATCCGCGGCCGCAAGTCGGCCTCCGGCAAGACCATCGGCCTGCGCGCCGACATGGACGCGCTGCCGATCATGGAGACGTCGGGCGTGCCTTATGCCTCGAAAGTCCCCGGCAAGATGCACGCCTGCGGCCATGACGGCCACACCGCGATGCTGCTGGGCGCGGCCAAATATCTCGCTGAGACGCGCAATTTCGACGGCACCGCCGTGATGATCTTCCAGCCCGCCGAGGAAGGCGGCGGCGGCGGCAAGGCCATGGTCGAGGACGGGCTGATGACGCGCTGGAACATCCAGGAGGTCTACGGCATGCACAACATGCCGAACCTGCCCGAGGGCCATTTCGCGACCACGCCGGGTGCGATGCTCGCCTCCTCCGACAACATCCAGATCACCATCCGCGGCAAGGGCGGCCACGCCGGCGCCGGTCCGCACAAATCTGTCGACAGCGTGCTGATCGGCTCGCAGATCGTCAACGCGCTGCAATCGATCGTGGCGCGCAACGTTGATCCGTTGAAGTCCGCCGTCATCTCGATCACGCAATTCCACTCCGGCACTGCCTTCAACATCATCCCGGAGATCGCCGAGCTCGCCGGCACCGTGCGCACGCTCGATCCCGAAGTGCGCGATCTGGTCGAACGCCGCATCGGCGAAGTCGCCGACAGCATCGCGCGCGCCTATGGCGGCTCGGCCGAGACGAAATATACGCGGATGTATCCGGTGACGATGAACCATGCACGCGAGGCCGCGCTGGCCGCCGACGTCGCGCGCGACATCGTCGGCGCCGATCGCGTCAACGACAAGTTCGTTCCGATGATGGGTGCCGAGGACTTCTCCTTCATGCTGGAAGCGCGTCCGGGCGCGATGGTGCTGGTCGGCATGGGCGACGGCAACGAGTGCCACCACCCGGCCTACGTCTTCAACGACAACATTCTGGGTCACGGCGCCTCGTTCTGGGCGCGCCTGGTCGAAACGCGGATGCCGGTGGGCTAAAGCATGATCCGGAAACGTGCGGAGCGGTTTTCCGAGAAGATCATGCTCAAACAATAATCCAAAGCGCGATGACGATTCATCCTAATCGCATCGCGCTTTAGCCGGCCGGCACTCGCCGGTTCAGTTGCAAACTTCGATCATGCTGGTGCCGCTGGTCATCCTGTTGCCCCATCCTTCGAGCCGACAACCCTGCCGGACCGGCCGGCACCCTGCACTGTTGCAAAAGATCTGACCGGTCGCCTGCGGCTTTGACGGCGCGGACTCGCTTGCCTTCCGCTCATCATCTCGCGGCTTCGAATTCTCGCGCGTCGCAACCGGCTTCTTCTCCTGCACCTTCTCGCATTCGTTATTGTCATTGACGCGATAACCAGCCTGGCAGGCGATCTTGACGCATTGATCGCCATTGGCCTTGAAGCCGAAATTGCAGACCAGCGGACAAACCCGTCCCGGCTTCGCCTTCAAAGCATCGAGCGCATCGACACTGGCGAGCTTCACGTCGTACTGGGTGCCGGCATATTTGTTGAACAACGTCAGCGAGCGCTGCGCGGCCGAGCTCCACTCACTCTCTGCAGACGAGGCCAGGCAGCCGACGCGACGCAATTCGCTCTGTACCGATTTTGAAAGCTCGGCTGCCGACAATGTGGATGTGGGCCCGGGCGCGAGCGCGGCCACTTTCTGGTCGGGCATCTTCAAATCCGCGGCGGGCTTTGCGGTCTGCTCCGCTTTCTCCGCCGCCTGCTTTGCTGCGAGCTCGGCCTTGGCCTTCTCTGCCGCCTGTTTCTCGGCCAACGCTTTCGCGGCCGTCGCCTCGGCGGCCTTGCGCTGCTGCTCGGCGGCCTCGGCCCTCGCTTGCTCGATCTGCTTCTGCTTTTCCGCTGCGATTCGAGCGTTCTCGGCGGCCTTGGCGGCGGCCGCCGCCTTCTCCTGCTCGGCCTTCTGGGCGCGCTCGGCAATCAGCCTCGCCTTTTCGTGCTCGGCCGCCTTGGCCTTCTGTTCGGCCGCCGCACGCGTCTCCTCGGCCGCGATCTTATTCAACTGGCCCTTGGCGAGGTTGGCATAGAAGCCGTCTGGATACGCGGCCAGGAACGCCTCCCAGCCGTCGCGCGTCGCAAGCTGGAGCGCGAGCTCGTAGTCCCTGCGAACCGCGTCCTGCGGGTTTGCCTGCGGACCGGTTGGTGCCGGCTTCACCACGAGCGACACGTCGTCGCCGCCGAGCGAGCCATACACATAGGGCTCCTGCTTGTAGCCGGTGGTCTTGAGCACGTCGTCGCGCACGAAGCCGAACGCCTTGCGCAGATCGAGGCCCGGCTTCGGAAGGTGCTCGACCAGCGCGGCGGCGAACGGACTGTTGCGAGAATCGCCGTCGGATGCGGTCGAGCCGGCCTTCGCGGCGAAGGCAATCATCGTGTTCGGGCTGGTTGGCTCCACCTTGGCAAGGCCGCGTCCGATCGCCCGCGAGGCGAGCGTGCGCTTCATCGTCTTCGCAAAGGGGTTATCGCGGCAGGCGTCGAGGATGATCAGGCGCAGCTGCTTGGCCGGCTCGACTGCGAACAATGCGCGCTCGACAGGGATGGTCTCGTCGAGGACGTCACCATCGGTCTCCAGCGTCGCGTCAGTCGGAATGAGATAATTGTTGCCGTCCAGCTCGATGCCGTGACCGGCATAATAAATCACCGCCATGTCGGCGTCGCGAACCCTGCCGGCAAACTCACGCAGCGTCCGCCGCATGTCACTGGCGCTGAGATCGAGCCTGACATCCACGGAATCGAAGCCCGCCTTCTTGAACATACCGCCGACCAGGGTGGCATCGTTGGCGGGATTGTTGAGCTTCGGCGCGCTCTTGTAGGCGGAATTGCCAATGACGAGCGCCACCCGCCGATCGGCGTGTGCCGATCCGCAGGCAAGTCCCATCATCATTATCAACAACGCAAATAGCCGAACCGGAATCACTTGCGCCCCCCCGGGATGCAATGCCCTGAGACTATTCGCCAGCGTCGCCGAATGCCAATTCTTCTTATGTGATGCCCCTCACGTAGAAGCATCCGATCGCGCTATGGATAATGCGGTGAAGCGTCGCCTGCCACTTGGTGGCTGAGTGAGCGTCTACGCCTGCACCACCTCGTGGCGCATCACGAAGGGTGCGAGCAGTGCGTGCACCTCCCCCTCCACCGCTTCGCGCTGCCCTGCCGGCAGACCCGTCAGCGTCACGGTCGCGATCGAGCCGTGGCTGCCGTGCGGACCGACCTTCACCTTGCAATCGATGCCGCGCTCGACCAGCGGCGCCAGCACCTTGGTGAACACGCGCGCGGCCGCGTCCCAGCGCAGCTGCGGCTTGAACACCTTGCCGACGCCCGTCACCGGCATCGGGTCGATCGGGATGACCTGCACCGGGACGGCGGCGCGCTCCGGCGTGCGCTCGCGCACCCACGCTTCCAGCTCGCCCGGCTCGACCTTTGCGCCCGGCTTCAGCTGCACGTAGCCCACCGGCAATTCGCCAGCGTAAGCGTCGGGCTGGCCGACCACCGCGGCGAAGCCTACGGCGGGATGTCGGAACATGATCTCCTCGATCGGCGCCGGATCGATGTTGTGGCCGCCGCGGATCACGAGATCCTTGGCGCGGCCGGTGATCCACAGATAACCGTCGGCATCGAGCCGGCCGAGATCGCCGGAATTGACCCAGACCCCGTCGATGAAGGCACCCTTGTTGTGCTCGTCGTTGAGATAACCGCCGAACACGCCGGGCCCGGCCATGATGACGACACCGATCTCGTCCGGCTTGCAGTCGCGGATCAGGCGGCCGTCGGCGTCGAGCTGCACGATGCGCACGCGCGCATAGGGCATGGGAAGGCCAACCGAGCCGAGCCGGATCGGCCGGCCCGGATAAGCGAGCGTGTGCACGCTCGAGGTCTCGGTCATGCCGTAGACCTCGACCACCGGCAGCTTCAGCGTCTCCTGAATCGCCGAGCCGACCGCGACCGGAATCGCCGAGCCGCCGCCGGCCGCATATTTCAGGCTCGAGATATCCGCGTTCCCAGGCGGCACCGCGAGCGTCGCTGCGAGCACGGTCGGCACGCTCGACAGAGCTTCAGGCTTGAAGCGCGCGACGAGCTGCCAGATGTTCTTCACCGCATTCGGGTTGCGCCAGCCGCTCGGCGACAGCACGACCAGCGAACCCCCGCCCGACAAAGTCGTCAGCACCTGCGTCAGAGATCCGCCGACGTGAAACAGCGGCATGCCGAACAGCAGATTGGCGCCGGGTTTCCCCTTCAGCAACAGATTGAGAGCCCAGGCCTGATAGACCTGGTTGGCATGGGTATGCCGCACCAGCTTGGGCGTACCCGTGGTGCCGCCGGTGTGGAAATAGGCTGCGATGTCGCTGCCGCGAATCTTGCGCCCGCTGACCAGCCGATCCGACGGCTGCTGCTTGATCAGGTCGCTGAAGGCGAAGATGCCATTGGCCGGATCGCCGCCGCCGAACACCTGCACGATGGCTTTCAGATGCTTCAGCTGCGGGCGGATCTGCTCGACCTTCTGCCAGATGTCGGTGCCCGGCATCGGCCCGAGCGCCACCAGGATCTTGGTGTTCGCAGCTTCCAGGATTTCGGCGAGCTGGTGCGGCTCGAGCAGCGGATTGACGGGATTGGCGATGCCGGCGGCCTCGGCGCCGAACAGAGTGACGAACGCATCCGGCACCAAGGGCAGCATGAAGCTGATGACGTCGCCCTTCTCGGCGCCGAGCGCGTGAAACATGTTGGCGGCCTGGGTGACGCGCGCGATGAAATCGCGGTGCGTGACGACCAGCGGCGTGTCGGCAGGATCGGCATTTTGCAGGAACTGGATCGCCGCCCCGTCGGGATTGCGCTCGGCACCAAGCCTGATGGCGTCATAGGTGCTCTCGGCCGCGACGCGGTCGGCGTAGGGGACCTGCTCGAACGCCCGGACCTCCTCGTCCGTCAACAGTTCCGGATAGTCGTTGCCGATCAACCGATCGAGCGCGTGGATGCCCGCCATGAATTCCGTCCTCCCTCAGATGCATGTCCCCGCCGCCGTATCTTTTGACAGTTTGGTTCGGCGAGGTCTCGGCCGTGTTCGGCCGAGCCGGACCAGAATGATGGATGATTTGCCGTTCGTCCATTGCCTACCGGCTGCGCCACTTGAACCTCTGCGCCTGATCGAGGGACCAAGAACTGCCACTGAATTCACTCGCCAGCGCCCTGCCGCAAGACTCGAGGTCATCATGACGACGCCCCTGCGGAACCGGATCGCACGGCTGGTCGCTGCGTTCACAATGGTATCCGCGATCGCCCTGCCCGGTGCCTCGCTTGCCGACAGCCAGCTCGACAAGGTGCGGGTCAAGGTCGCCGCCTTCATCGCCGACAAGATGGAGAAGCTGGGCGGATCGCGGATCGTCTACAGGGTCGACACCGATGCCTTGCGGGAGGCGGTCGTCACGGATTTGCGCGACGACGTCTACAAGATTCTGCGCGAGGGCCGCATCGCGTTCTCCGGACTTGCGATCCGCGACGGCGGCGTCGACGTGAAGATCGCTGACGGCAAAGGCCGCGAACAGCTCACGCGCAAGCTCGTCGCGGCGGCGGAGGGGTTGCCGACACACGCGCTCAACGTCACCGACGCCGGCGACGGGCTGCTCAGGCTCGCGCCGACCGATGCCGCATTCGCCGCGCGGCTGCGCGACCTCGTCGAAGATTCCATCGCCATGATCGAGCAGCGCCTCAAGGACGCCGGCGTCAAGCTCGCCAGCGTCCAGCCCGAGGGAATGGACCGTATCCGCATCTTCCTGCCCGGATTGATGGAGCCCGAGCAAATCACCGCGATCTTCGCCAGGAAGGTCAAGGTCGGCTTCCGCCTGATCGACCTCTCGATGTCCGCAGAGCAGGCGCAATCGGGCACGCCGCCGGCGGGCACGGAAGTCCTGCTCGGCTTCAAGGACAAGCTTCCTTATCTCGTCGCCAAGGACAGCGCCCTCGAGGGCGGCGAGATCAGCTATGCCGGCCCGGGATTGACCGGCGACAGCAAGGAGCCGATCGCATCGTTCCGCTTCAACGGCCGCGGCACGCGGCGCTTCGCCCATATCACGGCAGAGAATGTCGGAAAGCCTTTTGCCATCGTGCTCGACGACAAGGTGATCTCCGCGCCCGTGATCCGCGAGCCCATCACCGGCGGCTCCGGCCAGATTTCCGGCAATTTCACCCTGGAAGAGGCCAACAGCGTCGCCATGCTGCTGCGCGCCGGCTCTCTGCCGGGGCGGCTCGGCCTCGTCGAGCAGCGGGTCGTGCAACCCGCCGCCAAGCCGTAAACGAAGGTCGCTTCGGGCCCGTCAGCGACGCTCAAGCCCGCACGGCTGGCCCGAATCACGGGCCTGCGCGGCCGGACGCGCAACCAACGGGCAATTGCCGAAACGCCCGATCAGGCTAAAATTTGCCCCTTGCGGCACGATGGCCGGAAGCGTCATTCAAGCGGTCGTCATTCGATTTCGGCTATACGGGTGCCGACCAGGACTGAATGCCTTACGTGGGGTTAATACCATGCCGTCCGGCAGCGCAGACGTTTCGTCGATCCTCGACCGCATCCTCGAAGCGGCCACGGACAACCTCAGGATCGCGAAAATCCTGGTCCAGATGGGGCTCGATCCCGACAGCGTCACCTACGAGGCGATCTTCAACCGGCTCCTGGAGATCTTCGTCCACAACATCACGCTCGCCAATCTGTTCGCCGTGGTCGGGGCGGTCTTCTTCGTCGCCACCCTCTTGATGCGGACAATGGTGCCGCTGCGCGTCGCCAACATGATCGGCTGCGCGTTCTTCGCTCTCTTCGGCGCGCTCTCCGCCAACGTCGCGACGTTCCTGCTCTATCTCCTGATGCTTCCGATCAACGCGCTGCGCCTGCGGCAGATGCTGAAGCTGGTCAAGAAGGCGCGCCATGCGGCCGAAGGGGACATGTCGATCGAATGGCTCAAGCCATTCATGACCGAGCGCAGATACCGGCGCGGCGACATCCTCTTCAAGATGCGTGACCCAGCCAACGAAATGTTCCTCACCGTCACCGGCAAGTTCCTGGTCAAGGAGATCAACGTCGAGATCGGCCCCGGGGCGCTGATGGGCGAGCTCGGCTTCCTCACGCCGGACAACCGGCGCACGGGGACGGTCGAATGCATCGAGGACGGCCAGGTGCTGACCATCACCTATGACCGGCTGCTCGAGATCTACTTCCAGGATCCGCAATTCGGCTATTACTTCCTGGTGCTGACCAGCCAGCGCCTGTTGCAGAACATCGATCGCCTGCAGAAGCAGCTGGCAACCGAGCGCGGGACCACCACCAACAGGATCGCGTGAGCGCCGCGCGGCCAATGTGACGCCGGGGATGACGACGCAGCGCGTCCGTGACACGAGACGCCCCCGGGTCTTTGCGGGATCGCCGCAAAATCGCCCTAAAAACCGAATGGTAACCATGCCGGGCTAGGGTGGCGACGTGACCAATTCTCCGACGATCCTGGTGTTCGATTCCGGCCTTGGCGGGCTCACGGTGCTCCGCGAGGTCGTGGCGGCGCGGCCCGACGCGCATTACGTCTACGTCGCCGACGACGCCTTCTTCCCCTATGGCCACCACAGCGAGGACGAGATCATCGCCCGCGTCGTGCCGCTGATGGGGGAGCTGATCGGCCGGCATAGTCCAGACCTCGTCGTCATCGCCTGCAACACGGCGTCCACCCTGGTCCTGTCTCACTTGCGCGCCGCCTATTCCGTAGCCTTCGTCGGCACGGTGCCGGCGATCAAGCCGGCCTGTGCGCAGTCCAGGACCCGCCGCGTTTCGGTGCTCGGCACCAAGGGCACGGTGAAGCGCGAGTACACCAAGGCGCTGATCCGCGATTTCGCACAAGGATGCGAGGTGACGCTGGTCGGCTCGCCCGAGCTCGCTTCGCTGGCCGAAGCCGCGCTCGGCGGTAGCCCGATCAGCGACGAAGCCATCCTCGCCGAGCTCGCTCCCTGCTTCGTCGGCGACGCCTCGGATGCGAGCGCGCGCACCGACACTGTGGTGCTCGCCTGCACGCACTACCCGCTTCTGCTGGACCGGATGAAGAAGCTCGCGCCCTGGCCGGTCGACTGGATCGATCCGGCGCCCGCGATCGCCCGTCGCGTCTCCGACCTGCTCGGCCCGCCGACCGGCGGCATCGCGCAGTCCGGCGCCGAGATGATTTTTACATCGAACCGCGTGCATGGTCTCAGCGCCACGCTGACGCCGTTCTTCGGCGGACGCGCGGTGGCCTGAGCTTGCGCACTGGCGGCGCGCTGCTAGGCTTTGCCGTCGCCATCGTCCCGCAGGATTTTCCATGTCGGTCCCCGCAAAGCCGCTGAACCGCCTCCGCCAGCTCTGGCGCGAGGGTCGCCCCACCTTCGGTGCGATCGCGACCATCCCGAGCGTGCAGATGGTGCAGATCATGGCGCGCTCGCTCGACTGGATCATCGTCGATCTCGAGCACGGCCCGATCGGATTGACCGAAGCCCACGCGATGATCGCCGCGACCACGGGCACGCCGTGCACGCCTCTGGTGCGGATCGCCGCCAACGAGCCGTGGCTGGCGAAAGCGCCGATGGACATCGGTGCCTTCGGCATCAACTTCCCGATGATCACGAGCCGCGCGGATGCCGAGAAAGCGGTGCGCAGCGTGCGTTACCCGCCGCGCGGCGATCGGCTCTGGGGTCCCTTCCACGCGCCGTTCCGCTGGGGCCAGTCGATGCCTGATTACATGGCCTCTGCCGACGACGAGATGATCTGCATGATCACGATCGAGCACGTCGATGCGGTCGATCGCATCGACGAGATCATGGCAACGCCCGGTATCGACGTCGCGGTCATCGGTCCCGGCGATCTCGCCACCTCCATCAACAAGCGCGGCCAGATGGATGATCCGCAATTGCTGGACCTGATCGCGCGCGCCGAGGCGGGCATCCTCAAGAGCGGGGTGCCGATCGGCGGGGTGGCGCGCACCGCCGATCAGGCCAATGCGCTGATCGACCGCGGCTACCGCGCGATTGCGCTGGGCTTCGACTGGTCGCTGTTCCAGCGCGGCATCATGGCGGCCTACGAGGGGGTCAGGCGCTGATCGGGCCGATCGACGCATGACCGACCGACGCGACCAAGAGCGCCTGATCGAGATATAAATCATTGAAAATGGATGATTTTTTGGTCTAAAGGGGGTCCATCTTTGGCGCTGCCCGGTGCGGCGAACCGACCGGCCCCAAGCGGGTTGGTTCGTGCTAGAGCGAGCAGGCGGGCCCCGCTCGTTGCACATATTTTGATCTTTTGATTTGGAACCGGAGGCCTATGCGCGGGACGCCCAAGACCATTTCGCTGCGTCGTCGTGTGATCTGCGACCTCATGCACGCCTCGAAGGGCGTACCTTTCGTTTCATTGGCCCGTTCGCTCAATATCCGCCCCCTGCTGGAGGCCCGCGCGGACGCGGCCGCGCCCGCCGGCTGGGCCGCGATGTTCGTCAAGGCTTTCGCCCTGGTTGCAAAGGACGAGCCGATCCTGCGCACCCTTTACGTCAAATGGCCCTGGCCGGCTCTGTATGAGCTTCCAAAGAGCGTGGCGACGGTCGCGATCGCGCGGGTCGAGGATGGCGAGGAATGCGTGCTGCTGCAGCGAATCGCGGGTCCCGAGGCTCTTTCGCTGGCAGAAGTCGATGCGGAAATCCGACGCGGCAAGACGGCCCCGATCGAGGATGTTCCGATGTACCGCAAGATCATGCGGGCGACCCGCCTGCCGTTGCCATTGCGGCGCCTGTCCTTGGCCATCGGTCTGAATTTCGGCCGTCAGCGGGGTAACTGGTTCGGCAGCTTTGCGGTAAGCTCGGTCGCCGCCTACGGCGGCGGCGAGCTCCACCCGATCACGCCGGGCCCCTTTGTCCTGAGCTATGGGCTGGTCGAGCCGGATCAGACCATCCATGTCGTGATCCGCTGGGACCACCGCGTCACCGACGCCGCCCCGATCGCGCGGGTCCTGACCCGGCTGGAACAGGTCCTGAACACTGAAATTGCTGCCGAATTGCGGGCGGCGGGGTCAAAGCCGGTCCGGGCGGTCAGGACATAAGAATACCGTCGTCGCAGGTCCCGGAATGACAGGCTAAAGAATTGACAGCCAACCCCAAACTCCCCTAAAAGCCGCCTGCTCGCGGGCCGATTTCGGCCCGCGAAGCGTTTCGCGACCCGTGGTCCTCTCCCTTAAGCTTTGGGGATCGGACCTGTCGGTGCCGGGATCATCCCGTCACACAGGAGGGCGCGTTTCCTCAAACCATGACCTGAAGAGGACGCGATGACTAAGCGCAGTGAGGCGAAGTACAAGATCGATCGCCGTATGGGCCAGAACATCTGGGGCCGCCCGAAGAGTCCCGTCAACCGCCGCGAATACGGCCCCGGCCAGCATGGCCAGCGCCGCAAGGGCAAGCTCTCCGACTTCGGCGTGCAGCTGCGCGCCAAGCAGAAGCTGAAGGGCTATTACGCCAACATCAGCGAGCGCCAGTTCCACGGCATCTATGTCGAGGCCAGCCGCCTCAAGGGTGACACCGGCGAGAACCTGATCGGCCTGCTGGAGCGTCGTCTCGACGCGGTCGTGTACCGCGCCAAGTTCGTCTCCACGATCTTCGCCGCACGCCAGTTCATCAACCACGGCCACATCAAGGTGAACGGCCGCAAGGTCAACATTTCGAGCTATCAGCTCAAGGTCGGCGACGTGGTCGAGGTCAAGGAAGCCTCCAAGCAGCTCGCCCACGTGCTCGAAGCCAGCCAGCTTCCCGAGCGCGAGGTCCCCGACTATCTCGAAGTCGACCACGGCAAGATGACCGCGAAGTACGCCCGCATCCCCGGCCTCTCCGACGTGCCGTTCCCGGTGCAGATGGAGCCGCATCTGGTCGTCGAATTCTATTCGCGCTAAGATCTGAATATCGAAAGGCCCCGGTTCGCCGGGGCCTTTTTGCTTAAGAGCCACACTTCAGTGGCCGCACTGCTTAGGAGCCGTCGCATGCTCTACACCCCTCCCCCCGTCGATCCCAAGGCCCCGCCGGTGCGCATCAACCTGCTCTCGGACACGCAGACCAAGCCGACGGCAGCAATGCGTGAGGCGATGGCGCGGGCGGAGGTCGGCGACGAGCAGGTCGGCGACGATCCGACCGTGAACGCGCTGTGTGAACGCGTGGCCGATCTGCTCGGCAAGGAAGCGGCGGTCTACATGCCCTCGGGCACGATGTGCAACGTCACCGCGACGCTGGTGCATTGCCGCCCCGGCGACGAGATCCTGGCACATGAGACCGCGCATATCATCGCGCGCGAAGGCGGCGCGCATGCCGCCATCGGCGGTTTCCAGATCACCCAGCTCAAGGGCCCCGATGGCCAGTTCACGCCGGAGACTCTTCGCAAGGCGCTGCATCCGCGCACCCGCTACCAGCCGCCGCAGACCGTCGTCAGTGTCGAGCAGACCGCCAATATCGGCGGCGGCACGATCTGGAAGAAGGCGGCGCTCGACGAGATCGTCGCGATCGCCAGGCAGCACGGCCTCGTCACCCATATGGACGGTGCACGCCTGCTCAACGCCACCGTCGCGAGCGGTATCTCGCCGCGCGACATGACCGCGGGCTGGGACTCGGCCTGGATCGACTTCTCCAAGGGCCTGGGCGCACCGATCGGTGGCGTGCTCGCAGGCTCGCGCGCCTTCATCGACGCGGTCTGGCAGTGGAAGCAGCGGCTCGGCGGCTCGATGCGGCAGGCCGGCATCTGCGCCGCAGCGTGCATCTATGCTCTCGACCACCACGTCGAGCGCCTGGCCGACGACCACGCCAATGCGCGCGCGCTCGCCCGCGGCCTGTCGCAGATCTCGGGCATGGAGGTGCAGGAGCCCGAGACCAATCTCGTGTTCTTCAAGCCCGACGGCGCCGGCATTCCCGGCGACAAGATGGTCTCGGCCCTCCGTCAGCGCGGCGTGACGCTCGCGATGATGGACGGCCGCATCCGCGCCTGCACCCATCTGGACGTCAATGCGAGCCAGATCGAGGAGACGATCGGGTACGTGCGCGAGATCGTGCGCGGGGCGTAAAGCTCAGCCCCGTAGCCCGGATGGAGCGCAGCGAAATCCGGGATCTATCCACGCGGTGAGGACGTCCCGGATTGCGCTGCGCTCCATCCGGCTACGCAAAGGGGGAGAGGTCTCACCGCCCCATCGCCTGATAGATCAGCGTCTTCAGCTCGAGCTGGATCCGGCCGCGCTGCGAGGGGGTCTGCACCATGAAGATTCCGAACAGGTCGTCTTCGGGATCGATGAAGAAGAAGGTGCCGCCAACGCCGTCCCAGCGATATTCGCCAAGCGGCCAGTTCGTGCCCGGCGGCACTGCGGTACGTACGGCGAAGCCGAGGCCGTAGCCGCTGGTCTCACCCGGATAGTAGTGCTTGTCGCGCTCGACGCGGGTTTCGGGACCGATATGATCCCTCGCCATCAAGGCGATGGTTTCCCGCTTCAGATAACGTCGACCTTCAAGCGTGCCGCCGTTGAGCAGCATTTGCGAGAAGCGGGCATAATCGCCGACCGTGCCGACGAGGCCGCCGCCGCCCGACTCCCATCGCAGCGGTTTCCTGATATCGCGAACCTGCGTGATCGGGCTGATCGCCCGATCCTGCGGCATCGGCTCGGCGATACGCGGCCATTTGGCGGGATCGGCGAGGTAGAATTCCGTGTCCTTCATCCCGAGTGGGTCGAGCAGCCGCGTCTTCGCGAACTCGCGCAGCGATGTCCCCGAGATCACCTCGATGATGCGCCCGAGCACGTCGGTGGAGTGGCCGTAGTCCCAGATCGTGCCGGGCTGTTCGGCGAGCGGAAGCGCGGTGATCTTCGCGACGAATTCGGCATTGGTCGAATTCCTGTCGAACAGTCCGGCGTCGGCGTAGAGCTTGTTCACCAGGTCCCCGCCATAATAGCCATAAGGAATCCCGGCGGTATGCCGCATCAAATCCTCGATCGTCACCGGACGGTTGAGCGGCTCCAGCTCCAGCGAGACCTTGTCGTCCTCGGCCTTCTTCTCGACGCCGACCTTCATGCCGGCAAAGGCCGGAATGTATTTCGAGACGGGATCGCTGATCGCAAGCTTACCCTCCTCGACCAGCATCATCGCCAGGACCGAGGTGATCGGCTTGGTCATCGAATAGAGGCGGAAGATCGTGTCCGCACTCATCGAAAGTTGGGTCGCGACGTCGCGGACGCCGAAATTCTCGCAGTAGACCGGCTTGCCGTGTTGCTGGAGCAGCAGAATCGCTCCCGGAAATTTGCCGGTCGCGATCTCATTCCTGATGTAGTCGGAGACTTTTGCCAGGCCTTCGGGCGTGAATCTGTGCGCGCGGCCCTCCGAGCCCGCCCGCGCACTTACGGCGCCGAACAAAAGAACGAGCGCCGCGAACAGCGCGCGGCGCCCGTTCATGTCACTTCTCCATGGCTTCATAAACCAGCTGCTTCAATGTCCGCTGCACGCGCTGGCGCTCGCTCGGGGTCTGCTCCAGCAGCACGAAGAACATGTCCTGCTTGGGGTCGATCACGAAATAGCAGCCGGAGGCGCCGTCCCATTTGAGTTCGCCGAGGTTGCCGGGCGGCGGCGGCTTGGCGTTGCCGGGCTCGGTACGGACCGCAAGCCCAAGGCCGAAGCCAAAGCCGTCGCCGGGGAAATAGAAATAGTCGCGCTCGACGCCGGAGCCGGGGCCGACCTGATCAGTGGTCATCAGCTTGAAAGTCTCGGGCTTGAGGATGGTCTTGCCGTCGAGACTGCCGCCATTGAGCAGCATCTGCGAAAAGCGCCTGTAATCCGCCATGGTCGTGACCATGCCGCCGCTGGCGAACTGGATCTTCTTGACGACCGTCGGATCATTGATGCGGCCGACGCGGAAATCGGCATCGTTCGGCACGGGCTGGGCCAGGAGCTTCTGCTTCGCGGGGTCCGTGACCAAGAAGCCGGTATCGACCATGCCGAGAGGATCGAGCAGCTTCTCGCGCATGATGTCGATCAGCGGCTTGCCGGCGGCCACCTCCATCACACGCGCCAGCACGTCGGTCGAGTGGCCGTATTGCCAGAGCGCGCCCGGCTGGTTGTGCAACGGCAGCTTGGCGATGCGTTCGGCGAACTCGGCCAGATCGAAGTCGCCGGCATAGATGTTGGCCTCGCGATAGGCCTTGCGGACCAGGCTGTCGCCGTAGAAGCCGTAGGTGATGCCCGAGGTGTGCGTCATCAGATCGTGCACGGTCATCGGCCGCTTCGGCGGCACCAGCTCGAGCGATTTCGTGCCGTCCTCCGCCTTCTTCTCGACACCGACCTTCACATTGGCGAAGGAGGGAATGTATTTCGAGACGGGATCGTCCAGCTTGATCTTGCCCTCCTCGACCAATTGCATCGAGACCACCGCAGTGATCGCCTTGGTCATCGAGAACAGGCGGAAGATGGTCTTGTCCGTGATCGGAGCCTTGCTGACCACGTCCTGAACGCCGAAGACTTCGTGATAGACCGGCTTGCCATGCTGCTGGATCAGCACGTTTGCACCGGCGATCTTGCCCGTCGCAACCTCGTTCTTGAAGAACTCGGTGATCCTGCCGAGCTTCTCCTGGTTGAAACGTGCGCCGGCCGGAATCTCGTAAGTGCCCTCCGCGCGCGCCGGCGAGATCGCGGCAAGCGACACCAACGCGCCGCAGGCGAGCGCACGCAGTCCAAATTGTGAAATCATATCCCCTCCCCGGAACATAGCGCCTCGGAGTGTACCGACCGCGTCATCAGGCACAAGGGCTGCCGTACCGCGCCAAGACATCCGAATGGAGGGCGGCGCTTGCCTCCGAGAAACAACAAAATATGACGTGCGCAACCAGCGGCGCAGCAGGCAGGGCTTCGATGGCGGCATGGACCGCGATCTTTGCCGCCTGGTCGGCAGGAAAACGATATACGCCGGTCGAGATCGCGGAGAACGCCAGCGAAGTCAGCCCATTGGCCTGGGAGAGCTCCAGCGCACCGCGGTAACAGGAACGAAGTGCCGCCGCCTCGCCGCGAGTGCCGCCGTGCCAGACCGGACCGACGGCATGGATCACGTATCGGGCGGGCAGACGATAGCCCTTCGTGATCTTGGCATCGCCGGTCGGGCATCCCCCGAGCGTCTGACATTCGGCGAGAAGCTCGGGACCAGCGGCGTCATGGATCGCGCCATCCACGCCGGCCCCGCCAAGGAGCGACGTGTTCGCGGCGTTGACGATGGCGTCAACGCCGAGTGTGGTGATATCGGCGACGATGACCTCGAGCTCCGCGCCGCCAATCCGGCGCGTCAGCACGGTCACGTGTCAGGCCGCGACGACGACGCCCTTCTCGGAGAAGAGCTGCTGCAATTCGCCGGCCTGGAACATCTCGCGGACGATGTCGCAGCCGCCGATGAACTCGCCCTTCACGTAGAGCTGCGGGATGGTCGGCCAGTTCGAATATTCCTTGATGCCGTTGCGCAGCTCGGCGGATTCGAGAACGTTGAGGCCCTTATAGCCGACACCGATATGATCGAGGATCTGGACCACCTGGCCGGAGAAACCGCACTGCGGAAATTGCGGCGTCCCCTTCATGAACAGAACCACGTCGTTCGACTTCACTTCATTGTCGATGAATTCCGCGATGCTCATATCCGTGTCCTTCTGGGGCAGAGCCCTCACCAATTGCTTCGGGCCGGCTCAGCCGATTTAACCCGATACCTGCCCATATATGTAGCCCAAACCGTTGTGCATCCAAAGTAAAATGGCGGCGACGGGTCCCCGCGGCCGGATTGACCCCAGCCGGGTCCATAGGCTGATGACATCAATATCATCGCCGCAGAGGACTTTCATACCGTAACGGAGCCCCTATCTAGGACGAACCCTGTTCATGGAACCGGGTCGTGCGAACAACGTTCTCTTGTCCTGTCTGGAGAAAAATGTGACGAAACAAGCCTCAGCCACGGCCTCCCTGCGTTCGTCACCGTCCTCCCGCGAGGACGAACTCGCCCAGCGGCTGGAAGCGGCGTTCTCGACTGTCCGCAATGAGACCGAACGCCGGGCCGCACCGCTGTCGCCCGAGGACCAGCAGATCCAGTCCATGCCGGATGCCAGCCCGACCAAATGGCACCGGGCCCATACGACCTGGTTCTGGGAGCAATTCCTGCTCGGCGAGCATGCTGCGGGCTACCGGCCCTTCCACCCCGATTTCGCGTTCCTGTTCAATTCCTACTACGTCAGCGCCGGCCCGCGACATGCTCGCAATCATCGCGGCGACATCACCCGCCCCAGCGCCGACGAGGTCGGCGCCTATCGCAAATACGTCGATACGGCCGTCGGCAAATTCTTCCGCGAGGCCAGCGCGGACAAGCTCCGCGCAATCGCGCCGCTGGTCGAGGTCGGGCTCAATCACGAGCAGCAGCATCAGGAGCTGATGTTCACCGACATCCTGCATGCCTTTGCGCAGAACCCGATCTATCCGGCGTATGACCCGGCCTGGCGCTTCCCGGCCGCAACGCGCGGCGGCGATGACTGGCTGACGCTGAACGAAGGCATCCACACCGTCGGCCATGTCGACGACGGCTTTCATTTCGACAACGAGAAGCCGGCGCACCGCGCCCTGGTCGGCCCGGTCAGGATCGCCCGCAATCTGGTCACCAATGCCGAGTGGCTCGCCTTCATGCAGGACGGCGGCTACCGGACCGCAACCCTGTGGCTGATGGACGGCTTTGCCGCGGCCAGCAAGGAAGATTGGCAAGCCCCCGGCTATTGGCGCGAGGTCGACGGCGCATGGCAGGTGATGACGCTGGCCGGCCTCAAGCCGGTCGATCCGGACGCGCCGGTCTGCCACATCAGCTATTACGAAGCGGACGCGTTCGCGCGCTGGTCCGGAAAACACCTGCCGACCGAGATGGAATGGGAGGTCGCGGCCCGCGCTGGCCAGCTCAACGACGCCTTCGGCCTCGTCTGGCAATGGACCCGCAGCTCGTACGCGCCCTACCCCGGCTATCGCGCCGTCGAGGGCGCGCTCGGCGAGTACAACGGCAAGTTCATGGTCAACCAGCTGGTGCTGCGCGGCTCCTCGCTTGCAACTCCGCAGGGCCACAGTCGTACCACCTATCGCAACTTCTTCTATCCGCACCACCGCTGGCAGTTCACCGGGTTGCGGCTTGCCGATTACGACTAAGTATTCCGACGACAGATGCGCGCCGGACAGCGCGTTCAGGAGAGTATCATGAATGTGCACGCCAGCGCTTTGGCCGAGGCCCATCTTCCCGACGAGCAGACCACCGCCTTTGCCCGCGAGGCCATCGAGGACCTCTCGCAGCAGCCGAAAAAGCTGTCGCCGAAATACTTCTACGACGCGACCGGATCGGAGCTGTTCGAGGCGATCACCAAGCTGCCGGAATATTATCCGACGCGCACCGAGCTATCGATCCTGAAGGAGCGCGGAAGCGAGATCGCAAGCATCATCCCGGAGCACGCCGCGCTGGTCGAGTTCGGCGCCGGCGCGACCACGAAGGTGCGCCTGCTGCTCGATCAGTGCAAATTCGCAGCCTATGTCCCCGTCGACATCTCCGGCGACTTCCTGAAGGCACAGGCGAGCGGCCTGAAGCGGGATTTCCCGGCGCTCGGCATCTATCCGGTGGCGGCCGATTTCACGACGCCGTTCGAGCTGCCCAAGCAGGTTGCATCCATGCCGAAGGTCGGCTTCTTCCCCGGCTCCACCATCGGCAATTTCGAGCCGCAGGAAGCGCAGGCCTTCCTGAAAAGCGCGCGCAAGATCCTCGGCAAGGGCGCGCAGATGATCATCGGCGCCGATCTCGAGAAGGACGAGCGGATCCTCTTCGACGCCTATAACGATGCGGCCGGCGTCACCGCGCGCTTCAACCTCAATGTGCTGGTGCGCATCAACCGCGAGCTCGGCGGCAATTTCGACCTGTCCGCCTTCACCCATCGCGCGATCTACAACCGCGAGCGGCACCGCATCGAGATGCACCTGATCAGCAGGAAGAGCCAGACCGTGCGCCTGCTGGGCACCAGCTTCTCGTTCCGCCCGGGCGAAAGCATCCACACAGAGAACAGCTACAAATACAGCATCGCGCGTTTTGCCGCGCTGGCCCAGGGCGCGGGCTGGCGGGTCCGCGAGAGCTGGACGGATGCGGCGAAGATGTTCTCGGTGCACGCGCTGGAGGTCGCGGAGTAAGGCCGGGCTTCAATGCTCCCCGGCCTCCTCCACCTTCGACCCCAGCGACACCGACTCCCACACCGCCACCACGATTAAGATGGCGCTCGTCGCCATTGATAGCCACAGCGGCGACAGTTCCGACGCGAACCACCACAGCACCAGCAGCAGGATGATGCCGATGCCGTGCGAGAGCTGGAGGAAGCCGCGGACCGCGTGCTTGAACAGGATGGTGCCGATCAGAAACACCAGCGGGCCGCCGATCGTGCTCAGAACCGTGCGGGCGTCGGAATGGCCGGACGGATGCTTCAGCACCAGTTCGTCCGAGACTGCGGTCAGGATTATGCCGGCGATGATCGGCATATGCAGATAGGTGTAGGCGAGCCGCGCCAGGCGGCCGGACTCGCTTGACTTCGAGATCCGCTCCAAGCCGGCCTCCGCGCCCTTGTGGAAATAGATCCACCACATCGCGATGGCGCCGACCAGCGCTGAGACGAAGGCGAGAATGTTGCTCGCGGTCCACTCCAGTTCAGCGAAGGTCGCGCCGTTGACGATAATGGCCTCGCCGAGCGCGATGATGACGAATAGACCGCAACGCTCGGCCATATGGCCGCCTTCGACCGCCCAGGCCTCAACGGAAGAAAAGCCCAGCTTCGGCACCCAGAACCGCGCGGCCGGCGAGATGTATTCCCAGGTAACCGCCGCGATCCACAGCCATAGCCGCCTCTCGCCCTCGGCCAGGCCGCCCGCGATCCACAACGCCGCGGAGATCGACAGCCAGGTCAGGATGCGGATTGCGTTATGCCGCACCGCTGTTCGATGCAGCGGCGTTGCGAGCAGCCAGAACGCGGTACGCCCCACCTGCATGGCCGCATAGGCAATCGCGAACCACAGGCCACGGCCCTCGAAGGCGGTCGGGATCGTGGTCGACAGCACGAGGCCGCCCAACATCATCGCAAAGAGCAGGAGCCGGACCGGGGTCAGCTCGGGATTGAGCCAGTTGGTAACCCAGGCGGTGAAAACCCACAGCCACCACACCGCGAGAAACAGCACCGCGACGTGCACGGCGCCGAGCGGCGTGAAATGGTGCAGCAGCGTGTGCGATATCTGCGTGACGGCGAAGACGAAGACAAGGTCGAAGAACAGCTCGACGAAAGTGACGCGGCTGTGCTGGTTCGGCACAATGACGCGGAACATCGCGCCGTGCGGATTGTCCGCAGCCATCATCGTCCCCTCGTGGCGCTGGTCAGGTCAGGTGCAGCTTCGTCAGTTACCTGGCACGCCGGTTTGCAGCGCCAGCGCGTGCAGCACGCCGCCCATCTGGCCGCGCAGGGACTGGTAGACGATCTGGTGCTGCTGGACGCGCGATTTGCCACGGAAGGATTCCGAGATCACGGTCGCGGCATAGTGGTCGCCGTCGCCGGCGAGGTCACGGATGGTCACCTCGGCATCGGGGATCGCTGCCTTGATCATCGCCTCGATATCGTGGGCGTCCATGGGCATTCGGGTCTTGCTCCTTATCTCGGCTGCAAACAGCCTCATCATCGAATCGCTGCCGGGGGTCCCCTCGCCGGCAAGGTCAAACTTAGCGTGAACGGCCTTCTACGTCACGCTTTCCGGCACTATATCCCTGATCCCATCAGGACAAAGGCACGACAAAGTGCCGCGCGCGGCAGATTGATCGAAAAGGCGTGAAATCATGAAGCTTCCAGGGCCCGACCACCCGATCACCATCACCCCAAATCCCCGGCGCGTCCGCGTCACGGCGGGCGACATCGTGATCGCCGAGACCAGCAAGGCGCTGACCTTGAAGGAGGCCAGATATCCGGCAGTGCAATATGTACCGCGGGAGGACGCCAACATGGCCCTGTTGGAGCGTACCGACCGCGTCACCCATTGCCCCTACAAGGGAGACGCGAACTATTACAGCGTCAAGGCGGACGGCAAGACGCTGGACAACGCGATCTGGACCTACGAGACACCCTTCCCCGCGATGACGGAGATTTCAGGCCATCTCGCGTTCTATCCGGACAAGGTGAAGATCGAGGAAGTGGGATAAGCGCCGCAACCCCCAATCGTCATGCCCGGGCATCCACGTTCTGCACGCGGTAAGGCGTGGATGGCCGGGTCGAGCCGGCCATGACGGCGGAGAGGGCTGAATCAGCTACGCCCTGAAGATCGTGAGTCCCAATATCAGCAGCACCAGGAAGATCACGACGAAGACGTAGAACAGGAAGCGGGCGATGTCGGCCGAGGCGGCCGAGATGCCGGTGAAGCCGAGCACGCCGGCCACGATCGAGACAAGGAGGAAGATCAGCGCCCATTTCAGGATCGTCATCGCCAGCTCCGAACTGCCGCGTCTCACGGCCTACGCTGTTTTCGGCGAACGCTAACATCGCTGCGAGGAACTGGTTCCTAGAGGTGGTCGGGGGCGACCTACCGAACAAACTGCCCTTGCTGAATCGAGTTCCCGGCGGCAGAGTCCAGCGGAGGTCAGGATCGGGGCGGCCACGATGACGATGTCACATTCAGCGACGATCGGCGCGGAGGTGCATGCCGCGCCCACGAGCAAGGTTCGCAATCTGGCGATTGATCGCGCGCGCACCTTCCTCACTCTGGTGGTGCTGCTGCATCACGCGGTGATCCCCTATACCTATTTCGGTCATACCGATCCGAGTTATTTCTTCGGCTTCGACATGATCGTGCTCGCCACCGACAGTTTCTTCATGGCGATGTTCTTCTTCCTGTCGGGACTGTTCGCCTGGTCTGGCATCGCTCGGAAGGGAGTGCGGAGCTATTTGGCAGATCGCCTGCTTCGGCTTGGCCTACCCTTCGCGATCTGCGCCTTTACAGTCATTCCGCTCGCCTATTACGCGATCTCCCTGCGGCACCATCCCGAGATCGGTTTTGCGGAATTCTGGTGGAATATGGTCACGAAGGGCCCGTGGCCGAGCGGACCGATTTGGTTCCTTTGGGTCTTGTTTGCCTTCGACCTGGTGGCCTGTCTTTTGTACCGGCTGTCACCCAACCTGCTCGATCCGATCAATCGCCTCTCGCTACACGGTCGCCGCCGGCCCGCCGTGTTCTTTGCGGTCATGCTGGCCGTCACCGCCGCGTTCTACATTCCCGGGCTGGTTCACTACGGACACAGCAGCTGGTTCGAGTTCGGGCCGTTCTCGGTCCAGCACGGGCGCGTGATGCTGTACGCGACCTATTTCTTTTTCGGCGCCGGCATCGGCGTTGCGCAAATGGATCGTGGGCTGCTCTCTGTCGACGGCCGCATGGCAAAGGTCAGCTGGGACTGGATGGTCCTGGCGATCGTTCCGTATTGCCTGTTGTGGGGGCTGATCTTCATCAAGCGCGAAATACTGGGCAACCCGTCGCCGTTGCCGGATTGGTATGAAGCGCTTTATGCCATCTGCTTCACCGTCTTCAGCGTGGCGATCATGTTTCTGATCCTGGCCCTTTTCCAGAGATTCAAGCAATCAGGCTCAGCCAGGCTGCTCGATCCAATGCAGGGCGACGCGTTCGGCATGTTCCTTGTGCACTATCCGATCGCGCTGTGGCTGCAATACTGGCTGTTCGACTATGACCTGCCGGCGATCGTCAAGGCCACGATCGGCTTTGTACTGACTGTCGCGGCGAGCTGGGCGCTGACGCGCGCGTTGCGGCAGATCCCGGGCGCGTCACGCGTGTTGTGAGGCGCGGTCCCTCGGTCCGTAGCCCGGATGGAGCGCAGCGCAATCCGGGACCTCGCCACAAGTGATAGCGGTCCCGGATTACGCTTACGCTCCATCCGGGCTACAGATCTGATTTGTGGCAGCGCCTTATGCCGCCTTCCCGCCCATATATTCCGGCAGCCAGCGCTCGTACGATTTGCGCAAGCTGTCGATCGTAACCGGCGCCTCGCCGGCGATCGCGATGGCATCGCCGCCGGTGGTGCCGATCCGCACGCAGGGCACCTCGCAGCCGCGCATCTTGGCGAGCACGCGGCCGGCTTCGGTTTCCGGCACGGTGACGAGATAGCGCGCCTGGTCCTCGCCGAACCAGTAGGCCTGCGGCACCAGCGCAGTCGGCGCCGCCAGCAGCTTGGCGCCGATGCCGCCCGCCATCGCCATCTCGGCCAGGGCGATCAGGAGGCCGCCGTCCGACAAATCATGCACGGCGGTCGCGGTGCCCGCATGGATCATGCCGCGCACGCAATCGCCGTTGCGCTTCTCGGCCGCAAGATCGACCGGCGGCGGCGCGCCCTCCTCGCGGCCGCAGATGTCGCGCAGATAGACGGACTGGCCGAGCCAGCCATGGGTCTCGCCGATCAGGAGGATCGCCTCGCCCTCTGCCTTGAAGGCGAGCGACGCCGACTTGGTGAAATCGTCGAGCAGGCCGACACCGCCGATCGAGGGCGTCGGCAGGATCGCGCGGCCGTTGGTCTCGTTGTAGAGCGAGACGTTGCCGGACACGACCGGGAAGTCCAGCGTGCGGCAGGCTTCCGAGATGCCCTTGAGGCAGCCGACGAACTGGCCCATGATCTCGGGCCTTTCAGGGTTGCCGAAGTTGAGATTGTCGGTGATCGCGAGCGGCTTGCCGCCGACCGCGGTGATGTTACGCCAGGCTTCCGCGACCGCCTGCATCCCGCCTTGATAAGGATCGGCCTCGCAATAGCGCGGCGTGACGTCGACAGTGAGCGCGAGGCCCTTCGGCCCGTCCTGCACGCGCACGACGGCGGCGTCGCCGCCGGGACGCTGCATGGTGTTGCCGAGGATGACGTGATCGTACTGCTCCCAGACCCAGCGCTTCGAGCACATGTCCGGCGTGCCGATCAGCTTCTCCAGCGCAGCTCCAAGGCCCATCGGCGCCGGCACGTCGCGGGCATGCACGACCGGCAGCGCTGTGGACGGGACGTGCGGGCGGTCATAGACCGGCGCCTCGTCGCCAAGCTCCTTGATCGGCAAATCGGCCATGACGTCGCCGCCATGCTTGACCACGAAGCGCTTGCTCGGCGTCGTGTAGCCAACCACGGCGAAGTCGAGGCCCCACTTCTTGAAGATCGCCTCGGCTTCCTTCTCCTTCTCGGGCTTGAGCACCATGAGCATGCGCTCCTGGCTTTCCGAGAGCATCATCTCGTAGGCGCTCATGCCGGTCTCGCGAGTCGGCACCGCATCAAGGTCGAGGTCGACGCCGAGATCGCCCTTGGCGCCCATCTCCACCGCCGAGCAGGTCAGGCCCGCCGCGCCCATGTCCTGGATGGCGATGACGCAGCCCTTCTCCATGATCTCGAGGCATGCCTCTAACAGCAGCTTCTCGGCGAAGGGATCGCCGACCTGCACGGTCGGGCGCTTCTCCTCGGACTTGTCGTCGAACTCGGCCGAGGCCATCGAGGCGCCGTGGATGCCGTCGCGGCCGGTCTTGGAGCCCAAATAGACGATCGGCATGTTCACGCCGGAAGCCGCCGCATAGAAGATCTTGTCGGCGTCGGCGAGGCCCACCGCCATGGCGTTGACGAGGATGTTGCCGTCGTAGCGGGTGTGGAAGCGCACCTGGCCGCCCACCGTCGGCACGCCGAAGGAATTGCCGTAGCCGCCGACGCCCGCCACCACGCCGGAGACGAGATGCCGCGTCTTCGGATGCTCGGGCGCGCCGAAGCTCAGCGCATTGAGGCAGGCGATCGGGCGCGCGCCCATGGTGAAGACGTCGCGCAAAATGCCGCCGACGCCGGTGGTCGCGCCCTGATACGGCTCGATATAGCTCGGGTGGTTGTGGCTCTCCATCTTGAAGACCACAGCCTGGCCGTCGCCGATGTCGATCACGCCGGCATTCTCGCCGGGGCCCTGGATCACCCAGGGCGCCTTGGTTGGCAGGCCGCGCAGATGGATGCGCGAGGATTTGTAGGAGCAATGCTCGTTCCACATCGCCGAGAAGATGCCGAGCTCGGTGAAGGTCGGCTCCCGCCCAATCAGCTTCAGGATGCGCTCATACTCGTCGGGCTTGAGCCCGTGGGCGGCAACCAGTTCGGGGGTGATCTTGGGTTCGTTCTTCATGGATTCGAGGCTTTCGGCGGCGGTTTGGCCGTTCTTAGGAACATCGGACGGCTTCGAAAAGCCCTTTATGGCGCATTTTCCCGCTGTCCCACGTTTTGCGCCGGCAGGGCCGGCGGGAACGGGAATTGCACGGCGCGGTCGGATCGGATTTAAGGTCTAAAGACCCGCAATTGAAGGCCTATTTCCTTGCACGAATTGACCAAAGCGCCCCCGCCGCGCCGCCCCGACCTCCATGTCGCCACCGAGGGCGAATTTGTGGGCTGGCGGACCTGGATTCGCGACAGTTTTGAGTCCCATGTCGGCCCCTTCTGGCACCGGATCGAAGCGGACGGGAGCGTCCGCAGCGCCTTTCGCGTCGAGAAGAAGCACCTCAATGGCTCCGGCAACGTCCATGGCGGCTGCTACATGGCCTTTGCCGACTACTCCCTGTTTGCGATGGCCACCCATGTCCTGGACAGCCGGGCGGTGACGACCAACTTCGCCTGCGAATTCCTCGATGCGGCACGCGAGGGCGAACTGATCGAATGCACCGGCGAGGTCACCCGCGCCGGCGGCTCGCTGATCTTCCTGCGCGGCAAGATGATGTCCGGCGAGCGACTGCTGCTGACCTTTTCCGGAACGATCAAGCGGATGAAGCGGAAGGCACTCCCTCAGCCAAACGCATAGCTCGACGCCTTCCCTTTTCGCGCCCACTCGCCCAGACTTCCCACCAAGCGCTTTCGCGCCGGGGAGCAAGAACAAGGTGCCGCAGAGCACATCCGAGGCGAGTCGCGCGACGGCGGCCGCATTGTCGTCCACGCCCGCCACCGGCGCACGCAACTGGCGCGATTATGCGCTGCTGCTGGCGCTCGCCTGCTGCTGGAGTTCGACCTATCCGCTGACCAAGCTAGCGCTTCCCACGATCCCACCCATCACCTTCATCTCGGCGCGCTCGCTGATCGCCGCCGCCTTCCTGTTCGCGATCCTATGGATGCGTGGCACCAGGATCCCCACCGACGCAAAAGCCTGGAAGCTGTTCGCGACCCAACAATTGATCAACTCGACCTTCCCGTTCCTGATCATCACCTGGTCGCAGCAATATGTGCCGGCCTCGAACACGGTGGTGCTGGCCTCGACCACGCCGATCTTCGCCTTCCTGATCACCTCGCTGATCACGCGGCACGAGCCGGCGACGCTGCTCAAGCTCACTGGTGCGATTTTGGGACTCGCCGGCACCGTCGCCATCGTCGGCCTCGACGCACTGCGCGGGCTCGGTAGCGAGATCGTGGCAGAGATCGCGATCCTGCTCGCCACCATCTCCTTTGCCTGCGCGACGATCTTCGGCCTTCGCCTGTCCGAATACGATCCGATGGTGGTCGCGGCGGGATCGCTACTGTTCGGCGGCCTCGTGCTGCTGCCGCCCTCACTGCTGATCGACCAGCCCTGGACGCTGCAACCAACGCCGACCGCGATCGTCGCCACCATCATCATGGGCATCGTCTCGAGCGCGCTCGGCCTGATGTTGTTCTACGTCTGCCTCGGCCGGCTCGGCACGCTGACGACCAACGCCCAAGGCTATTTGCGCATTCCGATCGGCGTCGGCCTCTCGGTGCTGCTGCTCGGCGAGAGCGTGCCGTCGAACCTCGCACTGGGGTTATTGCTGGTGATGGCCGGTGTTGCGGCGATGACGGTGCCGGCGGAGCGGTTGAAGTGGCGGTAGCCGACGGCGATGGTCAATCCGCCGAAATAAAGCGGAGGGTACCTGCACGGCGCGTCGGTTTGCCGGTGTCGTTGGTGTGATTGACGCCGTCCATGACGGGCACCTCAGGAAAATCGAACGGACTTACCCCGTCGAGGCAAGCCACGTTGACAGCATACAGATTCTGGTCAGATCGACGCTGATGATGCGTGTAGATTCCGCAGCGGGAACAGAAGAAATGCTGCGCTGATGCGGTATGGAAGCGGTAGCTCGTCAGCGCATCCTCGCCCTTCAGGAACTTGATGCCGCCCATCTCCGCCATGACGACGACCGCACCGCGCATCCGGCAGTAAGAGCAGGTGCAGCGGCGGATCGAATTGAAACCGTCACTCAGCGACGCCTCGAAACGCACCGCCCCGCAATGGCACTGACCAGCCCGGACGTTTGTATCACTCACCATGTTGCATGCTTCCTGGCGTTGCTGCGAATGACGACGCCGCTCGGCGACGTCAGCGGGCACAACGTTCTCTCAAATGTGGGCCGAACAATCAAAAGGAATCGCCCAAGGCATCAAAACAACTCACGCGGGCCGGACTCCTCACGCCGACAACTGCTTCTCCGCGATCGACAGCCACTCGGCCTGCGCCTTGCGCAGATATTTCGGCGCGCGCCGCATCTGGATCAGGAGCTCGTTGAAGACCATGCGCGCCTCTGCGGTGCGGCCGACCGTTTGCAGCAGCATGCCGTAGCGCACCCGCGCCTCGGCGCCGGGGAAGTAGTCGGCGAGCGCGTGATATTCCTCCAGCGCCTCGTCGACACGTCCGACCTCGGCGAGCGCGCGGGCATAGAGCAGATGCGCGTCGGCGGAATCGAAATCGGGCCATTGCTTCTGCAGATCGTCCAGCGTCGCCAGCGCATCGGCCGGGCGGCTGGCGGCAAATTGCGCCTGCGCCCTGCGCAGCGCGTAGGAGGGATCGTGGCCCATCGGCAGCTTCAGGATGTGATCATAATGCGCTTCAGCTTCGCCGAACCGGCCGATATTCGCGCACTCTTCCGCCAGCGCCGCACGGTTGGCGATGGTGTCGGTGCCGGCGAGTTGGTCGGACAGCTCGCGATAGCGCTTCTCGGGATCGAGGCGATTGGCGACACGCTGGCGCGCCTGCCGGGCACCGGGGCTGGAAAACCATTCGGGAATGAGCTCGACCGCGATATAGGCGATCGCGCCCATCATCGGCACCAGCAGGATGATGAAGGCCCAGGGGCGCAACCGTCCAGTTCGCGAGGCGTGATAGATCAGCGTGATATCGAGCAGCAGAACGACCAAAGCAACGGGCATGTGACATCCGGAAAGCACAACGACAGCCGGTCTCCTGATAATGCAATCGAACCAATGAAACAACTTTGAGTTGCTTCAACCGGCAAAAATCAGCGAACCCGGACGCGCGCCTTAATGGTGACGAGGGGTCAGTCGCCGCAAAACCTATGCAGGTTCACGCGCCTCGCGTAGCAATCCACTCGCCAGCGTTCGAAACGCGTCGACGGCCTTGCTCAGCACATTCTTGGGATCGTCGGCTGCCGCGACCCACAAGGCGGCGCTGAGCGCAGCCCCGTTCAGCAACCGCCCCGCCGCTTCGACATCGACCGGCTTCACGATTCCCTCCTCGATCAGCGCACGGATCGTTCGCATGGTGATATCGAGACAGGCGTTCTCGCCGGGCCATTTGGAGGGATCGCCGAGCACGGCAGGTCCATCCAGGAGCATGATGCGCTGGATCTCAGGTTCGAGCGCCATTTCGATATAGGCGCTTCCCTCGGCGAGCAGGCCCAGCCACGGGCTGGGCGCTCGCTCCCGAACGATGCGGAGCCGCTCCGCCATTTCACCGTCGATCTGCTCGACGACGGCCCAGAGCAGCCCCTTCTTGTCTTCGAAGTTGTGATACAGCGCGCCCCGCGTCAGACCGACGGCCGCAGTGAGCTCGTCCATCGACGCGTCTGCATAGCCCTGCGTGGCAAATGCCGCGCGTGCGGCGCGGATGAGCCTGGCCCGGTTTTCCGCCATGGCCGCGGCGCGCTTCCCCTTTGCCATGCCCTGCCCCCTTGACATACGCCTCGTATGTGAGCGATATCTCACATACGAAACGTATCTGAAATTGCCGTGACGCGCCAGCCATGGAACACTCACGATCCGCTCACGCCCATCAACTGAAAGGCCCTGCCATGCCCCAGCGAGAGGCAATCTTCCCCGCCAACCGCCACGCGCTCTATCAAGTGCATCGCTACTCCGCAGCGATCCGCTCCGGTGACCTGCTGTTCGTGTCGGGGCAGGTCGGCAGCCGCGAGGACGGCTCGCCCGAACCGGTATTCGAGGACCAGGTCCGGCGCGCGTTCGCCAATTTGCGTGCCGTGCTCGCCGCTGGTGGATGCACGCTGGACGATGTCGTCGATGTCACCACGTTCCACACCGATCCGGCGAGCCAGATCGAGACGGTGATGGCCGTTCGCGCCGAGGAGATCGGCGAGCCGCCCTATCCGAACTGGACGGCTGTCGGCGTGAACTGGCTTGCCGGCTTCGACTTCGAGATCAAGGTCATCGCCCGCATTCCTGTGCTCCAGTAAGCTTCCGGGCGGCCATACGCCGGCCGCCAGCAGACAACTTGGCCGGGCTACTTGTTGGCGTCGTCCGCCAGCATCTTGCGGTACTTTTCGACGTCGCGCGTCACGAGCTTTTGCAGCACGTCGGGCGCGTGCTCGTCGGCATCGGGCGCGACGGTCGACAGGTCGGCGAAGCGCTTCTTCACCGCTTCGGTCTCGACGGCTGTGCGCGCCGCGGCATTCAGCTTGGCGAGCACGGCCTGCGGCGTGCCCTTGGGCGCGAACAGGCCGTTCCAGCCCTGCGCCTCGAACTCGGGCAGGCCCGCTTCCGCCGAGGTCGGCAGATCCGGCAGCGTTGAGAGCCGAACGGTCGAGCCGACCACGAGGCCCTTCACCAGCTTGTCGTTGATCGACTGCGACACCGAGGCGGCCGCGTCGCAGACGCCGTCGATCTGGCCGCCGACCGCGTCGGTCAGCGCGGGCGCGGCGCCGCGATAGCCGATCAGCGTCGCGTCGATCCCGGCTGCTGTGACGAAGCTTTTGCAGATCAGATAGTTCGAGGAGCCGACGCCGGCATGGCCGAGATTGATCTTGCCCGGATTGGCCTTGGCATAGGCGATGAACTCTTTCAGGTCCTTCGCCGGAAAGTCCTTGCGCAGCGCGATGATGCCGAACGTCTTCGCCACCATCGCGATCGGCACGAAGGAATCAGGCGTGAACGGCAGTTTTGGATAGATCGTGTAGGTCGCGGCATTGGTGCCGGCATTGCCGATCGCAATCGTATAACCATCCGGCTCGGCGCGGGAGGCCCGCGCCAGCGCGGTCGAGCCGCCGGCCCCCGCAACATTCTCGATCACGATGGTCTGGCCGAGCGCGATGCCCATCTGCTCGGCCACCGCGCGCGCGATCACGTCTGAGGTGCCGCCGGCCGCGAACGGCACGATCATGGTGATGGGACGCTTGGGATAATCCTGCGCGGATGCGCAAGTGGCGATCGAAAATGTCGCGAACGCTAGCGCCGCGATCGCGGCGAGCGCACGCTTCACCACGAACGAGATCACGCGGCTTTTTCCAGATGCTGGGCGAGACCGGCGAACAAGCCGCGGCCATCGGTGCAGCCCATGATGTCTTCGACGTGGTTTTCCGGATGCGGCATCATGCCGAGCACGTTGCCCCGGTCGTTGACGATGCCTGCGATGGAATGCGCGGCGCCGTTGATGTTGTTGAAATCGTCGACTTCGCCGGCAGCGGAGCAATAGCGATAGAGCACCCGCCCCTCGCCTTCGAGGCGCTTGATCGTCTCCTCATCCGCCTCGTAATTGCCCTCGCCATGGGCGACCGGCACGCGGATCACCTGGCCGGCATTGTAACCGCGCGTGAACGGCGTGTCGGAACGCTCGACGCGCAGATGCACGTCGCGGCAGATGAATTTCAGCCGCGCATTGCGCATCAACACGCCCGGCAAGAGGCCGGACTCGCAGAGGATCTGAAAACCGTTGCAGACACCGAGCACGAGGCCGCCCTTGGCCGCATAGTCGCGCACCGCATCCATCACCGGTGCACGCGCCGCAATCGCGCCGCAGCGCAGGTAATCGCCGTAGGAGAAGCCGCCGGGCACGACGACGAGATCGGTGCCCGCAGGCAGCGCGGTCTCGGCGTGCCAGACCATCGCGGGCTCGCTGCCGGAGATCAGCCTCAACGCGCGCGCCATGTCGCGCTCGCGGTTGATTCCGGGAAAGACGAGGATGGCGGCTTTCATGGCAGAGGTTCCGACGCGGCTGGGAATCGAAGCTGGCCAACGGGCCAATTCGCGAACAGACATAACCATTTGACGGGGATTTTACCAGTGCTAGCGTTGCGGAGCGCCCTTGTACACAGGCCATAGCCACGCGCCTTTGGCCGCTCGATTTGCCCGGGATTGAAGCCATGAACGTCCCGTCGCTGCCCGCACCCCTCTCCGAACCGGTATCCGCCGAGGGCGTCGTCGCCGCCGGCGCTTATGTCGACGGCCGCAGAGTCGCCAATATCGCCATCAGCGAGGCCTCGAGCTGGCGAGCCAAGCCCGGCCATGTCGTGTGGATCGGGCTGCACGAGCCCGACATGGCGCTGCTCGGCGCGGTGCAGAAGCAGTTCGACCTGCACGACCTCGCCATCGAGGACGCCAACCACGCCCATCAGCGGCCGAAGATCGAGCAATATGGCGAGGCCCTGTTCATCGTCGCGCGCACCGCGCAATTGATCGAGGGACGCATCGCCTTCGGCGAGACCCACATCTTCGTCGGCGAAGGCTATCTGGTCTCGGTGCGCCACGGCGCCTCGACCTCCTACACGCCGGTGCGCGAGCGCTGCGAGAGCTGTCCGCGGGCGCTCGCGCGCGGCGAGGACTACATCCTCTATGCCATCCTCGATTTCATCGTCGACAATTACTCGCCCGTGCTGGAGAGCATCCACGACGAGATCGAGAGCATCGAGGATGACGTGCTCTCCAAGCAGATCAGCAAGGCGCAGATCGAGCGGCTCTACATGCTGCGCCGCGACCTGTTGCGGCTCAGGACCGCGATCGGCCCGCTGGTGGAGGTCTGCCGCCGGCTGGAGCATGACGACCTGTCGATGGTGCGGCAGGCCATGCAGCCGCTGTTCCGCGACGTCACCGACCACGTCCGCAACATCCAGGAGCGCATCGATTCCATGCGCGAGGTGCTGGCCTTCGCCTTCGAGGCGAGCCTTTTGGTCGGCCAGGCCCAGGAGACGGCGGTGTCCAAGAAGCTCGCATCCTGGCTCGCCATCATCGCGGTCCCGACCGCGCTCGCCGGCATCTACGGCATGAACTTCAAGCACATGCCGGAGCTGGAATGGGAGTACGGCTATTTCATGCTGCTGGGCGTGATGCTGACGGCATGCGGCTCGCTGTACTGGCGTTTTCGGCGGGCGGGATGGCTGTGAGTCCAGACGCTCAGACTGGTTACATGCCTCGTCGGCCAGACCACGTGCTCTGCGCCACCTGAAGGTCGTGCAGCATGAGAAGCTGCTCTTCTCGACAGGCGCTCAGCTCAGACCTGATTTCGTCGATCTTGTATTCGACATCACCGAGCGTTTGCTCGATCTGCTTCAGCAGCTCGAAAATCAGCTCTTTGCCGATATCCGCCACTCCGCTCAGGCTTTCATCTCGATCGCATAATTCTCGATCACGGTGTTCGCCAATAGCTTGTCGGCGGCCTCCTTCAGCGCGGCTTCCGCCTTGGCCTTGTCGGCGCCGGCGAGCTCGATGTCGAACACCTTGCCCTGGCGGACACTGGCAACGCCGTCGACGCCAAGCGATTTCAGCGCGCCTTCGATGGCCTTGCCTTGCGGATCGAGGATTCCCGTCTTCAAGGTAACGGTCACACGTGCCTTCACGTCAAACCCCTCAGCTCTTCACCAGCACCGGGCCCGAGCCCTGCGGACGCTCGTTCTCCATGAGGATCCCGAGACGCTTTGCAACTTCGGTATAGGCCTCGAGCAGGCCGCCGAGGTCCCTGCGGAAACGATCCTTGTCGAGCTTCTCGTTCGACTTGATGTCCCACAGACGGCAGCTGTCCGGCGAAATCTCGTCGGCGACGATGATACGCATCATCTCGTTCTCGAACAGGCGGCCGCACTCCATCTTGAAGTCAACGAGGCGGATACCGATGCCGAGGAAGAGGCCGGTGAGGAAGTCGTTGACACGAATGGCGAGCGCCATGATGTCGTCGATCTCCTGCGGCGTCGCCCAGCCGAAGGCGGTGATGTGCTCTTCCGATACCATGGGGTCGTTGAGCTGGTCGTTCTTGTAGTAGAATTCGATGATCGAACGGGGGAGCTGCGTGCCCTCCTCGATACCGAGCCGCTGCGACAGCGAGCCGGCGGCGACGTTCCGCACCACCACTTCGAGCGGCACGATCTCGACCTCGCGAATCAACTGCTCGCGCATGTTGAGGCGGCGGATGAAATGGGTCGGCACCCCGATGTCGTTGAGGTGCTGAAACAGGTACTCCGAGATCCGGTTGTTGAGGACACCCTTGCCCTCGATCACCTGATGCTTTTTCGCATTGAACGCGGTGGCGTCGTCCTTGAAGTGCTGGATCAAGGTACCGGGCTCCGGGCCTTCGTAAAGAACCTTTGCCTTGCCTTCATAAATGCGACGCCGACGGCTCATGGGGATGTACCGTGTTTTGTTGAAATCCATGAATTTGGTGTGCTCCGGTTGACTAGGATTACGACCCACAGCGGAGCTGCCGTGAACGGCCAGGAACCCATCTATAACCCGTTGGAAACAGAACGGGAACCAAGCCTTAGGCAACCTATCCGATTGGCTGTCCGAGCACAATCGATCCGGCCGTCCGGCACCAACTTATACCGTCTTGCCTGCGGCTTAACGGCCCGTTGTTTTGCCGATTCGTGCTATCTATGTAGGCATGCAGCCGGGTCGCCGCAACGGAAGGCTCCCGCTCCATTCAGCGAGGATTTGGAACAGGCATGAGCGAGTTCGACAAACGCCAGGAAGGCTTCGAGAAGAAGTACGCCCTCGACGAGGAGCAGAAGTTCAAGGCGGAGGCCCGCCGCAACCGGCTGCTCGGCCTGTGGGCAGCCGAGAAGCTCGGAATCACGGGTGATGCCGCCACCGCGTATGCCAAGGAGGTGGTCGCGGCCGATTTCGAGGAGGCCGGCGATGCCGACGTCCTGCGCAAGCTGACGGCCGATTTCGCCGCCAAGAACGTTGTCGTCACCGAGCAGGCGATTCGCGCCAAGATGAGCGAGTTGCTCGCGGTTGCCGCCGCCGAGGTGAAGGCGGGGAAATAATCGAGTCAACCGACGCGCCGGCGCGCAATAGCCTTGCGCGCCGGCGTTCTTCTTCTGCCTTCCCGCGTGGTCGAGACATTCGGCCCGGCATAGTTGCGGCGGATGGTTTCGAGCAGGCGCTCTGCGGCAGCGCTCAAAAACCCATCACGACGCGTGACGAGGATGATATCCTGGTGCGCATCAAGGTCGCCCACGGCGATCGTCGCGATCGAGCCCGCACGCAGCTCCTCCGCCACATGGCTTTTTGCCAGCAGTGCAAGACCGAAGCCCGATTCCACCAGCCGCTTCTGCGCAGTGAGGCTGTCCACGGCCGTCCATTCCACCTCGCCAAGTCCCCGCGTCAGAAACAGCGCGAACACGTGAGCCGCGGCAATCTCGCGGCGGCCGCGAATCTCGGGGAATGCGATCCAGCGCTCGCCACCAAGCTCGGCGAGGCGTTTCACCCGCTGTCCGGCGCGAGGATGGTCGGGCGCACAGACCACTTGCAACGATTCGCGCAGGATCTGCTCGCAGGCGAGATCGCCGGAGCGGTCGGCGTTGTAGCGCAGGCCAATCGTGGCCTCGCCGCGCCGGATGAGATCGCTGACCTCCGCGCTGGTCGCCGTCCGCAAGCTTAGCACGACGGCGGGATGCTCCTTGGCAAATCGCTTCATGATGGTCGAGAGGCGGCTGTCAGCGAGCGTCCCGGTCACGGCCAGCGAAACCGGCCCTGCATTCTGCTTGGTCAGTGCGCGGATCGCCTGTTCGCCATCCTGCGCCGCGGCCACTGCGCGCTCGGCATAGGGGATCAGCACGCGCCCGGCATCGCTCAGCCGCGTGCGGCCTGCCACCCGCTCGAACAGGGGAACGCCGAGCTCCTGCTCCAATAGAGCGATACGGCGCGAAATCGCCGGCTGCGAGCGGTGCAGGAATTTCGCGGCATGCGAAATCCCGCCTCTGCGATGAACCGCCAGGAAGGTGTTGAGGGCGTCACTGTCCATCGCGACCTCATGCAAAAAGCTGATGATATCTGACAGAATAACAAATTTGGCGGATGACGAAAGTGCGCCTAAAGCTCGTTGGGACAGACAATGGAGACGAGCCATGACGAGCCAGTTGGACAAGGCGAGAGCGTTTCGCGCGTTGCACGAGCGGCCCGGTGCCTTCATCATTCCCAATCCATGGGATGTCGGCACCGCGAAGCTGCTCGCGGCGATGGGCTTCGAAGCCCTGGCCACTACGAGCCTCGGGGTCGCCAACATGCTCGGCAGCAGCGGCGTCAGCCTCGACGTCATCCTCGCCAACGCACGCACGATCGTGGAAGCGACCGACCTGCCCGTCAGCGTCGACCTCGAGAATTGCGGCGCACATGAGCCGAGACGCGCCGCCGAAGCTATTCGGCGTGCCGCAGACACTGGCGCGGTGGGCGGCTCGATCGAGGATTTCAGCGGCGATCGCGATCGCCCGATCTACGACTTCTCCCACGCCGTCGAGCGCGTCCAGGCCGCGGTGGAGGTGGCACGCGCGCTGCCCACTCCGTTCACGCTGACGGCGCGGGCCGAGAACTTCCTGCACGGCCGCAAGGACATCGACGATACGATCCGCCGCCTGCAGGCCTTCGAGGCCGCCGGCGCCGACGTCCTCTATGCGCCGGGCCTGTACGATCTCGCCACGATCAGGACGGTGGTGTCCTCGCTGGGCAAGCCCTTCAACCACGTGATGGGCTTTGCCGACCCGACGCTAACCGTCGAGCAATTGTCCGCCGCTGGCGTCAAGCGCATCAGCGTCGGCGGAGCCATGTCGCGCTACGCGCTCGCAGCGTTCCTGAACTGCGCGCGCGAGATGAAGGACAAGGGGTCCTTCACCTACATCCGCGAGATGGCGCCGGTCAGCGAGCTGCGCGCCGCCTTCGCCGCGGTCACTCCTCCTTGAAGCCGTACTCCGGCACGTTGCCGCTGGCGCCGTAATATTTATACGGCAGGAACTTGCCGCTCATGGTGATCTTGACGCGGTCGCCCTTGGGGTTGGCGACGCGTTCGATGCCCATGTCGAAGTCGATCGCCGACATGATGCCGTCGCCGAACTCCTCCTCTATCAGCGCCTTCCAGGCCGGACCGTTCACCATCACCATCTCGTAGAAGCGGTAGATCAGCGGGTCGGTCGGCGGCATCGGCGTGCCGGTGCCGCGCATCGGCACCTCGTTGAGCATGGCAACTTCCGCCTTCGACAGGCCGAACAGCTCGCCGGCATTGGCAGCCTGCGGCTTCGTCAGCTTCATCTGGCCCATGATCGCACCGACGATCAGCACCTCGGAATAGCCGCCGATCTTTTCGCAGATGTGCTTCCAGCTCCACCCCTTCTCGCGCTTGATGTCGAGCAGTTTTTCGGTGAGGTCTTCGCGTTTCATTAGGGTCTCCTTGCTAGGCGCTCAATCCGGGGTTTGTCCCCGGCATCCAGGTCTGTCGCGGCTCTTCGCCGCTTGATGCGATCGAGAGCCCGGGCTTGCCGATCTGCACCGTCGGCACATTGCGCGGATCGTGATCCGGCTTTTCAGTGGTAAAAGTCTTGCTGCGCGTCACCAGGAAATCGATGATGTGGTTGCGCAGCGCGTAGTACAGCGGATGGCGGTGCAGGTCGGTGCGGCCGCGATCGCGCGGCAGCGGATTCTCGACCACCTCCGCCAGCACCGCGCCGGGACCGTTGGTCATCAGGAAGATCTTGTCGGCGAGATAGATCGCCTCGTCGACGTCGTGGGTGATCATGAACGCGGTCTGCCCGGTCTCCAGGCAAATCCGCCGCACCTCGTCCTGCAGCGTGCCGCGCGTCAGCGCGTCCAGCGCCGAGAACGGCTCGTCCATCAGCATCATCTTCGGCGTGATCGACAGCGCCCGTGCGATGCCAACGCGTTGCTTCATGCCGCCCGACAGTTCCGAGGGACGCTTGTGCTCGGCGCCGGAGAGGCCGACCAGATCGATGAACTTCTGCGCATGCGCCTTGACCTTGGCGCGGTCCCAGCTGCGCCATTTCGAGCTGACGGCATAGGCGACGTTGCCGAGCACCGTGCGCCAGGGCAGCAGCGCATGGCTCTGGAAGATCACGGCGCGGTCGAGGCTGGTGCCCGAGATCGCCTGGCCGTCGACGATGACCGCGCCCTCGCTCGGCGCATCCAGCCCGGCGAGGATGTTGAGCACCGTGGTCTTGCCGCAGCCGGAATGGCCGATCACGCAAGCGAACTCGCCGCGCGCCATCGAGAGCCAGAGGTTCTCGAAGATGGTGGTCGTCGCTCCGCCCGCGCCGGAATAGCGCTTGGCGATGCCTTCGATCGAGATGAACTTGTCGGTCATCGCCTCTACTCCGGAAACGTGACCATGCGCGTGAAGCGCGCGAGGATCTGGTCGAGCAGCATGCCGACGATCCCGATCAAGAGGATCGCGATGATGACGTTGGTGATCGACAAATTATTCCACTCGTTCCAGACGAAGTAGCCGATGCCGGTGCCGCCGACGAGCATCTCGGCTGCGACGATCACGAGCCAAGCGATGCCGATCGAGATGCGCATGCCGGTCAGGATCGTCGGCGCCGCCGCGGGCAGGATCACGGTGAAGGCGCGCCTGACGGTGCCGACCTCGAGCGTCCGCGCGACGTTGATCCATTCCTTGCGCACGGTCGCGACGCCGAACACGGTGTTGAGCAGCATCGGCCAGATCGAGCAGATGAAGATGACGAAGATCGCCGAGACCGAGGAATCCTTGATGGTGTAGAGCGCGAGCGGCATCCAGGCCAAAGGCGAGATCGGCTTCAAGACCTGGATGAACGGATCGAGCGCCTTGCTCAGCAGCGGCGACATGCCGATCAGAAAGCCGAGCGGGATCGCCACCAGCACGGCCAGGAGATAGCCGGTGCCGACGCGCGCAATGGAATAGCCGAGCTGGATGCCGAGCCCCTTGTCGTTCGGCCCGTTGTCGTAGAACGGCCGCTTCAGGTGCTCCCACAGCTTGGCGCCGACATCGAGCGGCCCCGGCATCGCCGATTTGCCCTGCGTCGCCGTGAGGCCCATCAGCTTGGCGTATTCCGGGCTCATCGTCGCCGTCGTGCCGGTCGAGCGTGTGGCGAGATGCCAGATGCCGAGGAAGGCGGCGAGCAGCACGATGGAGACGAGGCCGGCGCGGAGGCGGAGGGAGGCGGTCATCTCCCTCTCCCCGTTCTTACGGGGGCGCGACGAGCTTCGCTCGCGCTGAGAGGGTCGGGGTGAGGGGCCTCCCTCGACACGTGAGATTGTCGAGGGACCTGTACCCCCTCACCCGGATCGCAAGAGCGATCTGACCTCTCCCCGCAAGCGGGGCGAGGTGAAGATAGTGCGCGGCCCATCACGACGCCTTCCTGATCTTGAAGCTCGCCAGATAGTCCTCGGGCTTGGCCGGATCGAAATTCTTGCCCATCACCGCGAACGACTTGTAGGCACTCGCCGGCGGCGTGAGGCCCATCTCGGCCATCAGCTTCTTGGTATCGGTTGCCAGATACACCTGCTCGGCCACCGCCTTGTAGTCGACGTCGCCCTTGATCTGGCCCCAGCGCTTCATCTGCGTCAGCATCCAAACCGCAAAGGACTGCCAGGGGAATGGATCGAAATCGACGCGCTTGGGATCGGTCTTCACCCCGCCGAGGCCGTCGGCATAGGTGCCGGTCAGGACCTGCTCCAGCACGGTGACAGGCGCGTTGATGTAGTTCGCAGGCGCGATGGCTTCGGCGATCTGCTTGCGGTTCTCGGCCTTCGAGGCGAAGGCGGTGGCATCGACGATCGCCCGCGTCAGCGCCGCGAAGCTGTTCGGCGCTGACGTGATGAACTCGCGGCTCGCAGCAAAGCTGCAGCAGGGATGGCCATCCCAGATCTCCTTGGAGAGCAGATGCATGAAGCCGACGCCGTCATAGATCGCGCGCTGGCAGATGTTGTCGGGCGCGAGGAAGCCGTCGATGTTGTCGGCACGCAAATTCGCGACCATCTCCGGCGGCGGCACCGAGCGCAACTGCACGTCGGTATCGGGATCGAGACCGTGCTCGGCGAGGTAATAGCGCAAGAGGTAATTGTGCATGGAATAGTCGAAGGGGATGGCGAATTTCAGCCCCTTCCAGTCCTTCGGATCGCGCTTGTCCTTGTGCTTGGAAGCCAGCACGATGCCCTGCCCGTTGATGTTCTCGATGGCAGGCACGGTAAAGGGAATCGCGTTGGCGCCAAGGCCGAGCGAGATCGCGATCGGCATCGGGGCCAGCATGTGCGCGGCGTCGTATTCCTTGTTGATGGTCTTGTCGCGGATCACGGCCCAGCCGGCGGTCTTCACCACTTCGACGTTGAGGCCGTGCTTGGCATAGAAGCCCATTGGCGCTGCCATGATGATCGGCGTCGCGCAGGTGATCGGGATGAAGCCGACCTTGAGGTCCTTCTTCTCGGGCGCGCCGGCTTGCGCGAACACCTCGGTCGCCGTCTTCATCGGGAAGAATTGCGACAGCGCCGCGAGCGCGGTCGATGCTCCGACCGACTTCAAGAACGCACGCCGCGCCACGTCCTGCGGAAACATCGCGCGCATCAATGCGGAGGCGACCACGCCCTCGTAGCGCTGCTCTTCGCTTGCGACCGGCTCGCAATGCAGCGCCGTCGCCTGCTCATGCTCAGCTGCGGAACGATGCTGGCCGCAAACACAGCCGGCTCGAAGCTTGCGATCGGGATCAAACGGATTGTCGAACGTGGACATCGGCCCTCCTGCGCGTCAATGCGAGAAGGAATTACGCAAGGAGCATGCCACCGACGAAGAAGCGGACATTGCCTTGATGATGCAGCATTTTCACCCGCGCTTGGCCGCTACGAAAACTCGTGATAAACGAGATTTCGTAGTTCAATTACGAGATTTCGCAATGGCAACGACGCCAATGCCCGTCCACGACGAGGTGGCCCCCGTCATCGACCCGCGCATCGCGGCGTTCGAATCCTCGGTCGAGGCGATGCTGCTGGTCGATCCCTACGGCGACCAGATCGTCGATGCCAATCCCGCCGCCTGCGCCCTGCTCGGTTACGACCGCGCTTTGCTGCGGCAGACCAGGGCCAGCACGCTCCACGCCGGCGAGCTTGCCGCCCTCACTGTCTTCACCCAGGCCGTGCTGCACAAGGGCGCCTACTGGACCACCGCGCTCAATCCCCGTCACGCCACCGGGCAAGATCTCAAGCTCGAATATGCCGGCTGCCTGCTGCCGCATGACGGCCGCACGCTGCTGCTGCTGACGCTGACCGACCTCGAAGCCCGCCGCCGGCGCAATGTCGATGCTGCCGCCGAAGACCACATGCGCGGCGGCATCTCGACCTGGCAGCGGGTCGAGCGCGTGTTCCAGGACATCGAGCGCGAGAACCAGCTGATCCTGCGCGCCGCCGGCGAAGGCATCTATGGCGTCAACGCCGAAGGCAAGACCACCTTCGTCAATCCCGCGGCCGAGCGCATGCTGGGCTGGACCGCCGAGGAGCTGGTCGGCAAGGAGATCCACCCGATCGTCCACCACACCCATCACGACGGCCGGCACTATCACAACCACGACTGCCCGATCTATGCGGCGTTCCGCGACGGCGCCGTGCACCAGGTCGACGGCGAGGTGTTTTGGCGCAAGGACGGCTCGCCGGCCTGGGTCGAGTACACCTCGACACCGATCCGCGACCGCGGCGTCGTGGTCGGCGCCGTCGTGGTGTTTCGCGATGTCAGCCAGCGCCGCGAGGCCGCCGAGAAGCTGCACGCGGCCCTTGCCGAGGTCGACCGCTTGCGCGAGCGGCTCGAGCTGGAGAACGCCTATCTCCAGGAGGAAATCCGCATCGAGACCAACCCGCGCGGCATCATCGGGGGAAGCGAGGCGATCCAGAAGACGCTGCGCCAGGTCAAGCTGGTGGCGCCGACCACCGCGGCGGTGATGATCACCGGCGAATCCGGCACCGGCAAGGAGCTGATCGCGCGCGCCATCCACGAGGATTCCACCCGCAGCGACCGGCCGCTGATCCGCGTCAACTGCGCCGCGATCCCGCGCGAATTGTTCGAGAGCGAGTTCTTCGGCCATGTTCGCGGCGCCTTCACCGGCGCAACGCGCGACCGCATCGGCCGCTTCGAGCTCGCCGACGGCGGCACGCTATTCCTCGACGAGGTCGGCGAGATCCCGCTCGAGCTGCAAGGCAAGCTGCTGCGCGTCTTGCAGGAAGGCCATTTCGAGCGCGTCGGCGAGGCGCGCACCCGCGCCGTCGACGTTCGCGTCATCGCCGCGACCAATCGCGATCTCAAGCAGGAGGTCCAGCGCGGCCGCTTTCGCGAGGATCTCTATTTCCGTCTCAACGTGTTTCCGATTGAGACCGTCCCCTTGCGCGAACGCCGCGAGGACATTCCCCTGCTGGCCCAGCATTTCCTGACGCGCGAGAGCAAGGCGCTGAAATCGAACCTCCGTCTGTCGGAGGGCGATGCGCGGCGGCTGACCCGCTACAACTGGCCCGGCAATGTCCGCGAACTCCAGAACGTGATCGAGCGCGCTGCGATTCTGTCGCAGAACGGCCGCCTGCGCATCGATCTGCCCGATCCTTCAGGTGAACAAGCGCCCAGCGGCGCCACCCGCCAGAGGCCCGACGCGCGCCCCGCAATCATGACGTCGTCGGAAATGCGCGACCACGAGCGCGCCAACATTCTCGCCGCGCTTGAGGCCTGCGCCGGAAAAGTCTTCGGCCCCGGCGGCGCCGCCGAGATGCTCGACATCAAGCCGACCACGCTGGCCTCACGGATCAAGGCGCTGGGAATCGCGCCTCGTCCGCAAGGGGCCCATCCTTCGAGACGCCCGCTTTAGGCGGGCTCCTCAGGATGAGGTCGGAGGGCGCGGCAACAGTATCAACAGACACCGGTGCCGCTTAGCCTCATCCTGAGGAGACCGCGAAGCGGTCGTCTCGAAGGACGAGGCGCGCGCTCAGGCTGCCTTGGTGGTGACGTCCGATGCGATCGGCAGGCCCTGCTCGATCGGCAGCGAGGGATCGCGCGACCATTCGTTCCAGGAGCCGAAATACATCCGCACGTCCTTCACGCCGGCGTTCTTCAGCGCCAGGAACGTGTTCGAGGCGCGCGCCCCCTTGAAGCAGTAGAGATAGACCGGCGTAGTCTGCGAGATGCCGACCGTGGCGCATTCCGCCAGAATCTCGTCCTTGGATTTGAAGCGCGGGCCTTCGACGGTCGGCTTCATCATGCGATACCATTCCAGCCACACCGCGCCCGGGATGCGGCCCTTGCGCGGGCAGAAATCCTTGCCGTACGGGGACGAGCTGTCGCCGATCCACTCGTCGACGTCGCGCACGTCGAGGATCGCGATGCCCGGCTTGCCGACGGCGGCGAGCATGGTCTTGGCGTCGATCAGGATCTCGCCCGCTTCAGGCACGATCGAGAACGAGGCCTTCTCAGGCGCGGGCACATCCTTGGTCACCGGGAAGCCCGCGGCCGACCAGGCGTCGAAGCCGCCATGCAGCACCTTCACCTTGGGATAGCCGAGCATGGTGAGCAGGTAATAGCCGCGGCAGGACTGGCCGAAGCCGGAGTTCATCGACTGTTCGTAGATCACCGCCGTCTCCTTGCCGGAAAGACCGGCGCTGCCGAACGCATCGGCGAACTTGGTCTTGAGCTCGGCCATGCCCTCGGGCGTGGAGGTCGCGAGGAACGTGAAGATCTCATGCACGTTGACGGCGCCCGGCAGATGGCCGGCGGCGTAGGCGTCGGGATTGCGGGTGTCGATGACGACACACGGCTCGGTCTTCAAGAGATCGGCGAGTTCGACGGCAGTGATCAGAACGTCAGTCATGGCAGCCTCTCCGTTGAGGTTGGGGGTCTTCGGGTGGACTCATTGAACTCAAGAACTTGGAACTCAGAAATCAGCGAGCATCTTGCGCAGCTGCTTGGTGGCCGGCGTGACAATCGCGACGAAGTAGGCCTCGCGCAGGCGCCGCTGCGCGCGGTGGCTCTTGAGATAGCCGCGCGCGCCACAATGCAGCATCGCCGCATGCGCCGCCGCGACGCTGGCCTCGCCCGCGCGAAGCCGCAGCGCGATCACCTTGCGCCAGTAGGTTTCCTCCTCGTTGTAGGGATCGCGCGCCAGCGCCATGGTCTCGGCCTCGAGCTCGGCGGCGAGCTCGCGGAAATGCACCGGCTGCTGCGGCAGATAGCGGTTGATATGGCCGAGGGAATTGTCGACCTCGTCCATGATGTTGATGCAATCCTTGATCACGCCTAACGCCATGCCGGCCTGCAGCAGGATGAAGCCGGCGCGGATCTTCTTGACGAAGGGCGCGGCGGGATCGGCCAGGATCAGCTCATCGGGCACGAAAGCGTCGCGGAACTGCACGCCATAGGTGCCGGTGCCGTCCATCGCGAGGAAAGGCTTGCACGGCGTCAGCGTGATCGCGGGGTCGGAGCAATCGGCCAGGAACATGACAGTGCCGGACTCGACACTTGCGATGCCCGGCTCGTCCTCGCGCTCGAAGATCGTGCCGAAGAAATGATCGGGGCCGAGATTGGAGACCCAGGGCAACGCACCGCGCACGATGTAGCCGCCCTCGACCTTGCGGCCCTTCAGCTTGAGCTTCTCGATGCCGAAGAAGCTCTTCATGGGATTGGAGAGCCCGGTGCCGCCGAGCACGCGACCGCTCGAGAAGGCGTCGCCGAAGCGCTTTGCGAGCTTCACATTGGTGGAGTTCGCCGCGTACCAGACCAGCGTGTTCTGGCACCAAGCCATGAAGGCCGTCGCACCGCAGACCTCGCCGATCGCCGCCATCGCCTGGATCGCGCAGCGCAGATCGGCGGGGCCTTCGTGCGGCACGTGGCTGCCCCATGCCCCGACCGCACCAAACTTGCGCAGCACCTCGGCCGGATAGACCGATCCGTCGTCGATGCCGGCTGCGAGCGGCGCAAGCTCTTGGCGCGCGATCCGCGCCACCTCGCCCGCGATGGACGGTGCGGGCTGATCCAGAACGTCGGCCCGCGATAAAGCCAGTGAACCCATGATCGTCTCCCGCACCCTGTCCTGATTGCCGTCTGTTAGATGCCGACCTCGAGATTGACCGGCCGGGTGAAGGTGTTGGCGACCGGCGACCATTTTTTCACATGGGCGACCAGCGCGTTGATCTCGTCCGGCGAGATGCCCTCGCATTCCATGTCGACCTTGACGCGGACATCGGTGAAGCCGACCGGCTTGTCGGAGGTGTCGCCGGTGCCCCAGACCGCGGTGATGTTGAGATCGCCTTCGAGCTCGAGCTCGAGCTTGTTGACGATCCAGCCGCGGTGCACGGCGTTGGCATGCAGGCCGACCGCGAGGCACGAGCCGAGCGCGGCCAGCGAGGCTTCCGACGGATTGGGCGCGGTGTCGTCACCTAAGAGCCCCGGCGGCTCGTCGACGATGTAGGGCGGCAGGTTGCGGATATAGTTGGCGTGGCGGAATTTGCCCTCCGCGACCGTCTTGCACTTCAAGGTCTTGATGACCTTCGGGTTTGCCTTGCCGTTGGTAATCAGTTGCTCGAGCCCGTTCTTGTCGATGGGCGCGAGGCACCCCGTCAGCACTGTCTTCTGAACGACGGCAGTCATCAATCTTCTCCCTGGCAGAAGTGGAAATCGGCAGGATACCGAACGGTCTGTTTCCTTGCATGGAGCGTGCCAGATCTCGCGAAAAACAAAAGGCGAGGCTTTGGAGCCGCTTAAGCGTCGCTGCCTGCAGATTGGTCAGCCCACTCCTGCTCAAAGGCGGAGCAGACGCGCGCGCGGATGCGAATCTTTTCGGCGCCGAACAGATGCGGCTTGCTGATGCGAGGCGGCTGCGATTAAGTTGTCGCTCATGGCAAAGCCGTCATCGAAGAAGAATCCGCCCCACGCCGCTGCCGGCGACGACGAATCCGCACGCGGGCGCCTGCTCAGCGCCGCAACGCATCTGTTCTGCAAGAACGGCATCAACGCCACCGGCATCGATGCGATCATCGAAGAGGCCGGCACCGCCAAGACCACGCTCTACAAATTGTTCGGCTCCAAGACCAACCTCGTCAACGCGGTGCTGGAGAGCGAAGGCAAGCAATGGCGCGAATGGTTCATCGGCGCCATGGAGCAAGGCGGCGGCGATGCGCAGGCGAAACTCACGCGCATCTTCCCCGCGCTGAAGAGCTGGTTCGCCGAAGAGCGCTTCTACGGCTGCCCCTTCATCAACGCCGTCGGCGAGCACGACAAGGATGCCAAGCAATTCCGCAACATCGCGCTGAAGCACAAGAAGATCGTGCTCGGCCACATCGAGAAGCTCGCCGGCGAGCTCGGCTCGGCCGAGCCTGCAGTGCTGGCGCACCAGCTCGGCCTCATCATCGACGGCGCCATCGTCGCCGCGATGATCTCACGCGACCCGGGCGTCGCCGATACGGCAGCCCTCACCGCCGGCCCCCTGCTCGGTCAGGCTAAGACGAAGAAGAAGCGGGCGGCGGATCAGCTGGAAGCGGTGTGAGCGGCCTCATCCGTAGCCCACATGAGCGCAGCGATATGCGGGACCTTTCCCTGGATATCGCTTCGCGCATTCCGGGCTACGACACTCCTTAACACGCAGGGGAGATCGGTTGCGGCTTAAAGATTTACGATCTGGACGGGCCGATCTCCCTCGTCATTCCAAAAGCCGGCAAACTCCAACACCTCTTCCACCGTCTCGTTCGCGTGCGAGGTGGTCACAACAAAGCGTCTGTCATCCGTCCCGTCGCCTAAGACGAGTTCGTCGATGATATCCTCTATCCGCGCGGCACCTTCTCCAACGACCGCAATGAGAGTAACGCGATCGCGAAGGCATTGCTCGACAAAGGCAGACAGCAGATCTTCATTCGATAGCGGCAGTCGAAGGACGACTCTTGACGGATAGCTCATCTAATTCTCGGCGGCATCGCGGAACAGTTCTCCCCTGATCTCGCGCCAGTATTCTTTCTTCTGCAACATCGGGATCGATTTCGACAGGCGCAGAGCTGTCAGGATTGAGGCGATCCTTGCCATCTTTTCGAGGGCCCGAAATCCAAAACCTTTCTCCGGTTTCAACGTCAAAGTAGTTTGCCTTGAAGCCGCTACCTTTCAGACTTTGGAACGTGCGTCCGCCATAGCTGATAGACTTGCCCGTCTTCGAGAATGTGACGCGGCCAATCCGCGCCAATCTACGCGACCTACGCTCCCCGCTCCATCATCCCCTGCAGCCGCACCAGCTCAGCCTCGAGATCGCGCTCCACATCCACTGCCCGAATGTCGAGCACCCGATAGTCGCGCGCTTCCAGCCACGTCCGCCGCGCCGCGCGATCTGCCGCGATCGCCTCGCCCTCGCCCGGGTTCACCAGCTCGATCGCGATCCGGTGCGGGAAGGAGACGAAATCCGGGATGTGCCGCCCGACCGGGGTCTGGCGCTTGAACCCACCTGCGAAGCGGCGATCACGCGTCAGCGCCTGCCAGAGCAGGCGTTCGGCGTCGGTCGGGTTGCGGCGGAGCAGGCGGGCAAGGCCCCGCACGGTCGAGCCGCTGTCGGGGACGCCGCGGCCCTGCCCGTGCTCGGCCAGCAGCGCGCGCAGGCGCGTGGCCTGCTCGCCGTCGAGTACACCGCCCTTGGCCGGACCCTTGCGCCCCTCGGCGATCGCCATGATCACGCCGTGCAGCGTGTGCATGTCCTGCTTGGTCGGCTCCATCCGGGTGAAGATGTTGCGCAGGTTCACCAGCATGGTGTCGCGCTTCTCGGCCGGGCGCAGGAACTCGACCTTGTCGAGCTCGCGCACGAGATTGTCGAAGAAGGCTTGCATCTGGTGCTGCGAGGCGCGCTCGGATCTTTCAGGCATGGCGTGCGGCAACGCGCCCGACGTCGCACGCTTGAACCACTCATAGCCGACCAGCAGCACGGCCTGGGCGAGGTTGAGCGAGGCAAAGCCCGGATTGACCGGGAAGGTGATGATGCGGTTGGAGAGCCCGACCTCCTCGTTGGTCAGACCCCAGCGCTCGCGGCCGAACAGGATGCCGGCCCTGCCGCCGGTCGCGACGTGACCTGCGATCTCGGCCGCTGCGGCCTCCGGCCCGACCACCGGCTTGGCCTGGTCGTGGGGACGTGCGGTGGTGGCGAACAGGAGGTCGAGGTCGGCGACCGCCTGCTCGACCGTGTCGAACAGCTGCGCCTTCTCCAGGATATGGTCCGCGCCGGCGGCCGCTCGCTGGGCGGCGATGTTTGGCCAGCCGTCCCGGGGGTTGACGATGCGCAAGCGGCCAAGCGCGAAATTGCCCATGGCGCGCGCGGTCATGCCGATGTTCTCGCCGAGCTGCGGCTCGACCAGGATCACGATGGGACCGTCGAGGGAAAGGCCCGCTTTGCTCTTGTCAGTCCCCGACATCTGCTTTCGCTTCCACTCTTCGTCTCAAGGCCTTGGCAAGGCCGCCATAGGAATTGATTCAAGCGGCCCCCACGACCGGGCCGCCTCGCGGTCTGTCGTTTGCCTGTCCTGACAAAATTCTCAAGGGAAATAACGACTTGGATTCGACTTTTGAATCTCGCCCGAAACGGGCCCGAAGGCCGGGCCGAGGCCCGGCCGGCCGCTCCTCGCCTGCGCAAGCTGGATGAGCTAAAAGTGCATAATCCCTTGGCTTTCGCCCGCCGCGCGGCGGTGCTAAGAGGCGGCGGATATTCCCGTGGCGCGCCAAAAGCGCCGTTCCCAAGAGGCTCCCCCGATCATGGCAAAAATCAAGGTATCCAATCCCGTCGTCGAGCTCGATGGCGACGAGATGACCCGGATCATCTGGCAGTACATCAAGGACAAGCTGATCAACCCGTTCCTGGATGTCGAGCTGCTCTATTTCGACCTGGGCATGGAATACCGCGACCACACCAATGATCAGGTGACGATCGACGCGGCCGAGGCGATCAAGAAGGTCGGCGTCGGCGTCAAGTGCGCCACCATCACCCCGGATGAAGCCCGGGTGAAGGAGTTCAATCTCAAGCAGATGTGGAAGTCGCCGAACGGCACCATCCGCAACATTCTCGGCGGGGTGATCTTCCGCGAGCCGATCATCTGCAAGAACGTGCCGCGCCTGGTTCCCGGCTGGACCAAGCCGATCATCATCGGCCGCCACGCCTATGGCGACCAGTACCGCGCCACCGACATCAAGTTCCCCGGCAAGGGCACCCTCTCGCTGAAGTTCGTCGGCGAGGACGGCACTGTGATCGAGAAGGAAGTGTTCAAGGCGCCCGGCGCCGGCGTCGCGATGGAGATGTACAATCTCGACGATTCCATCATCGATTTCGCCCGCGCCTCCTTCAACTACGGCCTGCTGCGCAATTACCCGGTGTACCTGTCGACCAAGAACACGATCCTCAAGGTCTATGACGGGCGCTTCAAGGATATCTTCCAGGACATCTTCGACCGCGAGTTCAAGAAGGAGTTCGACGCCAAGGGCCTGACCTACGAGCACCGCCTGATCGACGACATGGTGGCCTCGGCGCTGAAATGGTCCGGCGGCTATGTCTGGGCCTGTAAGAACTACGACGGCGACGTGCAGTCCGACACGGTCGCGCAGGGCTACGGCTCGCTCGGCCTGATGACCTCGGTGCTGCTCACCCCCGACGGCAAGACTGTCGAGGCGGAAGCTGCCCACGGCACCGTGACCCGCCATTACCGCGAGCACCAGAAGGGCAAGGAGACCTCGACCAACTCGATCGCCTCGATCTTCGCCTGGACGAGAGGCCTGTCGCACCGCGCCAAGCTCGACAACAACCCCGAGCTCGCCAAGTTCGCGGCCACGCTGGAGAAGGTCTGCGTCGACACCGTCGAGGCCGGCTACATGACCAAGGACCTCGCGCTCTTGGTCGGCGCCGACCAGCGCTGGCTCTCGACCACCGGCTTCCTCGACAAGGTCGCCGAGAACCTGACGAAAGAGCTGGCGGCGTAAGTCGACCGCAATTTCGCCCGACGGGGCCAGACATCATCACGGGCCGCGCGACCAGCGCGGCCCGTTTTTTTGAGAGCATTCGCGGAGACCGCCATGTTCATCAAGCTTGCCACCCCCTGCCTGCTCCTGCTCGCCGCAATGGCCGGGCTCGCTGTCGCCGCAGACCCACTCCCCAACGCGATCGCCGCCCCCGGCGAGACCGTCGTGCTCAGCGTCCACGCCGAAGGTGCGCAGGTCTATGAGTGCAAGGCCGGCCTCGACGGCAAGCTCGCCTGGGCTTTTCGCGAGCCGATCGCGACGCTGCTGTCCGAAGGCAAGACCATCGGCCGCCATTATGCCGGCCCGAACTGGGAGCTTGCCGACGGCAGCGCCGTGACTGGTAAAGCCGTCGGCAATGCGCCGGGCGCGACCGCAGCCGACATCCCCTGGCTGAAGCTGAACGTCACCACTCACCGCGGCAGCGGCGTGCTTGCGCCTGCACCACGGTCCAGCGCATCAACACCCAGGGCGGCAAGCTCGACGGCGCCTGCGACAAGGCCGGCGAATTCAGGAGCATGCCCTACTCGGCCGACTACGTCTTCCTGAAGAAGGGCTGACCGCTTTACGGGCCGAACCGCGCGGCGCGATCAAGGCGCCACGCCGATGCCATTGAAGCCGGTGAGACGACCCTGGCGACGCGCGCCTTACGCGCCCGCAATCGCTTTTTCGATCGCGCTCAGGGCCTCGGACGCCTTGGCGCCATCGGGGCCGCCGGCCTGGGCCATGTCGGGCCGGCCGCCGCCGCCCTTGCCGCCGAGCGCCTCGGAGGCGATGCGGACCAGATTGACGGCATTGAAGCGCGCGGTGAGGTCCTGCGTGACGCCGACCACAATTCCGGCCTTGCCGTCCCCAGTGACGCCGACGATGGCGACGACGCCCGAACCGATCTGCTTCTTGCCGTCGTCGGCGAGACTCTTGAGATCCTTCATCTCGATGCCTTCGACCGCACGCGCCATCAGCTTGACGCCGCCGGCCTCGCGCACGCCCGACGCTGCGCCGTTGTTGCCGGCTGCGGCGCCGCCGCCCATCGCCAGCTTCTTGCGGGCATCGGAGAGTTCGCGCTCGAGCTTCTTGCGCTCCTCCATCAGCGCCGAGATGCGCGCCGGCACGTCGTCGAGCGAGGTGCGCAGCTCGTTCGCCGCGATCTTCGCCAGCGCCATGGTGTCGTTGGCATGTTTTCGCGCGTAGTTACCCGTCAGCGCCTCGATCCGGCGCACGCCGGAGGCGACCGCGCTCTCGCTCGTGACCGTGATCAGGCCGATATCGCCGGTGCGCTTCACATGGGTGCCGCCGCAGAGCTCGACCGACCAGCCGAGCGCGTTGGCGCCGCGCTCGCGCGCGGTCCTGCCCATCGAGACGACGCGGACCTCGTCGCCATATTTCTCGCCGAACAGCGCGCGCGCGCCAGCCTCGCGGGCCTCGTCGACGCCCATGACGCGCGTGGTGACCTCGTCGTTCTCCAACACCACGTCGTTGGCGATGTCCTCGACCCGGGCGAGCTCCTCAGCCGTGATCGGCTTCGGATGCACGAAGTCGAAGCGCAGCCGATCCGGCGCGACCATCGAGCCGCGCTGGGCAATGTGATCGCCGAGCACCTGGCGCAGCGCCTCGTGGATAATGTGAGTCGCCGAGTGATGGGCGCGGATGGTCGAGCGCCTGGAATGATCGACCTCGAGCTGCAGCGCGGTGCCGAGCTTCACTTCGCCGCTCTCGACCGTGCCGATATGGACGAAGAGATCGCCGAGCTTCTTCTGCGTATCAGTGACGCGGACCTTGATGCCGCCCTCGCCCGAGAGCACGCCGGTGTCGCCGACCTGGCCGCCGGACTCCGCATAGAACGGCGTCTGGTTCAGCACGATCGCACCCGTCTCGCCGGCCTTGAGGCTCGTCACCTCGGCGCCATCCTTGACCAGCGCCGAGACCACGCCTTCGGCACTCTCGGTCTCGTACCCCAGGAATTCGGTCGCCCCGAGCTTCTCGCGCAGCGGGAACCAGATCGCCTCGGATGCCGCCTCACCCGAGCCCTTCCAGGACTCGCGCGCCTTGGCCTTCTGACGCTCCATCGCGTCAGTGAACGCCGCCTGGTCGACGCCGATGCCGCGCGACTTCAGCGCGTCCTGGGTCAGGTCGAGCGGGAAGCCGTAGGTGTCGTACAGCGTGAAGGCGACGTCGCCGTCGAACACGTCGCCCTTCTTCAGACCGGCGCTCTTCTCGTCGAGGATGGCAAGGCCGCGCGACAGCGTCGTGCGGAAGCGGGTCTCTTCCAGCCGCAGCGTTTCCTCGATCAGCTTTTCCGCGCGCATCAATTCCGGATAGGCCTGTCCCATCTCGCGCACCAGCGCCCAGACCAGCCGGTGCATCAACGGCTCCTTGGCGCCCAAGAGCTGGGCATGGCGCATCGCGCGGCGCATGATCCGGCGCAGCACATAGCCGCGGCCCTCGTTCGAGGGCAGCACGCCGTCCGAGACCAGGAAGGCGGACGAGCGCAAGTGATCGGCGATGACGCGGAACGAGCCGACGTTCTGCTCGTTCGGTCCGCTGCCGAGCGCGGACGAGGTCGCGTCGATCAGGTTCTTGAACAGGTCGGTCTCGAACACGCTCTCGACGCCCTGGAGGATGCAGGCCATGCGCTCCAGGCCCATTCCGGTGTCGATCGAGGGACGCGGCAGATTAACGCGCTCCTCCTTCGTCACCTGCTCGTATTGCATGAATACGAGATTCCAGAATTCGAGGAAGCGGTCGCCGTCCTCTTCCGGCGATCCCGGAGGCCCGCCCCAGATGTGCTCGCCGCGGTCGATGAAGATCTCCGAGCACGGGCCGCACGGCCCGGTGTCGCCCATCGCCCAGAAATTGTCCGAGGTCGGGATGCGGATGATGCGGTCGTCGGAGAAGCCGGCGATCTTCTTCCACAGGCCGGCCGCCTCGTCGTCGGTGTGGTAGACGGTGACGAGCAGCTTGTCCTTCTTCAGCCCGAACTCGCTCGTGATCAGCTTCCAGGCGAGCTCGATCGCGCGCTCCTTGAAGTAATCGCCGAACGAGAAATTGCCGAGCATCTCGAAGAAGGTGAGATGGCGCGCGGTGTAGCCGACATTGTCGAGGTCGTTGTGCTTGCCGCCGGCGCGCACGCATTTCTGCGAGGTGGTGGCGCGCTGATAGGGCCGCTTCTCGACGCCGGTGAAGACGTTCTTGAACTGCACCATGCCGGCATTGGTGAACATCAACGTCGGGTCGTTGCGCGGCACGAGTGGCGAGGACGGCACGATCTCGTGGCCGTTCTCGGCAAAGAAGTTCAGAAAGGTCGACCTGATCTCGTTGACGCCGCTCATGTTCATCCAATCGGGTATGCTTGGGCCCGCTTTTCGCGGTCCAAACCGGACCGTTAAGGCTGATATCTGCGGGCCAAAGCGCTTTTAGACAAGGCCAGCTTCGCTGTCCAGAAACTGTGCAGAGAGATCAGAGGGTTGCCGCAGGCGCTCAATCCCCTTGCAATCCCGTTGGATAGGGCGCGCGGACGCGTTGACAGGCTTGGCTCCCCTGTGGTCTCTACCCATCTGTATCGTACGGCCACGTCGGGAGAGACCGGCACTTGGTAGCCGGCGCCGAAGGAGCAACCGCCCCGGAAACTCTCAGGCAAAAGGACCGCGTGGCTTTGACAGCATCTGGAAAGAGGCGCCGACGGGTCTAGGCCCGGACAGCGTCCGCCGACGGGATAATACTCTCAGGCACAGCGACAGATGGGGCTTCGACTGGTGTCCATCGGGGAATCCTCCCCGGGGAACCGCCGAGGGCCCTCAAGATGCTAGCGCACGACCAAGACTCCCTGAAACGCACCCCCCTCTACGACCTTCATGTGTCCCTAGGGGGCAAGATGGTGCCGTTCGGGGGCTATGACATGCCCGTGCAGTACCCCGCGGGCGTCTTGAAAGAGCACCTCCATACCCGCACCAAAGCGGGCCTGTTCGACGTCTCCCACATGGGCCAGCTCGCGCTCCGGCCGAAATCCGGCAATGTGGAGGACGCCGCCCGCGCGCTGGAACGGCTGGTGCCGCAGGACATCGTGGCGATCGCCGCAGGGCGGCAGCGCTACGCCCAGTTCACCAATGACGACGGCGGCATTCTCGACGACCTGATGGTCGCCAATTTCGGCGATCACCTGTTCCTGGTCGTCAACGCCGCCTGCAAAGCCCAGGACGAGGCGCATCTGCGCGCGAACCTGTCCGACGCCTGCGTGATCGAGCAGCTTGCCGACCGCGCGCTGATCGCGTTGCAGGGCCCGAAGGCGGAAGCGGCGCTGGCGAAATTCTGTGCAGAGGTATCAGGCATGAAGTTCATGGACGCCGGCCCGCACGAGGTTGCCGGCATCAAGTGCTTCGTCTCGCGCTCCGGCTACACCGGCGAGGACGGCTTCGAGATCTCGGTTCCAGCAGGCGATGCCGAACGCCTCGCAAAGGTGCTGCTTGAAAATCCCGACGTGCTGCCGATTGGCCTCGGGGCCCGCGACAGCCTGCGGCTGGAAGCCGGGCTCTGCCTGTACGGCCACGACATCGACACCACGACCACGCCGGTCGAGGCCGCGCTGGAATGGTCGGTGCAGAAAAGCCGCCGCAGCGGCGGTGCGCGCACCGGCGGCTTTCCCGGCGCTGCGAAGATCCTCGCCCATTTCGATGGCGGCGCATCCCGCCGCCGCGTCGGCTTGCGCGCCGAAGGCCGCGCGCCGGTGCGCGAGGGCGCGCTGCTGTTTGCGAATGACGCGGGCGGCGAGCCGATCGGACAAGTCACCTCGGGCGGTTTCGGCCCGAGCCTGAATGCGCCGGTTGCGATGGGCTACGTGCCCACGAATCTGAGCGCGCTTGGCACAAAGCTCTTCGCCGAGGTGCGCGGCCAGCGACTGCCCTTACAGGTCGCCGCCATGCCCTTCGTGAAAAACACCTACAAACGCTGAGGACGAGACATGACCACGACGCTGTACACTTCCGACCATGAATGGCTCGCCATCGACGGCGATGTCGCCACGGTCGGCATCACCGATTACGCCCAGCAGCAGCTCGGCGACGTCGTGTTCGTCGAGCTGCCCAAGGTCGGCCGCGCGCTGAAGAAGGCCGAAGCCGCCGCCGTCGTCGAGTCCGTCAAGGCGGCCTCCGACGTCTACGCACCGATCTCGGGTGAAGTGCTCGAGGCCAATGCCGAGCTCGCATCCGAGCCGGCGCTGGTGAACTCGGACGCGCAAGGCAAGGCCTGGTTCTTCAAGATCAAGATTGCCGACAGAAGCGAGCTCGGCGGCCTCATGGATGAAGCTGCCTACAAGGCGCATACGGCGTGAGATGAAGCGAAGTCTAACCTCATGCTCAGTGTCATCACCCGCGAAGGCGGGTGATCCAGTACGCCGCGGCCCCTCGGTTCAATCCGCGCTGCTGGAGAGTACTGGATGCCCCGCCTTCGCGGGGCATGACACTGACAGCGAAATCTGAAGCGAGGACCCATGATGACCGCGCACCGCAAATCCAACGGCGACACCGCCAGTTTCGTCCGCCGCCACATCGGCCCATCGGCGCGCGATGTCACCGCCATGCTTGAAACAGTCAGTGCCAAGAGCGTCGATGCGCTGATCGCGGAAACGCTGCCGGCCTCGATCCGGCAGGCCGGCCCGCTCGACCTCGGCAAGCCCTTGAGCGAGACCGAGGCGATCGCGCACATGACCGAGCTTGCGCGTCAGAACCAGGTCTTCACCTCGCTAATCGGCCAAGGCTATTCCGGCACGGTCCTGCCCGCGGTGATCCAGCGCAACATCCTGGAGAACCCGGCCTGGTACACGGCCTACACGCCCTATCAGCCCGAGATCAGCCAGGGCCGGCTGGAGGCGCTGCTCAACTTCCAGACCATGATCTGCGACCTCACCGGGCTCGACGTCGCCAACGCCTCCCTGCTCGATGAAGCCACCGCCGCCGCCGAAGCCATGGCGCTGGCCGAGCGCCACTCGCAGGTCAAGGCAAAGGCCTTCTTCGTCGACAAGGACGTGCACCCGCAGACGTTAGCCGTAATGCGCACCCGCGCCGAGCCGCTCGGCTGGACTCTGGTCGTCGGCGATCCCCTCACCGATCTCGACAAGGCCGACGTGCTCGGCGCGCTGCTGCAATATCCGGGCTCTTCCGGTGCGTTGCGCGACCTCAGGCCCGCCATCGCGGCGCTGAAGGCCAAGGGCGCGCTCGCGATTCTTGCCGCCGATTTGCTGGCGCTGACGCTGCTCGCCTCGCCCGGCGAACTGGGCGCCGACATCGCGATCGGCTCGGCCCAGCGCTTCGGCGTGCCGATGGGCTATGGCGGACCGCACGCGGCCTATATGGCGGTGCGCGATGCGCTGAAGCGTTCGCTGCCCGGCCGCATCGTCGGCCTGTCCGTCGATTCCCGCGGTGCGCCGGCCTATCGCCTCGCGCTGCAGACCCGCGAGCAGCACATCCGCCGCGAGAAGGCGACATCCAACATCTGCACCGCGCAGGTGCTGCTCGCCGTGATCGCCTCGATGTACGCGGTCTATCACGGCCCCGAGGGCCTCACGCAGATCGCGCGCAACGTCCACCGCCGCACCGCCGTGCTCGCGACCGGCCTGCGCAAGCTCGGCTTCGCGCCGCAATCGGACAGCTTCTTCGACACGCTGAGCGTCGATGCCGGCGGCAAGCGCGCCGAGATCGTCGCGCGGGCAGCAAGCGAGAAGATCAATCTCGGCGTCAGCGATACGGCTCTTCGCATCGCGCTCGACGAGACCACGACGCCTGCGACGATTGAAGCGGTCTGGCGCGCCTTCGGCGGCAAGCTTGCCTATGCCGAGATCGACGCCGAGACGCGCGAGGCGCTGCCGGACGAATTGAAGCGCGCTACGGCCTTCCTGACCCATCCCGTCTTCCATGCGCATCGCTCGGAAACCGAGATGCTGCGCTACATGCGCAAGCTCAGTGATCGCGACCTCGCGCTCGACCGCGCCATGATCCCGCTTGGATCCTGCACCATGAAGCTGAACGCGACCACCGAGATGATGCCGCTGACCTGGCCGGAATTCGGCTCGCTGCATCCGTTCGCCCCGCGCGAGCAAGCTCAAGGCTATCACGCGCTGTTCGCACGCCTGGAGAAATGGCTCTGCGACATCACCGGCTATGACGCGATCTCGCTGCAGCCGAACTCGGGCGCGCAGGGCGAATATGCCGGGCTGCTCGCGATCCGCGGCTATCATGCCGCGCGCGGACAGGGCCATCGCAAGATCTGCCTGATCCCCTCCTCCGCCCACGGCACCAATCCGGCCTCGGCCGCGATGGTCGGCATGGACGTGGTGGTGGTGTCTTGCGAGAAGAACGGCGACGTCGACGTCAATGATCTCCGCGCCAAGGCGGAGAAGCACGCGAACGACCTCGCAGCTGTCATGATCACCTATCCCTCGACCCACGGCGTGTTCGAGGAGCACATCCGCGAGATCTGCGACATCGTGCACGGCCATGGCGGCCAGGTGTATCTCGACGGCGCCAACCTCAATGCGCAGGTCGGCCTTTCCAGGCCCGGCGATTACGGCGCCGACGTCAGCCATCTCAACCTGCACAAGACCTTCTGCATCCCGCATGGCGGCGGCGGCCCCGGCATGGGCCCGATCGGCGTCAAGGCGCATCTCGCCCCGTTCCTCCCCGGCCACCCCGCGACGAAGGCAGACGCGCCGGTCGGTCCGGTCTCGGCCGCGCCGTTCGGTTCGGCGTCGATCCTTACCATCTCCTACATCTACATCCTGATGATGGGCGGTGAAGGCCTGAAGCGCGCCACCGAGATCGCGATCCTCAACGCCAATTACATCGCAGCGCGCCTCGATCCGCATTTCCCGGTGCTCTACAAGAACGAGAAGGGACGCGTCGCGCATGAGTGCATCGTCGATCCGCGTCCGCTGAAGACGACGAGTGGCGTCACCGTCGACGACATCGCAAAGCGCCTGATCGATTACGGCTTCCACGCCCCGACCATGAGCTTCCCGGTACCGGGCACGCTGATGATCGAGCCGACCGAATCGGAATCCAAGGCCGAGCTGGATCGTTTTTGCGACGCCATGATCGCGATCCGCAAGGAAATCGCCGAGGTCGAGGCCGGTCGCTTTGAGATCGCAGCCTCGCCCTTGCGCCACGCCCCGCACACCGTGCACGACATCGCCGACGACGATTGGAAGCGCGCCTACACCCGCAGCGAAGGTTGCTTCCCCGACGGCGTCTCGCGCACCGACAAATATTGGTGCCCCGTCGGCCGCGTCGACAACGTGTACGGCGACCGCAACCTGGTGTGCTCCTGCCCGCCGGTGAGCGATTACGCGGAAGCCGCGGAGTAGGATTTGTAGGGTGAGTTAGCCTCGCGGCTGCGCGAAGCGCAGTCCTCGAGACGTAACCCACCACTTCTGCGTCCGCTGAACCGAACGGTGGTGGATTACGCCTTCGGCCAATCAGGCCACCGCATCAGGCTTTCCGATCGAGTCACAAGACTCTGGCAATGGGTGCTCGCGACTGTGAGCGCCCACGCCTGGGACTTATCGATCTTGCCCTGCAGATCAGCGAGCGCTCGCGCCATCCAGTGCGCCCTTTCCCGTCCCAGCGGCAACGATTCGGTCTCCGAATCAATTCCGACAAAGAGCAAGATATCAAAATCGTCTTCGAGGCGCGCCTTGAACCTGTGCCTTGCAATTGTCCGGGCACCCTCCACCGGGGACACGCTTCCGGAAAGTATGCCTTTCGCCGTCTCAACAATGATCTGGCGAGCAGCAATAACCTCGGATTGATTCCAACTCACGGCGACCCCGGTCGAACAAATCATTCGGTATCTCTAGTATCACAAGACGGGCATCGAAGACGTCAGCAACTCAAGGCCCTCAGGCTCCTAGGGTGGGTTAGCCTCGCGGCCGCGCAAAGCGCAGTACGCGAAGCGTAACCCACCACTTCTGCGTCCGCTGAACCGAACAGTGGTGGATTACGCCTTCGGCTAATCCACCCTACGGCACTGCGTGCGCCGCTAAGGCGCAACCAACAACCGGCGCTCGCCATCCCACCGCCAAAGCCGTTCATTGGTGAGCAGCGTGCCGCCCCACCAACGTCGAATCGGATTGTGGCGACGGAAATCTTCGCGGCCTTCCAGAACCGCTTTGCCAAATTCAGTCAGCGACAACCGGCTCCGACGATAGGCGGCGTTGCGACCTCGCGCATCGTGCGGGGCGAGCGTCGCGAGTTTCGGATCGAGACCTGCGACCGCCGGCATCGGGCCCGACGCAAGCCCTTCGAGCAACGGACCCAGCTCCCACTGGTCGAACACGCGCGTTTCGAGCAGCCCGCCCGGCTGAAACAGTTCTTTTGTACGGTTGTGCCCCCTTGCAATCAGCTCGATAAGCCGCGCCTCCGTCGCGCCCAATCCGGTGATTGGTGACGGCAGTTCAGCTAGCAACGCTTCCAGAGCCGGCTTCAGGAAAGGTAGCCTGGGTAAATCCCTTGTCAGCAACCCGAAGCAAAGTTCAGGCGTCGGCGCCCGATACGCCTCCCAGGCCATGTTGGCTATCTCGAAGTCGCACTCTGCGATCTCCGATTCCCGCACCGTACGATCGCGAAGTTGCGGGCCGTCCGCTTCGCGCAGATCGAAATTGACTCGTCGCAGTCTAAGACAATGGGTGATCGATGGATGGGACCGCAAATAGTCCAGGATCCAGATCAGTTGCAATTGACTGTTAGGCTCAGGGTCGAACCACAGCTCGATGAACTCGACGCCATAGGTCTCGCAAAACCAAACCAGGCCAGTCTCCTTGTGCGCGAGACCGGTCTGAGGCAACCGGCCAACAAGATCGGACCACCGCACCTCCGGATCGCCCCTGTAATAGCCTCCCGTAAGATAGTCCTCGAGGTGGTGCGACGTAGGCAACGGCCCCCAAACGAACCGAAAGATCAACGGGACGACCATGTCAGCACGACCGGCATAGGTGAGACCAACGCCGGACGAACTAGTCAGAATCACACGCTTCATCGTCGACGCGCCCTCACGCAACACGAAACGGGCACCGAAGACGTCGGCAACTCAACGTCCTCAGTGCCCGCTCCTCGCGAAAAATTTTCGCGTTAGGTCTTACTCGTCCGCCGGCTCCTCGCCGTCGGCGTCGCGCTCCGGCGTGCCGGCCAGGATCTGCTCGGCGATCAGGCCGGAGTTCTGGCGGATCGCGGTCTCGATCTTGGCGGTGATGTCGGGGTTGCCTTTCAGGAACGCCTTGGCGTTCTCGCGGCCCTGGCCGAGGCGCTGGCTGTCATAGGAGAACCAGGCGCCGGACTTCTCGACGATGCCGGCCTTGACGCCGAGATCGAGGATCTCGCCCATCTTGGAGACGCCCTCGCCGTACATGATGTCGAACTCGACCTGCTTGAACGGCGGGGCCAGCTTGTTCTTGACCACCTTGACGCGCGTGGTGTTGCCGACCACCTCGTCGCGCTCCTTGATCGCGCCGATGCGGCGGATGTCGAGGCGGACGGAGGCGTAGAATTTCAGCGCATTGCCGCCGGTGGTGGTTTCCGGCGAGCCGTACATCACACCGATCTTCATGCGGATCTGGTTGATGAAGATCACCATCGTGTTGGATTTGTTGATGGAGGCCGTGAGCTTGCGCAGCGCCTGGCTCATCAACCGTGCTTGAAGTCCCGGCAGCGCATCGCCCATCTCGCCCTCGAGCTCGGCCTTCGGCACCAGCGCCGCCACCGAATCGACCACGAGAACATCGACCGCGCCCGAGCGCACCAGGGTGTCGCAGATCTCCAGCGCCTGCTCGCCGGTGTCGGGCTGCGAGATCAGGAGCTCGTCGATGTTGACGCCGAGCTTGCGGGCATAGACCGGATCGAGCGCGTGCTCGGCATCGATGAAGGCGCAGATGCCACCCTTCTTCTGCGCTTCCGCCACCGTATGCAGCGCCAGCGTGGTCTTGCCGGAGGATTCCGGCCCGTAGATCTCGACGATGCGCCCCTTGGGCAGGCCGCCGATGCCGAGCGCGATATCGAGCCCGAGCGAGCCGGAGGACACCGCCTCGATGTCCATGGAGCGGTCGTTCTTGCCGAGCTTCATCACCGAGCCCTTGCCGAACTGGCGCTCGATCTGAGAGAGCGCGGCAGCCAGAGCTTTACTCTTGTCCATGGAGGATCCTTCGACGATACGCAGGGCAGTTGCGGACATTGGGTCGTGCTCCTTATGGCGAGGATTCGCGTGAGGGACAAACGGTTGCGAGGCAGCTCGGCGATAAAAGCAATGTACCCTATTTGTTCTCAGTTCGCAATATGTTCTTTTGCGGATTTGTCTTTCTGACTGGACCAGGAGACAACGGAGCTGGTCGAACCGGCCATGCTGGATCGTCACGCCGTCCGCACTGCGTGCACAACTGAACAGACGCGGATCCACTTCTGGATCCTAATGCATCATCACCGCGCGGACCCTGGCCACTATCGGCGATGCGAACGCTGACCTCGCGCTCCCGCCTCCTCGCACGGAAAGAGCGCGCCATGTTGAAGCGACGACGTTTCAAGCAGCAACTGACCCTTCAGGACCGGCTGTCGGCATGGGTGAAGCGGGTCCGCGAGCAGGCGTCCAAGCTACCTCCCGGGCCGGAGCGGGACGCGCTGCTCAAGAAGGCGCGCCAGGCCGACGTTGCCAATCATCTGAACGATTGGGTCAAATCGCCGGGGCTGCAGCCGCCGGAATAGCCGCCTACGCCGGGTTCCTCGAAGCGACCATGACCGGGATCAACGACGCGCGACTGGGCGCCGTCATGTTTCCGTAATCCTACGGCACCGAACCTTTTCGCGGTCTCGGGCCTTCTGTGGGATGGGACCGCAACTTTTGGGGATCTCTGGTCATGACGAACAACGACACGCAGCACGATACGCTGAGGCGAAAGCCGCTGCTGGACGCCGCCCACGAGGAGATGGTGAAGTTCGAGCGCAAGGAAAACGAGTTCCGCAAGAAGGACCGCGAAGAGCGCGCCGCCGAGCTCCGTCTGCCGCTGAACGAGATCAAGGTTCATTAGGCGCCGCCAGGACCGCCGTCCGGAGCGGGCCAGGTCCGCCCGCGATGCGGCACTCCGCTCTGTTCCTTGCCCGGAACCTCCGATCGGCATCGCCGGTCGGGGCGCCGCGACCGCGGATGCACCAGGTAGCTAAATACTACCAGCAACCCATTGGCGAAGCGATGAAATCGCCAGGACCCCTACTGTGCATGGGGTTGTTTTGCCACTTTTGAGAGGCAAGGCGCGCCGGCGCCTTCGATAGGACGGCCCAGCACGTCAGTTCCGTCTGCAGCAGCGCCTGCTAGAGCACCGCCAGCAGAACCAGGCCTATCACCAGCACGACGAAGCCAGCCGCCGTCGCGGCGGCGAATGACCGCTCTACGTTATCCATATGATGCCACCCCGTTTCCGGCGCGCCACGTTTCCCCCATGGCTGCGCCGAACGGATAAAATCTTGCCGACGGGTGTGTCCGCAGTGGTGCGGACGGATGTCGAAATTGGGACCGGTACGGGGCCAGTGTGCGGCCTTTCGATCGCGCACCTGCCGGCGGTCCGCCTGTCAGGCTTTCGTCAGCCAGCCGGCTAGCTCGCCCGGCTACCGGCCGGCGCGGGGCTCCCGCTCCTCCTGGGTCAGGCGCAGCGAGAAGGTGCGGATCGCGGGCGCCGCCAGCAGCACGACCGGCAGCATCGCAGCCCATGCGATCAGCCAGGACACCATCCAGTGCCGCACGAAGAGCATCGGGCTGCCGGCGGGAAAGCTGGCGATCCCCGCCGCGATCAGCGAGGTCAGCCCGGACTGGATGATGCCGAAGACGAAATGCGAGTAGCGGCGGGGAATGCCGAGCATGAGGCGCCCATGGTTGCTTGCCCGTGATCGGCAAGCAAGGCACATGCCGTCGAGCGGATCCGGCGCTTCGATTGGAACCGCGATGCGGGACCGCCGGATGCACCCCGGCCGGGCTCCAGGAACTTTGTTCATGGTCGGAGAACCACGGAGGCCGCGGGCGACATTTTTCTTGCCTGCGGAATATTGCGACGACCAACATGTTTGCAGGCACAAGGGTGAATCGTGGGAGGTGACCATGAATCACAGGGGCGTCGAGTTCACCATCGCCAAGACGGCGATTCCCGGTATCTGGCAGTGGCAGTTCCGCATTGGCGACCGAATCAAGACCGGCAAGACCGAGACCAGGATCGACCTGCTGGCGATCCGGCGCGTGCAGCTGCGCATCGACCGCGAACTGAAGGCGATCGGGCGAAAGACGGCCTGAACCGTTTCGCCCTCTGCGCCATAGCGCGCGTCAGTCGGCGCTGGGCAGCCGACGCATGGTGAACTCGATATCGCCGCCGGGCAATTCGCGCCAGGTCTCGACCTCGCTCATATAGCCGGCCTTGGGGTAGCGGGCGAAGAAGGCCTGCGCCCGCTCCCGTGCCGCCGCCCGCGGCAGCGTGAAGGTCTCGCGCAGATAGCCATCGCCGGCGGACTGGCCGGGCTTGCCGGCCGCCTTGCGCCGGAGCGCCATCCGCTCGGCGAGATCCCGCGGACGATCGGCCATGTCCTGCCTTCCTCTGCGCACTACGCTACCGACAATGTAGGGCGCGGGCCGGATCAAGAGGAGTCCTTCCGAGGAGCATTGTGCCTCCCCGGAACGGGTCAGTTGGCGGCCGTCCCGCTCTTGGCCTTCTTCGGCGCACTGGTCGCGGCCGACGCCTTCGGCGCCGCCGGCTGCTTCGGCTGTTCGGCGCGCATGCCGCCCCAGGGATCGATGGACGCCTTGGTATCCGGAATCTTCTTCAGTGTTTCCTTGTAGGCCTTCTCACGTTCGGCCTCGATGGCCTTCTCCTCCGGCGACTTGCTCGGGGCATCCTGCATCAAATTGATGTTGGGCATTTGCGCGTAGGCAGGTCCCGCCAGCACGGCCAGCACCGCGGCCAAACGGAAAAGCTTCATCATTCACTCCTTAAGTCTTCCATGAGGCGCGGATCGCCCCGCGCCCTGTCATCCTCGTCAGCCCGGTCACGACCGGTGGCCGCTAGTGCCGATCCGATCGGCATGATTTGGGCGTCTGCAGCCAATCGTCCCAGATCGGACCGCATTTGGTGCACCCGCTCAGCGCGAGACCGAGCAGGCCCATGCAAAAGACGAGGATACAGCGACGCAACATCATCCACCCCTACCCAAGCCAGGCATCATATCGGGCCAAGTCAGGCATTTTCAAGCCGAGGCGGCCGGCGCCAGACCGGGTGACTTTGCCTCGCCGATGCGCGCACAATGCGGCGAAACATCCGGCAACACAGGAGAGCGCGACAGCAATGCAAACGCAGCCAGAAGCCGAGTTCGGCCTCGCCGACGCCAGACGCATCCTCGGCGAGGTCTTTGCGCCCTGGGTCCAGGACCTCAACCTCGCGGTCGAGCGCATCGAGCATGTGCCGCGCGCGGACGTCCCGGATTGGCAGCCCGGCGCGCTGCTGCGCATGCCGTTTTCGGAGCGGCTGTGCCGCAATGGCGGCGTGGTCTGCGGCCAGGCCCTGATGGCGCTCGCCGATACCGCAATGGTGATCGCGATCCTCGCGGCCAATCGCGGCTACCGTCCCATGACCACGGTCGATCAGACCACGCATTTCATGCGCGCGATCGCCGCGTCCGACGTGCTGGCGGATGCGCGCGTGGTGCGGCTCGGGCGCACCATGAGCTTCGGCCGCGTCACGCTGCTCTCGGCCGCCGACGGCAAGCCGGCCGCGATGGTGTCGAGCGCGTTCGCGATGCTGCCGGGGTGAACGCGCCCTGAAAACAAGAGAGCCGCGCGAAGCGCAAGGCTCGACGCGGCTCTCGATGGAAATCGTGTCGGGACAGCAAGCGCGATCGCGCTTGCCGTCATTGCGCCGGCAATGTCACTTGCCGAGGATCTCGTCGGCCGCGGTGACGACGCTGACGGTCGGATTCTTTCCGCAATAGGCGCCGAACTTCTTGGCATTCTCGATGAAGATGTCGGTGTCGATGATCGCGTTGTCCTCGTCGCCCTTGTACCAGCCGTCCATCCAGGTCAGCACGACGCCGATGTTGTCCTCGCCGCTCTCGAGGAACTGCTTGCAGGTCATGGTCGAGAGGTCCCACTTGACGGCGTGGGCGGGCATCGAGGCCAGCGAGAGCGCTGCGGCGAACAAAATCGAAAGCGAAGTCTTCATCAATATCTCCATTGGCGCGTCGCGCCATAAAGGAAAGGCACTTGTGTAGGCTCTTTGGGTAGGCTCTTTGGGCAGGTTCGTGGGAGCGGCTCGCCGCTCCAACGTCGTAAACAAAGTCTGAAACGCCGTGCAAGTAGCGCCAGTATTGAGTTTAGTTCAACGTAATTTCTCTGCACTACTTCCTACTAATCGGCAGGACTAACGCGGATGATTGAGAAGCGCACATCGCAACGTCACCGTGTTTTCAAGGGTGGAAAGATCACCTTTGAAAACAGCGGCATTCCTTGCACAGTGCGAAACATGTCGGCGGGCGGCGCGGCGATCGACCTCGACACTCCCGTCATGTTGCCGCAATCGGTCACGCTCTCGATCGCGTGTGACGATTTCGTACGGCATTGTCGCACAGTTTGGCGCAGCGACAAGCGCGTCGGCCTCGCTTTCGTGCAATAGCCGGCGCGATGTGAACGAAGGTTCGCATCGCATGCACAACGCGATCATGATTGCTTCGATAGACGGCGTGGCTGCCAGCGGGCGCGCAATCACGCGCGTGACGATCGCGATCGATGATGCCCCCGCAACGATTCGCCCGCCCGGGTGATCGATTGCGCGCGACAGGAGCGACGACGCTTCGCCAAACCTGAAACACAAGTCCGCGCCATCCGCCTCCCGTCATTTCGGTTTCGTGGCAGGCTCGCCCGGGCGGGCGCCGCCCCAGGGGTCGTACTTGTCCTTGGGCTCGGGAATGCGCTCGAGCGCGGCCTTGTAGACCTTCTCGTCGACCTTGGGACTGTTGTCGATCGGCTTGGGCGGCTTCATTGGGCTGGCGCCTGCACTGAGCCGGCGGTCACCGCCAGCACCGCGGCCGCGATGACCAAAATCCGCATTGCAGCAATCCCCCTCGCGTGGGGTACAAACGAGCCCGCAACCGCGGAATAGCAATGCCGCGGGTTCCGAGACTTCAGCAAATCTTGATCGGCCTGGACTTCGTCCGATCGCATTCGTGCCTATCTGTCGGCCCGCAGGGGACCTTTCACGGATGTTGCGGATCATTGCTCATGCGGCGCTGCTCATTGGCGCGCTTGCGCTCGGTGCCTGCGGCTTTGCCGACAGCCGCGCACCGGTGCCGGAATTCATGCGCATGAAGGAGCCCGAGCAGCCGCCGGAAGCGCCGCCCGACGTCAAGCGCGTGGTGCGCGAGCAGATCGACGTCGTCTTTCTCGCAACGTCCTATCCGCGCGAGGTTCACGTCGCCCCGCCGCATCGTGAGCTGCGAGGACCGGGCTGGACCGCGTGCGTCCGCGCGCAGCTCACCTCGGCGACCGGTACGTCGCTCGGCGCCCAGACCTACATCGTGACGATCAACGACGGCAGGGTCGTGGACCGCCGGCGCGCCGACGCCGACGACATCTGCGGCACGGAGACTTACGAGCCGATCTAGGAACCCGCCCCTGACACAGGTTCCGGGAAAAACCTGTAGATGACCCGGAACGATCACCGCCTCCCCTTCTTGTTACCGCCGAGGGCAGTTTCGAGGAGGACATGATGAGGACGTTGACTATTGCGCTGCTGGCAGGCGTGGGGGCCTTGGCCGCCGCCTCGGGGGCCAAGGCTTCCGATATCTATACGACCAGCGAATACACCAATCCGGATCTCGTGCAGCAGGTGCGACTCGTCTGCGACGAGGATGGTCGCTGCTATCGCACGCGCGGCGGGTCGCGCGTGATCGTGCGCGATTCCTACAATTACATGCCGCGCGACCGCTACTATGAGCGCCGGAGCTATCATCGCCACTACGATGACGGCCCGCGCGCCGGCGTCGGCATTCGCGCGCCCGGCGTCAGCGTCGGCGTCGGTAGCTGGTGAGCGATGAAGGCTTGATGGTCGGAGACCGGGCGAGACTATTCGCCCGGTCCCGTGACCTCAGGTTTCGAGTGGATCGGCCGGCGTGATGTAGCGCGTCGATGACGGCAGCTGAGCGATGAAGCGGGCGAGCACCATGCCGGCGCACATCGCCACGACAAAGATGACGGCGGAGAGCGAGCCAAATCCGAGCGCGGTCAGCGCCGGCCCCGGGCAAAAGCCTACCAGCCCCCAGCCGATGCCGAAGATCGCCGGACCTGCGACGATCCTGGGGTCGATGTCTCGCCGCGTCGGCAAATAGAATCGATCAGCGAAGAATGGACGCGGAAGCTTGAGAACGCGGCTGAAGCCGACGAAGGTCACGGCCACCGCGCCCGCCATCACGAAAGCGAGGCTCGCATCCCATGTCCCTGCCTGAATGCCGGCGACGTCCAGGAAGTTCAGCACCTTTGCGGGGTTCGACATGCCGGAGACGATGAGGCCGAGGCCGAAGATCAGCCCAATCGCGAATTGAACCAGGATTGCCATCGCCGTCAGTTCCAGTGCCGCATCAAGAACACGGTCGCCATGCCGGCGGCCATGAAGGTGATGGTCGCAACCAGCGAGCGCACCGACAGCCGCGACAGGCCGCAAACGCCGTGGCCCGAGGTGCACGCTGCCCCACACCGAACCGAAACCCGTGAGCAATCCGCCGATGATCAGGAGGGCCGGCCCCGCCGCGATCGTCTGCTCCGGCAGACCTCCGGTGACGAGCCGGACCAGCACGGGCGCAGCAGCAAGACCGGCGACGAAGGCAAGGCGCCCAGCGAGTTCGCTGTCCTCATAGGGCGGAAACAGCCGCGCCGCGATGCCGCTGACGCCGGCGATCCGACCCGTTGCCCACATCAGCAGAACGGCCGCGAGGCCAATCATCGCACCGCCAACGAGCGACGCGATCGGCGTAAAAGACGTCGTGACCATGACCTCTCCTGAGCGAGAGCGCCCTTGCGTAGGGCGCAAATACCATGGCCGCGCTATCCCAGCATCTCGGAAAGATGCGCGCATTGAGCTTGGTCAAACCAAAGCGGGACGGCCAAACGATATACTACAACATCGCGAGCCCGAAAGTCCGCGCAGTGCTGGAGATTCTTTGCCGGCTCTTCTGCGCCGGCAAGTCGGACTCTCGCCTTCGCAAAACGCGGGGAGCATGGGATGACCGACGACACCTTCATCGAGGGGCCTCTCTACGAGAAGCGGAAGAAGGTCTACCCGCAGTCGGTCAATGGCCCTTTCCGCCGCATCAAATGGGCGATCCTGTGCGTCACGCTCGGAACCTATTACCTGCTGCCGTTCGTGCGCTGGAATCGCGGACCCGGCCTGCCCGACCAGGCCGTGCTGATCGACTTCCAGCATCGGCGCTTCTATTTCTTCTTCATCGAGCTGTGGCCGCAGGAGGTCTATTATTTCACCGGTCTCCTCATCATCGCGGCGATGATTCTGTTCCTGATGAACGCGGTCGCGGGACGGCTGTGGTGCGGCTACATGTGCCCGCAGACGGTGTGGACCGACCTGTTCTACGCGGTCGAGCGTTGGGTCGAGGGCGACCGGCGCGAGCGCATGCAGGGCGACAAGCGCTACTGGACGTTCGACCACCTTCGCAAGGTCGCGCTCAAGCACTTCCTCTGGATCATGATCGCCTGGTGGACCGGCGGCGCCTGGGTGCTCTACTTTTCCGACGCGCCGACGCTGGTGAAGGAGCTCGCGACCTTCCAGGCCCCGTTCATCGCCTATCTCTGGATCGGCATCCTCACCGCTACGACCTATGTCTTTGCCGGTCACGCTCGCGAGCAGATGTGCATCTACATGTGCCCGTGGCCGCGGATCCAGGCAGCGCTGACCGACGAATGGGCGCTCAACGTCACCTATCGGCGTGACCGCGGCGAGCCGCGCATGTCGGTGAAGAAGGCGGATGCCGCGCGCGCCCATGGCGATCCCGCCGGCGATTGCGTCGACTGCCATCAGTGCATCAATGTCTGCCCCACCGGCATCGACATCCGCCACGGCATCCAGCTCGGCTGCATCCAGTGCGGCCTGTGCATCGACGCCTGCGATAACGTCATGCGCGACATCGGCCGGCCCCAGGGCCTGATCGGCTACGACACCGACATCAACATGCAGCGCCGACGCGAGGGCAAGCCGCCGATCTACCGCATCATCCGTCCGCGCACGCTGATCTATGCCGCGGCCATCGCCATTGTGGGCAGCATCATGCTGTACACTCTCGCCACTCGCGCGACGATGGACGTCAACGTACTGCACGAGCGCAATCCCCTCTTCGTCCAGCTTTCGGACGGCGGCGTGCGCAACGACTACACCGTGCGTATCCTCAACAAGAGTGCACAGCGATCGTTTGCGCTCGAAGTCTCCGGTCTGCCGGGCGCGACCATTCGCGTCGCCGGCATCGAGGCGGAACCTGGCGGCAAGCCCATCATCGAGGTCGGGCAGGATCAGACCCGCGAGGTCAGGCTGTCGGTACAGGTTGGGCCCAGCGACCTGCCGAAGACCTCCCGCGACATCGAGATCACCATCACCGATACCACCAGCGGCGGCCGCGCGAGCACCCGCGATCATTTCGTGCCGGGAGACTAGCCACGATTCCTCAGGGTCAAGCCGCGGCCGGATGCTGAATGGAATGTTAACACCACCGCTCGAATTGCGGCGGCGTGCCAACGGTATTTTCCAATCTTTGCGCTAAGCATAACCGGTGGCACGGGCTCAGCTCGCGTGAACGGGGACGACGGGACGTGGTCGACATCGCGCATCAGGCTGCGATCAATCCGGCATCGGCAAGGGATGCCGTGACGGCGCGCGCGCCTGTCCCGCTTGCCGCCGTCGACACCGGCCAATGGCGCGCGCTGGCGCAGCGGGCGATCGAGCCGAACGGATATTACCTGCCTGCCTGGGAGCTCGCCGTCAGCGCAACTGCGCGCGGTCGCACGGATGCCTTGGCGCTAGCCGCATTTGACGGCACTTCGGCCCGGCTGATCGGCCTGATGCCGGTGGTCTCACTCTGGCGCGCTTTGAAGATTCCCCTGCCCGCCCTGGTGAGCGCGCATCCCTATGGCACGCTGTGCAGCCCGCTGCTCGACCGCGACGCTCCGCTCGAAGCCGCCAAGCGTCTGCTGCAGCAGGCGCGCGAGGCCGGCGCGCATGCGCTCGTGCTGACCGACGTCGCGCTCGACGGCGCAGCCATGGCATCACTCAACCAGGTGCTGAAGCGCGACGGCCTGAAGCCGAGAATCCTCAGCTCCTACATCCGCGCCAGCCTCGATGCGACGCAGGATGGCGACACGCTGTTGCGCGAGGCGCTCGGCGCCAAGAAGCTCAAGGAGCTGCGGCGCCAGCGTCACCGTCTCGAGGAGCACGGCCCCGTCGTGTTCGAGGTTGCGCGCAGCACCGACCAGATCGGACGTGCGCTCGAAACCTTTCTGCAGCTCGAAGCCAGCGGCTGGAAGGGCAAGCGCGGCACCGCGCTGGTCCAGCATCCGGGCGACGCAACGTTCATCCGCCGCGCAGTTCCCGCGCTGGCAGAGACCGCGCAGTGCGAGATCGTCACCCTTCGCGCCGGCGCGACGCCGATTGCCGCCGGCATCGTGTTGCGCCATCAGGATCGTGCCTTCTTCTTCAAGCTCGGGATCGACGAGCGCTTTGCAAAATATTCGCCGGGCGTGCAGCTCACGCTCGACCTCACCCGTCATCTCTGCGCCGACGCGGCCATCGCCAGCGCGGACTCGACGGCGAATGCGGATCACCCCATGATCAACCCGATCTGGCGCGGACGCCTCGCGATCGCCGATGTGCTGATCCCGCTGCGGCGGCACGATCCGGTCGTGGCGCTCATTCACGGCGCGCTGGTCGGCCTCAACGCCGCGCACGAGGCCGCGCGCGGCGTGGTTCGCCGGCTCCGAAAATAAAAAGTTACTCCGCCGCCTGCGCGTTGATCTCCTCGGAGACCTGGCGGATGGCGCGGGCAAGCAGGTTCGGATCCTGCGCGCCGGAGACGGCGTACTTCTGCGCAAAGACGTAGGTCGGCACGCCGGAGATGCCCTTGTCGGCGGCTTCCTGCGCATCTGCCGAGACGCGCGCGACGTCTTCGTCGGTGGCGAGGCGCTTGCGCACGTCGTCGGCATCGAGGCCGATGTCGGCCGCCGCCTGCACCAGCACGTTCACATCGGTGAGATCGCCGCCGTCGCGGAAGTACAGCTCCATCAGGCGCTGCTTCATCTCAGGCGCCTTGCCGATCGCTTCCGCCCAGAGGATCAGGCGGTGGCAGTCGGTCGTGTTGGGCTGGCGCGCCACGAGCTCCGGCTTGTAGACGAGCCCCTCCTCGCTCGCGGCCGCGACGACGCGTCCCGCAATGCCCTTATAGGCTTCGACCGAGCCGAACTTCTGGGTGAGATAGGCCTCGCGGCTGATGCCCTCGCGCGGCACCCAGGGATTGAGGAAGAAGGGACGGAAATTGAGCTTGACCGGAACGTCAGGCACCAGCGCCAGCGCGCTCTCGATGCGATGCTTGCCGATATAGCACCAGGGGCAGACCACATCTGAGACGACGTCGATCTGGAGCGGTTTCAGCGTGCTCATGTCAGGCGCCTCCTTCGGGCACTTCGAGGGTCCGCCCGAACATAAGCCGAACCGGGGGCGGCGCAAGGCACCCGTCCTGCATGGCTCACGACTTCACCTCTGCGGTTATTGTGACCGGTTCTCCCCGCCCCGATACTTACGGCCACGATACTTACGGCCACAATCAAGCCCAAAGGGGAGACCGCGATGAGCGCCATTTTCAAGCCGGACGGCGAACTGTTCCGGGCCACCGAGCATGCCGGCGGGCCGTGGTCGCCGGACATGCTGCAGGGAAGCGCCACCACCGCGCTGATGACCCGTGAGGTCGAGCGCCTCGCCGCCAGATCCGGCTTTGCTGTGCGGCGCCTGACCTTCGATCTGTGGCGGCCGGCGGGCCTGCGCCTGTTCAGGGCGGTCAGCGAGCTGCTGCGCGACGGTCGCAAGGCCAAGACCCTGCAGGTGCGGCTGATGGACGGCGAGACCGAGATCGGCCGCTGCACGGCGCTGCTGACGGCGCCGAGCGGCGAGTCGCCCATCGATCCGTTCGCGAGGCCCACGCCCGTCGACAAGGGCCCCGAGGCCGGCAGCCCGCCGCCCGCCTTCGCGCAGAAATGGAGCCGTTATTTCCAGAACGTGTCGGTGCGGCTCATTGAGGGCGCGCTGGAGAAGCCGGGCCCGGCCGCGGCCTGGATGCGGCTCGATGCGCCGCTGGTCGAGGGCGAGCCGAACACGCCGCTGCTCCAGGCGGTGCAGGCGGCGGACTTCTCCAGCGGCGTCGCGCAGATCGTCGACATGCGCCAATGGACCTTCATCAACCCGGAGATCAGCCTGTATTTCTTCCGTCCGCCCGAGGGCGAATGGATCCTGATCCGCGCCGCGACGCGCGTCGGCGCCCATGGCGCGGGCCTCACCACGGCGACACTGAGTGACCGCAACGGGCCCTTCGCGGAGGTGATGCAGGCCATGAGCTTCGAGCGGCGCGAAGCCGTGCAGGCTCAAGCGTCCTGATCTGCAAGCGCGACCAAGGCGGCCTCGGAGGCGGCATCAACAGGCATGAACATCTCGACGCGAAGCTCCTGCAGCGTGACGTCCTGGGGGGTGCCGAGCGTCAGCACGGCACCGATCAGACCAATGCCGATATCGCCCTTTCGCAGGCGCACCTCGCAGAGCGGCCCCGGGGCGGCATTGTCCTCGGTCGCCGGCGCAGGCAGCTGCGGCAGCCGCATCAATTCGCGCCAGGTCGATTGCAGGGCCTCGTCGAGCGGCGCGGCCATTGCCTCATGCCGCGCCCGCGTCAGCAGCGCGGCCGCAACAATCGGCCAGTTCTCGACGAACGGCTTGAGCTCGTCGGGAGCGAGGAACATGCGCATGTGGTTGAGCGGCCGCTGCATGCGTAGAGGGCCAAGCAGCATGGTCATCAGGCGCGAGGCGGCGCGATTGGCCTGCATCACGTTCCAGCGCCGGTCGGTGACGATTGCCGGGAACGGCTCGTGACGGAGAAGCAGAAGATCGATGGCACGCCGCGCCTCGGCAAGCTCCGGCGCCGACAGATCGCGCTCGCCATATTGCCGCGCGAAGCCGCCGGCCTCGAGCAGCGCATTGCGATCACGCAACGACAGATCGAGCGCCGACGCGAGCTGCAGCAGGATGTCCCGGCTTGCCGCCGCCTTCCCGGTCTCGACATAGCTCAGATGCTTGATCGAAATGCCGGCCTCGAACGCCAGCTCCGCCTGGCTCAATGCACGACGGGTGCGCCAGCCGCGCAGGAGATCACCGACGGGATTGGCCGGCCGCAATCGCCGGAACGCGCGTGTGTCCATCCGCCGATTATGCGAGCGCTGCTCCGTCCTGTAAACGGCGCTAGCGCAGCCCGGCCGCGATCTGCTTCAGCCGTTCGGCGGTGCGCTCGTCCGCCGGAAAGAACGTCTCCAGCGCCAGCTCCGACAGGGTGATGTCGACCGGCGTGCCGAACACCATGGTGGTGGAGAAGAAGCTGAGGATCTCCCCGCCATGCCGCAGCTTGAACGGGATCGCGACGTTGTCGCTCGACAGCGGGGCCGAGCGCGCTGGAATCGGATAGCTCTTCAGATCATTGTAGAGTTTGATCAGCTCCGGATCCGCTGTCGCCTCGCACTGCCGGTGCAGCCGTTCCAGGAGGTGCCCGCACCATTCGGCGAGATTGACCGTGCGCGGTGCCAACGCCTCGGGATGGAATGCCAGCCGCAGCACGTTGACGGGCTGGCCGAGCAGATGCTGCGGGATGCCATCGAGCAGCGGCGCCACCATGCGATTGGCGGAGACCAGGTTCCAGTGCCGGTCCACCGCGAGCGCCGGATTGGGCTCATGCGCTTTCAAGACGAGGTCGATCGCCGCACGGGCTGATTTCAAGGCGGGATCCTCCAGCGGGCGCTGTGGAAAGGCCGGAGCGAAACCGGCTGCGACCAGCAGCACGTTGCGTTCGCGCAAGGGCACGTCGAGCCGCTCGGCGAGCCTGAGCACCATGTCGCGCGAGGGCGCGGCGCGACCGGTCTCGACGAAGCTCAAATGCCGCGCCGAGATCTCGGCTTCGCCGGCGAGATCGAGCTGGCTCATGCGGCGGCGCTGCCGCCATTCGCGCAAATGGTCGCCGATATGGACCGGCTGGCTGCGTTCGGTGCGTGCGGTGGATGCATATGCGTTCATGGTCAAAAGCTAGCACGCGAATTTAGGCGCTTCCATTACCACCGAGGTAATCGAAATGGGGGACGAGCACGCGCATCTTTGGTCGCAACAGGAGATGACCATGATCGCGTTGCTGCTCTACCGGACCGTCGCAGACCACGTTTTGCCCTGGGCCATGGCGTTCGCAACGCGGATGCTGGCGCGCAGCCTCAACATGCCCGAGCCGCTGGTGCATTCGACCGGCGACTATGTCCTCGCGCAGGTCATCGCCTTCGAGCACGGCGTCGGCAGGAGCCTCTGCCCGTTCCGGCTCGCCCGTCTGCTCCGCGCCTGGTGGCGCGGTCGGCGCTAAAGTTCCACCCCAGCCCAACCAAGGAGACCCTGAGATGATCGATGCATCCACCTTCCTGCGCCGCGCCCTGTTCGCCGACGCCGTCTTCAGCGGCGTCGCCGCACTCGGCTTCACCTTCGGCGCGACCGCATTCGCAGCGCTGTTCAACCTGCCCGAAGCGCTGCTGCGCGAGACCGGTCTGTTCCTGATCGCCTACACCGGCTTGGTCGGCTGGCTCGCCTCGCGGGCCACGGTCGCGAAATCGCTGGTGCTACTGGTCGTGATCGGCAATGCCGCCTGGACCGTCGGCAGCATCGCGCTGCTGCTTTCGGGCGCGGTGTCGCCGAACCTCGCCGGTCAGCTCATGGTCGTCGCGCAAGCCATAGCCACCGGCGTGTTCGCCGAGCTGCAATATGTGGGCTTGAAGAAGAGCGGGCGCGCCGTGGCGGCGTGATCCTTGCGTGCCAGCTCCGCGGCGCAAACCGGGGAACGCGAAGGCTTCGTCATATGGGATCGTACCCGGATGCATGCATGACCTCGCGTTCTCGCGGCGGATTTCGCCCGAGCTTTGCTTCGTTGCTTGCGCCCTTCGGTTGCCGGAGGGCGCAGGGAAGGCCGGGCGCCGGCGGCACCCGAGTCCGTGTACAAGGACATGCACACGGGGTGGACCACAGGTGTTGCCGGTCGCCCGGCCTTCCCTGCGCGGATGGTTTTAACGGTGTCCTTCGTGCTCTCCTCGGGGAGCGTTGCACTATTGCCCCCGTCGCCTTGCGGCTTCTCTGATGCGCGCACCCGGTCGGGCCGCCGCATCACCGCAAGCCTTGACGCACAGACCCCGGGCGTCAGGACCACACGACTTCTCCGTCCGCGGACGATTTGGCCTCAGCGCCCGGGGCTTGGTGTGCGCACCCCAGACCATCGACCAAACCACTGTGACCGCGCCGTGTCGTATGCGCATCGCCTGAGACTCACGGTTGCCCGCCCTGTCCTCAAGCCAATCGCGCCGGCGCTACCGCGTCCACCGCACCCCCGGCCCGCATCTCGTGACGATCGCGAAGCGCCCCTCTGGCAGGGCCGGGATAGGCAACACATGCCACAAATCCGAAATTCGGAAAAGCGATATATTTTCGCCGGACGAGATTGACAGACTTCGGGTATTTTGCCCGACGCCTCGCCGGTAGGCAGCGAGAACGGCGAGCTGCGCGGAAAAGCGATGGGTTCGCAAGACTCAACCCATCCAAGGGCTAAATTCATTACCTAGTGGGGCTCAACTGGATCGTCAGAAAGACTAGAGGCATTCTCCCGCCGTTGGATCCACCGATCGTTCAAGCCGTTCGCGGAACGTTGCTTCTCGCTGCAAGAGTTCCTGCAACATCACCTTCAAAGCCAGGTACTCTGGCAGCTCACAAAAGCCCTTCGCGACTTCCTCTCGTGCCCACAGGCTCCGCACTCGATCATAGTCGGCGGCGATTTTGTCATTATCCAATTTTGCGTTTTCGTTGATGAACCTTTTCAAGGTCGCGCGGAATTCCTGATAAGTATGCTCACTCTTGCGATCGAGCGTGCCTTCACAAAGAACCATGGCCTCTCGGGCGGACGTCATAATCTCATAAACACACGTCAAACTCATTTCGCCGCCAATTGCCCCGGACGGCCATAGCGTGGTCATCGACAGGAACAAACATCCAACTCCTGCGCAGACATCTCGATATAGGATGCCAAAGCTTCGCATCGTCGTCTCACGGTTACGGTCGGGTACGGCAATAAATAAATCCCCGGTGCTCCAAATTCCAATCCAAAGTGGGTGGGATTATTCCGGTTGTTTCGCTTAATTGTGCCCGAAATGGTTGGTCATGCAGAGCAACGAGATGGAGGCCAGCAACGCCTGCGGTGAGCAGCGAAGAATCTTTCCGCGGCAGGATTCTGGATTGCTTCCGCCTTCGCCAGGCTTCGGCGGACAAGTCGCTTTCGCTCGCAATGACGGAGAGGAGACGAGAACGTCGTTCTCGGGCTGAGGGCGAGCCGAGAGCTTTGGCCTTGCGCGAAGCCTGTCAGCTCGCGCGGCAGAAGGCGCGCGACGACCAATCCGAGGCTACGCCTTGGCGCGGCCGACCTTGCCGGGGAAGTGCTTGCCGTTCAGCTTCTTCTTTTTCGTAGCGGTGGTTTTCGCCCCCGCCTTCTGCGCCTTGCGCTCGGCCCGCGCCTTCACCTTGGCGGATTCCGCCCGCGCCTCAGCGCGCAGCTTCTTGCGCTTCTTCTCGCATGAATCGCATTTGCAGCCGATCGGCTTCAGATAGGCTTTGAAATAGTCGGTGCCATAATCGTAGTTGATCTCGTCGCCCGGCTCGATGTTCCTGATGGCGCGGATGAACACCTTGCGCTCGCGCGGGCGGACGTCGGACTCGGCGTTGGGCCGGCAGGAATGGTTGATGTAGCGGGCGAGGTTCTTGCGCACCGAGCCGTCGATGGTCCAGCGCCCGTTGAGCTCGAACAGATATTTGTTCTCGATCTCGTCGTGCTCGGGAATCCGCGAGTCCAGAATCGGTCCGAAATAGCGGATGATCCGGGTCCCCTTCTTGATCGGCTTGGTGGCGAAGAGGCCGAGCCCGGTCTTGGAGCGGCCGACGCGATAAGGTTTGTTCGAGGTGGCTGGCATGATCGAGAAAATGAGAACGCGAACGAGGCAGGAGGAGCCCAAGCGAAGCCGCTCTTGTAGAACGATTCCGCGCTTCTGTCAGGTATATCCCAACCCTGTTTGAACCTTGCCCACAATCAAGACGTCTGATGGAACGAAGTTCCCAGTCCATCAAAGCCTCACATGAACCGTATCACTACTATTGGCTTGGCCGTCCTGATGGCTTGCATCGGCCTGAACAGCGCCGACGCCCAATCCCTGGGCAGCAGCTACACCTCGACGGGACCAAAAGATTGCCGGCAGATCGGCAAGCCCGGCGCGCTCGACGGCAGCAGCACGCGGGTTTGTCCGGGCAAGGACGGCCTGATCGTGCTGATCGCCGAGGACGACCTTCGCGAGATCGTCGCGGTCGGACGCAACCGCAAGGCGGCAGCCGAGGAACCCGCGGCAAACGTCTGGTTCGGGCCGTTCAATTCATCGGAGACGACCATCGAATGGCGCGCGGCCGGCGCAAAGCCGTTTGCGATCATCCAGCGCTGGCACATCGCCGACAATTCCGATCCCGACAAGCAGGGGCGGCCGAACACCAAGGCCATGCTGGTCGTGACCCGGCTGCCGCCGGGCCCGGTCTGCCACGTCGCCTATGTCGACGCCGCCGCCAACCCGAACGCCAACGAGCTCGCGCGCAAGGCCGCGGACGATCTCGCCCGCGGCTTCACCTGCGCCAAGGACGAGGTCAAGATCATCGGCACGCCCGGCCGCGCCGTCGAGCTCGCGATCAGGCGCTAGCCTTCGTGGTTCAACAGCCGGGAAGCTTCGGCGTCACTGGCACCGTCAGCATCGTCTCGAGCAGCCGCTCCGCCGTCGTCCCCTCCGGCAGCCGCGCGAGAATGTCCTTCAGCCGTCCGTCGAGCAGCAGCATGGTGAAGCCGTGCACCAGCGACCAGGCCCGCGCGATTGCCGCGCCCTGGTTCAGCGTCAGCGCATCGCCGCTGATCTGCTCCTGCCGCATCATGCCGATGGCATTGGCAAGGCCGGCGAAAGATGCCTCGGCCGCCTCGTGCAGCGACGGCCTTGAATAGTCCAGCCGCTCGGTGCGGAACATGATGCCGTACATGCCGGGATGGGCCTGCGCATAGGCGATGTAGGCTTTCGGCCGCGCCAGCGCGGCTTCGAGCGGCGTGGTGGCGGCATCGCACGAAGCGGCCATGACCACGTTGAACTGGCGGAAGCCGACGGCCGCGAGCTCGCTGAGCAGGCCCGTCAGGTCGCCGAAATGATGGGTTGGGGCGGCATGCGAGACGCCGGCCTCGCGCGCCACCGCACGCAATGTCAGGCCGGCAAGCCCGTCGCGCTCCAGCACCCGTTCGGCGGCCTGGAGCAGCGCTTCGCGGAGCGCGCCGTGATGATACGGCGTCTCGGTCTTGGCGCTTCTCGCGCGCCGCGAGGTGCGCGATGCCGCGGTCGAGGTGGTTTTTCTTAGGGCACGCGGGCTGCGCGCCGCGTCGCCCTTGGTGTCTGTCTTGGCCATTTGCAAGCTATATGACGCAATATTGACAGTGTAAAGATTTCGCTTGACGAAAGCTGCGATCGGGTCTACTCAATCTTTACGATGTAAAGATAAGGGAGGATTCGCCGTGCAGCACGACGCCATGGCCGAGCGCAGCAACAATATCGCGCCGATCCCATTCGAGGCCGACGCGCCCTTCCTGAAGATCGTCGGCGAATTGCCGCGCGAGCTGAACGGCACGCTCTATCGCAACGGCCCCAATCCGCAGTTCGATTCGCCCGGCGCGCACTGGTTCGTCGGCGATGGGATGCTGCACGCCTTCCATCTCGAGAACGGGCGCGCCAGCTACCGCAACCGCTGGGTCCGCACGCCGAAATGGCTCGCCGAGCACGACGCCGGCCGCGCGCTGTTCGGCGGCTTCGGCCGCAAGCTGCCGGATGCGCCGGCAAACCTGACCGATGGCGGCGTCGCCAACACCAACATCATCTTCCACGCCGGCAAGCTGCTGGCGCTGGAAGAAGCGCACCTGCCGACGGAGATCGAGCCGGGCACGCTGGCGACGCGCGGCTATCACAACTACCAGGGCCGCGTCGCCGGCAGTTTCACCGCGCATCCCAAGATCGATCCCGTCACCGGCGAGCTGGTGTTCTTCGGCTACAACGCTGCGGGCCCGCTGACGCCTGCCCTCTCCTACGGATCGATCGACGCAACAGGCAAGGCGACGCGGTTCGAGCGGTTTGAGGCGCCCTATGCCAGCATGGTGCACGACTTCATCGTCACCGCGAACCATGTGCTGTTTCCGATCCTGCCGATCACGGGCAGCATGGAGCGCGCGATGAGCGGACGGCCGCCTTATGCCTGGGAGCCGGACAAGGGCGCCTATGTCGGGGTGATGAAGCGCAGCGGCACGGCCAAGGACATTGTCTGGTTTCGTGCCGAAGCGTGCTACGTCTTCCATGTCATGAATGCGTGGGAGGACGAAAACCGCATCGTCGCCGACGTCATGCAGTTCGAGGAAGCGCCGCTGTTTCCGCATCCGGACGGCCGCCCCACCGATCCCGAGAAATCGCGCGCCCGCCATTGCCGCTGGACCTTCGATCTCGCAGGCAATACCGACCGCTTCCAGCAGACCTACCTGGACGACCTCACCGGAGAATTCCCGCGCATCGACGATCGCCGCGCCGGGCTGAAGAGCCGTCACGGCTGGTACGCCTGCGCCAATCCGAAACTGCCGATGTTCGGCGCGCTGTCGGGCATCGTCCATGTCGACGGCAACGGCAGGCGGCTCGGCCAATATCTGCTGCCGGCCGGCGACACCATCTCCGAGCCTGTTTTCGTCGAGCGATCCAGGGATGCCGCCGAAGGCGACGGCTGGCTGCTCGCGGTGGTCTGGCGTGCGCGGGAGAACCGCAGCGATCTCGCCGTGTTCAACGCCACCGATATCGAGGCGGGTCCTGCCGCCCTGGTGCAGCTCGGACATCGCGTCCCCGACGGCTTCCACGGCAATTGGGTCGGCGCCGCGTAGCCCTCGCCAATGGGACGCGAGGAGATCGCGACCCCGGAATCCACGTGGATATTGCGTGGTCAAAGAAAGCCCGATGCACATGCTCTCGATCACCGCGTATTCCACCGCTGTCATCGCCCCGGCCGGCGCCGTACTTGCATGCTTGGCGATACGGCTGCGCCGGCGAAGCCTCACGTTCTTCGAAGGCGGCGTCCTGCTCGCTGCCGGCCTTCTACTCGCGGCCGCACTCCCGATGGTGTCGCGCCTGCCCTGGACGGGGTTGGTCGACGAGATGACCAGCCAGCTCGTTGCAGCATTTCATTTTCTGGAGGTCGTTTACGTCGTCTTGACGTTGTGATGTGGTTGAGCCGGCGCGGCTCCCTGTCTCGACCATCGCGGTCTGCCTATTGCGGTTCCGAATCCTGCGCTGCTGGCCCTAGCCTGGCATTCTGGTCGGTTTGAGGGGTGCCATGCGCCATGTCGCAGCGGCGCGGTTGTCTTCACAAAGTGATATGCCGGGCATCGCCGGATCAAGTAGGGTGCGGCAGTCTGCGCCCTGCCCACGACCGCGAAACAGGAATGACGATGAAGGACGTATTCGCCCGCCTCGCCTCCGACCTCCTCTCCGTTATCATCTTCCTGGCCGTCTATCTCCTCACCGACAACGTGATCCTCGCAACGGCGGTGGCGATTGCCGGCGCGTTCGCGCAGGTGATCTATGCGCGCCTCAAGGGACAGCCGCTCCACTACATGACCTATGCGAGCCTCGCTCTGGTCATCGTGCTCGGCGGTATCACGCTGCTGACCAATGATCCGCGCTTCATGCTGGCAAAACCCTCGATCGCACATTTCGCGATCGGCGCGATCATGCTCAGGCGCGGCTGGATGCTGCGCTACATGCCGCCCGTCATCGTCGAGACCGTCCCGGAATATGTCACCATCGCGGGCTATGCCTGGGCGGCGCTGATGTTCGTGATCGGCGCCGGCATGATGGCAGTCGCCGCCACCGGCGATCTGAAGCTCTGGGCGTTCTATCTTATGGTGGTCGCAGGCGGCGCCAAGATCCTGGCTTTTGCCGTGCAGTACTTCGTTCTGCGGCTGATCGTAACCAACCGCCGACGTGCCGCTGCCCGCGCCTAAATGCCCTACCGGAGCGTTAGGCAGGAGCTGCGAGTTGGGTTATAGGCTCGGCCAGGGACGGCCGCGGATCGTCGCGGACCGCCGCAATCTGTTCGGGAGACGGGAATGGCCGTAGACGGCAACTGGAATCTGACCATGACGACGCCGATGGGCGAGCGCCAGGCGACGCTGAGCCTGAAGGCTGCGGGCGGCACGCTCACGGGCACGCAGGGCGCGGAAGGCAATACCACCGAGATCTTCGACGGCACCGTCTCCGGCGACAACGTCTCCTGGAAGGTCTCGATCGACAAGCCGATGCCGCTCACGCTCGAATTCACCGGCACGGTCTCCGGCGACAGCATCAGTGGCGAGATGGGCATCGGCCCGATGGGCAGCTTCCCGTTCACGGGCGCGCGGGCGTAAAGCCACGCGCTGCACCGATGCGTGCGCTCCTCCTCATCGCGGCGGCAGTCCTGTCTGCCGTAGCACAGGCCGCGCGCGCAGGTGACAGCGAACCGGCGTGGCGCGCGAGCGCGCTCGCCTTGGTGCCGGCAGGCTATGTTGCCGGCACCGCTTATCGAACCGAGGGGTCGACCGGTTATCTCGCGGTCTATCCCGCGACATCGAACGATCCGAAGACACCGGGGAGCGTCTTTGCGGCGCGCCAGGTTCTGGTCGTCACGCTGACTGCGGACGCGACGCGGGCGACGTCAGCCGAGCTGAAGCCGCGCACCGGGCCGGCCCCTGATAACGACGACAATGATTTCGCCGGGATGCACGCCGAGCTCGCCGCCAAGCGCGCAAAGCTGCCTGCTGGCACCGAGCCCTGCGATCTCGGCGCCTGGTCCATCGACAAGGATTCCAGCGGCCTCAACGTGCGCGCCGAGCCGTCGATCAAGGCGCGCGTGCTTGGCACATTGCCGCCGCCCTACCGGCTGAGGCTCGGCGGCGCCGAGAACACGCCCGAGGGCGGCTGGCTGACCGAATTCCGCATCATCGGCTTCAGGGACGGCTGGTTCCTGATCGAAGACGCGAGGCCGCCGGGCAAGGACTATGAGGACGAGACGCGATATCCGCGCAGCGCGCCGAGGCCCTATGCCGGGCGCGGCTGGGTCGCCTCGAACAAGGTCGGCGCGAACTATGCCAATGGCACCACGCGCATGGGCGGGCTGTTTCAGGCGCCCTTCATCGATGCCAAATGGATGCCGGCCCAGCGCGAGCTCGGCGGGCCGCTCGACACCGACGGCGGCCCGAAGCGCATCTTCGCCTGCAGTGGGCTCTGGGGTCTGGTCGAGAGCCACGACGGCGTCCGCGGCTGGTGGCGCGCGCTGTGCTCCAACCAGGTCACGAATTGCAGTTGAGGCGCTGAAGCATTGGCTTCGTCATGGCCGGGCTTGTTGTTCACCCATCCACGGCTTCTTTGCGGCACTAAGAACGTGGATGCCCGGGCCTTCGCCTCGCCGAAGCGGCTTCGGCCGCGCAGGCGGGACAAGCCCGGGCATGACGATCATTGTTACGGCACGAGCATCTTCCCCCGCGCGCGTGCGGGTGAAGCAACTAGCCCAAATTCAACTCCTTGAAGAAGTCGTTGCCCTTGTCGTCGATGATGATGAACGCCGGAAAATCGACGACCTCGATGCGCCAGATCGCTTCCATGCCGAGCTCGGGATATTCGAGCACCTCGACCTTCTTGATGCAGTGCTCGGCGAGGTTCGCCGCGGCGCCGCCGATCGAGCCGAGATAGAAGCCGCCGTATTTCTTGCAGGCCTCCCGCACGCTAGGGGCGCGGTTGCCCTTGGCGACCATCACCATCGAGCCGCCGGCAGCCTGGAACTGGTCGACGAAGGAATCCATGCGGCCCGCGGTGGTCGGACCGAACGCGCCGGAGGCGTAGCCCTCGGGCGTCTTGGCGGGACCGGCATAATAGACCGGATGGTTCTTGAAATAGTCCGGCAGCGGCTCGCCCTTCTCCAGCCGTTCGCGCAGCTTGGCGTGGGCGCTATCGCGCGCGACGATCATGGTGCCCGTCATCGAGACCCGCGTCTTGATCGGATATTTCGAGAACGTCGCCAGAATGTCCTTCATCGGCTGGTTGAGGTCGATCTTGACGACCTCGCCGCCGAGCGACTCTTCGACCTGCGGCAGGTATTGCGCGGGATTGTGCTCGAGCTCCTCGAGATAGACGCCGTCCCTGGTGATCTTGCCGAGCACCTGGCGGTCGGCCGAGCAGGACACGCCAAGCCCGATCGGCAGCGAGGCGCCGTGGCGCGGCATGCGGATCACCCGCACGTCGTGGCAGAAATACTTGCCGCCGAACTGCGCCCCGACGCCGAGTGACTGCGTCATCTTGTGGATTTCCTTCTCCATCTCGACATCGCGGAAGGCGTTGCCGTCGGGCGAGCCGTGCGTCGGCAACGCATCGAGATAGCGCGCCGAAGCGAGCTTCACCGTCTTCATGCACAGCTCGGCCGAGGTGCCGCCGATCACGATGGCGAGGTGATAAGGCGGGCACGCGGCGGTGCCGAGGGTGAGGATCTTTTCCTTCAGGAACGCAAGGAGCCGGTCCTTGGTCAGCACCGAGGGCGTGGCCTGGAACAGAAAGCTCTTGTTGGCGGAGCCGCCGCCCTTGGCCATGAACATGAACTTGTAGGCGTCGTCACCCTCGGCGTAGATCTCGCACTGCGCCGGCATGTTGTTGGCGGTGTTCTTCTCCTCGTACATCGAGAGCGGCGCGACCTGCGAGTAGCGCAGATTGCGGCGCAGGTAGGCGTCGCGCGCGCCTTCGGACAGCGCCGCCTCGTCGTCACCGTCGGTGATGACGTTGCAGCCCTTCTTGCCCATGATGATCGCGGTGCCGGTGTCCTGGCACATCGGCAGCACGCCGCCAGCCGCGATATTGGCGTTCTTGAGGAAGTCCAGAGCGACGAACTTGTCGTTCGGGCTCGCCTCGCCGTCCTCGAGGATCGCGCGGAGCTGCTTCAGATGGCCGGGGCGCAGATAATGGTTGATGTCGCCAAAGGCCGCCTCCGACAGCGCCCGCAGCGCCTCGCGCGACACCACCAGCATGTCCTTGCCGAGCACCTTCTCGACCCTGACGCCCTCGGACGAAATCTTCTTATAGGGCGTCTCGTCCTTGCCCAGCGGGAACAGCGGGGTGTGCTTGTAGGGCGGAACGGGCTTGGACTGGTCGGGGAAGGCGGTGGGAGCGTTCATGGGGCAAATCTCGGGGTTTTGGGGCCGTGGCGGGCCTCTCAGCATAGAAGCGTTCTAAGCGCATTCTAGCCAGAAAAGAAAGGGAGCGGTGCGCATGGGAGGGTAGGTTCGGCACGGGAAGGCATCGGCACAGCTCGTGGAAATGCCTCTGCCCACCCTTGCGATTCGCGTCCGCCGACGCTTGAATGCGTGCCCTAAGGGGCTTTTCATCATGACATTGAAACTGAACGTCCGCGGCGCGATCCTGGTCGCCGCCGCCTTCACCGGCCTTGTGGCTCTCGCTTCGCCTGCCCGCGCCGATCGCTGCGACGACAGCGCCAAGGAGCTGGCGAGCCAGGTCGATCGCCTCAAGGTGAATTTTCGCGCCGCCAATGTCGTTTACCTGACGCACCCGGCGGCCAAGGAGCTGTCCGTGGGTTGCCGCGGCGACAAATATTCCATCGAGCTCTACGCCAAGGGTGATCGCAAGCCGAAGCCGGAATTCTACGCGCTGGTCGGCTCGATGGCGGCGATCGTCTTCACCGTGACCAAGGACGACACCACGACGGGCGCGACGCGCTGCCTGAAGCGGATGGGTCTATTGCGCGGCGACAAGGTCACCATGCGCTACCGCCGGCTCAACATGGAATGCACCCGCACCAAGACAGAGGCGTCCATCGCCATCACGCGCGGCAAGGACGAATAGGGCACGCGCCAGCTCTTTCCGCACCCTTGCGGGGTGCGTATCGCGCGATGGCGTCCGCCGCATACTCCGTCATTGCGAGCGCAGCGAAGCAATCCAGTCTGTATCCGCGGAAGCAGTCTGGATTGCTTCGTCGCAAGGGCTCCTCGCAATGACGGGGAGAGGCCTCGTCGTCTCGGTTTGCGGATGCCACGCGTGCACAGCCTTCACCGCGCCAATTCCCTCACATTTTAACGATTGGCTTGAAGGAAATTTCGCTCCTCGCAGGGCAGGCTTGATTGTTTCCATGTGTGAGGATTTGCGGATGAAGGTTTCTACCGTTGCGCCCCCGCCGATCGCGATCGTGGTTCCGAACTACGACACGACCAAGCCGCAGGACGATCAGACAAAGGTCAAGGACGAGAATCCGACCTTCAAGCCGCAGCCGCCGGCGCCGCTGCCGCCGGGTCAGGGCACGCGGATCGATCAGCTCGCCTGATCAGGCGTCCCGAGACCGAAGCGCCCGATCCGGTCGATCGGGCTTTTGGCGTGTCCGGCCGCATCTTTGCCGGATAGCTGTACCAGGATCATGCGCCGTTCACTCGGGACCTGCGCATGTTCGCACGGCTGCTATTGCGGAACACCGTGTTCGTCGTCGGCATGGGCGCGCTGCTGTTCGCGTGCGCGGGGACGCTGCATTGGCCGTCGGCCTGGGCCTTCCTCGCAACCTCCGCCCTGCTCGGCCCACTCTGCGGCTGGTGGCTCTACCGGACCGATCCGGCGCTGCTCGCCGAACGCCTGCGGCCGGTGCTTCAAAAGGATCAGCCCGCCGCCGACAAGATGTTCATGGCGCTGTTCATCGTTGCCATCCTGGCCTGGCTTGTCCTGATGGGGCTCGACCGGCGTGTTCGATCCTCTGACATGTCGACGGCGTTGCAGGTGCTCGGACTCGGGCTGTTCCTGGGCTCGACACTGTTCACCATGTGGGTGTTCCGCGAGAACTCGTTCGCCGCGCCCGTGGTGAAGCTGCAAGCCGAGCGCGCGCAGCACGTGATCTCGACCGGACCCTATGCCTATGTCCGCCATCCCATGTACAGCGGCATGATCCTGTTCTTCACCGGCGTGCCGTTGCTGCTGGGATCGTGGTGGGGACTTGCGATGATGCCGCTCCTCCTCGCCTTGCTCGCGGTCCGCATCCCGATCGAGGAGCGCACGCTGCGCGAGGGTCTGCCCGGTTACACCGATTACACGGCGCGGGTGCGCCATCGCCTCATCCCCGGCGTCTGGTGAACGCGCCAACTGCACGAAGCCGCTATCGGTCCAGCTCGCGATAGCGGCGGAAGATGCCCTGCTCGTTGAAGGGAATGCGGCGCTCGCTTGCGAGATAGGCCTGGATGTTGGGCCGTGCGGCGATGCGGTCGTGCAGGCCGACGAGGCCCGGGACATCCTTCTCGAACGCCTTCATGCGCTTGGGGAAAGCATAACGCAGCCCATCGACGAGCTGGAACAGCGAGAGGTCGACATAGGTCAGGCGCCGGCCCGTCACGTAAATGCCGCCGCTCCCGGCGAGGAGCCGCTCGAAATAGCCGAGATATTTCGGCACGCGCTCGTCCCAGAAGTCGGCCGTGCGCTTCTTCGCCGGCGCCTTCTGATCCTCATAATAGAGCGAGGGCCCGAGCGGATGATGGGTGTCGTGGATCTCGACGACGAAGTCCGTGATCGTGAGCTGAAGCTGGTGCACCCAGAGCCTGCCGGCTTCCGTCTTCGGCGCAAGCCCATGGCGGGAGCCGAGATAGAACAGGATGTTGGCGGTCTGGCCGATGACGAGCTTGCCCGCTTTCAGGAACGGCGGCGCAAAGGGCGGCGTGCCCTTCTGCGCGTCCATCATCTTCATCATCACAGCCGATCCGCGCGGACCGCGCGCGACATCGACGTAAGCGGCGCCCGCCTCCTCCAGCGCCAGCCGCACATATTCGCCGCGACCCTGGATCTCGGGCCAGTAGTAGAGCTCGTATTTCATGGGGGAGGTCCGTGAGCGTGGAGGCGATCGGACCAATGTAGCACGTGGCTGAAGGTTCCGTCAGCGTGAGGCGGAACGGCGGTTCAACATACGCCGTCATTGCGAGCGCAAGCGACTTGTCCGCCGAAGGCTTGGCGAAAGCGGAAGCAATCCAGAAATGCCTCCGCGGAGACACTCTGGATTGCTTCGTCGCAAGAGCTCCTCGCGATGACGAATGGAGAGAGCTCCGACGGTGGAGAGAACTCAGCGTCTCAATTCGCCGCGAAGCAGTACAGCAGCCCGTCGCCGCCGGTGGTCTTCAAATCGGCCTGCGAGCAGCCGCCGTCGGGCCCGCGCGAGGGGTGAGAGCTATTCCAGGATTTCGAGGGCTCGTCGTCGCGCAGACCCCGGCGATCGAAATGGCCGACCATCGCAGCGCCTTGCGTGCTCGACGTCCAGTTCTTGCAGGTGCGATCGTCCGGCCCGGCAAACGCGGTGCCGTCCGGTTGCGATCCCGTGAGGATGTCGTGCCGGTTCGGCTGGTCGCCGGCACCATTGATGACCTCGCCCTTTTCGCTGAGCGCGGTCTGCTTGGTGAGATTGTTCGTTGCGCCGTGCAGCTCGGCGACGTCCTTGGCGATCACCGTGCCCTTGGCGTTCTGCCACGGCCCCTTGCCGATGCGATCCTTGGCGTTGACGGCCGGCTTGCCGTCGGCGGCCTGCGTCGACAGATAGGCGCGCCAGGTCTTGGTGCCGGCCCCGGCGGCTTGTGCAAGCTTCTGGCATTGCGCGTCGGCTCCTTCGAGGCCGCCGAGATCGGCGCCCTTGCCGGGGCCGTTGGAGGTCACGAAGAAGGTCATGTCGGCCGACTGCGCTTGCGCCGATGGGGCAGCAAGCAAGACCATGGCCAGCGCAACACCGGAAATCGTCATGGATTTCTCGATACGGATCATCCTGTCCTCCCAACGTTGTTTTTGTTCGCCGCCTGACTTCAACCCGAGGCGCCCCCGCTTATTCCGATGCCGTGCTGTGAGAGGCCCAAAAGAAAAGGGCGCCGTGCCGAAGCACGACGCCCTGGTTCCTCATCTCGTCCGCGATCAGTTGGTCTGCTGAATCGCTGACAATTCCCAGCCTGTGCCCGGCCGGCGGGCGAAGGTCCAGATCTCGGTCGCCTCGCCCGGCTGCTCGCTGCCGGCGACGATTGCGCCGGTGTTGCGATCCACCGTCTTGTCGGTGAGCGCGAAGCGCAGCGCCACCGTGGCATAGTCGGTCTCGCCTTCGCGCCAGGCTTCCGCGAGGTCGCCCTGCAACAGCTTCACTTCCGTGACCTTGTTGACCACGTTGCGGGCGCGGTTCTGGGCGAGGTCCTGCTCGAAATAGGAGACCATTTCCGGCGTCGCGAGCGTGTGCAGCTTGGCCACGTCCTCGTTCGACCAGGCGGCCTGGACGTCGCCGAGCAGGCGCTCGAACGCCTCATAGTCGTCCGGCTTGATCTCGAGCGGCGCGTTGTTGGCGCCGAAGCCGAAGCCACCGAGGCCGCCACCGAGACCGCTGCGATAGTTCGTCTGCGGTCCGGGCGCTGCGCCGGCCTCAGCATTGGCGTAAGCCGCCCGCGGAGTGTGACGGCGCTGCCACCAGGACATTGCCAGCCGGACCACGAGCACCACCAGCGCGATCTGGATGATCAGGCCGATGATCGAGGACAGGCCGCCGAGGCCGCCGAACAGGCCGCCACCGAACAGCATGCCGAGCAGGCCGGCGCCGAGGAAGCCGGCCGCAAGGCCGCCCATGAAGCCGCCGGCGCGGCCAAACAGGCCGCCGCGCGCCGGCGCGGTCGCGGCCGAGTTCATGCCTGCGCCCGGCTGGGTGTAGGTGCGGTTGAACTGCGAGGCCGAGCCGGGTGCGGTCGTGGTCGACGGCGGCGCCGAATAGGAGCGCGTACCGCGCGAACCGGACGACATGCCGCCACCCGCGCGGGCGTCGGCCGACGAGATCGTCAGCGCGGTCGGCAGCGCAAGCGCCAGCACGACGGCGATCGTGTTGAAGAATTTCCGGGAGCGAAGCGAGAAAGTCATGTGCGTTTCCCAAATCCCCGGCATGGGGACGTGCCCCTAAGATGGTCAGACTTCCCGAAAAGTGAAGCCGGTTTCGGAACTTGCGGCTGCGGCCCTCAGTCGCGGGGATGTGGCAAAAGCCCATATATGACAGGGGTTTTACGGGAACCATTGGAGGATGCTTACCGCCGGGTTTACGACCCGATTTCCGCTTTTCCCCGGGTCCGCGAGCCGAGCTGGCCCACCAGCCGTCATTGCGAGGAGAGCGGCAGGTCTCACCCCTGCTTCGTCATCGTCTCCTTCACCGCCGCGACCAGCTGGCTGAGCGTGAAGGGCTTTGGCAGGAAGTCGAACTGCTGGCCTTCGGGCAGGCTCTTCTCGAAGGCATCCTCGGCATAGCCGGAGACGAAGATGAACTTGATGTCGGGGTTCTTCTCGCGCATTGCCTTCAACAGCGTCGGGCCGTCCATCTCCGGCATGACGACGTCGGAGACGACGAGATCGATCGCGCCACTTTGCTCGTCCAGCACCTCCATGGCCTCGACGCCATTCTCGGCCTCGACCACGGTGTAGCCACGCGAGCGCAGGCCGCGGGCATTGAGCGCGCGCAGGCCCTCCTCGTCCTCGACCAGCAGGATGGTGCCCTGCCCGGTGAGGTCGGTACGCGGCTTCGCCTCTGCCGCCGCGGGGGGCGCGGCTTCCTTCGCGGCGTCGCTGGTCGCGCCGATTGCGGCTGCAGGCTGCTCGACCTGCACCTCCGGTTCGGCGATGTGGCGCGGCAGGAAGATGTGGAACGAGGTGCCCTGCCCCGGCTCGGAATCGACGTAGATGAAGCCGCCGGTCTGCTTGACGATGCCGTAGACGGTGGAGAGCCCGAGGCCCGTGCCCTTGCCGACCTCTTTCGTCGAGAAGAACGGCTCGAAGATCTTGTCGCGGATGTCGGCGGGGATGCCGGTGCCGGTGTCGGCGACCTCGATGCGGACATAATCCGCGGCGGGCATGCCCTTGTAGGCGAGCTTGCCCGAATCGTCGCTGGTGACGTTGGCGGTGCGGATGATCAGCTTGCCGCCGTCAGGCATGGCGTCGCGCGCGTTCACCGCGAGGTTGACGATCACCTGCTCGAACTGGGAGACGTCGACCTTCACCGGCCAGAGGTCGCGGCCGTGGACGAGGTCGAGCTTGACCTTCTCGCCGATCAGCCGGCGCAGCAGCATGGTGAGATCGGACAGCGCGTCGCCGAGATCGAGCACCTGCGGCCGCAGCGTCTGCCGCCGCGAGAACGCCAGCAACTGCCGCACCAGGGTGGCGGCGCGCGTTGCGTTCTGCTTGATCTGCATGATGTCCTGGAACGACGGGTCGGTCGGCTTGTGCGCGTTCAGCAGGAAGTCGTTCGCCATCATGATGGCGGATAGCACGTTGTTGAAGTCGTGGGCGATGCCGCCGGCGAGCTGGCCGACCGTCTCCATCTTCTGCGACTGGTTGATCTGGTTTTCCAGCGCGCGCCGCTCGGTGGTCTCGAGCATGTGCACGATGGCGGCTTCCGCCTCGGTCTCGGCCGAATCGACCGGCGTCACGAAGAACTGGCCCCAGCGTTCCTTGGCCCCTTCCAGCGCCACCTCGACCGGCGCGATATCGGCCTTGCCTTCGGCGGCCTGGTTGATGGCCGCGATCAGGAGGTGCCGGTCGCGCGAATTGACCGCGCGGAAGATCGACTTGGAAGAGGTGTCGAGCCCCAGCGCCTGACTGAGCTTGGCGTAGCGCGCATTGGCGCGCACCACGTTGCCGGCGCGATCGACGGTCGCGATCGCCATCGGCGTGTGGTCGAAGAAGCGCATGAAGCGCACTTCGGCGGCACGATCAGGGTCGCTGCGCTCGTCGCGGGCGCGGCTGATCACGAGCGTGCGCGAGGGCCCCGGCGCGCCGTCGGCGCCGAAGGCGAGCTTGTGATAGAGCCGCACCGGCATGGTCTTGCCGGTGCGCATGCGCAGGTCGATGTCGAACACTTCGGTCTTCACCTCGCCCGGCACCGCCACGATCGAGGTCAAGAGCGAAGCGCCGTCGCCGGAGACGATATCGGTGAGCTTCAGGCCGCCGGAGCCGATCTCGGCGAGGTCGTAGTCGAGCCAGTTCGCCAATGTCGCGTTGACATAGGCGAGCTCGCCGGCCGGATTGACCGAGAAGAAGCCGCACGGGGCGTGATCGAGATATTCGATCGCGTGCTGGAGCTCCTGGAACACGTCCTCCTGGCGTTCGCGGTCGCGCGTGATGTCGGCGATCGACCACACCGCGTATTTCGCCTCGCGCTTGCCGGTGCCGAGCGGGCGCACGCGCATGCGCAGCCAGCGGCCCTGATTGCCGTCATGGCCGGAGATGCGCACCTCTTCCTGCTGCCGCTTGCCCTCGCGCGCGGCCTTGAGCAGCCGGAACACGGCTTCCGAGACGTCGGGGTTGCCGATGAAGACTCGCTCCACCGGGCGCACGTCCTGCGGTCCGGTGGCGCCGGTCAGCGTCAGATAGGCGGCATTGGAATAGACCACGTGTCCGCGCGCGTCGGTGACCGCGAGGCCGTCGAAGGCGTGATCGGAGATGCGGCCGATGACGGGATCGTCGAGATTGCGGTCGGCGAAGCGGATGATGCCGGCGGCGAAGGCGAACAGGTTGAACAGGCCGACCATTGCCAGCACGGCGAGGATGCCGAGGATATAGGGCTGCGCCTGCGCGCGCCCGAGCGTCATCAGCCCAACGGCCACGGCGACGAGGCCGGCGGCCACCAGCAGCACCAGCGCAATGCTGCCCGAGCGCGGCGACGGCTCGTGCGCCGCAACGGGCTCGCGTGTGAGGTCGTGGTCGGTCTCGGCGGTCATTCTCGAGCTGGCGCAGCCTGTCGGCAGAGAATCAACGCGCCACCGGGCGCGTGGGGTCCTCCCTGCCTGAATCGGACCCTGAGGTGCAAGGGCAGCAGCGGCAAAAGGTACGCTGATTCCCAGATTACGGCCATTTCCGGTTCTTTTCGGGCATCTTATCCCCGCCCGGCGCTGAATCCGCGCTTCAGGCGCATGACGTAGCCGATGACTTCGGCGACGGCATGGTAGTGCTCGGTCGGGATCTCCTGGTCGATGTCCACCGTGGCGTAGAGCGCGCGGGCCAGCGGCACGTTCTCCACGATCGGGATGTCGTGCTCGCGCGCGATCTCCCGGATCTTGAAGGCGAGATTGTCGACGCCCTTGGCGACGCAGATCGGCGCGGTCATGCCGCGCTCGTAGGACAGCGCCACCGAATAGTGGGTTGGGTTGGTGATGATCACGGAGGCCTTGGGAACCGCCGCCATCATGCGCTTCTTGGCGCGCTGCTGCCGCAGCTGCCTGATCTTGCCTTTGATGTGGGGGTCGCCTTCGGACTGCTTGTACTCTTCCTTGATCTCCTGGAGCGACATCTTCTGCCGCTGGAACCAGCTTCGGTACTGGAAGAAATAGTCGGCGATGGCGACGATCGCGAGCGCGGCGACCACCGCGCCGAGCAGTTGGATGGTCATGCTGGTGCTGGCGCCGAGCATGGCGGCCGGATCGAGCCTGACCATCGCCTCCATGCGGTGCCGCTCCGGCCACAGGATCATGGTCATGACCACGGCCAAGGCGACCAGCTTGCCGATGCCCTTGAGAAAATTGGCCGCCGCCTGTTTGCCGAAGATGCGTTTGAAGCCGGCGCCCGGCGAAATCTTGTTGAACTTGGGTTTCAGGGATTCGGCCGACCAAACCAGCCGGTGCTGCAGCATGTTGCCGGCGATGGCCGCCAGCACCAGCATCAACAGGGGCACGCCGATCGCGGCAAGCACGGCGAGCTCGATCTGCTCCATCAGCGCGAGCAGGGCCTTGCCGTCGGTCTTGATCATCCAGGAATTGGCAAGCAGGTTGCGCATCGGCGTCAGCAGCCCGCTGCCGACCGAGCCCGAGAAGGTGGAGACGACGAGCGTGCCGCCTGCCATCATGAACCAGGTGTTGATCTCCTGGCTCTTGGCGACGTCGCCGCGTTCGAGCGCATCGTCGAGGCGCTTTTGCGTCGGGTCTTCTGTTTGACTTTCGGGATCGTTGTCTTCGGCCACCGATCGATCCCCCTCACCTGAGCGGCATCATCTGGTGCATGACACCGATGAAGTAGTCGAGAAAGGTGCCCATCATCGCGGTGAGCACCACGGCAAGCACCAGGAAGCCCGCGAAGATCGACAGCGGCACGCCGACGAAATAGACCTGCATCTGCGGCATCAGCCGCGCCAGCACGCCCAGTCCGATATGGAAGACGAGGCCGAACACCAGGAACGGCCCGGAGAGCTGCAAGCCGAGACGGAACGCGGCGGCGAAGGCACGCGTCGCAAGCGAGGCGACGTCGCCGCTCGACACGGTCTCGCCCGGCGAGAAGATCGTGTAGCTGTCGTTCAGCGCCGCGATCACCAGATGATGGCTGTCGGTGGCAAACAGCAGCGTCACGCCCAGCATGGTCAGGAAGTTGCCGACCAGCACGCCCTGCTGGCCCTGCGTCGGATCGACCGAGGTGACGAAGCCGAGCCCCATCTGCTGCGCGATCACGGATCCCGCAACCTGGAGCGCCGACAAAGTCACGCGCGCGGTCGCGCCGAGCACGATGCCAATCGCGATCTCATGCAGCATCAGCACCAGCAGCGGCGCCAGCGAGCCCATGTCGACCTGATAGGCGTTGCGATGCAGCGGCAGGATGATCAGCGTGAGCAGCAGCGCGATCGACAGCTTGATCCGCGTCGGGATGTTGGTCTCGCCGAGGCCGGGCAGCAGCATCACCATCGCGCCGACCCGGGCGAAGGCGAGCATGAAGGAAGCGGCGAGCGCCGGCAGCAGCGAGACGTCGATGCGCATAATTCACGCATAGTGCCTCAGCCGCCTATGATTCGCGACGATATCCGCAGCATGTGGGCGTGCATCGAATCGGCCATGAACGGCAGCGCCAACAGCATCGTGGCAAAGATCGCGAGGATCTTCGGCACGTAGATCAGCGTCTGCTCCTGGATCTGCGTCAGCGCCTGGAACAGCGACACGATGACGCCGACCACGAGGCCGACCACCATCAGCGGCGACGACACGATCACGATGGTCCAGATCGCATCGCGCGCGACGTCGAGGGTCTCGGGTCCGGTCATTTGGAGGTTCCGATGGGGTTAGAGGAAGGCGCGAGAAGCGAGTAGCGAATCGCGAGTAGCGAATGGTGGCCAGAGCTCGCCATTCGCCACGCGCCATTCGCTTCAAATCAGATCGGCATCTTCATGATGTCTTCATAGGCCGCGATGACGCGGTCGCGGACCGAGACCAGCGTGGACACCGCGACATCGGTGTCGGCGACCGCCGTAACCACGTCCATCACGTTGGCCTTGCCGGAGGCCATCGCCACCGTCTGCGCGTCGGACTTGCGACCGGATTCCACGACGCTGCCGACGGCGTCCTTCAGCAGCGCGGCGAAGGATTGCCCGTTCGGTTCGCTGCCCTTGCCGGCGCCGGTGCCGGTGTTCTCCAGCACGCGGGCGAGGCTGGCGTAAGCATTGGCGGCAATTGTCGGTGATGCCATGGCTCAAATGTCCTGTTCAGCTCTTGAGGATGTCGAGCGTGCGCTGGATCATCCGGCGCGTCGCACTGATGATGTTGAGGTTGGCCTCGTAGGACCGCTGCGCGTCGCGCATGTCGGTCATCTCGACCACCGAGTTCACATTGGGATATTTGACGTTGCCGCTGGCATCCGCAGCCGGATTGTTCGGCTCGTATCTGACGCGGAAGGCGGACTGGTCGGGCTTGATCCTGCCGAGGGTGACGACCTGCGCGTCGAGCGTGCGGTCGAGCGCGGATGAGAAGGTCGGCACCTTGCGCCGGTAGGGATCGCCGCCGGCAGTCTGCGCCGTCGAGTCCGCATTCGCGATGTTCTCCGAGATCACCCGCATGCGGCCGGCCTGCGCGCGCAGGCCCGAGGTCGCGATTGCCATGGAGCGGGCGAAGTCGCTGCTGTCATTTGCCATGATCCGCCTCCTTTAGGGCCTAACCTTTGCCGATCGCGGTCTTGAGCAGGCGCAGGCTCTTCGAATAGAGCGAGGTCACCGCGGCGTAGTCCATCTGGTTGCTGGCGGCCTTCATCATCTCCTCCTCGAGATTGACGGCATTGCCGGCGGGGCGGGTCTCGAAGCCCGCGTTCTTGTTCTGGTCGAAGGCGGAAGGGGCCCCCGACGGCGCCAAATGCGAGGCGCTGGTCCGGGTCAGGACCAAGGGCCCCATGGACCCCGTGACGGCGCCGGCCTTGTCGAACTTCGGCTCGACCAGGTCGCGCGGCCGGAATTTCGGCGTGTCGGAATTGGAGACGTTCTCGGACAGGACGCGCTGGCGCTCCTGATGCCACTGCATCTTGGTGCGAAGCACCGACAGTTCCGGAATATCGTTGATGGACATCGTCGCGGCTCCCTCCGCCCCGACGGACCCTAGGGACCGCCGCTAGGCAGAATTTGCCGCCTGTATGGTTAACAGCTGGTTAAGGATCGGTCGTGATGCATGTCCCCAGCCGAAACTGATTCTTGCGCCCCGCCATTCGACGCCGCGAAAAGTGGCATTAACCCAGCCGTTTGGCCAGACGTGCACAGGGCAAGAAGTCGTTTTGGATCGGGCGATTCATGGGTTATTAAGAGTTGGGGACGGCAAAACTTGCCGTGGAACGTTAAGAAATCGCAGTTTGGGGCATCGTCCGCCGGTGGTCGATTCGACTGACCATGGGCACGAGAAAAGCGCCATTTGTCGGGGACAAGTATGCAAGGCAGCCCTATCACCTTCATCGTCGCGTTCATCGTCGTTCTGGCGTTGATCGGCGTCGCTGCATGGCTGGTTCGCCGATTCGCCGGTAGCCGCATCGGCGCCAACACCCAGCGCGGCCGGATGCCCCGCCTCGCCGTGATCGACGCCGCCGCGGTCGATGGCCGGCGCCGGCTGGTCCTTGTCCGGCGCGACAATGTCGAGCATCTGCTGATGATCGGCGGCCCAACCGACATCGTTGTCGAGCCCAACATCGTTCGCGCCGCGCCCAGCCGCGACCAGATCCCGCAACGTCCGAGTGCCGCCGAACCGCCGCGCCTTGCCCCCATGCCCGATGCCGGCGGCTGGGCCGATGAAGCGCCGCGGCCCGAGCTGCTCGATCATCCCGAGCCGCAAATGCCCGAGCCGCCGCCGCGGCCCGCGCGGCCATCCTTCGCCGACGAGGTGCGCCGGCCTGCGCCTGCACTGGCCGAACGCCGCAGCGAGCCGGCTCTGGGCGGCTTTACGCCGGAGCCGATCGCGCCACGTCCCGAGCGCGAACCGCGGCCCGAGCCGCTGCCGCCGCGCATCGCCCGCGGCGAGCCGCCGCTGATGCCGCGTCCGCCGCGCGGCAGTGAGCCGATGAAGATGCCGCCGGTGCGAGCCGAGCGCGCCGCGGCACCACCGCCTCCTCCGCCCGTGCCGCAGGCCGCGCCGGCTCCGCCGCCGGCAGCGGCTGCCGCGCCCTCGAGCGCCGAGCAGAATCTCGCCGAAATGGCGCAGCGGCTCGAGGCTGCCCTGCGCCGCCCGGCCGGCGAAACGGTCGCGCCTCCGGTTGCGCCGGAGCCGCCGCCCGCTCCGGCGCGCGCCGCCCGCAGCGAGCCGCCGGCACCGCCCGCTGCGCCGGCGAAGCCGGCTGCGGAAAAGACCAGCTTTGAAAATCTCGAAGACGAGATGGCCTCCCTGCTCGGCCGTCCGAAGCCGTCTTCGTGAGGTTGCCCGCCCTCCCGCGTAGAGTTCTTTTCCTTTCTGTCCTGGTCGGCGCGGCTTCGCTCGCAATGCCGTCGCATGCCCAGGACATCAGCATCAATCTCGGCGGCGGCGCCGGTGGCGGCGGCGTCACCGAGCGCGCGATCCAGCTGATCGCGCTGCTCACGGTGCTCTCGATCGCCCCGTCGATCCTGATCATGATGACGTCGTTCACCCGCATCGTGGTGGTGCTGTCGCTGCTGCGCACCGCGATGGGCACTGCGACCGCCCCGCCGAACTCGGTGATCATCGCGCTCGCGATGTTTCTCACCTTCTTCGTGATGGGCCCGGTGCTGCAGAAATCCTACGACGAGGGCATCCGCCCGCTCGTCGCCAACCAGATCGGCGTCGAGGACGCGTTCCAGCGCGCCTCCGTGCCGCTGCGCGGCTTCATGCAGAAGAACGTGCGCGAAAAGGACCTGAAGCTGTTCCTGGATCTCTCCGGCGAGCCGCCGCCGGCCACGCCCGACGATCTCGCCTTACGCATCCTTGTCCCCGCCTTCATGATCTCCGAGCTGAAGCGCGCCTTCGAGATCGGCTTCCTGTTGTTCCTGCCGTTCCTGATCATAGACCTCGTCGTCGCCTCCGTGCTGATGTCGATGGGCATGATGATGCTGCCACCGGCGACGATCTCGCTGCCGTTCAAGCTGATCTTCTTCGTGCTGGTCGACGGCTGGTCGCTGGTGGCGGGGAGCCTGGTGCAGAGTTACGGGGGGTAAGGCTTCGTTCGCTGCTGCGTCCTTGCCGCTCTCAGCGGCAGCCCCCGCTCCCTCCTCGTCATTGCGAGGAGCCCTTGCGACGAAGCAATCCAGACTGCCGCCGCGGAAAGAGTCTGGATTGCTTCGCTGCGCTCGCAATGACGAGTTTGTGGCGCGGTCGCGGGCCGCGCTTCGCGCGGAGACAGTCCTACCGCGTCATCTTGATCTGCCGCACGACCGGGATCGTAGGCAGCGAGCCGGTGTGGTCGCTCGTATCTTTGGTCTGCGGCGCGCCGGGCGCGCGGGCGGTGGCGTCGGGGAAGCGCTGCTTCATCTCGCGCAGGAAGCCGTCGAGCGTGTCGACGCTGGCAGCGAGCTTGGCGATCTCGGCGAATTCGGCGCTGGAGGCTGCGGCCGGCTTGCTCGCAATGTCGAAGGCGAGACGGTCGGCGCTCTCGCTCATCAGCGGGGCGTATTTCTCGCGGAAGCGCGACAGGCCGATCGAGTCGTCGGCGAGGGCGTAGCCGACGGCGGCGCGGATGATGTCGCTCTTCTCGACCGTATTGAACGGCTTGAAGTCGCGGAAGCGGTCTCCGTAATAGAGCTCGATCTGCTCGGCGGATTCGCGCCAGCGCCGCGCCGCCCAGAAGATGTCGGAACGCAGGCGGAGCACTTCCCGCCCGGCGACGTTGGAGACGATGTCGAGCGCAAGATCGTGACGGCCGACGTCGCTCTGCGCACGCGCCTCCAGCAGCAGGCGCTGCTGCCGGAGCTCCCCGGAGACATCGCTGATGCGGCTCGCGCGCAGCGCGGTGATGGCCAAGTCGGGCTTGCGGTTGGCGAGATAGATCATGGCGAGGCGCGCGGCGACCTGGGCGCGCGCGGCGCCTTCGAGGCGATGATCGATCTGGTATTGCAGGAGCTCGGCAGCCTGATCGAGCAGATCGATCGATGCGAGACGGTCGGCGAGACGGCGGATCAGCTCGTCGCCGCGGCGGCCGATCGGCGTCAGCTCGCGGAACTCGTAGAACATCCCGAGCGCCTCGACCGGCGGCAGCTCGTCGCCCTTCGGCCCGAGGAAGAGCTGCGTGAACAGCTCGGAGGCGAGATCCTGCGCCTGACGCGAGGCTTCGGCGTTCGGCTGCAGCCGCGTCGCGGTGCGCGCGGCGGTGAGCGCATCTCGGTAGCGCCCGTTCTCGGCATAGAGGCGCGACAGCATCTGCAGCGTCTTGACCTCGATCGCATCGCCGCGCCAGGTCATCGACAGCGTCTCGAGCTCGCGCAGCGCCTCTTCCTTGCCGATCTCGTCGCGCTTCTGACGCAGCGCGATCTCGAGCTGCTTGGCCTCGGCCGCAGCCGGACGGTCATTCGAGGCGACCGCGAGCTTGTAATCATCGAGCGCATCCTTGTCGTGGCCGAGCGCCTCGGCGAGCCGGCCGCGCAGCACGGCGAAGCCTGGCGCGGCCTCGGGCGGAACACCGACCACCTCGAGCTCGCTGCGGCGCTTGGAGGCGCCGGCATAGTCCTTCACCTCGAGGGATGCGCGCATCGCGTCCATCGTCACGATGCGCTGGATGTCGAGCGGCAGCGAGGCGATGGCGAATTCGACGTTCTTGAACTTTTCGCGCGCATCGGCCCATTTGCCCTGGCGCGCATAGGCGAGCGCCTTCCAAAGCTGGGAATCGTGGCTATTGCCGATCGCAGGATTGGCGAGATCCTTCAGGCCCTGCGCCGGCCGGCCGATCAGGATGTTGGCGATCGCATGCATGATCAGCGCGCCGCTCTCCTCCTTGTTGAGCGGATCGCTCAGCATCACGTCGGTCACGGCCTTGGCCTCGTGATACATGGCGCGCGACATGTAGAATTGCGCAAGATCGAGCCGCGGCAGCGAACGCAGCGCCGGCTCGACCGCCGAGATCGCCGTCATCAGTTCGCCCTGGCGCGCCATGAAGTTTTCCGACTGGCCCTTGCGCCAGCCTTCGAGACTGAAGATCGGGCGCACGGCGGTCGGCGCCCGCTCGGCCGAGATGTCGACCGGCGACAGGGTCAAGCCGCCCTTCTTGCCGAGAATGACCTTGTCGGAGCCGACCTCGACGCCGATCTCGTCGGAGTTCGGCCGGATCGCGATGCCGTGCGCGGATTCCAGCAGCGAGAGATCGACGAGGTCCTGCCGCTTGATGAAGCCGCGCACCGGCCGCAGCGCGGTGACGACATAGAGCGTGTCGCCGGCATCGGGATCGGTGAGCTTGTGCAGCTGGCCTGGATTGGCGAAGGGGATCGCGATATTGGCGAGCGCGGGATCGGTGATGTTGCGCGACATCATCAGCGGCAGCGGCGTCGCCTGGATCTTGTCGGCGAGCGTCAACATCCAGTTGGTCTCCTTGCCGACCTCCTCGCTCGTCAGCGAATAGACCAGGGGACGGGTGAGACGGATGCGCACCGCCTGCGCCTTGTCGAGCGGGACGCGGCCGACCTCGCCGATCATCGCGCCGCCCTTGGTGCGGATCGCCTCGACATCGACGGGCTTCGGCGTATCGAACACCAGCCACACGGTGTCGCCGCGGCGGAACGCCGCCGCCGGCGTTGCGACCTGAAACGGGAACGTCACGCGCAAGCCGTCGCTGTCGCGGCGCGCATCGACGCTGGCAATCGCGGGCGCGACCGGCACCTCCCCCGGCCCAGCCTTGGCAGCATCCTTGCCAGCATCCTTGGCGGCATCCTTGACCGGTTCCTTCGCGACCTCCCTGGGCGCTTCGACGGGCGCAGCCGCAGCCGCCGGCGCCGGCTTCGCAGCTTCCTTGGGCGGTTGGGCCGCTTCGGCCGCGGGAGAGGCTGCCGGTTTCGGCGTTTCGGCGGGCGGCAGCGCGGCGGGCGCTTCCACCTTCACCTCGGGCTTGATGTCGATCCTGGCCTCGCGCGCGATCGTCTCGGAGGTCGGCGGTGGGATCTCGCGATGGGCGTCCTTCTTCTCGGCGGCGGGCTTTTCCGGTGCAGGTGCAGGTGCAGCGGCAGCCGCCGGCCCGCGACCGACCGGCTTCATCTGCGCGATCGTCGCCTCGGGCGTTGCCGCCAACTTCCCCTTGTCGGGCTGGAAGGAGACGTCGACGACGTAGTTCTTCTCGTCGCGGAACGAATGCACGTCGGCATCGCCGATCAGCGCGATCTCGACATTGGTCTGGTCGATATCGGACTTCTGCTTGATCGAGGCGACGTTCGGCGGCGCGGCGAGGACCGCGTCCGCCAGGTCGAAATTGAGATTGGCGTTGAAGACGAGCGTCAGCTTCTGCTCGTTGAGCACGGAGGAGACGCCGACCCCGTCGGGCATCTCGAACACGAAGCGCACGAAGGTCGGCTGCACCGAGGCGCGCACGCGGATCGGCGGACGCTTCCTGGACTCCGCGGCGGCACGCTGGGCGCGCAGCGCACGCTCGGCCGCGCGTGCCCGCTCGGCAAGCTCCTTGACCACGTCCATGGGCAGGCTCGGCGGCGGCCCCTTCCAACCCTCGGGCAGCAGGTCGATGAAGGTGCGCTCGCCGGCGTTCATGGTGTTCACGGTGACGCGCCGCGCCAGCGACAGGCGGATGGCGCCGCCGTCAGGGTCGCGGCGGGCGGAATTGACGTAATCGGGCGCGCCTTCTGGAATGCGCTCGACGGGAACCTCGACGGGCCGGTCGAAGCGGATGACGAGGATCGAGCCCGCGGTCGTCACCTCGGAGGGAACGTCCTCGCCGAGCTTGATGACGAGACGGGCAAAGCCGCCACCGGCTGAAAACGTCGCCTCGCCCCTGATCGGATCGGCCGCCCGGCCGGGCGCCGCAAGGCCAAGCAGGAGACAGGCCGCCAGCAAGGCCGCGGCGCGGGCGTGACGCGACAAGCCCCGCGCCGATGCGCGGGCTCGCGACACAAATCCAGCGGCAGCCTCTCGCGCCATTGGCGGCATTTCTTCCGGTTCGGCGGGCATGCCGGCACTGGCGCCGGCCCGTGCCGTCGACTGTAGGTCTCGCCAATTAAGGACTTGTTAATGCTATGTCTTGATTTGCGGGAACAGCATGCCGTGCCGGATGGAGCGGGGGCCGTTCCGCGAGTTTGAATTTGAGACGCAGGCGGTTAAGCAGTTGTTAACGGCTGCACGATGTCGCGGCCTGTCAGTCCCTTTGCGGCACCCCATAGCGGACAAAATCTTCGGCGATTCGGGCCTCGATCCTTCTGGCCGCCGAGATATCGCTATTGCCGCCGTCTGTGTCGCCGAGCTTGAATCTGGCGACCCCGCGACCGTACAGCGCGCTCGCCAGCTTGGGGGCGTACCGCAGCGCCGCGTTGTAGTCGTCGATAGCCGCGGAGAGTTGTCCCATTTTCAGATTTATCAGGGCTCGCGAATCGTATGTCGCGGCGTTACCCGCTCCAGATCGAAGCACCATCTCGCAATCCTCCATCGCGGCCTGCAAGGCGCCGAGGATGGCCCGGGCCCAACAGCGTCCGCTCCAGGCCGCCTCCAGCTTCGGGTCAAGGCGAATTGCTTCGTCATAGTCCTGCGCTGCACGGTCGTACGCATTCCTCTTCAAGAACGCTGCCGCACGGTTGGCAAAGGCAGTGGCATAGTTGGGGTTGAGCTTCAGCGCCTCCTGAAAAGCGCCAAGGGCAAGGTCGTGCGAGCCCGTCCTCAGATAGGCCACTCCGAGGTTGTTGAAGGCTTTCGCATAATTCGGGTTATGCCGGGTCGCTGCGACGAAATCCTTGATCGCGCCTTCGTAGTCGGCTTTGGCGCTATGGGCATTGCCCCTGTTGTTGTGGGCGACGGCAAAGCCATTTGTGCTCCCCTCGCCCGCATCGATAAAGGCCGTGCAGGCCTCGATGCGAGCTTCGGGCGAGACCCGATCTGACCCGTTACATAGCTCGATATTCTTGAGTGAGCTGCTCTTCTTCGACGTCTGCGCCAAGCCTGACGAACCGGAGAGTCCAACGATCAGAATGAGCATCCCTGCCCTGATGACACTGGCCCGTGCGATTTTCACACCAAGCGCCGAACTCCGCGAGCGAAACGAAGCACTCATGTTGCGTCTCTCTGCCGGGCCGGACGCTGCGCCGGCATCACGGCGGCTTCGGCCGAGCAAACTTCTCAGCATCCCCGACAGATAATGAGCCTGCGATTGGCGCTTCGATCGGGCTCCGGCGCCGCGCCGGCCGGCGGCTTCTTCAGGACCTTGCTTTTGCCCTCTTCGATCAGCGTCGAAAATTTGGCTGACCCGTCATCAGAAATCTCGATGTGCGGCGTCGTACCTCGGATCCCCAACGTGGCAACGGGCGTATCGACCTTCATATCGCCGGTCTTCGCAACATTGCCCGCAACAAAAGTGAACGTTCCCTTGGCAAGACTGAACAGGGTCGCGTTGGACTTGCCGGCCGGCTCATACACATAGTGATCCAGCACCATACGGGCGTTGCTCGATAAATTGAACGAGCTGCCGTCGCTAAGATTTATTCCGACCCGGCCGTCGTCTCCGGTCAGCACCACGTCGCCAAGATATACGGGATCACCCCTCTTGGCCTGGCCGGGCTCACTTGAGACATTCGCTTGAACGATCACTGCGCCCGCATGTTCGATCGTGACGGAGCCTGTGGCCGCCACCACCTTGCCAATCGGTTTGGAAGACGAGCTGGTGACGGCGGGCCCGGCGGAATCGATTTGCGCTTGAGCCGCACTCGGCAAGAAATTGGCAAGCGCCAAGACCAAGCCGGTCGCCAAAGCGGCTGTCGTAGGTCTGCACATGATCCGCCCTTTCCGAGAAGATCCTACCGCTAGCGGCGGCTCACTTCTTGAACCGCGAAGCGCCGCCGCAATAAATAAATTTCTTGTTTAATAATTTTAATCGTTCTAATTTACCGCGGCCCTACGGAAGCGGCCACAAATTAAATAAGCTCTCGTTTGTCAATTTAATCACTTTAGCGGGAGGGATATGCGCCGGGAATGGCATTACGCGCCGCCGTCCCCGCGCCATGCGTCTCTCTGGACCAGACTTGATGATTTCGGCGGGCAAGCCTTCGGCTGCCAGCGCCCAGGATATTTGTCCCTTGGCGAGGGCCGCCCCGAAAGACCATGGCAGCACGCCGAGCCTGAATCGATCACCCAGGCGAGGTCGAGCCATGTTGGTTGCATCCGATGTCCAGGTTGGCAATAGGGCCGCCGCGGCCCTGCCCGTCCAAATCATTGGCCATATTCATACAGCGATCGGCTGCGGCACGCTCGCGCGAGCCAGTGGCGTTGCCACACAGGCCGTAGCCGGCGCGCCTGTCTACCGGGCCGACGTGATAGAGACCGACGCCGACGGACAGATCACGATTCGCTTCATCGACGGTACTCTCTTCAACATCTCCTGCGACACGCGCCTGGCGCTGAGCGAATTCGTCTTCGACGTCGAAGGCACGTCACCTACAGCCCTGTTCGACGTGACCCGAGGCAGCTTCAGTTTCGTACCAGGTCGGCTGGCAGAAACCGGGTCTATCCAGCTGAATACGCCAATTGCAGGTATTCGCGCCCGGAGTCACGCGGGCGGTTTCGGAATGCTGACGCTTGCAGCATTGACTTTCTCGGTCGCGGAAAATGCCGAGGCCGCGGACCCGGACGTCACATTCCTAGATGACGACTCCATCACTTACAAGGACCTTGCGCACGGCGCCTTTGAGCTCGTGACCAAGGAGCCGATCCCACGGCACATCATCGTCGATGATCCCGGCGAAACGATCATCGTCAAGAAAGTGGGATCCACCATCAGTGTCAATCAGGTCGCGAACTCGGCCGCTCGCATGGACGAGTTGCGCGCCGCACAGCAGGACGTGCTCGCCAATCTGGACGGACAGGGGCCGCATGGCTCGAGCACGCCTCCCTTCGTCAAAACCCAATCGCTGCAGCCGATCAATTTCATTCAGCCCGACCCGCCCTCGCTGCAGAATTTGCTGGCGCCTGTGTCGCCATTCGCCATTCCCGTTTTCGACCCCATACCGCCGACACTCAGCACCGGAGCGGGGCCGACCGAGCTCGATACGGTGGTGTTTGATACATTCACTGCGACGAGCGGAATCTTCGCTGCCAGCAGCACCAGCGGCAGCGCCAAGCTGACCTTTGGCGTCATAGGGGCAACCGCCGGCGAGACGGTCCTCGGCGGAGTGACATACGACCTGTCAAAGCCCGGTCCGTACGGAACGCTCTACGTCAACAGTACGAGCGGCGCCTACACGTTCGTGCCTGACAGCATCGCGATCAACGCGCTGAAGGCGCCCACGACCGACAGTTTCGTCATCACGGTTTCCGACGGCCTCAGTTCTGCGAGTCAGACGTTCACAGTCACCATCAACGGTGTCGACGACGCTGCAATCATCTCCGGCACCACGACCGGCTCGATCGTCGAGGCTGGCGGCATTGCCAATGGAACGCCCGGCACGCGGATTGCGACCGGCACGCTTTCCGATACCGACGTCGACGACCCACCAAATACGTTCACGGCCGTGAGTTCGCCAACGACGAGCACCGGCGGCTATGGCACCTTCACGATGACGGCTGCCGGCGTGTGGACCTACACCGTGGACAATTCGAACCTCGCAGTGCAGAGGCTCAATGCCGGCCAAACGCTAACCGACAGCTTCACGGTGACCACGATCGGAGGCACGCCCCAGGTGGTGACGATCACCATCCAGGGAGCCAGTGATGCAGCGGTCATCTCCGGCGACACGACCGGCGCCGTCATCGAGGCTGGCGGCGTCGCCAGTGCTAACCCCGGCACGCCCATCGCGACCGGCACCCTCACCGATACCGACGTGGACACGATCGCAAATGCATTCACGGCCGTCGGCTCGCCGACGCAGAGCGCCGCCGGCTACGGCACCTTCACCATGACGGCTGCCGGCGTGTGGACCTACACGCTCGACAACGCCAACGCTGCGGTGCAGGCGCTCAATACCGGCGAAACGCTGACCGACACGTTCACGGTGACCACTCTGGATGGAACCGCCCAAGTGGTGACGGTCACCATCCATGGCACCAACGATGCCGCCATCGTTTCCGGCACCACGACCGGTGCGGTGACCGAGGCCGGCGGCGTTGCCAATGCGACACCGGGCAGCCCGAGCGCAACCGGCACGCTGTTTGCCGCCGACGTCGACAATGCGTCCAATACCTTCACTGCGGTGAGTTCGCCCAAGGCAAGCACGAATGGTTATGGCACCTTTACGCTAACCGCCGCCGGCGCGTGGACCTACATGCTCGACAATGCGAGCGGCGCGGTGCAGGCGCTGAATGTCGGGGACACACTCACCGACAGTTTTACTGTCACGACCCTCGACGGCACGCCGCAGGTGGTGACGATCACCATTCACGGCGGCAACGACGCGGCCCTCATTTCCGGCACCACGACCGGCTCAGTGACCGAGGCAGGAACCTTCTCGCCCGGCGCTCCCATCGCGACTGGCACGCTGACCGATACCGACGTCGACAACGCGCCGAATACGTTCACCGCGATCTCTTCACCGACCGCGAGCGACGACGGATACGGCACCTTCACGATGACCGCAGCCGGCGCATGGACGTACACCCTCGACAACAACAACAGCGTGGTTGAGGCTCTCGATTCCGGCGACACCCTGACCGACACATTCACGGTGACCACGATCGACGGTACCACGCAGACGGTGACCGTCGCCATTCATGGCGCCAGCGATGCCGACCCCAACGATTTTGACAACCTGGCCACCGGATCCGTCGTGATCTCCGATCCTCCGAACGTGTACGGAACGCCGGGGAGCGAAACCATCGCCGGCGGCGGCGACACAGGTCAGGTCATCTATGCGGGAGCCGGCAGTGATACGGTCAATGGGACCGGCAAGACGGACGTTCTCTATGGCGGCTCAGGCAATGACACGATCAAGGGCAACGATGGCAATGATGCCATCTACGGCGGCTCGGGAAACGATACGGTAAACGGCAACAACGGCGCCGATACCATAACCGGCGGATTTGGTGCGGACCAACTCACCGGCAGCAATGGCAACGATCGTTTCGCATATTTGTTCGTTGCCGATTCCCGTGCCGGTCAGTTCGACACCATCACCGACTTCGCATCGGGAGCGGACAGGATCGACCTGACCGCCTTTGGCGCGCTCGGGTTTGCCATCTTGGCGTTGAGCTCAACCAACACGACGGTGCCGCCACATACGATCGCCTGGATCTATGACAGCGCGTCGAACGAAACCATCGTGTACGTCAACTCAACGGACCAGACCCTGCACATCGGCGATTCCAGTCTGCTCGAACTCCATTTGCAGGGGATTGCAACCGTCGATGCCTCGGACTTCATCCTGGCGCCAGCGGCGCCTGTAGTGGCGGTCGCCAGCGAGCTGACCGACCTCACCGCAACCCTGCAGAGTGATGCGGCCGGGCTAATGACGATCACTTCCGAAATCTCGTCCGACTCCGGAAGCGGCGACGGCACGCTCCTCGCAGAGAGTCCGGACATCCAGTCAAGCGAGCCGCTCCACAACCTGGATACGCCTTCGGACCAGATCGAACAAACTGAATATTCGAGCATCTCCAGTTCGGACCCGATGCAAACGCCCTCGACCGAAACACTCGCTATTGTTGCGGTAACTCCTTCGGGCAGCGGACCGTCTACGATGTCGCAATACGTCGCCGCACCGACGGAGGCCAGTTTTGTCTTCGACCACCTGGCCGGTCCCGACACAGCATTGCTGGCCAAAAGTGGCGCGATTGCTGGAAGCGGCCACATGCCTGACATTGCCATCGCCGCGCTGAATTTTGACCAGAATGCCGCCGAACAGCACGCCGGGCGCGGGCTTGCACCGGGGAACAATGCCGGGAATCACGGCGCCTCGCCTCAAGGAAACGCCGACGAGGCGGCGCATGCCCACGGTCGTGCCAACGATGGAATGGCAGAGGCGACGCTCAATCCGAGCCTTCTGAAGTCGTCGAGCGGAGGCGCCAACCATTCGCTTGCAAGCGAGACGCAGCAGCTCGGCGAGTCGTTCAAGTTCAAGGATAACGCTTCGCAGGGCTCACAGCACAGCGTGGTGCCGGATCATCTAGACCTCGCCGGTCATCCCGGCCACGCTGGAGGATTCCACGGGCTCGAACTGGCGTTCACGCCTGAACCAACTCCGCCCGATGTTGATCCGCCTCATGGCCCAAGTCCGGCTCACGGCCACGGCTTGCACGATCTGATCTTGTGACGCCCCGAGCCAATGGGCTCTTCAGTGTTGCGTCCCGGCGCCATCGGGCGCCGAGGAGCTCTCTTCGCCAAGAGAAGATTGATCATCGTTGCCGGCCTCGCCATCCGGCGGCGCGGCATGCTGATGGCTTAGCGCGGATGTCCATGCGGATGTCATCGCCGCTATGAGCATCCGGTTGACGGCCTCGATGACGCGTTCTGCTGCGGACGAGTAGTTCATGGCCTCCTCCTGCGCTGCCGACTGCGAATGACCGAAGCGTAGGACGGCGCCTTGAGCACCACTGTACGCCACTTCACACCTGCGCGCGTCAAGTCATCGCAGTCCCGGAGGATGCCGCCTGCCCCGGCTGCATCCGCCACGGGATTCTGATTTCCACCTTGACGGGTTGCTGAGCGCGCACTCACAACCTTCGGCTCGTTGCGGTTCGCGCGCGACTCTGAATCAGATGTGAATCTCGGCGATGCAAATCGCATTGGTTAGCTCTGGGGGTAATCAATGAGCGGAGAAGCCGGTTGCATTGTGTGTAGCAGAGCAAGAGCGGTCGTCGCGATCGTCCCGATTGCCAGAGGATATGCCCTGAAGACATATGAATGTGCCTGTTGCCACAGCACCCTGCAGCTCGTGACCCGCGTCTCAAAGGCGGCGCTGATCAAGCAGCAGGTCAATATCCTCGCCCAGATGGAGCAGCAGTTGCGCCCGCCTGTTCGCAGGGTGCAACAGGCCTTCGCGAATTAGGCGCACGAGGCATTTCGCTGGGCTTCAGTCGAACGACCGCGCGACAGCGCGCGGATTGAAAGCGCGCTTCTCCTCGAGCCTCAATTCGGCTTTTGCGTCGGCTTGCCGTCGATCTTGGGCAATTCGCCGGCCGAGGCGGACTGATCGCCGCCGCCATTGGCGCGGCGGGCCATCTCGACGGTCAGCCGCTCGGCGGCTTCCGATGACATCAGGCCCAGGATGTCCGACATCTTGCGCGGCGCGATCGCCGAGGCGATCTCGATCAGCACGCCCATTTCGAGCCGGTCGAACACCCGCGCGGCATCCTTGGGCTTCATGCCCTCGTACATGGTCACGAGGCCCTTCATGCGCTGGGCTTCGGCGGCCTTCTGCTCGGCCTGGGTCGCGGAGATGCGGGTTTCCACCGCCTTCATCTCCTCGACCTTGGTCTCAATGCGCTTCTCGGCCGACTTGAGCAGGCTTTCGCGGATGTCGATCTCGCGCTGACGGGCCTCGATCTCCTGCCGCCGCGCCTGCAACCGTTCCAGGATCGCGCGCTCCGCGGCCGAGACCTGCGGCTGCCCCTCGTCGATCTTGACGACGGTGCCACCCTCCATCTTGGTCTCGGGCGCTGCCGGCTTGGGTGCTTCCTTCGGCGCAGGGGTCGAGCCGGTGATGTCGGGATCCTCGCGGCCGGTCGGGAAATTCAGGTTCTCTTCCGCCCAGGATTTCTTGCCCTGGTTCGGCTTGTAGTCGAAGACATAGCCGCCGTTGATCGCAAGGCCCGCCACCTTCAGCGTGGCGAGGCCGGCGACGGCGACCAGGACGACGGGAATGACGCGGATGTTACGAAATGACTTCATACCCAGGCTTCATGCGGCAAGGCCGTTGGATCGTCGGCGCTCGGAGAAGGCTTCGGCGGCCGCCGCCACTGCCTTCGCGGACGACGGCTTGGCCGCGGGCGCGGCGACCGTCTCCGGATTGGTGACGGGACGCGCGGCGATCGCGATCTTGGACAGGCGCCGCACCACGTTGTCGGCCTCGCCGAGCTGCTTGTAGAGCTGATCCGACATCTGCGTCGCGGCGGCGAGCTGGCTGCCGAGGTTCTCGTTGACGTCGCGCACGGCGAGCTTCAGCCCGCCGATCGCGCGCTCGGCGATCTCGGTCGCGGTGATCAGCTCGGCGATGACGGCCTTCAGCGAATGCTCGTCCGCCTTCAGCCGCCTCAAGCGCTTGTTGAGCGTGACGCAGTAGACGATCGTCAGCATCAGCAGGATAGCCACCAGCGTCTCGATCGCCATTCCCAGGGAGTGGTTCATGGGGCCTCCATCATCTTGTTCTGCTCGTCCACCTTCTCGAACATCGCAAGTGTCGTACTTGGCTTGCGCAAGGGTTTCGTCACACGGATCGCGACGCGGTCGCCGACCCGGCCCATCCGCCCCTCGGTCAGCGTGACGTCGCCGCAACGCACGGTGACGTTGGCGTCGGCGCGCATGTCGAGCGGCAGCGTGTCGCCCACCTTGAGCCGCATCAGCTGCTTGAGCGGAATGTCGGCCTCGTAGAGCACGGCGTCGACGGCGATCTCGGCCTGCACAATCTCGGTGGCGAAGTGGCCCTCCCAGACCGGGTCGCGGCCGAACTTTTCGCCCATGAACATCTGGAGCAGGACGCCCCGGATCGGCTCGATGGTCGCGTAAGGCAGCAGCAGCTCGATATTGCCGCCGCGGTCTTCCATGTCGATGCGCAGGCGCACCAGGATTGCGGCGTTGGCGGGACGGCTGATCGCGGCGAAACGCGGATTGGTCTCGAGCCGGTCGATCGAGAAGGTCACCGGCGACAGCGGCCGGAACGCCTGCTCGGCGTCGGCCAGCACCACCTCGACCAGCCGCTTCACCAGCTCGGTCTCGATCGTGGTGTAGGGCCGGCCCTCGATGCGCAGCTGGCTGGTGCCGCGGCGGCCGCCGAGCAGCACGTCGATCATCGAATAGATCAGGTTGGAATCGACCGTCGCCATGCCGAAGTTCTCCCACTCCTCGGCCTTGAAGACGGTGAGGACGGCGGGCAGCGGGATCGAGTTCATGTAGTCGCCGAAGCGCACGGAGGTGATGCGATCGAGCGAGACTTCGACGTTGTCGGAGGTGAAATTGCGCAAGGAGGTCGTCATCAACCGCACCAGGCGGTCGAAGACGATTTCGAGCATCGGCAGGCGCTCGTAGGAGACCATCGCCGAATCGATGATCGCGCGAATGCCGGAATGGTCGTCGAGCGTGACGTCACCGACGGTGAAGCCGAGGAGATTGTCGATCTCCTCCTGGGACAACACCCGCTCGCCGGAATTCTTGCCGGTGCCGAGATCGCGGCTGCCGTCCTCGACCATGGCGGCCCATTGCAGGGCCATAGTCTCCGATAGCTCGTTCTCGGCGGCAGCCTTTGCCGCCTCGGCGGGATCCTCGCTATCGAGCGAGGCCTCCCACTGGGCGGCAATTGCATCCTGGTCGACTTGGTCGTTGCCCGCCATGATCCCTAGTCCGTCATGCTCACTGGACCACGACTTCCTTGAACAGCACGGCGCTGACCTGGATCGGGGCGACCGCCGCGTTGACGCGCTTGGTCAGCTCCTCCTTGAGGCGGAAGATGCCGGCCGAACCGTTGAGGTCGGACGGGCGCAGCTCGCGCACATAGGTCTGGAAGATGTCGGTGACGCGCGGCATCGTCGGCTTGATCGCCTCGATCTGCTTCTCTTCCTTCAGCTCCAGCACGATCTTCAACCGCAGATATTGCACGCGCTCGCCGGGCGAACCGGCGAGGTTGACCATCAGGTCGGGAACGTCGACGAAGGCCGGCGGCTTCGGCGGCGGCGCGGCCTCGGCATGATGCTCATCGCCGCTATGACGGAAGAAGAAGAACCAGGTCGCAGCACCGCCGCCGAGCACGGCGAGCGCGCCGACGACCATGATGATGAGCTTGAGCTTGTTCTTCGGCGGAGCGGCTTCCGCGCCATCAGCGGCTGCGCCGCCTTCCTCGTTCTCTGCCATGGTTGCCGCGCCCGTTCATCTCTCAAAGGGGTCGAAAGAGCGAAGCCTCCTGGCAGACAATGACGCGATACGAATGCCCCAGCGCAATGCGCTCCTCTGATGCGCAAACGCTACGGTAATAATGGTTAACGGAATCTTTCGATTGGGCCGCCGCTAGGAAAAATCTGCCGGGCAAACATGGCTAACAGAACCTTTCTGCCGCCTGCTCGCGCCCCTCGAAAGTCGCCAACACATTGAAGTTACGTGATTTTCCTGATTGGCACGGCTTTCGCTGAGAAGGGGCCGAGACTTCACGGTTTGGGAGAACCCGACGGTCTCGGTCACGGGGTCCGCCAAGGCGCTTGGGAGAGCGAAATGGCAGATCCGCTCAGGGGAGATTTCCGATGCAGAACGCGCGTCTGATCGGCTTGTCACGGCAGATGACGTTGGAGCGGCAGATGGATGTCATCGCCAACAACGTCGCCAATGCCAACACCAACGGCTTCAAATCCGACCATTCGCTGTTCGAGGAATATCTGAACTCGAACGCGCGTGAGGACAATTTCATCGGCCGCGACCGCCGGGTCTCGTATGTCCAGGACCGCGGCACCTTCCGCAACATCAGCAAGGGGCCGCTGGAGCCGACCAACAATCCGCTCGACATGGCGATCAACGGCGGCGCCTATTTCGCAGTGCAGGCCAATGGCGGCGAGTTCTATACCCGCGACGGCAAGTTCTCGCTCAACAGCACCGGCCAGCTCGTCACCGCCGACGGCAATCTCGTGCTTGGCAATGCCGGCCCGATCACCTTTCAGCCGACCGACCACGACATCAACGTCGCGCCCGACGGCACCGTCACGGTGCTCGAGGGCACGGCGCGGACCGACTCGATCCGCGGCAAGATCCGCATGGTCTCGTTCGACGATCCGGCCAAGCTGACCAAGCTCGGCGCCAATCTCTATGCCGCCGGCTCGGCGAACCAGCAGCCCGACACCAAGTCCACCCTGCAGCAGGGCTATGTCGAGAAGTCGAACGTGAATGCGGTCGGCGAGATGACCCGCATGGTCGAGGTGATGCGCAGCTACGCCGCGGTCGCCAACCTGCTGCAGCAGCAGAGCGACCTCCACAAATCGGCGATCGAGAAGCTCGCCGACGTTCCGGCCTGATTGAAGGAGAACTGAGATGCAGGCGCTTCACACCGCAGCGACCGGAATGGCGGCACAGGAACTCAACGTTCAGGTGATCTCCAACAACATCGCCAACCTCCGCACCACCGGCTTCAAGAAGCAGACGGCGGCGTTCCAGGACCTGATCTACGAGCATGTCCGCCGCGTCGGCGCCCAATCGTCGGACCAGGGCACCATCCTGCCGGTCGGCGTCGACATCGGCGGCGGCGTCAAGACCGTCGGCACGCCGCGCAGCATGACCCAAGGCACGCTGTCGCAGACCGGCAACGACCTCGACCTCGCCATCTCGGGCGAGGGCTTCTTCAAGATCCTGATGCCCGACGGCACCTTCCAGTACACCCGCGACGGCACCTTCCAGATGGACAATCAGGGCCGCGTCGTCACCGCGCAGGGCAATCCGGTGCAGCCCACTATCACCATTCCCAACAACGCCTCGGGCATCTCCGTGAGCGAGCAGGGCCAGGTCTCGGTGACGTTGCCGGGCTCAACCACCTCCTCGATCGTCGGCCAGATCGGCGTCACGCGCTTCATCAACAAGGCGGGCCTGCAGCCAGTCGGTAACAACCAGTTCACCGAGACGCCCTCGTCCGGTGCGCCGCAGGACGGCACCGCGAACACCGAGGGTTACGGCAAGCTCACGCAAGGCAGCCTTGAGCAGGCCAATGTCGACGTTGTCTCGGAGATGAGCGACCTGATCGCCGCCCAGCGCGCCTACGAGATGAACGCCAAGGTGATCAGCGCCGCCGACCAGATGATGCAATCGACCACGGCGCTGTTCCGCTGAGGTGATGACGATGATCCGCGCCACCCTCGCCGCTATCTCCACTCTTGTCGCGCTGGCCTTGCCGGCAGCGGCCGCCAACGATTTCATCGCCGCGCCGACGCTGCGCGCAAGCGTCACGGTGACCTCGGACGTGGTGCGGATCGGCGATCTCATCGACAACGCCGGATCGGCCGCGCTGATCCCGGTCTACCGCTCGCCCGATCTCGGCACCACCGGCACGCTGACGGTCGGCCAGGTGCTGTCGGTGCTGCGGGCCAAACAGGTGATCGGCGTCATGACCGGGGACATCAAGGAGGTCCAGGTCACCCGCCTCGCCCGCACGCTCGCGAGCAAGGATATCGAGAACGCCGTCGCCGCGGCGCTCGAGCGCCGCTTCGGCCTCGGAGACGCCGCCAACATCACCATCACGTTCGACCGCAGCGTCGCCGAGATGCGGCTGGACGCCTCCAACAGCGGCGCGCTGCAGCCGGTCGCAACCCGCTATGATGCCCGCAGCGGCCGTTTCGACATCGCCTTCGAGATTGCCAACGACGGCAATGCCGCACCGACCAAGCTGCGCTTCACCGGCACCGCGATCGAGACGGTGGAGGTGGCCGTGCTGACCCGCGACATCGACCGCGCCGAGCTTCTGAAATCTTCCGACCTGTCGTTGGAGCGCCGGCCGAAGGCCGAGGTCACCGGCGAGCCTGCCTCGCGAGACCGCAGCATCGGCATGCAGCTGCGCCGAGCAATGCGCGCGGGCACGCCGATCCGCGCCGCCGACCTCGTCAGGCCCGACTTCGTGGTGCGCGACCAGGCGGTCACCATCATCTACCAGGTGCCCGGCCTTTATCTCACCACGCGCGGCAAGGCGATCGAGAGCGGCGCCGAGGGCGACACCGTCAGCGTGCTCAATCTGCACTCCAAGCGCACGCTGACCGGCATCGTGACCGGCCGCGGCCAGGTCACGGTGCAGGGCGCCAGCCAGTCCGCACCGATGGCACCGGCGGTCGAGCAGACCTCGTCGGTCAAGCGTGACCCCGTGCCGGCGGCCGCTGCCCTGGCGCAGAGCCTGGTCCAGGCACCCGCGTCCGCAGCCGAGATCGCCCAAGCCCAGATTCCGCAAGTTCGCTTCTCGCAAGCTCCAGCCAAGTCAGAGTAGATTCATGTCCACGTTCAGTTCGGCCTCCCGCCTTCGTCGCATCGCGATCTCTGCCCTGCTGCTAGCGACTTGCGCATTGGCGAGCGGCTGCTCCTCGATCGACCGCCTGTCGCAGATCGGCGAGCAGCCGAAGCTGTCGGCGATCGACAATCCGACGACGCAACCCGGTTACAAGCCGGTGCAGATGCCGATGCCCAAACCCGAGGTCGCCTCCTACAATCCGAACTCGCTGTGGCGCAACGGCAGCCGCGCTTTCTTCAAGGACCAGCGCGCCCGCCAGGTCGGCGATCTCCTGACGGTGGCCGTGAACATCACCGACAAGGCCAACATCGAGAACGACACCTCGCGCAGCCGCAGCAACAAGGAAGATTCCGGGATCACGGACTTCATCGGCTCCCAGACGATCACCCAGGCCAACAAGATCCTCCCCGGCCGCATCCTGACCGCCGACTCGACCTCCTCGAGCGAGGGCAAGGGCAGCGTCGACCGCAAGGAAGCTCTGCAGACCAACGTCGCCGCGGTGGTGACCCAGGTGCTGCCGAACGGCAATTTGGTGGTCGAAGGCAAGCAGGAGATCCGCGTCAACTTCGAAATTCGCGAGCTGATCGTCGCCGGCATCGTCCGCCCCGAGGACATCCAGAGCGACAACACCATCGACTCCACCAAGATCGCCCAGGCCCGCATCGCCTATGGCGGCCGCGGCCAGATCACCGACGTGCAGCAGCCGCGCTACGGCCAGCAGGTCATGGACGTGCTGCTGCCCTTCTAAGCGCCTTCAAGAGCTCCCACATCGTGCTCGCGAACTAAAGGCGCGAACGACGATGTACTACGCGGCCCTCGCTAGCTCCCCTGGCGAGGGCCGCATGTATTTTGCCTGCGCCGCCGAAGCGGCGCAGGCTTCTCTCACAGCAGCATGATCCCGCGTGCTTGCGCCCATCGCTGGAGGATCTTGCACTCCTCGGCAAACGGCGGACGGTTCGCAAACCCGCGAACCTGAACCGCCCTGGAACGGGTATCAAGCTCGATGGTCAGCAGCCGCTGGACGTCACCCGAGGCACGGCGACGGAGCGACCAGATCGAGGCATGCCCGGCAATGCACTTTGTCGCGTAAGTGGCGACGCAGTGACGCATGCTGCGCGTCTCAGCCACGAGATCGGCTGCCGTCCTCAACTGGATCACAACATATTCTTCGCGCTTGGCCCGGTCCTTGGACGACTTTGTCCATGACCAGTCCGCGATCGCTGCACCGAGCCAACGGTCCTCGCCCTGCTCGGGGCCTGCTGCCAGCCCCCGCGCACGGTTTCGCGCCGCCTCGGCGCGACGGCGTGCGGCCTCGATACGAGCAATCGCATCGAGATCGCGATGCCATTCGCGCATCTGCCGCCCAAGCGAGATCAGTGAACGCCCCTTGAGGGTGTACTCTGGATCACGCCGGTGGCAATCGGCGAGGTAGTCATGGAAGTCATCCACGTCTTCGACCGTGGTGGCATACGCGCAGAAGAAGCGCACCACCTCGCGCCAGAAGCGATGCTGAGCGCGCTGCGTCTGCGTGATCCTGGTGCGCGCGATCCGCATCGCAACAGCGGGATCGGTCGCATAGGAACGCGCAATCGCCTGCCAGATCGCAGCCTCGAAGCCGACCTTCCCCAACGGATTGAGGAAGGCATGGACCTCCTTGCGAGACAGCCATTCGGCCGCACCGGCGGCGTAGAGCGAACCGCCGCCGGCCGCCACGACATACCATCGCTTGCGCAACATGATCTCGTCGCGGCTCAGTCCCGCGCTGTCGATCCAGATCTGCTCCAGATGCTCAGCGACAGGATAGCGCGCAAAGAGATAGCGGGCGGCGCCAAGACGAAGACGCGCCGCGTCGCGAGTTTTCAGCTGCGGCTTCCATGCCGAAGCATCGCGAAGGACGTTCGCCTCGAAGCCACGCCTGGCCTCTTTGATCGCGTTCTCGAAATCCGGTGGAGGACGCGTCCGCTGCGACACGTGCCGCAGCGACAGCTCGTAGGCTTCAACCCGCGTGCGCTCGGCCTCCCGCCGGCGCTGAATCAATGACTGTGCCATTGTCGTTCAACATGATTGGATGACTGTCAGCCGGACGCACTGAGAGCGTCGGCACGGAATGTGTCGATCGCCACAAAGTACTCACGGCTGGTCTCCTCAATTTTGAACGCGCAGGTTGAATGGGACGGGGCTCATAGACCCGATTGCCGGCGGGCGCAAGATGCCTTTGTCGGGATGTGTCAGAAACTGCGTACTGCGAGGCAGGTCCGCGACATTATTGCAACGCCGCGACAGCACACTCCGCCATTGCGAGCGCAGCGACTTGTCCACCGAAGCCTTGGCGAAGGCGGAAGCAATCCAGAATCCCTCAACGGAGACAGACTGGATTGCTTCGTCGCGAGGGCTCCTCTCAACGACGGAAAAATGAAGGCAGAAGCGTGTGCCCCGTCATCGTCCGCGAAGGCGGACGATCCAGTATTCCGAGACGTCAGTGGTTAAATTGATTCTGCGCGGCGTACTGGATTCCTCGCCTTCGCGGGGAATGACTGCGGAGAGGACCAATGCCCCTCACGTAAACTCCGCCTCCACCACGCCGAGCCCGTCCAGCTCCATCCGCACCTTGTCGCCGGCCTTCAGCCACAGCGTCTTCACCAGGCTGCCGGTGAGCACGAGCTGCCCCGCGTGCAGCCCCTTGCCCTCGGCGGCGAGATGGTTGGCCAGCCAGGCGAGCGCGTTGTGGGGATGGCCGAGCACGTCCGCACCGGTGCCGTGGCTGACCTCCTCGCCGTTGACGATGGCGCGGCCCTTGACCGCCTTGAGGTCCGGCACCGACGAGCGCGGGACCGATGGGCCCAGCACGCAGCCGGCGGCAAAGAAATCGTCGGCGATCAAGGTCGGCGCGCCCATCGTCTCCCATTTCACGTAGCGATCGTCGACGATCTCGATCGCGGGGTGATAGGACTCGACCGCCTCGCCGACCCATTCGGCCGTGAAGGGCGCTTCGCCGGCGGCAAGGTCCCGCTTCAGCCGCACCGCGATCTCGCATTCGACGCCGACGCGGACATAATTGGAGGCGGCGAGCTTGGCGCCGCTGTCATGGACGCCCTTCTGGAACACGCCGCCGCCGCAAGGGTGCGGGATGCCGATATAGTCCTGCATCACCTGGCTGGTGCAGCCGATCTTGTAGCCGACGAGCGGGCCGACATGCGGCAGCAGCAGATCGTGCAGGGTGCGCTGGACCTGATAGCCCTCGGCTTCGTCCGCAGGGGGCCGCTCCAGCGCCGCGAGCGGGGCGTGGTTGCGACGCGCCAGCGCGATCGCCTTTGCGGCTTCGAGAATCTTGTCCATCGGCGCCGCCTCCCACGCTACGCAGTCCAAGGCGGCACTTCAGCATCCCCGCCCCGGCCTGACAAGCGCGGGTGGCGTGCCCTCACCCCTTGACGAGGCCGAGCCGGATCAGGCTCTCGGCGGTCGCAAGGATCGCCTCCTCATTGGAGCGCGCCTGCCAGCCGAGCAGCGACTTGGCCTTGGCGCTGGTGGAATGCCTGATCATTCCGAGCATCGGCACGACCGCACGCAGCAGCAGAATCCGGCGGGCGGCCAGCCGCACCAGCCAGTCCGGCGCCTGGAGCCGCGGAACCCGGGGCCCGAGTTCCCGCCGCAGCACGCGGGCGATGTCGAGGATCGACATCGTCTCGCCGGAGACCGCGATGAAACGCTCGCCCTTCGCCTCCGGAGCAATCATCGCCCGCAGATGCAGCTCGGCGACGTCGCGGACGTCGACCACGCCGAAATAGACCCGCGGCACCGCCGGCATGGCACCGTCGAGCAGAGATCTGACGATCTCGATCGAGCCGGAAAAGTCCGGCCCCAGCACCGGCCCGAAAATACCGGCAGGGTTGATCACCGACAGCTCCAGCCCATTCCCCTCGCCCGCGACGAAATCCCAAGCCGCCCGCTCGGCCAGCGTCTTGGACTTGACGTAGGGTTGGCCGTCGACACCGGCGAGATTGGTCCATTCGGTCTCATCGAACGGCTTGTCGCGCGGCGGATGGCCATAGCCGATCGCGCCCAGCGACGAGGTGATGACGACTCTCTTGACACCGGCCGCGCGCGCGGCCCGGAGCACCCGGATCGTTCCGTCGCGGGCGGGGATGATCATCTCGTTCTCGTCCGTCGGGACGGTGGTCGAGAGCGGGGACGCCACGTGGAGAACGTAGTCGCAGCCCGCGACCGCCGCCTCCCAGCCGTCGTCCCGGGTCAGATCGGCGGTGACGAAGGCCACGCTCTCGGGCGTCGCCGCCCCGCCCTCGCGCAGCATGGCGAGCACATCGGCTTGGCGCTCCGGCCGTCGCACCGTCGTCCGCACGGCATGGCCGGCGGCCAGAAGTTGCAGGACGACATGGATGCCGACGAAGCCCGACCCGCCGGTGACCAGAACAGTGCTCATGACCCGCATTCCCCTCAAACTGGAGATCCTGTTTGCGCTGATGAACGGCGCGGTTCGTTTCAGCGCCTTGCGTCGATCGGCGGCATCACCCAGCACATGCTGACCACGCAGCTGCGCGAGCTCGAGCTTTTAAGGAAATATTGAGCTGGCCCAGGCTTAATGGGGATACCCGGCTTGGGACGTCGCAGCAGGCCTGATTGCAGCGATGCTTGATGCAGCTGGATCAGCGTCTCAACTTCAGAGTCGATCTCGTTGATGCGACTCGCAAAATCTCCCGCACCTGAAGTGAAGGCTGTTTCTCATCCGAACTCACGTGAGCTCGGAGCAATCCGGTCTAGCCCGTTGATCGCGATTCACTTTTCGCGATCGCGCTGTCGCCATGGTGGGCGCGACGGCAAGCTATGGGCAATATGCGGAGCATGGCGCGAAATGGCGCCCTGCGTCCAAAAACAAAGAGCCGCATCTCTGCGGCTCGGACCTTATTCGTCGCGATAGACCTTCTCGCGTTTCTCGTGACGCTCCTGCGCTTCCACCGAGAGCGTCGCGATGGGCCGGGCCTCGAGCCGCTTCAACGAGATCGGCTCGCCGGTTTCCTCGCAATAGCCGTAGGTGTTGTCCTCGATACGCTGGAGCGCGGCATCGATCTTGGCGATCAATTTGCGCTGGCGGTCGCGGGCGCGGAGTTCGATGGCACGGTCGGTTTCGGACGAGGCCCGATCGGCGAGATCGGGGTGGTTCACGTTCTCCTCCTGCAGAGCCTGCAGGGTGAGCTTGGATTCTTTGAGGATCTCATCCTTCCAGGCGAGGAGCTTCAAACGGAAGTACTCCTTCTGCCGGTCGTTCATGAAAGGCTCTTTGTCGGTCGGTCGGTAGTTTTTCAACTTTTCCAAGGGAGGCCTATCTTCTTAAGCAACGACTCGCGGACGGACCGGGGTCCGTTGAGCCGGGCCTTATATAGTGGCCTCCCGTGACAGACAATATTTCCCTCACCGCCCGATCCGCGCCCCCAAGCCCTTGCACAGGAAGGTTTATCCTTGAGGGCTTGGAGGCAGCTGGCCGCCGTTAATAGCCGACCGTGAAGCGCTGCTTCAGGTGGGCCGGCTTTTCGATCTCGTCGGCGAGCGCAATGGCGTAGTCGGCGAAGGTGATCCAGCTCTTGCCGTTCGCATCTGCGAGAAGCTGGTCGGTCCCGAGCCGGAACTTGCCGGTGCGCTCCCCCTCCTCGAACAGCGCCGAGGGCGAGATGAAGGTCCAATTCAGGTCCTTTTCCTGCCGCAGCAGGTCCAGGAAGGCCGAGCCCGCCTCCGCTTCGGCCTTGTATTGGGCCGGAAAATTGGGAGTCGTGACCAGCTTCACGCCCGGGGCAACCTCGAGGCTCCCGGCGCCGCCCACCACGAGGTAGCGACCGACCTTGGAGTCCTTCGCCGCACCGATCAGCTTGAGCGGATCACTGGCCAGGAAGTGCACGGAACTCACGGCGACGTCGTGACCGGCCCACAGCTTGCCGAGGCCCGCCTGGTCGAGCACATCCCCCTTGGTTGGCGTGACGTTCGGCAGGGCCGCAATCTTTTCCGGGTTCCGGGCGATGGCCGTGACCGTGTGGCCGCGGCGGGACAGTTCCCTGGTGATCTCCGACCCCGCCCGGCCCGAGGCACCGGCGACTGCGATTTTCATGGAAGGCTCCTTTGCGTCTCTGGTAACTGATAGAGACTAGATATCGCAAAGAATGCTGGTGTTAAGAGAGCACTTTGTGCTTACCTGATTACGCTGAGGTAACTGATCGCGTACAACCGGCACGCGGATGCCAAGCAACGGTATGGATTTCCGAGAAACGACGATGAAACCCGACGTCTACGCAGCGAACTGCCCCACCCGCCAAATCCTCGATCGCGTCGGCGACAAATGGGCGGTGCTGATCCTCTTGCTCCTGCGCGAGGAGCCGATGCGCTTCAATCAATTGCGCCGCACGATTGAAGGCATCTCGCAGAAGATGCTGAGCCAGGTGCTCAAGTCGCTCGAACGCGACGGCCTGATCAGGCGCCGCGCCATCGCGACCGTGCCAGTGACGGTGGAATATTCGATCACCCAGCTCGGCCTGACACTGGCGGCGGCTGTGGATCCCTTACGCGATTGGGCCGAGCAAAATCTGAAAGACGTGCTCGCCGCCCAGCGCCGCTATGATGCGCAGTTGAAGGAGGAAGCGGCGTAAGAGCCTCCGTGACTACGCCTGCCCGGCCTTCGCCAGTTCGACCTCGACCCGCAGCTCGATCTCGGAGAGCACCGCATCGAGACCGGCATCGCCTGAGGACGATTTCAGGTGGGCCGCCGCATCACGCAGCCGCATCACGGTCGAGGCGTCGAGATTGCCGGACAACAGGCCCATCTTGAGATCGTCGAGCACGTCGAGCGCAGTCCTGCCGCGGGCGACCGAGCGCTTGCGGCGCTCGACCGGATCCTCCTCGACACCCTGCAACGCTAGCAGCGCATCGATGTTGGCGGCCGCCTTCGGTGCGGCAGCGCTCCGCGTCTCCTGCGCAGATGAGGTGTCGGGCAGCACGAAACTGCCGGAGCCCGTCCGCTTGGCCTGGCTGGCCGGCGTGCCAAGCGTCGTACCGTTCGGTCCGTAGATGCGCATCGGAAAGAATCCGGGTGATCGATGCCTCACCTTCGCTGTCTTATGGTTAACGGGGCGTAAACGGCCCGGCAAAATCTGCCGACAGCCGGCAGTTTCGCTCCACAGGGCGAACCAGTGCTGACAGCGGTCGCAACAGATTTATTCAAGCTATTCAGCCACCTACCTCGCCATCAGGCGTTGGCACAGCGCTCGCAAGGAAAGCGCCGGACCAGCTCGTCATGGGAGTGTCGTGCAAGTCCTGTCCGATTTGAGGAGCCTTTTCTAGGGGCCTTGGGGAGCAGAGATGCCAGGCGTTCGTTGGGTGAGGATTGTTGGGTTGGCCTGCGCCGCGCTGTCGGCGCTGGCGCTGTCGGTCACCTCGGCGGCGGCGACCTCGCGCATCAAGGACCTCGCCAATATCGAGGGCGTGCGGCAGAACCAGCTCATCGGTTATGGCCTCGTCGTCGGCCTCAACGGCACCGGCGACACGCTCAACAACATCCCCTTCACCAAGCAGTCGCTGCAGGCGATGCTCGAGCGCATGGGCGTCAACATCCGCGGCGCCACCATCCGCACCGGCAACGTCGCCGCCGTCATGGTCACGGGCAACCTGCCGGCCTTCGCCACTCAGGGCACGCGCATGGACGTCACGGTGTCCGCGCTCGGCGACGCCAAGAACCTCCAGGGCGGCACCCTGCTGGTCACCCCCCTGCTCGGCGCCGACGGCAACGTCTATGCGGTGGCGCAGGGCTCGCTCGCGATCTCCGGCTTCCAGGCCGAGGGCGAGGCGGCCAAGATCGTGCGCGGCGTGCCAACGGTGGGACGCATCGCCAACGGCGCCATCATCGAGCGCGAGATCGAGTTCGCGCTCAACCGGCTGCCGAACGTCCGCCTGGCGCTGCGCAACCCCGACTTCACGACGGCCAAGCGCATCGCGGCCGCAATCAACGACTATCTCGGCGTCAAGACCGCCGAGCCGATCGATCCCTCGACGGTGCAGCTGTCGATCCCGCCCGAGTTCAAGGGCAACGTCGTCGCTTTCCTCACCGAGATCGAGCAGCTCCAGGTCGACCCTGATCTCGCCGCCAAGATCGTCATCGACGAACGCAGCGGCATCATCGTGATGGGCCGCGACGTCCGCGTCGCCACCGTCGCGGTGGCGCAGGGCAACCTCACGGTCACCATCTCCGAGAGCCCGCAAGTGAGCCAGCCCAATCCGCTGTCACGCGGCCGCACCGTGGTCGCGCCGCGCAGCAGCGTCACCGTCACCGAGGACGGCAAGAAGCTGGCGCTCGTCAAGGACGGCGTCTCGCTCCAGCAGCTCGTCGACGGCCTCAACGGCCTCGGCATCGGCCCCCGCGACATGATCAGCATCCTCCAGGCGATCAAGGCCGCCGGCGCCATCGAAGCCGACATCGAGGTGATGTGATGCAGACCAGCGCGATCAACACCCCTCGCCTCGCCACCAGTTCGGCCTTCTCGGTCGAGAGCCGGAACGGCCGGCCGGACTTCGAGCTCGCCGCCGCGCTGCAAAAGGTCTCGCCGCAGCAACAGGCCAAGGCCCAGAAGACCGCCACCGACTTCGAGGCAATGTTCCTCAACAGCATGTTCGCGCAGATGACCTCGGGCCTGAAAGGCGAAGGCCCGTTCGGCGACACGCCCGGCACCGGCGTATGGCGCTCGATGCTGACCGAGCAATATTCCAAGAACTTCGCCCAGGCCGGCGGCGTCGGCATCGCCAGCGACGTCTACCGTACCCTCATCCTGCAGCAGGCGAAAACGATCCGCACGGCATAAGGTCAAACGAGATGAACCATTTCAACGCCTCACGTCAGCCGATGCAGGCCCAGCGCCCGGGCAGCGCGCCCGTCAGCAGCGAGGCGCGCAAGCTCGCCGAAGGCCTAATGGACGCGATGAGCGCCCTGCTCGGATTGATCGAGCGCGAGACAGAGCTCGTCCGCGCCGGCAAGGTCCGCGAGGCGATGACGCTCGAGGGCAAGAAGCAGGAATTGTCGCGCAGCTACGTCAGCGCAGTCGGCCAGCTGAAAGCAAACCAGGACCAGCTCGCGAAGTCCGCGCCGGAGCTCCTCTCGACGCTGCATCGCCACCACGATGCGTTCCGCGCGATGCTCCAGGTCAATCTCACCGTGCTCGCGACCGCGCACGCGGTTTCCGAAAGCGTCGTGCGCGGCGTCAACGCCGAGATCCAGAAGCGCAACGTGCCGAACACCTATACCGCCGCCGGGCGCAGCGCAGCGCCAGGTCCGCGCCATATCACGCCGCTTGCGGTCAGCCGCTCGCTCTGAGCAGCACGAGAACAACCGACAATTTTAGGAAAAACCGCGCGGCGATGGCGTCGCGCGGTTAGGCACGTTTCCTTACCGGGTGTTCAGTCCTGGTGTTCCATGCTTGCGTGATTAGAGGGGTTGGGATTTGACTCACGTAAGGCAACCAGGAGGCTGCCATGAGTACAGATTTCAGCATCAGGCCGGTGGGGATCCCGGCCCCCGTGCAGATCGTACCGACGTCGAATTCGGCGGCGAACGAGGCTGTGCAAACTGATCTTCCGGTGAGGCAAACGGTCGCCGCGAGCGATACGAGCGCGCCGGTGCGCAATGATTTGCCGAACCACGAGAACATCTCGCGCCAGGTCGTGTTCGACCAGGCGGCCGCGTCCTTCGTCTTTCAGGTCGTCAACGACAAGACCGACACGGTGGTGAACCAGTTCCCTGACGAGGCGATGCTCCGCCGGCGTGCCTATTTCCACGCACTGGACATGAAGTCCGAGCCCTCGCGTCCGCTCAGCACGGATCTCAGCGCCTAACGATCACGCGATCGATGCCGATGTTTCTGCTCTGCGTCTGGCCGTCATCGGTCAGCGCGGAGTTCGCGTGCCGAGGCAAGACCACTGGCCGCGATCAGCTCCTGCCTAAATTGCGAGTTTCGCCGATGTGCTCGTGATGCGACCATCACGAATTCCGTCACGGCCGTCCGGACAGCCCTGCCGCGATATTGCGGTTGATCTCGATCAGCGGACGGAAGTGATCGAACTGCGGGCTCATCTGCAGCGCGGCGGTCTGGCTCAACACGAACACGCTGATGTTGGCGATCTTCTGCCGGACGTCGATCGGCTGCGGATTGCTGTCGCGCATCGCCTCGCTCAGGAAGATGGTCCAGAGCTTGCGGTTGAACATCAGGGCCTGCATGGTCTGCTCGCTGAGCGGATCGGCGTTGTTCACCGCGTCCTGGAGCTTGTTGGCGGCCTTGAGCAGAGTCTGCGCCTCGATGTCGCGAGGAGATGCGGTGGTGGTTGCAACACGCGCATAAGCCGAGGCAGCGGAATTCGACATCAATCACACCCTGGAGGTTACCTAGCGCGTTGTACGCGCTTAAGGATTTCTTTCCCAACCCTAGGCAGCACCGCTTAAGATTTGCTTACGTATCGTGCTTGGAAGTACTCCGCAGAATTACGGGGCACGGAGTCCTTCGTCAGCGCAACGCTAGATCTACGCACGCACGATGTAAACTCGCCTGGCGTGATCCGCGTCGATCTCGGCTAATCTCGACTTAGCGATCTTCCTCAAAAGAACGGCGGAGCATCAGCTCCGCCGCGTAATCTCGAATAGCGAAGTTGCGCTGCGGAATTAGCGGAGCAGTTGCAGCACGCTCTGTTGCGACTGGTTGGCCAGCGACAGCGCGGAGACCGCGATCGACTGGCGCGTCGACAGCGCCTGGCTGTTCGCCGCTTCCTCATTGGTGTCGGCAAGCGTCAGGTTGGCTGAGCCGGTCTGCAGCACGTTGATCAGGTTCTTGGAGAAGTCCTGACGCACCTGCACGATCGACAGGTTCGAACCGAGCGTGGAGCCTTGCGAACGCAACGTGCTCGAGGCCGCGTTCAGGCTGGCCAGCACCCTGTTGGTGGCACCGTTGTCGATGAAATCGACGCCGTTGACGAGATTGCTGAGACCGAGGCCCGCCGCATTGAACACCACGCCGTTGATGCTCAGCGTGGAGCTGCCGGTCTCGTTGAAGACCAGCTTCAGCGTGTCGCCATTGAGCAGGTTGACGCCGTTGAAGGAGGAGTCCTGCGAGGTCGTGTCGATCTGGGCCAGAATGTTGTTGAACTGGTTGACCAGGTTGGAGCGCGCGGTCTGCGCCACGGGATCCTGGACCGGCGGCTGCGCGGTGGTGAAGGCGAGAACGCCGGTGATCGTGCCGCCGACCGCGCCGCCCGCGATCGTCGAGCCGAGCGTCGAAGAGGCGTATTCATTGACGGTGGTCACCGTGAGCACGCCGTTGGCATCGATCGTGGCCGTCAGGTGATTGGCCTGAAGCTGCGCGTTGAGTTGGTCAAGCGTCTTGACGGTGCCGTTGGTGCCGTCGCCGAAGGTGACGTTGACAGGCGTGCCGCCGTTGAAGGAGGTGAAGGTCAGGGTCTTGCCGCTGATGCCGCCGACGCCCGAAGTGCGCGCCGCGGTGAAGGCCGTCGCCGTTCCCGTGTTGCCGCTGAGGCCGAAGGCGCTGAGCGCATTGCCGGTGCCGGTGATCGACAGGTCGGCATTGATGCCGGTCGAGAGCGCAAGCTGACCGCTGCTGTTGACCGACGACGGGATCTGGCCCGCGGTGGTCGAGATGGTTGCCGCGCCGTTGAAGATGCTGGCGGTCTTGACGCCGGTGGCGAGGTCGACCGCGTTAAGCAGATCGGTCAGCGTCGCGCTCTGGATGTAGACCGTCGAGTTACCGTTGCCGTCTGTGACGACGTTGCCGCTGACGCCATAGCCGGTGGCCACGCTCGCTGTCGATTGCGGCGTCTGCGCGTTCTTGAAGGTGATGGTCTTGCCGCCGATGTTCAGCGTCGAGCCGTCCTGGACCAGGGTGCCGAGCGAACCCGCGGTCGTCGAGCGGTTCGCGGTCACGTTCGCGTTGCCCGCGCCGGTCGCGGACGTCAGGCCGAGTGCTTTGAGGAAGTCGGCCTTGCCCGTCACGCTCAGATCGGCGCCGGTCGAACTCTTCAGCGTCACCGCGCCACCACCCGAGATGGACGATGCTACCTGAAGCGTGCCGACAGGGCCGGCCGAGCCGCTGACCGCGAATGTCGCCGCGCCTGCGCTGATGGTTGCGGTCTTGACGCCGCTGGCGAGGTCGATGGCGGTGAGGACGTCGTTGACGGTCGCTAGGGGCGCCGCCGCCGTTCCCTGATAAATGATCGAATTGCCGTTGCCATCGGTGGCGATGTGCCCGCTGGCGTCGAGGCCCCAGCCGGTCGGCTGGGCGCTCGGAGCAACGCCGGTGCGGAAGGTGATGGTCTTGCCGTTCACCGTGATGGTGTCGCCGTCCGCGGGCGGCGTGCCGAAGGTGGTCGATGCCGTGGTGCCGACCAGCGTCGCCGTGCCGGACAGCGCGGTGGTGCCGTCGGCCGCGAGCGCGGCCGTACCTGTGAAGGTGCCGGCGCTCGAACCGAGCGAGGCGCCGAGTGCGGCAGTTCCCGTGACCGGGGTCACGCCGCCGGCCGCGCCGGTATAGAGCACGTTGCTCTTCGCGGTCGCACTCGCATAGGAGGTCGTGCCGCGCAGGTCGGCCGGGGTCGCGCCGGGAATCGTGGTGGAGACGTTCGACTTGGTGGAATAGCCGACCGTGGTCTGCAGCGCCTGGTTGGCGATCGACTTGGCGCTGTCGATCAGTTTCTGCAGCGAGGTGATGCCTGTGTTGGCGGCCTGCAACACCTGGACGCCGTTATTGATGCCGTCGAGCAGGTTGCTGATGTCGCTCGCCCGGTTGTCCAGCCCCTGCGCCGTGAAGAAGTTGGTGGGATTGTCGAGCGCCGTGTTGACCTTCTTGCCGGTCGACAGCCGCTCCTGCGTCGTGGCCAGCAAGTCGGCCGTCGACTGCAGCGACAACAGGTTCTGGCGAACTGACGCCGAGAGAACGATGTTGGACATTGGCGAGTCTTCCTCTTGAACCGGATACGAATCGGCCGCGCGGGCTGGAAAGCCGGCCTTTTGTCCAGTTTTACGAGGTGTCCTTTAAAGTATGGTTAACGGCGGTTTAAGGGATAGGGTTAACCGCCGATGAACGCCCCTGCCCGCCCCCGGACGCAAAGAAAAAGCGGCGGGACCAAGGCCCCGCCGCTCGATTTTAGTCAGTGATTTCAGCCGCTTGTTAGCGGAGCAGCTGCAGCACGCTCTGCTGCGACGTGTTGGCCAGCGACAGCGCCGAGACCGCGATCGACTGGCGGGTCGACAGCGCCTGGCTGTTGGCCGCCTCGACATTGGTGTCGGCCAGCGTCAGGTTGGACGAGCCGGTCTGCAGCACGTTGATCAGGTTCTTGTTGAAGTCCTGACGGATCTGCACCACCGAGAGGTTCGAGCCGAGGCTCGAGGCCTGCGAGCGCAGCGTGCTCGATGCGGCGTTGAGGTTGGTCAGCACCCGGTTGGCGGCGGCGTTGTCGATGAAGTCGACGCCGACCGTCAGCGAGGCGAGGCCGAGACCCTTGGAATTGTAGGTCACGCCCGTGATGTTCAGGCTCGACTTGGCGGTCTCGTCGAACACCAGCTTGAGCTGGTCGCCGTTCAAGAGGTTGACGCCGTTGAACGAGGAGTCCTGCGCGGTGGTGTCGATCTGGTTCAGGATATTGTTGAACTGAGTCACCAGATTGGCACGCGCCGTCTGGGCAACGCCATCCTGGACGGGCGTGGAAGCCGTCGAGAAGGTCAGCGCCGAGGTCAGCGTGCCACCGATCCAACCGCCCGCCGCCGTCGAACCGAGCGTGGAGGACGCATAGTCGTTGGAGGCGGTGATGGTCAGCAGGCCGTTGGCGTCGATCGTTGCGGACAGGTTGTTGGCCTGCAGCTTGGTGTTGAGCTGATCGAGCGTCTTGACCGTGCCGTTGGTGCCGTCGCCGAAGGTGACGTTGACCGCCGTGCCGCCGTTGAAGGAGGTGAAGGTCAAGGTCTTGCCGGCGATGCCGCCGATGCCGGAGGTGCGGGCCGCGGTGAATGCGGTGGCGCTGCCGGTGTTGCCGGCGAGGCCGAACACGTTCAGCGCGTTGCCTGTGCCGGTGATCGACAGGTCGGCGTTGATGCCGGTGGCGATCTTGAGCTGGCCTGACGAGTTGATCGACGATTTCGACTGGCCCGAGGCGGCCGCAAACGTCGCGGTGCCGTTGGCTGCGATGGTCGCGGTCTGCACGCCGGTGGCAAGGTCGATCGCGTTCAGCACGTCGGCAACCGTGCCGGCCTGCAGATAGACGGTCGAATTGCCGTCGCCGTCGGTGACGACCGCACCGCTCGCGCCGTAGCCGCTGGCAACGGCCGGAGCACCGGCCGAGCCCGGGGTCGGCGCGTTCTTGAAGGTGATGACCTTGCCGTTGACGTTCAGCGTCGAACCGTCGGTGAGCGTCGCACCCAGCGAGGCTGCGCTGGTCGCGCGGTTGACGTTGACGGTGGCATTGCCGCCGCCGACCGACGAGGACACACCGAGCGCCTTGAGCAGGTCGGCGCGTCCGGTCACGGACAGATCAGCACCCGTGGAGCTCCTCAGCGTGACGGCGCCC